>JASGDI010000115.1:0-25904 GCA_049841335.1 Niabella sp. | reverse complement strand
CGTCTGGCAGTAAATGGTATTTACCAGGCAGCAGGTCAGAATGCTTTTAAAGATCAGTTCCTGGCAGTAACCACTTATATGGGGCCAGACTCCTATACTTATGGCCGCGGAGGAGTAAATCTGGGAACGACGTTTCCTATGGGGCTGGGTACTGCCCGTGAAAATACAATTCCGGCAATTTATCAAAATTTGTACAGGCCCATAGTATACGCCAATGATGTGATTGCAGGTTTGGATGATAATGAAAATGTTTCAGAAGAATTGCGTAACCGTTTAATTGGTGAGGCAAAATTTTTAAGAGGGCTTTGCTACTTTTATCTTTGGAATCTGTTTGGCGATGTGGTGCTTTTTGACAAGCCCACTCCTGTAGAAGAAACTTTCCTGCCCCGGACTCCGGTAGCAGAAGTGCAGGCGCTTGTGATCAGCGATTTTAAGGATGCTGCTGAAAAATTACCGGTTAGCTACACTGCGGCCGACCTGGGCCGTGCTACCAAAGGCGCTGCCATAGCTATGCTGGGTAAAGCCTACCTCTACCTGCAGCGCTGGCAGGAGGCGGAGGCAGAATTTGCGAAGCTGCTAACCGCGCCTTTTACCTACGATCTTACTGCTGATTTCGGTGCTTCCTTTTACTGGAAGACACAAAATAATAAAGAATCGGTGTTTGAGCTTCAGTATATTAATGAGCAAAACATGGGAAGTAATTTTGAGCGGCTTTTTGGAAACAGGAGCGGCGGAAGAGGAGGTGAAAACTTTTGCGGAGCTGCTATGGCTGCCTTTCTTGTTTTTCGTAATTCGGACGGATCGGTTATTGATATTTCCGGTTATCCCAAACGCAGCAGTTATCCAACGGGCAACCCCGGTGAAGTGATCTATGGAATAGATCTTATTAAATGGTATGACGAAACTTTCAAAAATGCAGATATAAGACTGCATCAAAGTGTGATAATGCCCGGCGCTACTTTTTTCGGCAATGACAATAAATATTATAAAGTGTACTGGCCGTATCAAACATATGTAGGTGCCGATCCTGCTGCTTTACGCACTGACTGGACAAGTATTGGGTGGGTTCCTATCAGGAAATTTTTAACCCTTGGCGAAGAGAATATTATCAATGCCCAAACCTGTCCTACCAATTTTCCCATGATCCGCTTTGCTGATGTATTATTAATGTACGCAGAAGCAGTTAATGAAGGGCGGGGGCCTGTACAGGATGTATATAACGCCGTAAACAAGGTTCGTACAAGGGCTAAAGTAGCCGGTTTTCCTGCAGGTTTGAATAAAGAACAAATGAGAAGAGAGATACAGTTGGAGCGCTACCGAGAACTAATGTTTGAAACGCATTTGTTTTTTGATGTGAAAAGATGGCGGCTGGCTCATACAACTGATCCTGTTTTTGGTTTGAATAACGATGTGCTTGATTTTCGTTTTGAGAAACTATACACCAGGAAATTCACTGAGAACCGCGACTATCTGTTTCCTATCCCGGGCGCGCAAATTGACCTCAATCCATTGTTAACGCAAAATCCAGGTTGGAATTAAACTTCCTGCCGTTAAAAAAGTTCAAATAACATCATACACCTATTTTAAATGATCCATTTTTTTATTATTGATGTTTATATCCTTTTTTCTCTTCTTTTTAGCGGAAGCGGAGACCTGCTAAAAGAATCCTTCAGCTATCCGGATGGCCCGCTCCCGGGCCATTTCTGGAGCGAAGGCTGCGCCGGTGTGATAAAGAATGGTAAGCTCTTTATTGATGCTGATACAACCGGCCCCCGCGCTTCATCGGTTTGGTTGAACAAGGAACTGGAAGGAGACCTGGGCATTGAGTTTGATGTGAACCTGGTGTCTTCATCGGATGATGCTAATAATATCAATGTTTTTTTCATGTATAAAGACCCCTCCGGTAAACCTTTGAAACAAACGGCGGCACAGCGGGAGGATGGGCTGTACAGCCGTTACCATCAGCTACAGGGTTACATATTTACCAACGTGACCAACGGCGATACAACAGATATCCGTTATCGGTTCCGGAAAAACCCGGGTTTTAAGCTGGTGGGCGAAGCAAAGGGTGCCCGGCAAAGCAGGAAACAAAAAATTCATATAAAAATACTTAAGAAGGGCAACCATTTTGAATACTGGGAAGATGAACAAAAGCTGTTTGATGTGACCAGTGAGGAGGTTGCTCATCAGTATAACAGCGGGTTGTTCGGGTTTCGTACCTGGCATACCGCCATGGAAATAGATAATCTTTTAATTAAAAAATTATGAGAACAGTAATCGCACTACAATTATTATTATCGGTGTTCTTTATACCGGGAGCAGCTCATTCGCAGCCACCGGCCACAAAGAAACCCGTAGAACAGCAGGTAGGCCGCGATGGCGCCTCCACTATATTTGCCTATTATAATACCACGCCCGAAAGCCCCGATGGTAAAACAATTGCCTATGTAAGGTGCAAAGCCGAGCCTGTCCCCGGTAAACCAAAAGTTCCTGCCGAGCTTTGGGTTTGCAACCGTGATCTTCAGCAGCATCGTAAGGTAGCTGATATAGCGGGTATTAATGTTCACGATGGCGCTGAAGCCCAGTGGGTAGATAACGACAGGATCGCCTTATTCGATAACAGGAAAATAAGAGTAATCCATATCCGTTCCGGGAAAGACCTGCTGCAAAAAGAACTGCTGGTAGCAGAAACCGGACATGACACCCACAATGGCAAACTGCTTTATTCAATTTGCGCAGACAAGGTGCCGGGAGAGCCTGCCATTTATGAACTGGACTGTAATACACAGCAGGTACGAACCGTTTTAAAAGTGAAGGACCTGGCATCCTTGCCTATACCTTCGTTTATGAATAAGGATTCATTGTATCCATTGATGAAATGGGAGCTTTCGCATCTCCAGTATTCGCCTGACGGGAAAAAGATATGTTTCCGCATTGAGATGGGGCCGAAGAACAACAATAACAGCAATATTTTATTGGGTATTTGCGATGTGGATGGCTCCAATTTAAAAGCCTGGATGAAACCGCTTCATTTTGTTTGGTACGACAATGAAACCATAGCAGGGCATTACAGTAACGCGCCCGATGGTACACGGCCGGAGCTGGCAGAAAGCAGGTATGCGCTTTACCTGTGGGATCTTAACGGAAATAAGGTTAAGGAAATGTTGACACCCCTGGGAAACCACCTGGCCATATCTCCTGATAAAACTCGTTTTGTATCGGAAACTTTTTACCAAAGGCGCCCGGTAGTAGTTACACTTTATGGCCTGGATAAAGCGCCCTTAGAGATATGCCGTTTTGATCCTTTTGATATTACCTGGGAGAAAAAATTTCATGTGAACCCTTCTTTTTCGCGGGATGGCAAACGGGTTTATTATTCAAGGCCCCTTAATGAAAAATATAATGGTACTTTTTTTATAGAAATAGATTAAGATGTTTAACAGCCATAAACAAAAAGTGTATAATAGTAAAAGCCCGTGCTTAGCCTTCTTAACCATTTTAGTGCTTTGGGGTTTCTTTTTGTCGGCAGATGCTCAACGTGTGCACCGGATAGGATCGGAAGGGGCTTCTACAATATTCTCTTTCTACAACACATCACCCGAAAGCCCCGATGGCAAAACCATTGCTTATATAAGATGTATAGAAGAACCTTCAGGTGATGGAGATGAGATACTGGCGCCTGCGGAGTTATGGGTATGCGACCGTAACCTGCAAAAGCATAGAAAGGTAACCGGTATAAAAGGTACTGCTGCTCACAATGGCGTAGAGGCTCAGTGGGTAGATAATGATCGGATAGCCATTTTTGACAGCTTTAGGGTACGCCTCATTGATGTTCATATAGGTAAGGACTTATTAAAAAACGAAATAAAAGCAAATGGTCTGGGGCATCATCCTTTTCAAAATAAGATACTATACAATATTTACAAAAATGATGGAAGAGGAGAGCCTGGTATTTATGAGCTGGATTGTAATACACAACAATCGCGTTTGATTTTAAGCGTTGCAGATTGTGGCAAAGCAAAACTGCCGGACTATCTACATGAAGGAGATGTAAAGCCTGTGTCCAATTGGCGTGCGCTTCATAGCCAGTATTCGCCGGATGGTAAAAAAATAGCTTTCCGGTTAGACATCGGTTCATCGGAAAGGTCGCAATTACTGGGTATTTGCAATATTGATGGCTCGGGTCTTAGCGTAATGCCAAAATCTTTACATTTTTTCTGGTATGATAACATTTCTATAGTGGGGCATCTCCAGAACGGGAAAGATGGAAAGCGCCACGAGGTTCCGGAGAAACGTTTTTCGCTGACACGATGGGACTTAAATGGCAACGTATTGCAGGAGATGATGGCTCCGCGGGGAAATCACCTGGCTATGTCGCCCGACAAAAAGCAATTTGTTTCTGAAACTTTTTACAATACCAATCCGGTAGTGATAAAATTATATACGATTGGTGCACCCGGATTTCCTGTAACAATAGACAGCTTTGATCCGTTGGGTGTTACCTGGGTAAGGCGCTTCCATGCTAACCCGGCTTTTTCACGGGATGGAAAACGTGTTTACTTTAGCAAGCCATTAAATACAAAATATAATGGCACTTTTTATTATGAAATAGATTAGCGTATACTAATAAAATACATAATTGTGAATTTAAAACCTACCGCAGGATTTATAATAATGACCATTACTTTATTGGTAGTGGCATCAACGTCGGATGCGCAGCAAAAGCTGTTGAAGACATACCAGGTAGGGCCGGATGGGGCGTCAAGCATATTTTCTTTTTATAATACAACGCCCGAAAGCCCGGATGGGAAAACCATTGCCTATGTGCGTTGTATTAACGAGCCTTCAGGCGATGGCGATGAGTTATTGGCTGCAGCCGAACTTTGGGTATGCGGCCGTAATTTGAAAAAGCACAGAAAGATAACCGATATTCAGGCTACTGCAGCTCATAATGGAGTGGAAGCACAATGGGTTGATAATCGCCGCATAGCCATTTTTGATAGCGGCAGAGTGCGTTTGATCGATGTCCGTTCGGGGAGGGATTTGCTGAAAAAAGAAATAAAAGCAGACGGGTTAGGCCATTATCCCTTCCGGAATAAGATACTGTATAATATTTATACGAATAATGGCAGGGGAGAGCAGGGTATTTATGAGCTGGATTGTAACACGCAGCAGGTACGCTTGATCTTAAGTATTAATGATTGCGCTAAACAGCAGCTCCCCGGTTTTTTAAAAAAAGAGGATATTGCCGCTGTAGCTAACTGGCGGCCTTTGCACAGCCAGTATTCGCCGGATGGTAAAAAGATCGCATTCAGGCTGGATATAGGCCCATCGCCGGAAGCCCAGCTGCAGGGTATTTGCAATAGCGATGGGAGCGGGCTGAAAATAATGATACAAACGCTTCATTCTATATGGTATGATAATGAATCGATGATCGGGCACCTGAGATTTGATGAAGACGGCAAGAGACCCAAAGACCGCGAACAGATTTTTACTTTGGTGCGGGTGGATCTGGAAGGGAATGTTATACAGCGGGGGATGACACCGCGCGGCAATCATTTAGCTGTATCACCGGACAGGAAATGGTTCGCCTCAGAAACATTTTATGATACCAATCCGGTGATTTTTAAAGTGTATCCGAACGGGCATCCTGAAAAGGCAATTGAAATTGCACGCTATGATCCGCTGAATGTTACGTGGAAGCGGCGTTTTCATATAAATCCTGCTTTTTCGCGGGATGGGAAACGCATTTACTTTAGTAAGCCCCTGAACGAAAAATTTAATGGTATTTTTTATAGTGAAATTGAATAAGCATGAGGAGCATAAAAATGATTTCCCTGACCGCCTGTATGGTAATTTTTGCAGGTATAACTATTGGTAGCAGCCAATCAACTGCATCGCGAAAAAATATTCTCATTATCATGACAGATCAGCAATCTGCCGATGCGATGAGTTATGCAATGGGGCAGCAATATCTGCGTACGCCCAATATGGATAGAATAGCGGAAAAAGGTGTTGTTTTTACAAATGCCTATTGTGCGAATCCTCTCTGTACACCTTCCCGCTCATCGATGTTTACGGGCAGGTATCCGCATGAGTTGGGGATACAGGATAATATACATCTCAAATTAGATCCCAAACTATTTCCTACAATGGGCACTGTTTTTTCGGCCAACGGGTACGAAACAGGCTATGTAGGTAAATGGCATCTTCCTTTTATACAGGGCGAAAAATCGGGGCACGGTTTCCAATGGATGGAAAATAATAAAATGGGCGGAAGTGATAGCCTCCTCCCTGCATCGGCCGCCAGGTTCCTGCGTATGAAAAGAGAGAAACCTTTTCTGCTGGTAGTTTCCTTTTTAAACCCGCATAATATCTGCGAGTGGGCAAGGGATGAAGAGCTGCCCGATGGACCTGTTGGAGAAATACCGGGAGAGCCGGAACTTCCTCCGTTAATTGCTAATCATTTGCCCACAAAAAATGAAAACGATATTAATCGGGACATGCGTACTGCTATTCATGCTAATCCTAAATTCCCTGTTGGTAATTTTACTGATCTTAAGTGGAGGCAATACAGGTGGGCCTATTACCGGATGATAGAGAAGGTAGATACTTATATTGGTGAAGTGCTGCAGGCGCTGAAAGCCTCAGGACAATGGAGTAATACGTTAATTGTATTTACAAGCGACCATGGAGATATGCAGGGTGCACACCAGTGGAACCAGAAAACCGTTTTTTATGAAGAATCTTCGCGGGTTCCTTTTGTTTTGGCAGGTCCGGGCCTGCTTCATCAAAAATCAGATGTATTAGTGAATACTGGTACTGACCTGATCCCCACGCTTTGCGCCTATGCCGGTATAACCAGCGGGTTTACACTGCCGGGTCATAATGTGCTGGATTCCCGTTCCCCTGCCAGGTACGTGGTGGTGTCCAATAAATTATCAGTTGGGAAAAACATTTTTCCCACAAGAAAGGAGTTTAAACCGGAAGGGCGTATGGTTCGCAGCCGGCGCTTTAAATATTGGATCTATGACGAGGGGGAGCAGCGGGAATCTTTATTTGATATGGATAAGGATCCCGGTGAAATGAACGACCTGGCTACGCTTTCCCGGTATAAGAAAGTATTAAACCAGCATCGTGCGTATTTAAAAGAATGGGCAAAACAATATAAAGATGATAAGGCCATAGAAATGCTGCATTACAAACAATAAGGATCATGAGGTTATTATTTTCAATTTTATACAGGGGTTCGGGGCACTATGGGAAAACGTTATCTTTTGTATTATCTTTTCTTATAGCTATCTCAATTCAGCTGCATGCACAGCACGGTAAAGCCAATGTACTTTTTATTATAGCGGATGACCTTAACTGCAACCTGGGTGCATACGATCATTACCTGGTTAAAACCCCCAACATTGATAAACTGGCAAAAACCGGGATGCTTTTCACGAATGCTTTCTGTAATTATCCTTTGTGCGGTCCTTCGCGCGGCAGCATTATGACAGGGCTTTATCCGGATCAGACCGGGCATTATAAGTTAAGAGATTATATTCGACAACATGTACCCGATGTAGTAACGATGTCCCAGAATTTCATGAACCAGGGGTATGTTGCTGCGCGTGTGGGAAAGATATATCACTACGATAATCCCAGGGACATAGGAACACCAGGCCACGATGACTCCGCTTCGTGGAATGAACGCTATTATCCTCGCGGTATTGATAAAGATATGGAGAATAAAATTTTTACGTTAAAACCTAAAGCTTTTGGAGCTACATTGAGCTGGCTGGCCGCAGATGGCAGGGATGAGGATCATACAGATGGAAAAGTGGCCACAAAAGCGATAACGTTATTGGCAAAATATAAATCAGAAAAAACACCTTTTTTTCTTGGTGTGGGTTTTTATAAACCACATACACCTTATGTAGCCCCTGCCAAGTATTTTGACCTTTATGATGCTGCCAGCATAAAAGTGCCCCATATTGATAGCGGCTATTTTGCTACCCTGCCCAAACCTGCAGTAGCAGGGTTGCAATACTATAAGGACCAGTTAAATCTGCCGGATTCTCTTGCAAGACATGCTATACAGGCCTATTACGCTACCATATCCTTTTTAGATGCACAAGTGGGAAGGGTGCTGGATGCGCTGGACAGCCTGGGTTTAAGAGATAATACAATCGTTGTATTTACATCTGATCATGGCTATCACATGGGTGAGCATGGATATTACCAGAAAAATACATTGTTTGAGGATTCTGACAGGATACCGATGATTGTTTCCTATCCGGGGATGAAACATAAGGGGAAAATCAGTAGCTCGATAGTAGAAATAATTGATTTGTATCCAACTCTGAGCGATCTTGCGGGTTTAAAGATACCGGGATATGTGGTGGGGCGTAGTTTTAAGAAAGTGTTGAACGATCCTGGTCAAAAAACAAGGAACAGCGCTTTAAGCCAGATCAGCGGCGGGTATACCCTGCGAACGCCAGATTACCGGTACACGCGCTGGGGCATGGGTGGGCCAGATATGATTGAACTTTATGATCGTGGTTCAGACCCCGGTGAAATGAATAACCTGGCAAAGGACAGGCAGCATGAAGATCTTATAAAGAAACTGGATGCGCAGCTTACGGCACGGATAAAGGAATCTGCTGCTGCACCTAAAGGGTTGCGGGTATTTAAGGAAAAAAACGATAACAAAAATATACATTAACAAATGTGTTGAAATAACTGGCCTTTTTTGTCATTTTGATGATAAGAGCCTGTGCTGTGTGAGGCGTCCCTGACTACCGTCAGGCAGGTGCACTTCACACGCTTATTCTATCGCCTCTGGACGATGGATCAACGCATAAAAAGAGGAATTGTCATATATCCAGCTATGCTACATGAGCATATAAAAGTTTACGAATGAAGAAATATTTATTTTCTGTCCTGTTAATAACGTTTCATTTTTCAGCTTTTGCTGAAAAACAAAAAGATTCTTTGCCCGGGGGCAGGCCTTCTTTGCAAAGTAAGCCGAACGTTATTTACATACTGGCCGATGATATGGGGTATGGTGATTTAAGTTGCTACGGGCAGCAGCGTTTTGGCACACCTAATATCGACAGGCTTGCCAGAGAAGGTGTCCAGTTCATGCAGCATTATGCCGGTACTGCGGTGTGTGCACCTTCCCGGTCTGTATTAATGACGGGGCAGCACACGGGTTACACACCCATACGAGGCAATAAAGCCGCAGGAAACAAAAGGCCTTTTCTTCCTGATTCAACCGTCACTTTAGCAGAGCTCTTCAAACAGGCAGGCTACGCCACCGGTGCTTTTGGTAAATGGGGATTAGGTGCTGTTGGTACCGAAGGGGATCCGAACAACCAGGGGTTTGATGAGTTTTATGGATTTAATTCGCAGGCGCTGGCCCATAGCTATTATCCGGATTTTTTATGCCATAACCAGGAAAAAGTAACCTTGGAGAGAAACTATCCGGATAAGAAAGTGGATTATGCTCCTGAACTGATCCATCAACAGGTAATGAACTTTATAGACAAAAATCGGGATCAACCATTTTTTATTTACTATCCTACGATCATTCCGCATGCAGAGTTGATAGCGCCTGAAAGCTATATGGCCAGGTTCAGAGGAAAGTTTTTACCTGAAAAATCGTTTACAGGAGTAAAATACGGCGCGGCCAATTATAAAACAGGAGGGTATGAAAGCCAGCCGGAAGGCCACGCGGCTTTTGCCGCCATGATCACGTTATTGGATGACCAGGTAGGGGAAATACTGGACCGGTTAAAACAGTATGGGATCGATAATAATACTATTGTAATTTTTTCATCAGACAATGGCCCGCACCTGGAAGCCGGGGCCGATCCGGAGTATTTTAACAGCAATGGTCCCTGGCGGGGCTTTAAGCGCGACCTTTACGAAGGGGGCATCCGTGAACCGATGCTGGCACGGTGGCCGGGGCATATTGTACCGGGCCGCAAAACTGATCATGTATCGGCCTTTTGGGATGTAATGCCTACGATCGCAGATATATTAGAAGTACAGCCACCTAAAAATATCCAGGGCATTTCTTTCTTGCCCACACTGTTGGGAAAAGGGGAACAGAAAAAACATGATTATTTATACTGGGAGTTTCATGAGCGGGGTGGCAGGCAGGCCATAAGAAAGGGTAAATGGAAATATGTAGTGTATAGCGTTCTTGATAAACAAAAACGAACCACTGAGTTATATGACCTGGATGCCGATCCCGGGGAAGCTCATAATATTGCGTCAAAACATCCGGGCGTTGTAAAAGAATTGCAGGCATTGATGGACCGCTCCCGTGTTCCTTCACCTTCCTTCCCTTTTATTGAAAATATCAAATGATCAAATTGAGATATATCGTTTTTGTTCTTTTAGGTGTTGTGCTGGCCGGTCGCGCACATGCAGGTGAGGTGGATCTAAGTGTGAAATGGCCTGCTTATTGGATCAGTTGCCCGGATATACAACCCACCGGCTATGGTGTGTATCATTTCCGTAAGAAGTTCAGTGTAGTAAACAAACCTGGAAAATTTGTGATCCACGTATCGGCCGATAACCGTTACCGGTTATTTGTAAATGGCATGCCGGTAAGCCAGGGTCCTGCTCGGGGCGACCTGTTGCATTGGTATTATGAAACGGTGGATATCGCACCCTACCTGCGTGAGGGAGAAAACCTTATTGCTGCCCTGGTCTGGAATATGGGTGCATACCGCCCGTTGGCACAGCTAACCCACCGGACAGGATTGATTGTGCAAAGCGGTGCTGAAGCAGATTCTATCATTAATACAGATCAGAACTGGAAGGTGCTGCACAACCCTGCCTATGCGCCCGTAGAACCGTTTAATAATTTTATGGGTGCATCCGATAGTGTGAACGGTGCGGCATATCCATGGAAATGGGAGCAACTGCTATACAATGACACCGCCTGGAAAAATGCGGTATTGCTGGAAAGGGGAACGCCTTACGGGGCATGGACAGGCTATTCCTGGGTGCTGACATCTGGCGACATCCCTCCAATGGAAGAAACAAAACAGCGTATTAGCAGGGTGCGTAAAGCAGCGGGAATACTGGTTCCGCAAGGATGGCCTGCCAGTACCGGTACCTTATTGATCCCAGCTCACAAGAAGATTACGTTTTTGCTCGACCAGGATTTTTTAACAACAGGCTATCCTGAACTGCTTGTCAGCGGTGGAAAGAATACTAAGATCAGGTTGCGTTATGCCGAAGCTCTGTATAAAGATAGTGTGAAGGGAAACCGCAACGAGGTAGACGGCTATGAAATAATAAAAGCTCCTTCCGATTATTTTATTGCTGATGGCGGAACGAAACGTTTGTTCCGGCCACTGTGGTTCCGCACCTGGCGCTACATTCAAATGGATATAGAAACAGGAGAGGAGTCCTTGCAGATAGAGGATTTTTATGGTATGTTCACTGCCTATCCTTTTAAAGAGAATGCTTCTTTTGAGAGCAATGATAAAGACCTGTCAAAGATATGGCAAACAGGCTGGCGCACCGCCCGGCTTTGTGCGCATGAAACTTATTTTGACTGCCCTTACTACGAGCAGCTGCAATATATAGCAGATACGCGTATCCAGGCGCTTATTTCTTTGTATGTAGATGGCGATGACCGTTTAATGAAAAAGGCGATTCGTTCCTTTAACCGGTCAAGAAACTATGAGGGGCTTACCGACAGCCGCTTCCCGGGCAGCAAGCCGCAATTTATTCCGCCGTTCTCCTTATTCTGGATCAATATGGTCAGCGATCACTGGATGCACCGGGGAGATACGTCTTTGGTAAAAGAATGTCTTCCGGGCATTAAATCGGTATTGAGCTGGTTTGAGAATAAAATGGATAAACAGACCGGAATGCTGGGCTCTATGCCACACTGGAACTTTGTAGACTGGGCAAAACCCTGGCCCTGGGATAATGAAAAGCCTTTGGGTGGTGTGCCGCCAGGCGGCATTACAGGCGGTTCTTCCATACTTACTCTCCAGTTTGCTTACACCTTAAAAGATGCGGTGCAGCTATTTTCATTGATGGATGAAAAAGCATTAGCGCTTCATTACAGTAAATTATACGAGTTGCTGCTGTTTGCCGTTAAAAAGAATTGCTGGGATGATGCAAAAAAATTATTTGCAGATGATATGAAGCATACCAGTTTCAGCCAGCATGCCAATGTTATGGCGATCCTTTCGGATGCATTGCCTGCAGTTGATCAGCGTCTACTTTTTAATAAAATTGTTAGTGATACCGATTTGGTACAGGCCACCATGTATTATCGTTTTTATTTGTTCAGGGCTTTAAAAAAAGTGGGTCTGGGAAACAACTATTTAAATATGCTGCAGCCCTGGAAAGATATGCTGGCGCTGGGACTTACCACGTTTGCCGAGAAACCCGAACCTACGCGGTCCGACTGCCATGCGTGGAGCGCAAGCCCTAACTATGATCTGTTGGCTCTTGTATGCGGAATAGAGCCGGCCCAGCCAGGTTTTAGGTCAGTGCGTATAGAACCATACCTGGGAAATTTAAAGTACGTAAAAGCAAAAATGCCGCATCCGGCTGGCAATATAATTATGAACCTTTCCACATCTGGTAATGGATTGGCAGGAGAAGTGGAGTTGCCTTCCGGCCTGGATGGTGTGTTTGTTTATAAAGAAAAAAAGCAACAATTAAAACCCGGAAAAAATATTATTAAATAATGGAATTGTCTGAATTTTTCAAAATACCGCATAAAAGGAGATGTCAAGCTGGAAAACAGGGATACTATGACAAAAGAAGTGTCATTTCGACCATCTTAGCCACAGGCTATGAGGGAGAAATCTTTCATTTAGAAGAAGATTTCTCCTCAGTTTCTGCAGAGAAACTATTGTCGAAATGACGCTTAAGTAATGTGTTGTTTTTTAAACAACTTCAATAATACAATTTCAATGATAAAGCAATTACGATACATCTTATTAATTTGTTTTTCTTGTTACGTATCAATAGTCTGGTGCCAGCAAAAACCCAACATATTGTGGGTGACCATCGAAGACACCTCACCGCAATTCATCGGCTGTTATGGTAACAAAGCCGCTAAGACACCCAATATTGATAAGCTGGCAAAAGAAGGGGTACGATTTAGTAATGCCTTTTCAACAGGTACTGTTTGCTCTCCCAGCCGTACGGCCATTATAACCGGGGTAAAAACCTATTGCACAGGCACGGGTAATCATCGCAGCGCTTTTCCGATACCTGCATTTATGAAGGGGTTTCCTTATTACCTGCAGCAGGCGGGTTATTATACCACCAACAATGCTAAAACCGATTATAATGTGAGTAATGAATCCGGTTATGCCAAAGAGGCCTGGAATGAAAGCAATGTTAAGGCCGGGTGGTGGAACCGAAAGCCAGGCCAGCCTTTTTTTGCCGTGTTTAATTTTAATACCTCGCATCAGTCTAATACCATGACCAATCCTTATGAGCAATATAAAAAATCGGTTCTGGATCATTTGACCAAAGAGGAAATAGTAACAGATGATGCTTTTGAAATGCCTCCTTTTTATCATGATACACCTGAAATGCGTAAAGAGCTGGCGCGGGTGTATAATTCCATTTCACTTACTGACAAACGGATCGGGGAATTATTGTCCAGGCTGAAGGCAGATGGTCTTATGGACAGCACCATCATTATTTTTTATGGCGATCATGGTGAGGGTATTCCCCGGGGAAAAACGAATGGTATCAGCTTTGGTTTTCGTGTGCCTTTCTGGGTCTGGTTTCCTGAAATGTATCAGCACCTATCGCCCTGGGGAACGGGTGTGGTTACGGATGAACTGATTGACTTTACCGATCTGGCGCCTGCAATGATCTCTCTTGCAGGTGGGCAGATACCTGGATATATGACCGGTAGGGCGTTTATGGGCAATCAACGCAAAGCTGCGCCAAAATATTTATACCTGTCATCTGACAGGTCGGACAATGGCCTGGATATGGTGCGGGCCGTAACGGATGGCCGTTATTTTTATGCCAGGAACTTTATGCCCTTTATACCGGAAGCCCGTTATATCCGTTACATGGAGGTAGGTGTTATCAAGCAATTAATGAGGAACGATCTTGAAAAAGGTGTTTTAGATCCCTTGCAGAAAAGTTTGTTTGAGCCACGGCCTGCTGAGTTTTTGTTCGATACAAGAACTGATCCCTGGGAAACAAAAAATCTTTCGCTGGACAAAAACGAACAGGCACGGTTAAGGCAAATGAGGCACGCTTATGAAAAAGAGGTTATTGAAAAAAGAGATGTGATGCTGCTTCCTGAAGGTGAGATTGATGCTGTTTCCAAAACGGGCAATGCGTATGCATACAGGCTGGATGAAGCAGCTTACCCTGTTAGCGCTATTTTCAAGGCAGCTTCCTTATCCGGTTTCCAGGATGCAGCGACACTTAAAAAGCAGCTGGCGCTTTTGAAGGATCATAATAAGATCGTTCGTTACTGGGCGGTAACGGGACTGCGCTCTCAGCCTGCGAAAAATCTGAAAAGCTACACCTCAGCCATTGAGCCCTTGCTTTCCGATCCTTATCCACCTGTAGCCGTTACAGCTGCGGCTGTGTTATACGAGTTAAATAAAAGCAATAAAGCTGCCGATTGTTTAAAGCAATACATTTTGGGCGAGAACCAGTATTGGGCATTGATGGGGGTTAATTTTTTACTGTATATAAAAGATAAAAAAGATAAGGAGCTGTTTGTAGAAACGGTACAGCAATGTCGCCAGGTAAAAGGAAGAAGCTATGCTGCAAAGGCCGCCTGTATGGATTTTTTGGGCAGCCTGCAATTGGTTCCTAATGATATCAACCACCGCCAGTAATAAAGAACATACGATAAACATGATGCATTTAAAATTTTATTATAGATTTTTTTCCCTGTTGCTTTTTGTCTGCTGCAATGTGCATGTAGTGATGGCCCAGCAAACACAGGTGGCTTACTTATCGGGAACAGGCGCTGATGATACTGTCGAATGGGATTTTTTTTGTTCGGCAGGAAGAAAAAGTGGCAAATGGACAAAGATAGCTGTGCCTTCCTGCTGGGAACAGCAGGGCTTTGGAGCTTATAATTACGGGCATGTTCCTTTAAAAGACAGACTCAATGAAACAGGGACCTATCGTCATGTATTTACTATTCCGATTGATTGGAAAAACCAGGAAGTTCAGATTATTTTTGAAGGTGTAATGACCGATGCTGAAGTGCGCATTAATGGTAAATTGGCCGGGCCGGTGCACCAGGGCGCTTTCTATGAATTTCGTTATGATATCAGCAAATTGTTGAGGTATGGCAGTAAAAATGAATTAGAGGTACTGGTCAAAAAACATTCAGGCAATGCATCTGTCAACGAAGCGGAACGCACTGCAGACTTCTGGATGTTCGGTGGCATTTTCCGGCCGGTGTACTTGGAAGCTAAGCCGAAAGTAAATATAGAACGGGTAGCTGTGGATGCTAAAGCGGATGGAACATTTACTGCGAATGTTTATCTGAAAAACTTTCACAAAGCCGCTTCTGTGCAGGTTAAGCTTACGCCATTACCTGTAAAGCCAAATAACAATGTAAGAGAGACTATTTTATCAACTGCGGTTACTGACGCGATAACGCGTATCAATGGAAAGATGGATCATGTGTTTACCTGGACACCCGAATCTCCCAACCGCTACCGCGCTGTATTTGAACTGTCTGACAATAAAGGAAAAATACTACATAGGTATACTGAAACCATCGGATTTAGAACGGTTGAAGTACGCGAAGCAGATGGCATTTATGTGAATGGGAAACGGGTAAAATTAAAAGGTGTAAACCGCCACACATTCCATCCAAAATACGGGCGCACTTCTTCCAAAGCTTTAAGCATACGCGATGTAAATACCATAAAAGATATGAATATGAATGCGGTGCGGATGTCACATTATCCACCCGAAAAGCATTTCCTGGATGTGTGTGATTCTTTAGGGCTTTTTGTTCTAGATGAGCTGACCGGCTGGCAAAAACCTTCGTATGATGATACGGTTGGACTGAAGCTGCTCAAAGAGATGATCGTGCGCGATGTCAATCATCCTTCCATTATTTTATGGGATAACGGTAATGAAGGCGGCGGCAATTATAATTTGGATAAGGAGTTTGCCCGGTTGGATATACAGCAAAGAGAAGTGCTGCATCCATGGCAGCAGTTTGGTAAAATCAATGCAGCGCATTATATCAATTACGATTATCTGGCCCACGATAACCATAGCAGGCGAAAGATATTTTTACCTACTGAATTTATCCATGGGCTATACGATGGCGGCGCCGGTGCAGGACTGGAAGATTACTGGCAGAAAATGTGGAATGATCCCCTCTGCGCAGGCGGGTTTATATGGGTGTATGCTGATGAAGCAGTAGAAAGAAGGGATCGCAATGATAGCCTGGACACTGATGGCAATCACGCACCCGATGGCATAGTAGGGCCTTACCTGGAAAAAGAAGGCAGCTATTATACTGTAAAAGAAATATGGTCGCCTGTATTTTTTGAGCAGCGATATATAACACCTGGGTTTGATGGACAGTTTAATATAGAGAACCGGTTTATCTATACCGATCTGAAGGAATGCAGTTTTGAAATAAGCTGGGTAAAGTTTTCCGGGCCGGGACAAAAAGCAAATACCAGCAAAAGTCTGGCAAAGCAGATTGCTGTTGAACTTGAGCCAGGCCGGAAAGGCCGGTTGCAGGTAAACTTGCCCGAAGGATGGTCGGGTTATGATGCATTAAGTATTACAGCGCACGATCCGTTTGGCAGGCAAATCAATACCTGGACGTGGCCGGTTCGCAAACCTTCTCAGGTGGCTGCTGGTATACTTCCGGGTAAACCGTGTAATAATATAGCATTGTCGGATAATGATAGCCATTACCTCGTAACTACCTGTTCGCTTAAAATAGCGTTTGATAAAAAAACAGGGGCGCTGAATAATGTTGAGCGGAACGGTGTGCGCATACCGTTGTCCAACGGGCCTTACGTCATCGGCAGAACGGCCCCGGTTAAAGAAGTGGTCTGCAAAAAGATACAGGATACCGTGCGCTTGTGGGTGTTGTATGAAAATGAAAACCGTTTTGACTGGACAATTACAACAAATGAACAGCTTCATCTTGAAGTGACTTATAAACCTGAAAACAACAATCTCTTTTCGGGTATTTCATTTGATTTTCCTGAGAGTGAAGTGACAGCAATGCGATGGCTGGGTAACGGCCCTTACCGTGTATACAAGAACCGTATGAAAGGCCCCTCCTTCGGGCTTTGGGAAAAAGAATATAACAATACGGTGACCGGTGAATCAGGGTATATCTATCCTGAATTTAAAGGATACCACGCAGAAACCTATTGGGCTGAAATAAAGGGGAAGCAGGATAACGGGTTTACGGTGCGTATATTTTCAGATGATATATTTCTGCGTATGTTTACACCGCAGCCGCCGGCGCAGCCCGCTAAAACAGCGATAGAATATCCACCGGGAAATATTTCTTTTTTACATAGCATTAATGCGATCGGCACTAAGTTCGATGCGCAGCAGGGACCGCAGGCCGCACCAACGCAGTTTTACCCGGTGAAGATATATGAAGGTGCATTGAATGTAAAACTCGCTTTTGATTTTCATTCAGGTCTTAAAAAATAAGATGAGAAAATACCTGGTTATACTACCATTATTCATAGCTGCGCTGCTGCCCTTCATTTGTGATGCAAAATGGGACGACCCTTTGCCAAAGCCGAATATTATATTCATCCTTGCGGATGATCTGGGGTGGGCTGATTTACCTGCATATGGCAACCGGTTCAATGAAGCACCCAACATTGACAGGCTGGCAAAACAGGGTGCGTTGTTCACCAATGCCTATGCCGCAGCCCCCGTTTGCACGCCAACAAGGGCAAGTATCATATCGGGAGAATATCCTGTCAGGCTTGGTTTTATGGATTTTATACCCGGTCGCCGGTTTCCCTATGAGTCGGTTATTGTACCGCAGAATCGCACGCAGTACCTGCCAACAGAAGTATTAACGATTGGCGAAGTGATGAAGGATCTCGGTTATAGAACCGGGTATTTTGGAAGGTGGAATCTGGGAGACAGCACTATTTATCAACCGTCTAACCAGGGGTTTGAGGAAACAAATGCAGGAAGGGGCTCCAACAACAGAAGTCCGGGAGCAAAAAGATTACGTTCATCTGAGATCATAGGCAATTTAAGTGAATCGTTTATTGAAAAAAACAAAGATCGGCCTTTTTTCATGTTCGTAGGTAGCTACGATGTGCATACGCCCATCAATGCAGATTCCGCGCTGGTTGCTAAATACCTGGCAAAGTCCAAAGCTGCGGATTATACAAGCAATCCAGTATATGCTGCCATGATAGAACATATTGATCAGATAGTGGGCAGGATATTGAAAAAAGTTTCCGAAGAAGGATTAGATAATAATACCCTCATTGTATTCTTTTCCGATAACGGGGGATTAAGAAAAGGGTATCAGATCCCTCCCATGCTGATGCCCAAAAACCGGCCTCTTTCCCGGGAAGATACATTGCAGCTTATGCAGATAACCGCCAATGATCCTTTGAGAGGGGAAAAAGGCAATTTGTACGAAGGTGGTATCAGGGTTCCTTTGATTGTGAAATATCCCGGGAAATGGAAAGGAGGAACGGTAATAGATGATGTGGTAACCAGCGTTGATTTTTTTCCTTCGTTTGTAGGTGTGGCAGGTGGGAAGCTACCAGCGGGTCCTGTTTTTGACGGAGTGGATATTTTGACTAAACCAATACCGGCAGACCGCCCCATATTCTGGCATTACCCGGTTTTTCATCATGGGGTACCGGGTTCTGCGGTTCGCTTAGGAAAATGGAAACTAATAAAGAACCTGGTTGACGGCAGTTATGAACTTTATGACCTGGAGAAGGATTTCAGCGAAACTTCGAACCTGGTCAGCCGTTACCCTGCCGAACTTTCAAAACTGGCTGCATTATTAGATAACTGGCTGAAAAGTGTAAAGGCACCTATGCCGGTTCCTAATCCGGATTTTGATGAAAGCAAAAGGCGCAAAATGGAACCAGTTAAAAAAGGATAATGCTGTTTGAGGTTTCCGCCAGGAAGCATCATAGAAGCAATAAAAATAGACTGATGAAAAGTAAAAAGATCATTCTAAGTGCATTACTGGGCTGGTTGGTTGCAGCTTCGGCTCAGGCCCAACAGGCACTGCCCAATATATTATGGATAACTTCTGATGATAACAGTCCTTTCTTTTTAGGTTGTTATGGGTCTGACCTTGCCACCACTCCCAACCTGGACGGGCTTGCCAAAGAAGGGTTCCGGTATACACATGCTTATGCCAATGCACCTGTATGTGCGCCCTCCCGTAATACTATAATTACCGGCGTATATGCCAGTTCCGGCGGTAATCATCACATGCGCAGTAATTACGCCAAATCAGCAACATTGCAATTGTTGCCGGCCTATTTCCGGAAGCTGGGATACTACTGTACTAATAATGTTAAAGAAGATTATAATATTGAAGGAGGTAAAATAGAGGGCAGCGACCCGGGAGTGATCTGGGATGAAAGCAGCTTAAAAGCGCATTATAAGAATAGGAAGCCTGGCCAGCCTTTCTTTGCAGTTTTTAATACCATGATGTCGCATGAAAGCAGTATTCATGCACCTGACTCCGGCCGTACACCACGTCATGATCCGGCTAAAGTAAAGCTGCCTCCTTATCATCCGGATACTAAAGAAATACGGTATGACTGGGCCCGCTATTATGATGTAGTGGAGAATATGGATGCATGGGTGGGCGAAAGATTAAAAGAACTGGATGATGCTGGTTTGGCTGATAACACCATTGTTATTTATTACAGCGATCATGGTGGCATATTGGCCAGAAGTAAGCGCTATCTCTATGAAACCGGGTTGCATGTTCCCTTTATCATTCGGATTCCTGAAAAATATAAACACCTGTATCCTGCTTCCAGTCCAGGTGACACGGTGGATCGTATGATCAGCCTGGTAGATCTATTACCAACCATGTTTAGTATCGTGGGTGAAAAAAAGTTACCGGCGTATTTGCAGGGGCATGCATTTCTGGGTCCGCTGAAAACACCGGATGCTGAATATGTTTATAGTTTCAGAGGCAGGATGGATGAGCGTACAGATATGATGCGTTCGGTAAAAGATAAACGCTTTCGGTATATCCGGAATTATTATCCTTACAGGAGCAATGGAATCTATAATCGTTATATGTGGAGAGCGTTGTCTACACGCTCATGGCATGAGGCTTATTTAGATGGAAAATGCAATGCGGCTCAATCGGCATATTTTGAGATAAAGCCCGTTGAAGAGCTTTACGATACCGAAAACGATTATTGGGAGGTCAATAATCTTGCTAACAAACCTGAGTATAAAGATGTATTGCTAAGAATGAGGGCAGAAAACAACCGGTGGACGGTGCAAATACGCGATGCAGGTTTTTTCCCGGAAGGTGAGCTGAAAAAGATCTCGCAAAAACAGCCCCTTTATGACTATATGCGTTCCGGCAAGGAATCTATACAGGAACATATTGCTGCTGCAGATCTGGCCAATTTTGCCACTGTAAAAAATGCAAACCAGCTTATAAATAATCTGGGTAATGAAAATGCAGTGATTCGTTATTGGGCTGCGCTTGGTTTAAGAAAATTGGGACAGGATGCGAAACAGGCTATTCCGGCCCTTACAAAAGCGCTGAACGATGCTTCTCCTGATGTGGTTATAGCAGCGGCCGAGGCGTTGTATTTTGCCGGGCTAAAGGAGCCGGCTGTGAAGGCTTTGGTGAATGCTTTGCAAGATCCCGAAACCAACGTGCGTTTGCATGCTTTAAATATTATTGATATTACCTGCAAATATGATAAAGCCGTTTTAAAAGCTATAAAAGAAATGCTGGCCAAACCGGCTTTACCCGGGGTTCAGTTCGATGTTATAATAGGTGAGTGGATGCTGGAAACAGGAACGGCAAAAAATAATTAAGGATCAGGTAAAATCTGATCCGGGTTAATCTTAGCACTAAACACAGAATCTGATAAAAAACTGACTCTTTGGGGGTTTTGATAAAAAAAACTGACTTATTTATTATAATAGATTTTTTGCCGGTATGAATCAGGGCTGTTAACATGTAAGTAGTTGGGATTTTATATGCTTCTGAAAGGGGCGATCTTCTTCCTAAGTTAATATAGCCGTAGTCTTTTAGATATCGAGTGGAGCTGGGTTAACCGCGTAAACACATGGATTAACTGGTAACTTGAATTGATTAAGCAAGTTCTGAAATGGTTTCAGGCGATCATTATGCATTATAATAGCATTTTCAAAATACTGAAATAAAATGAAAGTATTCCAAGTATATTTTTGGTTTGCTACAATTAAGTCGGTTGCAATTTCGTCCGTTATCATTGTAACAGTAATCATATCACTTATTGTTATATCTTCTTCCTGCGAAAGCAAGGCAAAAAAAGGCACAAAAGCAAACAAGATCAGCTATAATTACGATGTTCGCCCCATTCTTTCCGATAAATGTTTTGCCTGCCACGGGCCGGATAAAAATACGCAGGAAGCTGGTTTACGGCTCGACGTAGAAGAATTTGCCAAAGCTCCTTTAAAAGAAACGAAAGATGCATTTGCCATTGTTCCTGGAAAACCAGAAGCATCTGAGCTTATTAAAAGAATTACTTCCTCCGACCCTGCTTACCAGATGCCAACGCCCGAATCTCACTTAGGCTTATTAAGCGAGCAGGAGATTGCAGTGTTAACAAAATGGATTGAGCAGGGGGCAAAATATGAGAAGCATTGGGCATTCATTCCGCCTGAAAAAACACCATTGCCAGAAATAGATAATGAGGACTGGGCAAAGAATGAAATAGACTACTTTATTGCTGATAAAATGCAATTGAAAAACTTTAAGCCCAATGAGGAAGCAGATAAAGCAACCTTGTTAAAACGAATATCATTGGATCTTACTGGTCTTTTACCCGATGTGACGTTGCAAAAACAATTTGAAGCTGATAAAAGCGATAAAGCATATGAAAAAATGATTGACCAGTTACTGGCAACTCCTCAATATGGTGAAAGAATGGCCACACACTGGCTGGATGTTTCAAGATATGCAGATAGTTATGGATACCAGGATGATGGAATCAGGACACAATGGCCTTATCGCGACTGGGTCATTCACGCGTTTAATAAAAACATGCATTATGATCAGTTCCTGACATGGCAGCTTGCAGGCGATATGCTGGCCGATTCATCAAAAGAAAAAATACTGGCTACCGCTTTCCTGCGCAATCATAAATATACCGAAGAAGGTGGTGTAATACCGGAAGAATACAGGGTTGAGTACAATTTGGATAAGGTAAAAACTTATACGAAAGGTATATTGGGCCTCACCGTTGAATGTGCTCAATGCCACGATCATAAATACGATCCTGTTTCCCAGGAAGATTACTATAAAATGTTTGCTTTTTTTAACACGAGCAAAGAAAAAGGATTTGAAGGCGGTGTAGCGCTGTCATTGCCAGCTAAAATACCCGTGCTGAAGCTTACCGAAGAAGATACGAAAAGTATACTTAGCTTTATTAACAGGAAGGATACAGGAGATATCCTGGTTTCAGTGATGGAGGAATTGGATACGTTGCGCACCACCTATGTCTTAAACCGTGGTATTTACGATCAACATGGAGAAGTAGTAACGGCCGGGGCATTACCTGCGGTGATGGAATACGATACTACTAAATATCCCAAAAACCGGCTAGGTCTGGCCAAATGGACTGTAGATAAAAAAAATCCGCTAACAGCCCGGGTATTTGTAAACCAAGTATGGGAGCTGTTTTTTGGAAAAGGTATTGTTAAATCAGTGGGCGATTTTGGCATGCAGGGCAATCTGCCTACCCATCCCGGATTGCTTGACTGGCTCGCAGTTGATTTCATGGAACATAACTGGGATATAAAAAGGCTGATTAAAAAGATCGTTATGTCTGCAACATACCGGCAGTCATCTGAAATAAAAAAAGACCATTTAGAAAAAGATCCGGATAACCTTTATTATGCCCGCGCTTCCCGCATCCGGCTACCGGCGGAAAACATCAGGGATATGGTACTGGGAAGCAGTGGTTTATTGGTAAAGGAAATCGGTGGCCCAAGTGTAAAACCTTATCAGCCGAAAGGGCTTTGGGAAAGCGCTACATCCGGAAGAGGAACACTGACTGTTTACCGGCAGGATAAGGGTAACGATCTGTACAGGAGAGGCATTTACACATTTATTAAGCTTACGGTGCCTCCGCCGTCAATGATCATTTTCGATGCCAGCAACAGAGATCAGTGTGAAGTGCAGAGGATCAATACCAGCACGCCGCTTCAGGCGCTGGTGATGATGAACGATCCTACCGTGCTCGAAGCCTCAAGAGTGTTTGCAGAAAAGCTTTCTGATAAAGAAAAAGACACTGACAAAGCAATTAGTACTGCATTTCGGAGTATCATCTGCCGCCAGCCAGGAACTAAAGAACTCGACGTTTTAAAAAGATATTACAAAGATCAGCTGTCGCTGTTCAGCAGGAAAAAAGAAACAGCCCAAAAAGTAATTAATGTTGGCGAATATCCGCACACCGGCAGCCCGGCAGATATTGCTAAAATTGCAGCACTGATGCGTGTAATAAGCATGATTTATAATATGGAGGAGGCGATAGTGAAAGCGTAATATGATTGTGTGCCATAGCGATGAACTAAGGAAATCAACTAAAATAACAGGCATGGAAAAAGAAGTATACGAATATGGTCTTAATGTAAACCGCCGCCGGTTTCTTACTAAGCTGGGGATGGGCATTGGCGGCGCTGCTCTGGGTAGTTTATTAATACCGGATTTTTTCTCTCCAAAGGATACCGAAGAAGCCATTGTTACGGGTCTGCCGCATTTCGCGCCTAAAGCAAAACGCATTATATACCTGTTCCAGAACGGAGGCCCGTCTCAGTTAGAGACCTTTGATCCCAAGCCTAAATTGCGTGAGATGCAGGGGCAGGATCTGCCTGAATCTGTACGCCAGGGGCAAAGGCTTACGGGTATGACGGCGGACCAGGCTAAATTCCCGTTAGCCGGCAGCATTTTTGAATTTGCCCAGTATGGTCAAAATGGCGTATGGGTGAGCGAACTGCTTCCCTATACTTCAAAGATTGTAGATGATCTGTGCATCATAAAAAGTATGCATACTGATGCGATCAATCACGATCCGGCATTGACGTTTTTTCAAACAGGTGCGCAAGTAGGCAACCGGCCCAGCATGGGGGCCTGGTTAAGCTATGGACTGGGTAGCGAAAACAAAAATCTTCCTGCATTTTGTGTTTTACTCTCCAAAGGAAAAGGAAACGGACAAGGCGTTTATTCAAAGCTTTGGAGCAATGGATTTTTAGACTCAATTCACCAGGGCGTACAATTTAGCAATGGTGAAAATCCTGTGCTTTATCTAAACGATCCCGATGGAATGGATAAAGCTGAAAGAAGGAAGATGCTGGATCATCTTTCTGAGCTAAATAACGAAGGACTTGATGACACGGGTGATCCTGAAATAAAAGCAAAGATACAGCAGTACGAAATGGCCTATCGTATGCAAACTGCCGTGCCTGAGGTAACAGATCTTAGTAAGGAACCAGAGTCAATCATTAAACTTTATGGCGCCGAATGCCTTGTACCAGGCACTTATGCAGCCAATTGTTTGCTGGCAAGGAAGCTTTCGGAAAGTGGCGTGCGCTTTGTGCAGGTCTATCATCAGGGTTGGGACTCGCACGGCAACTTACCCAATGAAATGAAGGGGCAATGTAAAGATACGGATCAGGCTTCTGCGGCATTAGTAACAGATCTTAAACAAAGAGGCCTGCTTGACGAAACGCTGGTGATCTGGGGCGGCGAGTTTGGGCGTACCAATTACAGCCAGGGACCATTGACGGCAACTAACTATGGCCGCGATCATCATCCGCGCTGCTTTACTATGTGGATGGCTGGCGGCGGTGTAAAGCCGGGCGTATATGGCGAGACCGATGAATTTGGTTACAACATTGTATCGAACCCGGTGCACGTACACGACTTTCATGCAACGGCATTACATTTAATGGGCCTTGATCATGAAAAGCTGGTTTATAAACATTTGGGCCGCCGCTACAGGTTGACGGACGTGGCAGGCAATGTAGTGAAGGATTTGATTGCTTAATATTAGGGTTGATAAATGACGGTTCAGAGCCTGTCCTCCTTTCATCGGTCAACCGTCTTATCCAAATAAAAAAATGAACAGGAAAACTTTTTTACAAAATACGATGCTTAGCACAGCAGGAACATTATGTGTACCCGAATGGCTGATTAAGAACGACATTATTTTAGGACATGGCAGCAAGCGCTACAAGATCAATACGCGCTGGAGCCGCGCGGATGTAGCTAAAAATCCGGTTAATGATTGCCATGAGATGGTTCAGGATAGTAAAGGCCGTATTTTATTGCTGACTAACGAAACCAAGAATAACATAATAATTTACAATAAAAACGGAAAATATCTTAGCTCCTGGGGCACTGAATATCCCGGCGCGCACGGGCTTACCCTATTTAACGAAAATGGAACAGATGTTCTTTTTATTTGTGACAACAAACGGCACCAGGTTATTAAAACTACTATTGACGGAAAGGTATTGCTAACGCTTGATTATCCTAAAGAAACCGGCGAATACACAAAACCCGGAGAATATGTTCCTACCGAAACGGCGATCGGGCCAAACGGGGATATTTATGTGGCAGATGGATATGGGAAAAATTACATCATCCGGTACGATAGCCGGGGCAGATACATCAGGCATTTTGGTGG
>JASGDI010000114.1:0-4887 GCA_049841335.1 Niabella sp. | reverse complement strand
CTCCCTCCGAGCCTCGGCAACAAGCCGCATCGCACGCTCACGAAGCTCCGGCGGATACTTCCTCGGTGCTGGCATGATCATCACCCTCTCGGGAAATCAGACCCTCCACGAAACCCAGGGCGATTCACTACGGGGCGGCGATTCGTAAGACTCGTCCAAGCCGCTGTCGTCGGACGCATACCGCAAGCCGATCCCGAGTTCGTTGCCATAACAAGAACGAGCGGAGTGCGAAGCATTGACCGCGGCCGGCACGGACGCGCTGGCGTAGCAGCCCGCGGCGCCAGCGTCCCAACTCGCAGAATCTGGAAACCGAGCTATTCGACGGGCGAAACGTATTCGATACTTGCTGTAGAGACCATAGGACTATGTCCGGCTGAGCGGGCGAGTTCCGCGTGGTCCACGATCCGAATCCGACGGAGCAGGAGGATTGTTTGATGTGCATCAGCACCCCGATGACCAGCGTGTCGAGCGTGCGCGAATGGGAAAAACTGGCCAGCCGCACATTCGTCCCGCTCACGTGTCGATCGCGGGAGCCTCAATTCCATGGCGCGCTGCGTTCGCACGACGTGCTCCACCACCTCACCGTGACCGAAGTGGACACCGGACCCGTGCTCGTGCGCCGCGGCGATGAGGCAATCGGTGGACCCCGATCCCTGCTGTTGATCGTTCAAGCCGAATCCCATTCGTTCGTTTCACAGGACGGGCGGCAGATTCGGCTCGATGAAGGAGCTGCAGCCGTCCTTGATACAAGCCGCCCCTATGAAGTTGAGTCAGAGTGCGATCAACGACACATCGTCGCGCATCTCGCACTGGACTTGATCGACCCAACCTGGTTGAGTACGATGACAGCGCGCTGCATCTCCTCTTCGGCACCGCTCTTAGGAATGATCACTGCGTTGTTCGCGATGATCCGCGCCTCAGGTGCGGTTTCCGCTCAGGGACGACAGGAGATCGGGCGAAGCGCGGCGAGCCTTGTTATCGGGCTACTCCGCGAAGAAGCCACAAGTCGAGGCAGCGCCGAGTTCGGACCCGGTTCGGCACTGCGATCCCGCATGGCAGCGTATATACATGCCCACCTGGCCGACCCACAGCTGAGCGTCGCCACGCTCGCCGCGGCACATCATGTTTCAGAGCGCACACTACATAACATTTTCAAGGCGGAAGGGGATGCGCCAGGTGCATTCATCCGCCGTGAGCGGATCCATCTGGCGCGCCGGATGCTGGAAGAGACAGATACGCCTGTCGGTGTTATCGTGCGCCAGTGCGGATTCGCAGACGCGACCGTGTTCGCAAGAGCATTCCGCCGGCAGTTTGGGCAGTCACCTTCGCATTGGAGAACGACCGTCCGCGCGGCGTGCACGCCGTCCCTCAACGATCGGTTCACCATTCGGCCGACGCCCACTAGCACGTAGGGCTCAGCGTCGTGGAGGAACGAGGACTTCATTCGCCGCGAGTCATACCGCGGGGTGTGCGGTCGGCCCGGTCTCAGAACCCGGTGGGGACTCGCACTGTGTAGTGCTCCTCCAGCGAGACGATCTGGTCCTCGGTCATGCTGATCTCAAGTGCGTCGGAAGCATCTTCGAGGTGGCGAGCGCTCGTCGCTCCAACGACAGGGGCAACGACGCACGGACGTTGAAGAATCCACGCCAGGGCGACCTGAGCCATCGACGCGCCAAAACGTTCTGCCACCGCTTGGACCGCCGCGGCGATGTCGCGATCGTCTTGACGGAAGAAGGCCTGTTGCCTGTCGTCGACGTCGCCGCGTCTCGATTGTTCGCCCCAGGGCCTAGCGAGAAGTCCTCTGGCGAGGGGGCTCCAGGGCATGCTGCCGACGCCCAGATTCTCGAGCAGCGGAAACATCTCGCGCTCTTCCTCGCGCTGCATGAGGCTGTATTGATTCTGCATCGAAATGAACTTCGTCCATCCATGCAGCTCGGCCGCATGTTGCATCGAGGCGAACTGCCACGCCCACATCGATGAAGCGCCGAGGTAACGAACCTTCCCCGCCTTGACGACATCGTGGAGCGCCTCCATCGTCTCTTCGACGGGAACATTCGGATCGAAACGGTGAATCTGGTAAAGGTCCACGTAGTCAGTACCAAGGCGAGTCAGCGACGCATCGATCTGATGGAGAATTGTCTTGCGAGATAGACCTGCACCAGCCCCCGTCGCTTGGGCTCGGAGACCGACTTTCGTGGCGAGCACGACGTCTTCACGGCGACTGTAGTTCTTGATAGCACGCCCGACGATCTCTTCTGATGACCCATACCCATAGATGTTGGCAGTGTCCCAGAAGGTGATGCCTAGCTCGAGTGCCTTGAGGAAGATGGGCTTCGCCTGTTCCTCGGACAATGCCCATTGGTTGAATCCTCGAGCGGTATCACCGAAGCCCATGCAGCCTAACGCTATGCGACTGACCACGAGGCCAGAATTTCCTAGCCGTTCATATTTCATGCTGGAAGATACTCCTTTCAGGAGCGGTGACGCGAGAATCCTTGACCGATACTGCCGGAGCCCGTGCCGAGGAGCGGTACGAAGGTCAGCCCGCGACGTCGCTAAATTTCTGCGCCCGCGTCTTGACCGAGCACGAGGGCGGCGCCGCGTTCGCCGATGACGTACGCCGCAGCCATGGGGTTGCCGGAAGGGATGGACGGCATCACAGAGTTGTCGATCACTCGGAGACCGCGCACCCCCCGTACGCGAAGTTGGGGGTCCACGACGGATGCGTCGTCCGAGCCCATGCGGCACGTTCCGGCCGGGTGATACGAGGTCGTATTGGATGCGTGCACGGCCCGGATCAACTCCGCTTCCGACGCATCCGCGCCCGGACTGATCTCCGAGACCACGTATCCGGCGAGCGGCGGCTGCTCGACGATGCGTCTGATCGCGCCGATGCCAGCGCGCAGGACAGCGATGTCGCGATCGTCCCCTAGATAGTCAATGTCAACGACGTGGTGTGCGGACGCATCCTTGGAGCTGATGGTCACTGACCCTCGCGCGTAGGAGCGCGGACTCATGATCACAACGCTCATCGTGGGGATATCGTCGATCACGGAGCCTGTGCGCGGGTCCGTGGACCAACCAAACGGACGCATCGACAACTGCATCTCGGGCACGGGACTCGCGCCGGGTGGGACGAACACCAGAACGTGCGTGGGGATCGTCTCAAGAACGCTCGATCCCTTCTCAGCCCACTCACCGCGAGCCCGCATTCGCTGCTGTTCACCCGCCAATTCGCGGTTGAGACTGTCGGCGTCTGTTGCGAGCTGGAACTTGAGCGTCATCCACAGGTGGTCCTGCAGATTCTTCCCCACCTGCGGCAGATCGCTCACCAGGGGGATATCGAGAGAGTGAAGCAGGCCGGCGTCTCCGATGCCGGAGCGCTGAAGAATCTGGGGCGAGGATATCGCACCGGCAGACAGAATCACCTCGTGCCGGCAACGAAAGCGCTCCAAAACGGATCCGACTGCCGCTTCCACCCCGGTTACCCTATCTCCGTCGAACAAGATTCTCGTAACCCTGGTACGGGTACGGATCGTGAGATTAGTACTAAAACGCACCGGGTCGAGGAATGCTGCTGACGCCGACAACCGCTCGCCCGAGCGACGGGTTGTGATCGCATAGGACACGCCAGACGGAGAGCCGCCGTTGGGTTCATGTCCTTCCTCATAGCCGGCGGCGACAGCAGCCTCCACGAACGCAGCGGAAAGCGGGTGGGCCTCCATCCGACTCAACTCGAGCTCGCCGCTTCCGTAGAAGCGCGGATCTCCACCGCTCAACGCCGTCTGCTTTCTGAAGTAGGGCAGCAGATCAGTCCACCCCCAGCCGGTCGCCCCCGCCGCGTCCCATGCGTCGAAGTCGCTCGCTCGGCCACGCACATAGAGCATGCCGTTCGCTGCGGAGCCTCCGCCGAGCCCGTGGCCCTCGAGCGCCCTGATCGGCTCTCCTGTCGTGGGGTTCACCGCGGTGGTCGGGTGGGAAGAGATGACACCCGAATCGTCGGATCTCCCGAGGAAGCCAGCCGCGGGCAGTCGAACTTCCGGCAACTCGTTCGCGCCGCCTGATTCGAGAAGGAGAACGCTGTGCATCCGACTCAGTCGGTTCGCGACCACGCATCCCGCCGGCCCGGCGCCAACCACTATGTAGTCGTACTCGACGTCCATACGTCTCCTTCATCAGCGAGTAAATTCGGCGCGCGTCGATTAACCAATCCGTGCAGCGTGATCCTGACGCGCGTCCCCACCCGTCAAAGATCACACACTTTGCGCAATATTTACAATCATCACCTTCCGTGGCGACGTGATTCGTCCGGCCCGCGACCCGGCCCCGCGCGACGACTCGATCGCCGAGCCGAAGCTGACGGTACGAGAGCCTTATCACTCGCGAGGTTTAGGCAATCAGCCTCAAGCGATCTACCCCATCGCGGGCCGACGTTGCAGGGAAGGTCGATCACTCTGCCGATATCGTCGCGCGGCATGGGGGCTTCGCTTCGTAGCGTGGTGCCTCCAGGTGCCCGCCTGGTCCCGGAGGAAGAAGAGTACGTGAGTTCTCGATTTCGTATTCCCGCCGCTCAGGCTCAACCCGGCGGCTCGGCCAGTAAGCCGCGACCCAGCTTGTGAGCGTCGAGCATGCCGCACATTTTCCAACGGCCCGGTCGCCATTTCTTCTTTCTACGGGCGGGACCAGTCCCGCCCGTATGTACGGCACGGAAAGCGGATCGAGTGTGGTCTTCACTCGCTCAACAACGTTGCGCAAAGACTCTTGGAGGTGATGATGCTCAGGTATATAGCTGGACGGGTCGCGATTGCTGTTCCCGTCTTGATTCTCATGACGATGCTCACGTTCGTTCTCGCGAGCCTGGTGCCGGGTAGCGCGGCGGCGACCATT
>JASGDI010000113.1:0-3914 GCA_049841335.1 Niabella sp. | reverse complement strand
GGAGGCCATTGGCCGCACCTTTGTTTACGGCTTGCCGGAGCTGAATAAAGAAGCCATCATCACGGCCCATAATATTGCTAATCCAGGCTGTTTTGCCACTACGATCCAGTCAGGGTTGTTGCCTTTGGCTAAAGCTGGTTTATTGAAGGATATTTATACAACTGGTATCACGGGCAGCACAGGTGCCGGGCAGTCCTTAAGCGCTACCTCGCATTTTAGCTGGCGTGCCAGCAATATCCAGGCTTATAAAACCTTAACCCATCAGCATTTGGGGGAGATAGGAGAATCTTTACAGCAATTGCAGCCAGGCACTGATATTGAACTAAGCTTTGTTCCCTGGAGGGGTGATTTTACAAGGGGCATTTTTGTAAGCTCCACTATTGCAACGGATCTTTCTTTAGAAGAGCTGTTTCCCTTGTTTGAAGATTTTTATGAAGAGCATCCGTTTACACAGGTTAGCAGAACCCCTGTATTTTTAAAACAGGTGGTAAATACCAATAAGGCTATCGTTCATTTAGAAAAAGCAGGTAACAAGTTAGTGGTTCACTCAGCTTTGGATAACCTGTTAAAAGGCGCCAGCGGGCAGGCAGTACATAATATGAACCTGGTATTTGGTCTGGAGGAAACGCTTGGCCTGAGGCTGAAACCATCAGCATTTTAAATCATTCAAAATAAACCTTCACGGTTTGATAAAGGAGCTGGTTCTGTATAATAGCCGAAGAACGGCTGGCTCTTTCCGAATATCCTTTCAACCCAAAAAGCCCGGCAGCATTGCCTTTATTAATGGCTACCTCAAGATAATCAGCGCTGTTGAAAAGTGCTAATTTTTCTCCTTCCGGTACATCGGCATAAGACTCGCTGATCTTATTGATCACTTCATCTCTTAAAAAAACAATTTTAAAGGAGCGTCCCTGGCGCTGTTCTTCAAACTGTTTCCTGGTAATATTTACCACTACGTTCTCAAAATTGTCGATGAAGATGATCTGTCCTTCGATAAAGTTGCTGTTTTCTATGGGCAGCAAAGGATTTTTTTCAATGAAGCTTACATCCGGGATACCTATTTTCTGAATAGGCTCACCATTGGAAAGCCGGGTAATGGTTTCTGCAATTACTTTAGTGCAGTAAAGTGTATTCTTATTCGCGCCTTTTTCCAGCTTGATACCCATTACCATGTCTGGTTTTTCTTCCAGTATCATATTCAGCAGGCCATTGTCTGCACAAAAGATGTATTGATTCTTATGAAAAGCTAACAGCAGGTTTTTAGGCTTTTTGTCGAACAGGTTTACCAGGATGATATGATACGTAAACTCAGGAAAGTTTTTGAACGCGCCCCGGCAAACATAAGATGCCTGTGGAAAGTTGAAAGGCACAATGTTGTGTGAAATGTCAATTAATTGCAGATCCGGACCGGCTTGCAGCAGTTGAGCTTTTATGGCCCCTATAAGGTAGTCGTTATGCCCGATATCTGATGTAAGTGTTACAAAGTTCATTATAAGTTAGTGCCGATCTGCGTGTAACGATTTTTGCTGCGCAATTTATCCTTTTTTAATCAATAGTTGATGGATAATAGCTATTAGTTAACTGTTTTATGCTATTTGACCAACTGTTTATTTCTGAAATAGAACTTGTGCACCAGTTTATCTGCAAGTGCGGGGAAGAATTTATTCAGGAAAATAGTTTCTTTACCGGTAAGTGTAAGCACTAAGGTTCTTTTCTTTTTTACAACCGCTGTGAGCAAATGCTGCGCGCATTCTTCTGCACTCATCATCTTGCCTTCATCCATCGGGTTTTCCTTTTGCTGCTCTCCTTTATCGTTCAGTGCATGGTCCCTTATTTTAGATGCGGTAAAGCCGGGACTTACCCACATTACATGTACGCCGTCATCTTTTAATTCGGTTTTTAAAGATTCAAGAAAACCCTGCAGGGCAAACTTGCTGGCAGAATAACCCGTACGTCCCGGCAGACCCCTGTAGCCGGCAATAGATGAAATACCAACAATGGTGCCTTTGCTTTCAATAAGCGCAGGCAATGCAAACTTTGTACAATAAACTGCTCCAAAGAAATTAATGTCCATCACCCTTTTAATAACCTCCAGTTCCAGGTCTTTAAAAAGTCCCCGCATACTAATGCCTGCATTATTAATAAGCAGGTCTATTTTACCGTAAACGTTCAGGGTAGATTCAATAAACCGTTTACAATCTGCCTCTTTACTTACATCTGCAACCAGTGTATGCAGCGGCAGGGAGGGGTGCGTAGCCTGCAGCGCATACAGTTTGTCGTGGCTGCGGCTACAGGTGGCCACTTTGGCTCCGTAAGCAAGTAAAGCGGTTACCAGGGCCTTTCCTATTCCGTCTGTGCCGCCGGTAACCACAGCTACTTTATCTTTAAAATGCACGTTCATTAAATGAGGATCAGTTGATTTTAGCAAACCTACTTATAAATAGGCAAAAAATCAATGAATGTAGGACAAATTCACTATTTCAAAAACGCTGTGTGAAGCGTCTTCGCTTCACACTTATATGTTATCGCCTCAAGGCGATGGATAAACACACAAAAGGAGATTTGTTATACATTCAAAATAATGCCAGGCGTATAATATTTTTAATGTAAATCTTCGGATTCTTCATCTTAGTTTTGTTTATATGCGTTGTATTGCTTTACTGTTTATTGCCATTGCCGTTAATACTGTTGGCATTGCACAGCAGGCGTGGATCAGGGTAAACCAGTTAGGATATATTTCTAAGGAAGTAAAACAGGCTGTTCTTGTGGCAAAGGGAGATATGGACTGTACTGGTTTTATTTTGGTTGATGCGATTACAGGTAAGGCTGTTCTTAATAGCAGCCGGGTTAAGCGTTTTGGTGAATGGGGCGCATTTGAAAACAATTGGCGACTTGATTTTTCAGATTTCCGGGTGAACGGTCTCTACTACCTGAAGGCTGGAAGCATAATATCTCCCGTATTCAGAATTGATGATAAGGTATATAATGGTGCTGCGGATTTTATGTTACGATATATGCGGCAGCAACGTAGTAAGTATAATCCCTTCCTGAAAGACAGCTGCCATACGCAGGACGGATTTATAGTATATCACCCTGATAAAAAAAAGGACTCTTCTTATATTGATGTAGCTGGCGGCTGGCACGATGCCTCTGACTATCTGCAATATTTACCAACTTCCGCCAATGCCACTTACCAGATGTTGTTTGCTTACATGCAAAATCCCCGCAGCTTTGAAGACTTTCATGATGCCTGGGGTAATAAGGGCGCTAATAATATTCCAGATATCATAGATGAGGCCAGGTGGGGGCTGGATTGGCTGTTAAAAATGAATCCTGCTAAAGGTGAATATTATAACCAGATAGCAGACGACCGCGACCATGCCGGCCTGCGCCTGCCAACAAAGGACAGTGTGAAATATAGTGCTGATAAGGACCTGGCCCGTCCTGTTTATTTTATAACCGGCCAACCACAGGGCGAAAAGTATAAAAACAAGACAACAGGCGTAGCCTCTTCCGCCGGAAAATTTGCAGCCGCTTTTGCTTTGGGCGCTATTGTTATGAAAGAGTTTGATCCTGTTTTTGCAGGAAGCCTGGTGCAAAAAGCTATGGATGCCTATGAATTTGGGAAGATGTATCTAGGTAATACCCAAACGCTTTCTGTAAAAGCTCCTTATATCTATGCTGAAGATAACTATACCGATGATATGGAGCTGGCCGCTCTTTCTTTATATCTTTTGTCAAAGGAGAAAAAATACCTGGCGGATGGTATTAGCTTTGCCAGGCAGGAACCTGTAACGCCATGGATGGGTGCTGATAGCGCTAATCATTACCAATGGTATCCCTTTGTGAACCTGGGGCATTACCTGGGTGCTATGCTGGATAGAGCAAACCGTCAGGAATATATTTCATTTATG
>JASGDI010000112.1:0-87012 GCA_049841335.1 Niabella sp. | reverse complement strand
TCATTTTCTTACCTGTGGGTAAAATGAAAGCCCCAGGGAAAATAAAAAATTACGTGATTGAACATTATAATGATCCACATCGGGATTGCCGTATTTATCAGGCGTACCGGAAGTGAACGGATCTGACGAAAAGTTAAATCCCATATCCAGCTTCAGCCAGTCATTGTTCTTAAAGCCGGCCTGCAATAAAATAGCGGGCTCAAACAGTCCGAATGTTTTGCTGCGGGCATAATAATAGCCCAGCTTCAGCTCTTCGTCTTCGGTATAGCTGGTCTTTATATTATTCAGTTTCAACAGCGAAAACCGCGGCGCTACAGACATGCGCAGGTAATCGTTGAAAAAGAAATTAAAAGACGGGTGCAGAAAATACTTCATTGTATTTGCTTCGTATTTGCGATGCCTTTCGACATTATAAGGCGCGGCATTATCTGCTGATGACATTTTACCAAAGCCAACGCCTGCCACACCATTAAAGTAAACTTTTTTGCTTTCTCCGATGGCCGAGTAAAAGCCGGCTCCTATATCTACCATGGATCTTTTGTAAGACACAAGCGTATTATTACCTGTATTGGAAAGATCATCTTCATTGTATTTATCTTTTTCATTTCTTACCATTGCCGATGCAGTAAGCATAAAATGATCAGTGACGGCTACTGCTGCCTGCCCGTCAAAACCATAAGAGTGGTCCAGGGTTTCATCATCGCTGACATCATCGATTTTGTTCAGCATAGCTATGGGGTTGGCAGCGCCTGCCACAGAAAATTTAAAGTCGCCCTGCTGCTTTAAAAAAGCGGCATTATGCACTGACGGGGAATTGATATACCTTGGATTAGTGCAGGCAAACCAGCCCACGGATAAAAATAACAACAGGCCGACTAAAAATTTTGGGGGAAGGTTCAGATTAAACATTTGTAAATATTGAGTTTTATTCTATTCAGGTAAAAGACGGTAAATCAATTGCAAACGCAACACAGCTTAGTCATCAGTTCTTGCCTTTAAATTATTCCCATGCCCCGGCTCCTGATCTTACCAGTTCATATTCATCGTTCACACAGTTGATAATGGTAGACGGAACACTGCCGCCGGGCCCGCCATCAATTACTGTATCTACAAGGTTTTTATATTTTTCATAGATGATTTCCGGATCGGTATAATCTTCTACAAACTCGCCGGGCAATGAAGTGCTGAGGATAGGATGATCCAGTTCCTTTACCAGTGCCAAAGCTATTTTATTATCAGGGATACGTAGCCCGATTGTATCTTTTTTGCTTTGAAGGATTTTGGGTACCTGTTTGCTGGCGGGCAAAATAAAAGTATAAGGACCCGGTAAATGTTCTTTTAAGATACGGTAGGTAGTATTGGATATTTGCCTGGCAAAATCACTGAGATGGCTCAGATCGCAGCAAATAAAGGAAAGTTGTGCTTTTTTAGGATCTATTTGTTTGATGCGGCAGATCTGCTCAATGGCTTTGGTGTTATAAATATCACATCCCAGTCCATAAATCGTATCGGTAGGGTACACAATAATACCTCCGTTTCGCAATGTTTCTGCAACCTGCTTAATGAGCCTTTCCTGCGGGTCTTTGGGGTGGATATGGAGTAACATAGGGCAAAGTTAATTAAAGTTGATAAGTTGGATGGTTAGCAGGTTGATAAGGGCAGGGCAACCGTGCATCTTAAATTTAAAATTAAAGCCAGCCATCGGGGCAAATAATACTATTCTCTTTCGGGGTTTGACAGAGATACTTCCTATACTTTATAATAATTGCATTTCTCGGAGGTTTATAAGTAATCAAGCAAATAAGCCCGTCAAAAAACTCCGCAAGGAGTGACATAGAGCATAGAAGCAAATGCGATAACAAACCTTTATTTCAAGACAAGACGGCCCGTACTAACCATATTCTTAAGACTATAGGCATTCCCAAGTTTTAGCTTGCAGGAACAGACCGGCGTTACCGGGTGTTTTGCAGGCAATGGCGCCCTCAATCTAAGGCCGCATTATAAACCCGGCACTCTGATATTCGCTTTTTTGTTTTTTACAATTAAAACAAAATCACTGCCTCTGCCTTTGGCCCACGGCGTAAATACCGGTGTATCATTACCGTTATAATCTCCAATGTGCACACTTTTGCCCGACCGGGGATTATACCAAAAGGCCTCCAACTGTCCGGATTTCATTGCCGGTAGCTTTAATTGCACCGGCCTGCCCCAGGGAGTGTAGGCAATAATAAAATCGCGCTCTATACCTGTTGCGCTCACTATATATTGCTCATCCTGCGGATTATTATTAAGAATTAATGTTGGATCATAGACCAGCTTTTGCCATGGAAAGGCCAGCAACAATTTTTTTAAGTATAACATTTGTTGAGAGCCTGGCAGGTGTAAGGCTTGCTTCCAGTCGGTTCTGGCGTTTGAAACGGGCTCCCTGTCAATAGTGTACATCTGCCAGATATCGTGGCAGCCATAAGTGTATCCGGCCGCTCCGGCCAGCATTGTCCAGTAAGCCGTTACCCGCACATCCGAGTCGTCCATCCAGTCCTGCGCGCCCGGTTCCCAAAACCGGTCCAGCGAGTTCTCATACCGGGGCTCAGCTTCTATCACAGGCCGGGCAGGGCTTATCTTTTTACTTTGCAGCACAAAATTGTACTCCTTTTGAGTACGGTTATGACCGCTCTGAAACATATCAAAATCCAGCCAGTCTTCATTAAAAGCGTCTGTTGCTTTTTTTCCGCCGGCAGGATGATAAGTAACTAGGTGCCTTGTATCCAGCTTTTTGATGCCTTTTGCCATAGCCCTTATAATGGCATACTGCTCTTCGGTTTCCGGCATCCTGTCGCCGCCTAATATCCAGATAATATTGTTGGCCTTTACATATCTTTTAGCCAGGATCCCGCCATAGATTTCTGCATTTTCCGGTGTAAATATCACAGGCCCTTTGCCCCATTTCAGGTTGAACTTATCGCCCCATGTGGGTAATAGCCCAACATATATCCCAAGTGTTCCGGCCTTTTTGATCACATAGTCCACCAGCTCAAAATATTTTTCATTGATACGGGCTGGGTCATTGCCAATTAACGGCCTGTGACCATTCGCATTGGGGGTGTTCAAACCATCAAGCTCAGCAAGAATAACCGTTTGAATAACGGTAAACCCTTTCTTTGCCCTGTCTTCCAGGTACAGGTCAATCTCTTCTTTCGTTAACCGGTGTATCAGTTCCCAGCCTGTGTCACCCAACCAGAAAAACGGCTGGCCATCAGCGGTTACAATATACCGCCGGTCATCGCTGATCTTTAATAAAGGCAGGTTTTGCCCCACTGAAATATTACCGGCAAGCAGGAAAATAGCTGCAATTAATATAACTTTTGTAAAATGTTGTTTATTCATAAAAGGGTTGTTTCATTTTAAACGGAAGCGTTCATTATGTCGTTATCATTTTTATAGTTTGCGGATTATATAGCAGTAAGTTACAAACCTTTTTTATACATCAGGATACTCCGGTCCTTACTTAACAGATTGGTACCGTCTCTTAACCAATAAGTAGTTGTCGCCTCTTTATCCGAAACGGACCGTTTATTAAGGTTTTGTATAAGAATGTTATCTGAATGTTCAATTCTGATAATACTTTCATCAGTTGCATTGGTGAGCGAATAATTCCCGGACCCGCCAATTATACGGATATCTTCGGAATCAATAATTTTCAGCAGTTGCCGGTCTTCTTCAAATTTCAACCCGAATATGTTCACATTTTTGCTCCCGCTGATGACAAACTGAGGCGAATTTTTGATATGCTCAATACTGAGCTGATAGAACGTTAAAGGCAAAAAGGTATCCTCTATTTTTAGCAAATGATAACCGGGGATATAGGTCTTGTTGTCGTATTTATCTAATGTGGCGGTATGGTCTGTTGACAAATGATATACTTTGCCTCCTGCATGATTGCTGAACTTGATATAAGGAACACCGGCGGTATTAGTGTGATCTGTTCCATACTTACGAACGGTTTCGGTAACTATATCGCGGATAATGGTATTTCCTGACCGAAAGTTCAGGTAGCTCATATTCCGGTAAACAATAATAGCGAAATCGCTTAAAATGATATTCCCTTCTTTTTCATCTACGCTTTCCATCACTGCTCCTTTTTTATTGGGCCAGTCTTCATTTGCCTGGATAACAGAAATATTCTTTGCGGCGCCGATCATTTTTAATCCTTTTTTTAGAACCAGTTTTCTTTGGGTAAGAAATAATCCCCTGGGAATGAAAACCGTTTTTCCAAAATTGCGATGTTTTGGGTTGGTTACTTCATCAATTGCTTTCTGAATGGCGGCTCCGTCATCATCTTCATTGTTTATATTTTCCGGCGTAGCTCCATAGCTCATAATATTTACAATGTCTGCGTCTTCCCAGGAAGGCATGTGGCTCCAGCTATGTTTACGTACAAAATCTTCATCCGGAGCTGCTGCAACTACAGGGGTATAAAAAATAAAATTGCTGTCAGGTGGTGCTGCGAGGGATTTATTGTTGATGTACACGGCCGACCTGTCCGCAGCAGCAGTGAACACGTAGCTGCTCAGCCTGTTCCAACTGTTGTCTTTCAATGAAACTAAATGGTCTTCTGCACTTGCTTTGCCACTTTTGATCAAAACCTGTGCCCTGATATATACATTATTAATGGTAAGATCCTGCGCTATGTTCTCTATCGCTATACCATTCGGACCGTTTACTTCTATCTGTCCATCCGTTAAACTAAGATTGGCAAAAGCATGGTCTTCTATACCATATACTACTTTTGAAAAAGAATTGGATAAATAAACGGCCCTGTAATCTGTAGCAGGATTTTGTACACCGGTAATTTTAAATCCTGTAATAATAACCGGCCCTCTTGAATTAGTGATCCGGATAGCGTTTTGGCTTTGATTGGAAAGCGTCAGTCCCTCTATTGTGGGATTAGGACGGTATTCGTCCTGCCAGATCCCAATCCGGCCGCCGTCTACTTTAAGGTTTACCACACCACCTCCCGAACCGGGCAGGTTATAAACGCCGCAATAAAAATTGGCACCGGTTATTTTTACATCTTCTATAACACAATGCTGTGCACCTGCCATAGAAATAGCACTGGCAAAGGGGTTATTACCCATATCAATATCAATACCTCTCACTGTGCTGCCATACAGGCTGGCAGGAAGGGGTTGTCCGTTTTTAAAGCATAAAAACCGGATCAGGCTATTGGTGACAATACGGTCAGTATTATTGAGCACACTGTTATCTTTTAGTTTTAATTTGGGACGGGCGCCCCTGGCAGATCCTATCAGTATATGGCAAAATTTCCGTGAGCCTGCTATGCCGGTACAAATTAACTGATCGGACAATAAATACGTTTTATCACCCGGGAAAAACACTACGAAGTTGCCTTTAAAAGCATCATTAATAGCCCATTGTATAGCCTCCGTATCATCTGTTAAGCCATCGCCCCTGGCACTGTAAGGTTCTTTGGTTACATCCAGGAAACCTTTTTTAAATAATTCCGGTGCATTGTTATGGTAAGTGATAAGACCGGCCGGAAGCTGGTACGGGTTTACATTGGAAGTTGGGTGCATGCCCTGGGATAGCAACAACGGCCTTCCGCCAAGTAATAAAACAAATAACAGGATGACCCGGTACATAATATGATAGTTCATACAACAATATACTTATAGCCCATAAAGCTACCCTGGCTGGCAGACAGGGAGTACCAAAATTCTTCAAAAATGTACCAAACTTTAACGGAACAGCAGGTAAAGCATAACTATGTCTTCATACTTTTAGCATACTTAGAAGGTGGAACACCAAAAAAATCGCGGAAACATTGCCCGAAATATTTTAATGAATTGAAGCCTGTTTCATAAGCAATATCAGTCATATTAAGGGAAGGGTCTTCTATGATCATTTTAGCGGCTTTTTTTAACCGGTACGATTGTATGAACTCGTTAGGAGGTTGTCCTGACAGGGATTTTATTTTATTATAAAATGTAGTTCTGCCCATATTCATCTCGGCAGCAAATTCATTAACTCCAAACAGGCTGTTGCTGATGTTCTCTTCCAATACCTGCTCCACCCGGCAAAGCCATTCCCGGTCAAGCTGGTTCACGGCCATTTCACGTGCGTTTAATCCTACTTCTGCCCTGTAGCGGTTCTGAACCTGCTCACGGTTCCGGAGCAGGTTTTTTACCTGGGCTCTTAACAGGCGGCTGCTGAAAGGTTTGGTTACGTACAGGTCTGCTCCAACCTCTACACCTTCCAGCGTATCGTCCAGGCCCGACTTTGCGGTTAAAAGGATGATGGGTATATGCGAGGTTTCAATATTATTCTTTAGCTTTCTGCATAGCTCCGTTCCAGATTGTTTAGGCATAATGATATCGGAAATGATAATATCAGGCTGTATCTGTACAGCCATCTGAAGCCCGGCATCACCATCAGCAGCCTCTACAATCTGAAACTCAGAAATGAATTTATTTCTTATTAAGATTCTTATTTCATCGTTATCTTCAACAACCAGCAGTTTCCGGTTCTTATCCGGATCGGACATTGAAACGTTCCCTTCGTTCCGGCTGCTTTCTTCCGGGAAAATGATTGCTGCATCCTGCTCCTGCAGGTCTGTTACAGGCGGTTTTAGCTGTTCCTGGTGAAAATGTGCATTCCCCTTTTTCAAAACCACTACAAATTCACTTCCTGATCCCAAAATACTCTTTACATCAATACGGCCACCGTGAGCTTCTGCTATACCGCGTGCATAAAACAGGCCAATGCCGCTGCTTGCAGAAAAGCTGTTTTTACCATCAGGGTTTTCGGTATTATAAAACTGGTTAAAAATATTGCTCAGTTCGCTTTGCGGGATCCCGCATCCGTTGTCCTTAATGGATATATAAATATATTCCTCATCAGCGCTTGTATGGATATCAATCACCTTCTTTTCTTTATCAAGATGTTTGATGGCATTAGAAACAAGATTATTGAATACATGTTTCATACGGTGCTCATCTATCCATACCATTAGCTTGTCTGTTGTGCCAGTAATACTGATCTGAATATCCTTCTGTTGTAAATATTCCTCAAAAGCGTCCATTTGTGCATTTATATACGATGTAAGCTCACACTCGGTTACATGCAGTTTTACAGAGTCCTGTTCCAGCTTCCTGAAATCAAGCAGCTCGGTTATTAAGTTATTCAGGCTTAGTGAATTGTTATATATGGACTGTATTTTCTTCTTAAACCGGGCAGGAATGCCGCCTTCTTCCATAATACCTTCGGTAAGGCCCATGATCAATGTAAGTGGTGTCCTGAATTCATGGGAGAGGTTGGTAAAAAAACGAAGCTTGGACCTGGTCAGTTTACTTTCATTTTCTGTATTTAGTTTTTCTGTAGCCAGCTGGTGCGATAGTTTTATCTGGCCTATTTTCATTCTGTAGAAAAAGTAAAACAGGCCCAGGAGGGCAAGGGCATATAGCGCTAATGCATAAGTGGTTTTGTAGAAAGGCTCTTTAATAGTGATATGCAAGCTCTTTTCCGAAAGTACGGCATTGGTAACAGGGTGCATGGCGCGTACTTTAAAAACATAATTGCCTGCGTCCAGATTGGTATAAGTAGCTGAATGCTTTGTCTGATAGTCTACCCACTCATTATCAAACCCTTCCAGCTTTACGCTGTAATAAGTTTTCAGATCTTCCTGGTAATTGCAGGAAGCAAACCCTATGGTGAATACCCTGATGTTGGGCTGCAGCACAATAGCTGAAGTGTAAGGCATTGACTGCTCTAAAATACCGGTACCATCGCCCGGCAGTACTTCCTTATTATTGGCCGATAATGAAGAAAACATTAATGCGTCCTGCCGGGAAAAAGCCAGTGATTCATGCCTGTAAAAGGAAACAAGACCGTTAATACCGCCTGCAAAGATCTCGTTGTTAGATACCAGCAGTGAGCGCTTGTTCAGCTCTCTCAACGGAAAACCGCCCCTGCTTTGGTAGTTGTAAAACGTATTGGTCTTATTATCAAATATGCTAAGGCCGGAAAGAGTGGCCAGCAGCATATTCCCATCGGGTAGCTGATCTATATCATAAATAAAATTACTTTGCAGGCTGGTGTTGTGCGTGGTATAAGAAGTGAGTGTTCCATTGGCGCTATTGTAGCAAAGAAGACCGTTGCCAAAAGAGCCTATCCATAATTGCTGCTGCCGGTCTTCAAAAACAGAATAGATGCTTTTGCCCCTGTCCGTAGCCTGCGAAAGGGCATTTTGCTGTTTAATGATCCTTTGCCTGCGCGGGTCATAATGCAGCAGGTTACCGCTGGTACCCATCCAGATGTTTCCCGAATGGTCCACCAGGGCTGAAAAAACAATGGCATTGTTGAGGGCCCTGTCAGTGCTGTCATGAATGGACCTGAAGGTCTTGTCTTTTTTATGGAAGAAAACAGCCCCTTTCCGTGTGCCGAGTATCAGGCTGTCCCTATACGGAACAATGCAGTACACAACGTTGGAGGGAAGGGAGTTGGGGTTGCCGGCAATGCTTTTATAATGTGTTATTTTGCGCGTTTTTATGTCTATTTCGTTAAACCCGTCTCCGTGGGTGCCTGCATAAATTGTAGCAACACCATCGAAGTAAAGGGATTGCACATTATTGCCTGAAAGCCCCTGTTCTTTGGTAAGGAGACTTATTTTCCTTGTTTCTTTGTTCAGGATATTAATGCCTCCTCCTTCAGTGGCGATCCAGATATTACCGGTGTTGTCTTCTACCATTTCACAGGCCAGGTTATTATTGAGCTTGTATTCACGGGTACCTGCAGTGGAATAATAGTTATAATTGTTGTTGTCTAATTTAAAATAATTGGCCCCGCCATAGTAGGTACCCAGCCATATATTATCCTGGTGGTCCTGCATAATAGAAAGCACCCCTTCATGGCTCAGCCCGCTTTCTGATTCTGTAGGTTTGTAAGTATAAAATATGCCTGTTCGGGGATTAAAGCGGCTGGCACCGTTCATGGTGCCTATCCAGATATTTTTAAGACGGTCCTGCGAAATATCATATACAAAATTATCGCAGAGGTCATTGGGGCCGTTACCTTGTGTATAATGATGGATGAGTTTCAGGCTTTCGTCCATCACCATCACGCCATCACCATTAGTGCCTATCCAGATGTGGCCATTATCGTCCTGGAATAATTTGGAAATGTTCAGATTGGAAACAGCAATATCCGGGGTATTACTACCCGAATGCTTTACCAGGTTCACCTGCGACCGGTTGTCTGATTTTCTCCCGATAAGCAGCCCGCCATTTCGCAGCGCCAGCATACAGTTGCCCCCGTGCATTAGCCCCGACAGGTCTTTACGAAGTAAGTATCGCCTGTTTTTCCAGTCCAGCTCGTACATATTCTCAAAGGCGCTCAGGATGATCCTGCCTTCCAAGAACACAAAATCCGTTATTTTTCTTATAGGGTACTGCTCAAACTTCAGTGTTTTCTGATCCAGCCTTGCAAGCCCGTTCTCTGTAAGTACCCATATATGGTCTCCGTGCAGCCTTATTTTTATTATCTGGTTGCCCGGGAGTGAAGTGGGATCACCCTGGACGGGCTTAAATACTTTTGTAGAAACCCCATCAAAGCAGTTCAGACCATCGCGCGTACCCAGCCAGATACGGCCCAGGCTGTCCTGCAGCATACAGTTTACCGTAGCCTGGGACAAACCCTCATTTACGGAAAAATGATTAAAACGTACATTTTGAGCCTGTAGCAGGTTTGCTAATAGCATAAGCCACACTACGGGCCATCCCCGGTAACCACATTTTATTCCAGGAAATATTTTACTGGAGTAATTTCTGGTACAGACATTTTTTAATAAAATATAGTATATAGAAAGCAAAGCATGAACGTTTAGTAAGCCGATTATAAACACAACATGCCAGATACCTGGTAATGTTATTAAAAACAACCTGCCTCAAAAATATAAAAAGGTGGGGATATTTTTAATGAACGGCATCGCCCTTTGATAAACGGCATGGGTTGTTCAAAAACGCTCAAAATAACTGTTGCGGTAATGAAATTTGGTAATTAATCGTACAATATCGGTACCCCAAAAGCGGTTTGGAACCTAATTTAGCTCTATTCTATTGAACAGAAAAAGTACAGCGTTTTGTATTGTTTTCAAAATAAAGGACAGTAACGCCTTGAACAGAGATCAAAATAGCATTAATTCAGGTTGCTTCAATAATGATTAACGGCCCCGGCCTGGGGTCATGTAAATATTAAGATGCGAATGCCAATTAAATATGGTAATATTTATTTACTGACTGCTGCGGTTTTATTATTGACCGGGTGCAGCTTATTGCAAAAACAGGTGGCAGCAGTGCCTCTTCCCAATGTTATTCTCATTCTGGCAGATGATGCGGGGTATGCGGATTTTGGCTTCATGGGATCGGCAGATATTAAAACGCCGAATATTGATGCCTTGGCGGGGGAAAGTATACGGTTTACTGATGCGCATGTTACGGCTTCGGTTTGCAGTCCGTCCCGGGCGGCTATTATGACCGGGCGTTATCAAAACCGCTTTGGCCATGCCAGCAATTTACCTCCATACGGCCTGGGGATGGACCCAGCCGAAAGAACAATAGCAGACCTCCTAAAAACCAAGGGCTACGCTACGGCACTTATTGGAAAGTGGCACCTGGGTGAAACGGACCCTTATCACCCTAATAACCGTGGTTTTGACGAGTTTTATGGTTTCCTTGGCGGGCATCGTTCTTATTTCCATAATGAAAAAGAGGATGTGCCTGGTAATGCCCACGCCGTTCTGCACAACAAAAAACAGGTGCCTTTTACCGGTTATCTTACAGATGTATGGGGAGATAAGGCGGTGGAATATATAGAGCAGTACAAAAAGAAACCTTTTTTCCTGTTCCTTTCTTACAATGCTGTTCATGCACCCATGGAGGCTACGCCGGAGGACCTCGAGCTTTTCCGTGGCCATCCCCGGCAAAAGCTGGCTGCCATGACCTGGGCATTGGACCGGAGCATAGGCAAAGTAATGGATAAGCTCAGAAAAGAAAAATTAGAGGATAATACCCTGGTCTTCTTTTTAAGCGATAATGGCGGTGCGTTGAGCAACCAATCGTCCTGCCTGCCCTTAAAGGGCTTTAAAGGTAACAAATTTGAAGGCGGCCACCGGGTTCCCTTCCTGCTAAAGTGGACAGGTGGAGGCATTCGCCCGGGCGTTTATACCGGGCTTACTTCTTCACTGGACATTTGCGCTACTGTTTTAAACGCGGCGTCTGTAAAGCTGCCGGCAGATAAAAACATAGACGGCGCAGACCTGGTTCCTTTTATAAAAGGCGAAAAAACTGGTGCACCGCACCGGCAATTGTTTTGGAGCAGGGATATTATGGCTGCTATGAGGCAGGATCAATATAAACTCATACAGGTAAAAGATTACGGATACCGGCTATACGATCTGGGAGCAGATATAAGTGAAACAAAAGACGTGAGTAACCAAAACAACAAACTTTTTGAATCAATGAAATCAGACTTAAAAAAGTGGGAAACTATAATGCCTCCGCCTTTATGGAGAGAGCGTGAAGAGTGGAGGGAAGTAAACCATTATATTTTCACAGACTTAATGAACAACCAAAAACCAAGGGTAACCTCGCCCGGACAATTAAATGAATTGAGAAAATCAAATCAAATAAAATAGTGTTAACGATGAGCAAGTCCAATAATATAATAGTAGCCGGTAGTACAAATATGGATATGGTGGTAAATACTGCCCATATACCGGTGCGGAGAGAAACAGCACTAGCCGGTTCTTTTTTGACAAATATTGAAAATAGAATTCCTTTTTCTTTTAAATCATTCTTACAATGACATGTATAAAAAAAACAGTTTACTTGTTATTGCTGTTTATCCTGGCGGATTTGGGAACGACATTAAAAGCTCAGCCCGCCAATGGCGGGAAAATCAAAGTGATCTTTGATACAGATACAAACAATGAAGTGGACGATCAGCATGCTTTAGCCTATCTTTTATTCAGCAGCGATGTTTTCGATATTAAAGGAATTACCGTAAATGCTACACAGAATGGAGGAGATATTAATAAGCATCTTAAAGAAGCAGAGCGCGTAATGCGCCTGTGTAAGAGTTATGGAAAAGTACCTTTGATCGCTGGTGCCAATAAAGATTATCAGACTATTGTTAAAGATATTTCTAAAGGGAAATATGATGGGCAGGATGCCGTAAATTTTATCATTCAGCAGGCAAAGAAAAACACCGGAGATAAACTGATAGTGCTTGCAGTGGGAAAACTTACTAACCTGGCATTGGCCCTGAAGGCGCAGCCGGACATTGCACAAAATATTAAGATAGTGTGGTTAGGGTCTAATTATCCTGATCCGGGTGAGTATAATCTTAATGATGATATACCGTCTTTAAATTATGTATTGTCTTTACCGGTTGAGTTTGAAATGGCAGTAGTGCGTTATGGTGTGCCTTCCGGCACCGGAGCGGTGAGGTTTGCAAGGGATGATATCCGTAAAAAAATGCCGGGTCTTGGTCCCAGGATTAAAAAAGCGATAGAAGGGCGGCACGGTAATAAGTTTAAATGCTTTGGAGACTATTCAGTGGATCTGTTCAATCATGTCAAAGTGTATGGCGCAGACAGCGGCAGATCTTTATTTGATATGGCTGCGGTAGCCATTGTCAAAAACCCTTCATGGGCTACATCAAAAGAAATTCCTGCTCCTTTTTATGAAGAGAAAAACAAACGCTGGGAGAAACGGCCCGATAATAAGCGCAAAATAAAGTACTGGGAAAGGTTTAATGTGCCAGCCATTTCGGAAGATTTTTATAAGACGATGAAAACGTACAAACTTCCTGAATAAAGCATAGACGGAGTGAATTTGGCTCCTTTTATAAAAGATGAAGCTACGATAACTCCGCTGTATCACTAAATGAGTTGAGAAAATTAAAAAATAAAATAGTGTTAACGATTAAAGCCAGATTTATGAATAAGAAGAACGGGATCATTTTACTGTTATTGCTGGTGGCCACATTACCGGTATTTGCACAAAAAGCCGTATCAGGCACTGTCAGGGATGAAGCCGGCAATGCACTTCGCGGTGCATCGGTTATGGTAAAAGGAGCATCAGCGGGAACTGTTACTGATGCAGGAGGTAAATTTTCGCTGGATGTTAAGAACGCCAATGCGGTTATCAGCGTAAGCCATTCCGGGTACCAGTCAAAAGAGGTAGCCATTTCCGGAAAAGATGTTTTAGACATTGTGTTAGAACCTGAGGTTACTTCCATGGACGAAGTGGCGGTAATTGGATATGGTACACTGTCCAAAAAAGAGGTGACCGGCGCTGTAGCGCAGGTCAAATCAGAGGCCCTGCAAAAATACACTTCCCCTAATTTTACAGATGCGCTGCAAGGGCGGGTAGCCGGGGTAAGCGTACAGGCCAGTAGCGGTGCTCCGGGTGCCGGGGCCAATGTGCAGATCCGTGGTGTAGGCTCTTTTTCAGCCGATGCGCTATCCCCGCTTTATGTTGTTGACGGGGTGCCTTATGAGTCTGACCCCGGCATACAGGCCAGTGATATAGAAACTGTAGATATTTTAAAAGATGCCGCTTCTGCTGCCATTTATGGAACCCGCGCCTCCAACGGTGTTATTTTGATCACTACCAAAAGTGCCAAATTAGGGAAATTAAAAGTGAGCTTTAATGCCGACAGGGGTGCTCAGAAGATCACTTCAGGCATTCCTATGGCCAGCACAATGGAATGGCTGTACATTACCCAAACCACTTACAAAGTAGGAGGTGACGGGGAGCTGAACTATGCCGGTGATAATATAGGATGGCGCATCAATGACAATAAAAAATTGCTGGATTACAATACTAACTGGCAAAAGTTACTGACCAACGACATGGCGCCTGTATCCAACTATAACCTGGCATTGAACGGAGGAGGTAAGCAACTGAACTATGTTTTCAATGCTGCGTATTTTGACCAGGAAGGATCGCTGACCGAAAATTCCAGGTTCAGAAGACTAACAGTGCGGGGAAATATGAACTTTGAATCTGGCAGATTTGACGGGGGCATAGACTTTAATGGTCTTTTAAGTAAAGACAATGCTATATCCAATGCAGTGTCGCTGCGCACCATTAATATGTTACCTCATCAGCCGCCAATTGACCTTTCAGGCGCTGTAACAAATTACCAGGTGATTTCTGATCAGGATCCAAACGAGGTGCTGGGCTCCATCAACCTCGCAAGAGAAGTATACAGGGAAGATACAAGAACAGATGACCGTGTGGGGCTTGTGGGAAGGCTGGGCTATAAGATCACTGAAGACCTGTCCATTCAGGGAATGGCTTCCGGGGTGACGTCTCATGATTTCCGGAAAATTTACAACCCTACGATCATTGTTGAGGATGAGAACGGAAATATCTCAGGTAATTCTATACCCATTGCTGACCTTACCGACTACCAGAGAAATATGCAAAGATGGATGCTGCAGGGTATGATAACGTATAAAAAATCGTTTGGCAATGGTCATAATCTTCGGGCAGTACTGGTTACCTCTTCTGAAAAGCAGACTTCAAAATGGTTCCAGGGCTACGCGGAAGACTTTGGTGGATCCGATATCAGGGAGTTGAGCGCCGGTTTGTCGGGATACAACGCTACTGGCGAAAAAGAAGTGAATACACTTACCGGCTTAGTGGGAAGAGCACAATACAATTATCAGCAACGCTACCTGATGTCATTAAGTGTACGGCGTGATGGATCTTCCAAATTCGGGAAAAATAACAAGTATGCCACATTCCCTTCTGCTTCTGTAGGCTGGAATATTGACAGGGAATCTTTTTTCAAAAATTTTTCCAGCGCTACCCGTATCAATAGCTTAAAACTGAGATATAGCTATGGTACCAGCGGTAACCAGTACATCAAAAACTACTCCTATGCTGCGGTAATAGCGCCCAAAGTAGACTACGTATTTGGTGCAGGCGCATCTGAATGGCTTGCCCTCGGAAGCATTCAGCGCAACTACGCAAATGAAAACGTGCGCTGGGAAACCAATAGTATGCACAATATGGGTATTGATATAGGATGGAAGCCTTCTAACCGCCAGAATGTGGGCCTGGTAATAGATGTATATAGTTCGGAAAAAAGAGATATGCTTTTCCCCGTTTCGTTGCCCAATTCTACCGGAACCGGTACCAACTTTGCTTATCAAACCGTAGTCATGAACGTGGGTAATATGACAAATAGAGGGATTGAGGTTACAGGAACTTATCAAAAGAGTGGCGCTTTTTCTTACGACCTCTCCATGATATTCACCAAAAACGTAAACAAGGTTACCCAAACAAACCTGCCAACAAGCACCATATATGGAGGGCAGCCTTATGTATGGGGCAACCCTGACCGCACTACCGTTATAAGGCAGGGTTATACAGTGGGCACTTTCTTTTTAATTCCTACCGATGGCCTTATCCGGACACAGGAAGAACTGCAGGCTTACAGGGTTTTAGTGCCTTCTGCACACATGGGCGATCTGAAATATGTAGATACCAATGGCGATAAGGTGATAGATGATAATGATCGTGTAGATATGGGCAACGGCACACCAAAATTCGAAGGTGGTTTTGTATTCAATGCCAGCTATAAAAATATTGACCTCAATATGCAATGGAACGGCGCTTATGGCCACAAGGTATTTAACGGTAATGCAGCTTATGCCTACGCGGTTAAAACCCATCGTGACCTGGTATATGCCTATACAAGAGACAACCCCAATACAAATATTCCGCGCAATGCGGATGGCTTGAACCATAACAATGTGCGTACGCGCAGTAATTACTTTCTGGAAGATGGCAGTTATATAAGATTAAGGAATCTGCAAATAGGGTATAGCCTTCCCAAAGCGTTGCTGTCGGGCATGAAGATTACCAATCTTCGTTTTTATGTGGCAGCACAAAACGCCATCACCATCACCCGGTACACAGGATATGATCCTGAAGTAGGTAACGATGGCTTACTGAACAAAGGAGTGGATTCGGGCACTTATCCTATATCCGCCATTTACAGGGTAGGCGTTAATCTGAATTTTTAAAAGAGAGTTCGATATACACTAATAAGATTCATGTTACTCAGCTATAAATTTTAAAAGAATGAATAAGATAAATATCATATTGCTGATGGTTTTTGCTTCCGCACTCGCATCCTGCGGCAAGAATTTCCTTACAGAAGAAAACCCCAATTTAGTAACTACAGGTACATACTGGAAAACGGCCCAGGATGCAGAACGGGGCTTAAATGCCGTTTATGGTGCCTTGCAATTGGGCGGTGTGTCTGGCGAAGGTGCTGTTTTTTCGGGCTTTGTTACCTCAGATGAAGCTATGCCCAACGTGATGAACGGAAATTTTGTGGAAACCATGGACGCGTTGAACTATACGGCCGACCCGAGATATATAGAGGCGGTTTGGGCGGATATGTACACCGGCGTTTTCAGGGCCAATCAGGTTATAGAAAAACTGCCTGGCATTAGTATGAATGAAAACCTGAAAACACGGTATATAGCAGAGGCCCGGTTTTTAAGAGGCTGGTTTTATTTTTGGCTGTCCAACCATTTTAATAAAGGCGCTGTCATTTTGCACGACAAAATACCTGTCTCTGTTGAAGACTATTACAAGGATGTATCTTCCAAAGAGACCATTGATGCGTTTATAATAGACGACCTGGAATTTGCCCAGGCCCATCTTCCCAAAGTGCAGGAAGAAAAAGGTCGGGTAACCTGGGGCGCTGCCACAGCCACACTGGGGAAATACTATTTGTACAATAAAAAATGGGACCGTGCCGCAAGCTATTTTAAACAGATCATAGATGAGAGTGAACAGAACAACCTGTACGCTTTAGTGAACGAATACAAGTGGAATTTTGATGAAGCCCATGAGTTCAACAGCGAGTCCATCTTTGAAGTAAGTTTTTCAACAAAATTTAAACCCGGAATGAACGGTGGGGTAAACGATGGAAATGATGGCTCGGAAGCTACCAGTGTAGAAAGGAACCTGGCCCCTCCTGCACCGCAAAATGGCTGGCGCATTATAGTGCCCTCTTACACTACAATGCTTACTATGATGAATGACAAAATGGATCCTGCCGATCCTAAAAATATAGGGCGCAGATATCCTCTGCGTGCAACAGCATCTATTGCTATCAACAATGATGATTATGGAACATTCTGGGGCGTAAAATTACCAATGGCCGCAACAGGGCAGAAGTTTGTCAGGTTCAACCAGCAGTCGGCAGGTTATATCCGGAAATATACAAACTGGGAAACAAGGGAGATTGTGGATGTTACCAACAACCGGTCTGGTCTGAATGTACGGAAGATACGCCTGGCCGATGTGTTCCTGATGTATGCTGAAGCTGTGCTTCAAAATTCAGGCGATATGACAGCAGCTATCAAGTACATCAATAAAGTAAGGGAACGGGCAGCAGTGCTTCCGGTTACAGCCGCAGAGTATCCAACCCCTCAGAGCATACTGAACTTTTTGATGTATATCGAACGGCCCTGTGAGCTCAGCTTTGAGGGGCAGGCTATACGCTGGCACGACCTCAGAAGGTGGGGCATACTGGGTGCCCGGTTAAAGGAAGTATCCGAAATCCCGGTATTCTGGAATCCGGCCAATAATGTAACACCTCCGCGTTATACCGTACCGGGTGACAAAAATCCCGATGGTAGTTGGAGACAACCCGGCAACATTAAGTTCTGCAAACAGGCAGCCTCAGGTAATTACAGCACAGAAAAAGATTACTGGCCTTTACCTCCGTCTGAATTGCTGAATAACGGATCGTTCCTGGATTAGTCTGTATAAAAAATTAAACTTTTAAAGAAAATGGTACAAACAATACAATTGAAGAACAGAAAGCGGATAATGGCTATCCTTGCAATATATTTTATGTTGTGCAGTGTATCCTGTAATAAGGATTATGAAGCCCCATCGTCATTCTCAGCTTTTGTGGTGGACATTACCCCTAAACTGAATACAGAGATAGCGGTAAACCGGGAAGTACATTTTACGGATGTTTCAAGAGGTGTAAAAAGCCGGAAATGGACATTCCCGGGAAGCGACGTAGCATCCGTACGATCGGCACAGGACCCCTCCACAGATAATGTTATTCATCTCACATTCAAAAACGCCGGGCAATACCAGGTAAGGCTTGAGTTGCAGTTTGATCATGACATCCCCGGAGCCAGAGATGCAAGTGGCAATTGGGCGCCTGGTTTTAAAACGGCATCTTCTGTGGATACCACTTATACCATAAATATTGTACCGGGTACCTGACGGTTATCTTTTTCAAATAAAAACAATCATTCCTTCTGCCTGTATCAAACAGCTGCAGCAGGAGCCCTTTAGTCAAATTTAAAAAGCTAAAATGCGTATTAATAAGATATGGATACTATACTGCGGCGTTACAGTATTATGCTGCAGCAACGGTAAAGTAAAGGAGCCACCGGTGTATTTAGATAAAAACGCCCCGGTAGAAAAAAGAATAGACGACCTGATGAAGCGCATGACATTGGAGGAAAAGATAGCCCAGATGTGCCAGTATGTTGGATTAGAGCATATAAAAAAAGCTGAGAAAAATCTCTCCAGGGAAGACATGAAAAAGAGTGATGCACAAGGCTTTTACCCGGGGCTTCACTCTTCAGAAATACCCCGGATGGTAGAGCAGGGCATGATAGGTTCTTTTCTTCATGTACTGGATGTAAATGAGGCCAATTACCTTCAGTCCCTGGCTCAAAAAAGCAGGCTGAAAATACCTTTGCTGATAGGCATAGATGCTATACATGGAAGCGCTTTGGTACATGGCGCCACAGTTTACCCCACTCCCATCAGCCTGGCCAGCACCTGGGATGTGGAGCTTGTGAAAAAAATATCAGTGGAAACAGCAGCTGAAATGAGAGCAACAGGGTCGCACTGGACATTTGCTCCTAATCTTGATCTTGCACGGGACGCACGCTGGGGCCGCGTAGGTGAAACTTTTGGGGAAGACCCGCACCTGGTATCAGCTATGGGAGTAGCCATGGTAGAGGGCTTACAACAGGGCGACTTTACCGGTCAGCATAAAGTACTGGCCTGCGGCAAACATTTGCTGGGTGGTGGTGAGCCGGTAAACGGGCTGAATTTCGCTCCTGCCGAACTATCGGAAAGGACCATCCGCGAACTGCTGTTGCCTCCCTTTAAGGCTGCGGTAGACGCCGGCATGTTTACGATCATGCCCGCTCACAATGAAGTAAACCGTGTACCCTGCCACGCTAACCGGTGGCTGATGCAGGATGTATTGCGTGACGAGTTTGGCTTTAAAGGATTCTATGTAAGTGACTGGATGGATATAGAGCGGCTCAATACGCTGCATTTCGTTGCCGAAACACAAAAAGACGCCTGCCTGCTTACCGTTAAGGCCGGTATGGATATGCACATGCACGGTCCCGGTTTTCTGGAGCCGGTATTGGAGCTGGTAAAAGAAGGGAAGCTGTCTGAAGCCCGCATAGATGCAAGTGTTCGCAAAATACTGGAAGCAAAGTTCCGGCTGGGACTGTTTGAAAAACAGCAGATCACTGCGCGGGAAACACGGGAAAGTTTATTCAGGCCTGCACACCAGGCCACTGCGCTGGAGGCAGCACGAAAGGCTATTGTGCTTTTAAAAAATAACTCCCACCCTTCGGGGGGGCAGGGGAAGCTACTGCCGCTAAAGCCGGGCGCCTATAAAAATATTTTGATAACAGGCCCTCATGCTAATGCCCAAACCATTTTAGGCGACTGGGCGCTTGAACAACCGGATGACCAGGTGGTCACGGTGCTGGAAGGTATCAAAGCTATTGATACAAAAGCCAACATTTTGCACTATGATTTTAAGTGGGATATAAACAACACATCGTACCGGCAGGTAAACGAAGCGGCTGCAATGGCCCGTAAAACTGATCTGGCAATAGTGGTGGTGGGCGAAAATTCGTCCCGCTATTCAGACAGGAAGCAAATATCCGGGGGTGAAAATTATGACAGGGACGATCTGCAGCTTTTATCCATGCAGCAGGAGCTGGTTGAAGCAATCTATAAAACAGGTGTGCCTGTTATTGTGGTGCTCACCAACGGGAGACCGCTGGCCACTTCCTGGATAGCTGAACACATCCCTGCATTGATAGAGGCATGGGAGCCCGGATCGTTTGGCGGACAGGCTATTGCGGAGGTGTTGTATGGACAGGTAAACCCTTCAGGGAAATTGCCTGTTTCCATTCCGAGAAATGCAGGCCAGATCAAGTCTTTTTATAATTACCAGCCCAGCCAGTATTTTCGTAAATACGTACATTCCAATACCGGTAATTTGTATGATTTTGGATATGGCTTATCCTATAGTTCTTTTCAATATGATTCAGCACACATCTCATCGCCTGAAATAACCCGGGGGCAGAATGTAACCGTTTCTGTGAACATCACTAATAATGCTGCCGTTGACGGAGAGGAAGTGGTGCAGCTCTATATTAATGACCAGTATTCATCAGTAGCCCGGCCGGTCAGGGAGTTAAAATCCTTTAAACGTATTTCTTTAAGAGCCGGAGAAACCAAACAGGTAGACTTTGTGATAAAGCCTGATATGTTGTCTTTTTTAGATATCAATATGAAAAAAGTAACAGAACCGGGTACTTTTGTTATAATGATTGGAGGGTCATCCAGGGATCAGGATCTGAGAAAAGCAGAACTTATTGTAAAATAGCAAAAATGCTCATGCTATGATGATCAGGCTTATACTGTTCAGCGTATTTTTTACAGTATTAAAAGCAGGCGCACAGGAACGGTACAATATTTTATGGCTCAGTTGTGAAGACATAGACCCCACTTTGGAATGCTATGGTTCCAAAGGAATAAAAACGCCCCATATCAACCGTTTGGCTAAAGAAGGAATTACCTATGCCCATGCCTACGCAACAGTTGGGGTATGTGCACCAAGCCGGTCATCGGTCATTACCGGCATGTATCCGGTTAGCATAGGCACACATAATATGCGCACTTCGCCGCATGTGGTTTACAAAGGAATAGATGGAGAAAGCTATTCTGCAGTACAGCCTGTCACCAGTAAATCAGGATACAATATCCCGGCATACGCTGCTGTTATGGACCCCCGGGTAAAATGTTTTACCGAATACTTACGGGCTGCGGGATATTATTGCACCAATAATAACAAATCTGATTACCAGTTTTACCCACCATTTACAGCCTGGGATGAAAACAGTAATAAAGCCGAATACAAAAATGCTCCTAAGGGAATGCCTTTCTTTGCCGTCTATAATCATGAGATAACGCACGAGTCCCGCATCTGGCAAAAAGAAAAAGATCCCATGCTGGTAGATACTGCTCAAATAACAATACCCGCTTACTATCCGGATATTCCTGTAGTAAGAAAAGATGTGGGACGCAAATATTCCAATATTGAAGAGCTGGATACACAGATAGGCCAAAGGATCAAAAAACTGGAAGAAGAGGGCTTGCTGGATAAAACCATCATTGTTTTCTGGAGTGATCATGGTGGTCCCCTTTTGCGTCAAAAAAGGGCCGTTGGCAATACCGGGCTGCATGTGCCGTTGATCATCCGCTTTCCCGATAAAAGAAATGCAGGTACTGTTAACCATGACGTAATCTCATTGATGGACTTAGGCCCCACCATGTTGTCCATAGCAGGTATAGAGCCGCCTGCATACATGCAGGGAAAGGCCTTTCTTGGAACCTTTAAGCAACCTGCAAGAACAGCTGTTTTTGGATCTGCAGACCGGTTTGATGAAGTGTACGATTTTTCCCGCTCGGTTATTGACGGAAAGTTTTCCTATATCCGGAACTTTGATCCTGGTAAACCGTTGCTATACAGGAACAGCTACCGGGAGCAGATAGAAATGACCAGGGCTATTATTGAAATGCAAAAGAAAGGGGAACTTACCGGCATACCTGCGGTTATTTTCAGGGACTCAAGAGCTGCAGAAGAACTTTATGATCTTGAAAATGACCCGGAAGAAACCCGTAACCTGGCATACGATCCGGGGTATAGGAACCAGTTGATCAAAATGAGAAAGCAGCTGGCTCAATGGCAATTGGAAGTGGGCGACAAAGGCTTGATTGACGAATACAATCTGGTGCAGCTTTTCTGGCCAGGCCTTATGCAGCCGGCTACGGAAAAAGTAGTGGTTACACAAAGTAAGAGTGAGATCAGCTTATCCTGTCCTACAGAAGGCGCTTCTATCGGCTATCAGACAGATGGGCAGATTGGCAGCGAACGATGGACATTATATCACCAACCGATCAAACTCAAACCAGGGCAAAAGCTAATAGCAAGGGCAAAACGTATAGGCTATAAAACAAGCGAAGCTATTAGTTATATACAACAATAGCATGATTATTTTCAGAAAGAGCTTTTTTTGACTACAGCATCAGCTTCTAAAGTAAACGAACAAATGCAATAGTGTTTCAATAGCCCTGAACATTATTGTTATGCGGATTCCTTGTCAACCTATCAATATGTAAACTGATCACACCTTGGCTTACTGTACCTCCCATGTTTCTTTTCCGCGAAGCAGCGCATTCAGATCGGGCGCTTTACGGGCAATAGCATCTTCAAGCTGCAGGGCCATCATTTCTTCATAACAAGGGCGGTCAGTTTCATAAAATACGCCGAATGGACGCGGCAAATGTCCCTCAATGTTAGGGTCGTCAAAAATACGGGTAAGGATCTGTGCCTTGTAAATATCCTGCTCATCGTGTATCCAGAGATCATCAAGCCCATAGCCTTCCCCAATCGTAACTACCTGGGGCTTAAAGCCGTCCAAACGTAAGCCTTTATTGCCTTCGGCTCCAAACACTAATGGTTTACCCTGCTCAAGAAATAAGGTTTCTGCAGGTTTAGAGCCTTTTTCTGTGAATATTTCAAATGCGCCATCGTTGAAGATGTTACAGTTCTGATAGATTTCAAGAAAAGATGACCCTTTGTGATGGTGTGCTCTCAATAGCATGGCCTGCAGGTGTTTAGGATCCCTGTCCATGCTCCTGGCTACAAAAGTGGCATCCGCACCCAATGCCAAAGCAGCAGGGTTAAAAGGATGATCAATGCTGCCGAACGGCGTGGATTTGGTGATCTTATTGGCCTCCGAAGTAGGAGAATATTGCCCTTTGGTTAAACCATAGATCTGGTTGTTGAACAATAAAAAGTTTACATCCAGGTTCCTGCGCAGCATGTGAATGGTATGGTTCCCGCCTATGCTCAATCCATCTCCATCGCCACTTACGATCCATACACTCAGTTCTGGCCTTGAAGCTTTTAAGCCGCTGGCAATAGCTGTGGCACGCCCATGAATAGAGTGCATACCATAGGTATTCATATAATAGGGAAAGCGGCTGCTGCAGCCTATCCCTGATATAAAAACGATATTTTCTTTCGGAATACCGAGGCCCGGCATAATTCTTTGTACCTGGGCTAATATAGAATAATCACCACAACCAGGGCACCAGCGCACTTCCTGGTCAGTGGCAAAATCTTTTGCTGTTAATGTGGGAGCTAAAACTTCTGACATCTTTTTAAAAATCGAGCGCAAAGTTACGATATTAACGGAGGATTAGTATTGCGAATGACAATTACATGACGTTTTTTAGTAAATTGCTATATGCTTAAAAACAAAATATCCCTGGTAATGTTGCTAATAGCTTCGCTTTTAATGGTGGGCTTTATAAATACAAAGCCGCAAAAGCAGCGCAATCTGAAGGTACTACCTACTGATATTTCCGATGAAAAACTGGACAGCCTGATGATCACTTACAACAAGGGGCTGGGTGTTACCTGCGATTTTTGCCATGTGCATGTGGTGAAAAATGGTGATACAACACTCAACTTTGCGTCTGATGATAATCCTGCTAAAGAGGAGGCCAGGAGGATGATACGGCTTACTATTGACATTAACCAGAAATATTTTAACTACGACTCTAAAATACATCCCGCTTATTTAACCAGGATCAACTGCAACACCTGTCATAAGGGAAATGCTTACCCGGAGGAGTAAGCGGGAAAGTCCGGAAGTACGGAGTTCAACCAGCCTTCAGCATTTTGCTTTCCGCTTCCAGCCTTTATGGTAGGAAAGTCAGAAGTCCGAAGCAGATTAGCGACCATAACATTAACACTATCAATCCTGGTAGGAAACCGGCTACAAATTGTAGTGCCCTGCACTTTGCAACGCATCTGCAATCCTTCTTCTTGCTGCTTTTGTGTTAAATGGTTCAGCTTTGGTAAAGCGTTTCAGGCCCATTAAGATCATGCGCTGCTCATCACCTTCGGCAAACGCGTTAATGGCGTCTTTACCACTTTTGTTTATTTTATCTGCAGCATTGTATAGAAAAGTACGCATAATGTCTGTATACAAAGCAGCCTTTTCTTCACCCTTTTGTTCGGTAATTTTAATGGTGCGCAGCAGTACACTTTCCGCATGGAAGGCTTCTATTGCCATATCGGCAATATTCATTAGCAGTTCCTGCTCGTTTTCAATCTGCATCATCAGTTTTTGTACGGCAGCGCCAGCCACCATGAGGATGGCCTTTTTAAAGTTGGCTACCAGTTTTTTTTCTGCTTCAAAGGATGCTTCATCCCCGCTTCTAAAGTCTGGAATGCTCATCAGTTCTTTTTGCACTTCCATTGCCGGGCCCATCAGGTTCAGACGTCCCTGCATGGCGCGTTTCAGCGTCATGTCTAAAATAAGCAGGCGGTTGATCTCATTCGTACCTTCATATATCCTGTTAATGCGGCTGTCACGGTAAGCCCGTGAAATATTGTATTCTGCACTAAAACCGTTACCACCATGAATCTGCACTCCTTCGTCCACTACAAAATCCAGCAGCTCACTGCCATACACTTTTAGAATGGCGCATTCAATGGCATATTCTTCAGCGGCGCCCAATAATGACTCGTTAAAAGGCCTGCCTTCAGAAAGTAATTTTTTTTCCAGGTCGTCGATCCATTTAGCAGTGCGATATAAAGCTGATTCTGCCGCAAATATGCGGATGGCCATTTCTGCTATTTTATGTTTGATAGCGCCAAAATTGGCAATAGGCTGCTTAAACTGCTCGCGTGTTTGGGCATATTCCACGCTGGTCCCAAAAGCTTTTTTAGCGCCTCCCAATGCAGCTGCGCAAAGCTTCAATCTCCCGATATTTAAAATATTAAAAGCTATTTTATGTCCTTTACCAACCTCACCCAGCACATTTTCAACAGGTATCTTTGCATCCTGGAAATAAAGCTGCACGGTAGAGGAGCCTTTGATACCCATTTTGTGCTCTTCCGGCCCGTTGGTAAAACCTTCCATTCCCCGTTCTACAATAAACCCGGTGAACTTATCTCCATCTACTTTTGCAAATACGGTGTACACCTGTGCAAAACCTCCGTTAGTGATCCAGCATTTCTGTCCGTTTAAAATATAGTATTTCCCGTCATCGCTGAGCTTTGCTGTTGTTTTGGCGCTTAAAGCATCGCTGCCTGCATTGGGTTCTGTAAGTCCGTAAGCGCCTGCCCATTCGCCGGTCAGGAGCTTAGGTAAATATTTTTGTTTCTGTTCTGTCGTGCCAAAGTATAAAATAGGTAAAGTGCCAATACCGGTATGCGCTGCAATCGCTACAGAAAAAGAGTGACCGGGTCCGAGATATTCGTTAATAATAGTGGAGGTAATAAAATCTTTTCCTAACCCACCATACTCTTCAGGAAAAGCAGCGGCTAAAAGGCCCTGTTCGCCTGTTTTTTGTACCAACGATTTCATCAGCCCCTCTTCAAGCGCATCAATCCGGTCCAGCAGCGGCCACACTTCTGTATTTAAAAACTGGGTGCACATATCGCGTATCATCAGCTCCTCTTCATCAAACTGTTCACTGGTAAAAGTTTGCGCGGGTTGCGATTCCTTAATGAGCCATTCAGCCCCCTTAATGATTTCTGTAGTTTCTGTAGCAACGCTCATAATATTGGAAATTTAATATAGTTAAATTAATAAGTCGATAGACCATTATCCATAGACTATGGGCTATCGTTCATGGGCTATTTCAAATTCTCATACACCTGTTTCAGTACCACCCGGCATGCTTCAATATTGGTATCACTTACGCCTTCCAAAGCCTCATCAACCGTTTCAGCAGCAAAAGCATGGCAGGTTTCCTGTAATTCCTTTGCCTTATCCGTAAGGTTGATCAGGTTTTTACGCCGGTCGGTTTTTGATGCAACGCGTTTTACCAGTCCTGCTTTTTCCAGGTTGTCCACCAGCCTTGTCATGCTTGGCTTATCCCTGAACGTGGCCAGGCACAGATCCTGCTGGCTGATACCGTCTTTTTTCCATAAATGGTATAACACACTCCACTGCTCAATTGTAAGATTCAGATCAGCTGCATTGAACTTTTTTTGCAACCGCCTGGCTATGGCCGTACTCGCAATACCCGTTATAAAACTATATAGCTCGCTTTTTTTAAATTGGTTGTTTGGCATATAGTTGTTTTGACAACTACTTAAAGTTAGGAAGATTTCCCAATTACAAAAACTTAAAAAAATTTTATTGATCCGGCTTAAGAATGAATCATGGATCAGACCGCTTAGTTTTGTTGCATGGTATTTTTATTATTGGCAATGCTGCTGTTATGGGCTTTTTATACCGTTGTAATATATTATTACAACAGTAGCTGGCGTGCCATGCCCGACTATCAGCCTAAAAATATAATCATTCCCAATATCCGCTTTTCGGTGATCATCCCTGCAAGGAATGAAGAAAGTAATATTGGCCGGTTACTGGAAAGTTTAAGCAATCAAACCTATCCCGGGGATTTGTTTGAAATAATAGTTGTAGACGATCACTCTGCAGATGCTACCGCAGAGGTTGTAAGGAAATTTGAAAAGGTAAAGCTGATACAGCTTACAGACTCCGGTATCAATTCTTATAAGAAGAAGGCTATTGAGCGTGGCATTGTGGCTGCGCAAAATGAATGGATCGTTTGTACCGATGCGGATTGTATGGCAGGGCCGGAATGGCTGCATACCTTTGCTTCATTCATTGAGGATCATGACCCGGTGTTTATAGCTGCACCGGTTATGTTTTTTCCCTCCTCTCCTGAAGGAGAGGGGATGGTCCGGAAGGACTCCTTTGGAGGGGTGAAGTATATTTTCCAGGCATTGGATTTTTTAACTTTACAAGGTATAACAGCAGCATCGGTAAGTACTAAAAAACACAATATGTGCAATGGCGCTAACCTGGGTTATAAGCGCGATGTATTTTATGAAGTAGGCGGATTTAAAGGTATTGACAAAATTGCCTCCGGTGATGATATGCTGCTGATGTATAAGATATGGAAACAATACCCGGACAGGATTGCTTACCTGAAATCAAAAGATGTAATTGTAGAAACAGAAGCCACAGCCACCTGGAAGGCGTTTATTAACCAGCGTATACGCTGGGCCAGCAAGGCCAAAAGCTATGACGATAAAAGGATCTTTGCCGTTTTATTACTGGTGTACCTTTTTAACTTTTCTTTCCTGGTGTTGCTGGTAGCATCGTTCTTTAATACCGGCTATTTATATGCTTTTATGAGTTTTTGGATTTTGAAAACAGCAGTGGAGTATCCGTTCGTATCTTCCGTGAGTAAATTTTTTAACCTGCAGCAATTAATGAAATACTTTTTCTTTTTTCAGCCATTGCATGTAGCGTATACTATTCTTGCAGGCTTTCTGGGCAGCTTTGGCAAATATGAATGGAAGGGAAGGAGGGTAAAGTAATTTGGGGCGTATAACATTTTTTGCTTAAGACCTCGGAGAGGTTACATGTTTATAGAAAAAGGGAATACACAATTAATATACAACCCGCCGTGGCGGATCGAACACCATATACGATTTATTGGCCTATAAACATGCGAATCCGAAGGATTCTTAAAAAGCTAAAAAATATTAAGGCATCCGTAATTTGGTATTTGAAATTGCTTATTTGGTATTTTCGTAGTAATGACAGCATTTTTTAAGGGTCCTGCATGGCAAAGGTTGAAAAGGAACAAGGGAGCAATGGCCGGATTAGCGGTTATCCTTGTTTCTGTTGCAATGGCTGTTTTCTGCTATTTTATTGCGCCGGACCCCTCGCCTTATTCCAATCGTATCATTCTTGAAACAGGAGGAGAAAAGCCGGGATTTACCAAGCAATTTATTCAATTAAAAAAGGAAAACACGCCAGTCAGGGTGAGTTTCTTTAAAAGGCTGATCAGTGGCCAGCCGGATATGTATAATTATATCCCTATTAATAAGTATGAAATGATCGGGGATAGTCTTATTGCTGATGTATTTATTGACGAAACAGTAAGCGAGCGTACCGGATTTGCTAAAACACTGTTGGCAGCAGATCCGGTTGTTACCAATAAATACTGGCTGGGTACAGATAGCTATGGACGTGATATTTTAAGCAGGCTGATAGTGGGCACAAGGGTAAGTTTAAGCGTAGGGTTAATAACTGTGATCATATCGGTGAGTATTGGCCTGATACTGGGGTCGCTGGCTGGTTTTTACCGTGGCCGGATTGATGATCTGATCATGTGGTTCATTAATGTGATCTGGAGTATCCCTACCTTGCTATTGGTTTTTGCTATTACGCTGGCTTTGGGAAAGGGCTTCTGGCAGGTGTTTATTGCAGTAGGCTTAACCATGTGGGTAAATGTAGCCCGGCTGGTGCGCGGCCAGGTATTGGCTGTTCGTGAGCTTGAATATGTAGAAGCAGCACGGGCACTGGGCTTTAAAGATATCCGCATTATAGCCGGTCATATCTGGCCTAATATTTTGGGGCCGGTGCTGGTTATTGCTGCTGCCAACTTTGCATCGGCCATTGTGATTGAGGCGGGGCTAAGCTTTTTGGGGGTAGGCGTACAGCCGCCAACACCAAGCTGGGGACTGATGATTAAAGAGAACTACAACTTCATTATAACACAAAACCCGATGCTGGCATTAGCACCGGGCTTTGCGATTATGATATTGGTGCTGGCTTTTAACCTTTTAGGTAACGGCCTGCGCGATGCTATGAATGTAAAAGGAAGGTTGTAATGTGAAATGTTAGGAGTACGGTGTACGTCCGGAAGTCCGAAGACGGAGGTCGGATGCAGGGCAGACAGTTTGTATAACCAGTATCCGACATCCAGCATCTATGAGACATTAACCAATAGTACAGAAATTCTATACTCAAATAATCAACAATCAATGCTCAATTTTCAATTCATCGAAACCAGCATTCAGCAACTCTTCTGTCATCTGTCAACCGTCATCTTCTAAAAAAGTCCTTCAATACTCAAATACCTTTCCCCTGTATCGTAGTTAAACGTAAGGACACGGGCGCCCGCCGGTATTTCGGGAAGCTTTTTAGCAACTGCTGCCAGTGCCGCCCCGGTGGAGATACCTACAAAAATGCCTTCCTCTTTTGCAATTCTTTTGGCATAATCAAAAGCCTCGTCCTTACCGGTTTGTATGGCTCCGTCTAAAATGGATGTATTTAAAATATCGGGAATAAAACCTGCGCCTAGACCCTGTAATGGGTGAGGGCCGGGTGCACCGCCGCTGATAACAGGAGATAATTCGGGCTCTACGGCAAATACTTTAAGGTTGGGAAATTTTTCTTTCAGAATTTCCGCAACACCGGTGATATGCCCTCCTGTGCCTACTCCGGTAATCAGGTAATCAATACCTTCGGGAAAATCATTCAATATTTCCTGTGCCGTTGCTTTACGATGTATTTCTGTATTAGCTTCGTTGGCAAACTGCTGGGGCACCCATGAGTTGGGTGTGTTTTCTGCCAGCTCATTGGCCTTAGCAATAGCGCCGCTCATGCCTTTTTCGCGGGGCGTAAGTACAAATTCAGCGCCATACACAGACATTAGTTTTCTGCGTTCTATGCTCATGCTTTCGGGCATTACCAGGATCAGTTTATAACCCTTAACCGCTGCTACCAGGGCTAGGCCAATGCCGGTATTACCGCTGGTTGGTTCAATAATAACCGAGTCTTTATTAAGTAAACCTTTTTGCTCGGCATCTTCTATCATGGAAAGAGCTATCCTGTCTTTGATGCTGCCGCCAGGATTTGATTTTTCCAGTTTGATCCATACTTCATGACTGTTGCCAAAAAGTTTGTTGAGCTTAACATGTGGCGTATTGCCGATTGTTTGCAGGATGTTCTGTGCTTTCACTTTTTTATTTTTTAGTTGTTAACCTGGTGGCAGTGGACAAAGTTCATTTGTGAACTGCCTCCCGGAATCAGATTACAAAATTTAATACATTTTCATCAGGCGGTAGCATATCTTTTACGGTTATCTCGCTTTTGTGATAAACTACTGAATTGCGGGGAACGCTGTAAGTAAGCCATACATTACCGCCGATAATGCTGTCCTGGCCTATTATAGTATCTCCTCCTAAAATAGTGGCGCCTGAATAAATTACCACATTGTTCTCAATAGTGGGGTGCCGCTTTTTAGCAGCCAGCCCTTTGGTAACACTTAATGCACCTAAAGTCACGCCCTGGTAAATTTTTACGTTTTTACCAATAACAGTGGTCTCTCCAATCACAACACCTGTTCCGTGGTCTATGCTGAACGAAGGTCCGATGGTTGCGCCGGGATGAATGTCTATGCCGGTTTTACCATGTGCATATTCGCTGAAGAGGCGGGGCAGCACCGGTACCTTGTGTTCATTTAGCTCATGTGCCAGGCGGTGCACTGCTATTGCATAAAAGCCCGGGTAAGCAGTCATCACTTCTTCCAGCGATTTAGCTGCGGGGTCCGACTGTAACAGGGCTTCCGCATCTTTTAAAAGAAAGGTGTAAATAGAGGGAAGCACTTCGAAATAACTTTCGCTGATGGCTTTTATACGCCTGTCCTCCTGTATCACATCGCGCAGCAGGTGTACAAATTTATCTTTAAGGGACATAAACTGGTCTCTCAGTTGTGCTTCGCATTTATGGTCAATATCGTTGGGAAGAAACAGCAATGTATATAGCTCATCAATAAAACCTTCCACCGCGCCTTTATCAGGAAAGCCTGAAAAGCACCTGGAATTACGCTCAAAAAGTGACTTTATAAAATCTTCACTCATGCTTTATCCTATTAAAATGGTGGACAAAGGTAACTGATATGCGGGGAAATGGGAAATGTAGCCACTAAAAAAAATATTTTAGAGTTCGGAGGACAAATACTATGTTTGCAGTGTACTACTAAAATAGTACACTAAATCACTAATTATGATTGATATTAAAAACCTCCATTTTTCCTACAAAAAGAAAAAAGTGTTTAACGGACTCAGTCTTTCTTTTGCTCCCGGGCATATCTATGGTTTGCTTGGAAAAAACGGAACCGGGAAATCAACACTGCTAAAAAATATCATCGGCTCTTTGTTCCCGAACGAAGGCAGCATTAATGCATTAGGGTTTGTGCCGGGTAAAAGACAACCGGCGTTTTTGCAGGATGTATTTATTGTGCCGGAAGAGTTTTATTTACCGGATGTATCCATTAAAAAGTTTTTGAACAGCAATGCTCCGTTCTACCCCAAATTCAACAGGCAGCAGTTTGAGACTTATTTACAGGAGTTTGACATACCAATGGGCAACCGCCTGCAGCAAATGAGCTATGGGCAAAAAAAGAAAGTGCTCATCAGCTTTGCTTTGGCATGCAATACTTCTATACTGCTGATGGATGAACCATCGAACGGGTTAGATATTATGAGCAAAAGCCAGTTCAGGAAAGTGATTGCGGGCGCTATTGATGAAAGTAAATGCATCATCATCAGCACCCACCAGGTGAAAGACCTGGAAAGCCTGATAGACCGCATTACCATTATTGACGAAGGAAAAATTTTGTTTGACCAGGATATTGATACTATCAGCGCCGCACTATCCTTTAAAATATCTTTTGATGATGAAGAAACCAGGGCTGCGTTTTATAAAGAAGAATCGTTAAAAGGTAATGCCATCATTACCACTAATGCTTCGGGCGGGGAAGGTAAAATAGATCTTGAAATGCTATACAAAGCTGTTGTTACTAACGGTGACACGATAAATAAGGTTTTCACGAAATCAGCTAATCAGTAAACGAATTCTTATGAGCAATTTTAGTTTTAAAAGAACCGGGCAATTAATAAAAAAGCAATGGGCTGAAAACCGCAGGTTATACAGTATGTCTGTATTGGCATTGACAGGAATTTTGGGAGTCACTTTTGTTTTATGGTTAAGCATGTCCGGTTCCCGCTATAATGAAGAGTCAACATATATATTTGGCCTGATTGGCCTGTTTATCACCGGGGCCATTTTTGCAAGTACTACGTACAATATGCTTAATGCAAAAGATACGGGTATTTACTGGATCAGCTTTCCTGCCAGCCATTTGGAAAAGTTCCTGGTGACTTTATTTTTCAATGTGGTGGTCTTTACAGTAGTATATACGGCTTTATTTTTTGTATTGAAGTTTATCAGCGAAGTATATATTAACTATCTTATTGAAAATGGTCAGCGATTATATTCGTACAGAAGGGTAGACTGGTCTCGCAGCGAAGGATTTGCCGGAGCGTTTCCTGTATTCTGCTATGCTTTTTTTGTTGTTCAGGCAGCGTTCTTATTGGGTTCTGTTTCCTTTAAAAGGTTTTCTTTTATTATTACCACCATAGTTATTATCGGGATCTTTTTCCTTCTCGGATGGTACTCTTTCAAAATCGGGAAAATAACTTTTGGCGATGAATATAATTTTAATCCATTCAGGCTTCATTCCCATTATGAAAATGGCGTTTACAAGGAGTATGAGCTTAATACTTATTTAAAAACATTTATAGAGCTGTTCCTGAAGTTTTTACTGGCGCCTTTTTTATGGCTTGTTACATGGTTGAAGCTTAAGGAAAAGCAGCTATAATTATTTAACTATTTAACATACAGAAACGAAATTATTTATGCAGTTCAATAATAATGCACAGGCTATTTACTTACAGATAGCAGATTATGTGTGCGAAAAAGTACTTTTAAAAGAATGGCCGCCGGATGCTAAAATTCCCAGTGTACGGGAACTGGCTATGCAGTTGGAGGTAAATCCTAATACCGTCGCCCGTTCCTATGATTTTTTAAAGCAGCAGGATATCATTTATGATAAACGGGGCATCGGCTATTTTATAACAGCCGAAGGTATTAAAAATGCATCGGCATACCGGAAACAGGAATTTCTTGAAAAAGAGCTGCCCCTGTTCTTCAGGAATATGTACCTGCTGGGTATAGAGCCCGATGACCTGAAAACGAAATACGAAAAATTTAAAAAACAATACGTTTAAAAAAATTACGAATGAAAACCAGCAACAAGCTATTAATGCTCTTATTGGTATTGCTATTTTTAATTCCGCTGATGACAGTAATGGGATTTAAAGCAGCTATAAAAAACAATCAATATGTAGTAAGAAATACATACGGACATAATGTCTCGGATTTTAAAGATCTCAGGCCATTTAAGGTCATAAGAATGGATGGAGGTTCGCAGGATAAGCAACTGAAATGTAATATCCGGTATGGCGATAAATATGGATATAAATTTAATAATTATGATCCGCAGCAACTTGAAGAAGGAAGATCAGACAGCTGTAATATTAATATAGCAGGAGATACCCTGGTTATCAGCTATGGTACCAGGGCAAATGAAGCGCTGAAAGCAAACAATTACTTTTATGGTGTTGAAGTTGAAATCACAATTCCCGAAACAATGACGATAGTTGCCAATGCTGCTATGGTAAATATGGATAGCAGCGCAGCGCGTTTCAGCTATTTAAACTTTTTGCTTACACGCAATACATTATTGAGCATAGTAAGTAATACACATTCCCGAGGAGCCGAAAATTCAAATATTGACAAAACAGTATTCCCTAAAATAGTAATTGATGCAACCAGTTCACAAATTGATCTAAATGAAAACAGCGCTGTCAAAAATCTGCAGGTCAGCTTAAAAGAGCAATCCAGGCTTAATGTCAATGAGAAGGCTGGGGTTGATACATTAAGCGGCAGTATTTCTGATGAGTCCGTTATCAATGCGCCCTATAGTCTTGTTAAAAAATTTAAACAGTAGGTGGTTTTTGTTTTGGTGTTATCTTAGCTGAAACTTTTTAGCTATGATACAGCCGTCCACTTTACAATTCTTAAAAGACCTTAAGCTCAATAACAACAAACCCTGGTTCGATGAAAACCGTAAAGCTTATGAAGCGGCTAAGCAGGATTTTGCTGCGTTTGTTGATAAGCTGATAGCGCTGTTTGCTAAAAAAGACCCGTCCATAGCTCATTTGAAAGCGAAAGATTGTATGTTCCGGATCAATCGTGACATCCGCTTTTCAAAAGATAAAACACCCTACAAAACCAATCTCGGCGCTTTCATTAACGCCGAGGGGAAAAAATCTATGACTGCGGGATATTATCTTCACGTAGCTCCGGGAGAGAGTTTTACAGGCGGTGGCATGTGGATGCCTCCGTCCGATATGCTGGTTAAAATACGCCAGGAGATAGATTATAACCTGGCAGATTTTAAAAAGATCATTAATTCCAAAAAATTCAAAACAATTTACGGCGGACTTTCTGTTGAAGAAGGTCAATTGCTAAGCCGTGTGCCTAAAGGTTACGAGCCTGATAATCCCGCTGCGGAGTATTTAAAGCATAAAAGTTTTATTGGTGTATTAAACATTAGCGATGCTGAATTAACAGGTAACTCGTTAACCGCAAAAATTGTGAATGCATTTGAAACCCTGCAGCCGCTCAATACTTTTTTAAATAATGCCCTGCAATAGCAGCTACCATCACTATCGTGTGGACACACTTTGTAAGGATGTTATGGTTATAGCCTGAATCATTTGTTAGGAAAGATATGATCCGGCTTGGGTTGAAGATATAATCGGTTTATCTATACAGGATTCTGTAATTATTTTTTTGTATAAACATGATTGGAGCTTCACAAAAACAATAACATTTTTTTGTAAAGTTGTCTGGAACTTAACCTACATTAATTGTTGTTGCAACAATGAATATTAGCTTTGCACCATTAAAAAACAAAAAATAAAATTCTTATGGCAACCTGGACAATAGACGCAATGCACTCCGAAATCGGGTTTAAAGTAAAGCACCTTGTAATTTCAACCGTTTCGGGAAAGTTTAAAACATTTGAAGGTAAAGTGCAATCTGAAAAAGATGATTTCACTGACGCTGTAGTTACTTTCAGCGCCGATATAGACAGTATTGATACTGGTGTTGAGCAAAGAGACCAGCATTTAAAATCGGCTGATTTCTTTGAAGCCGAAAAGTATCCTAAGCTTACATTTGAATCGACCTCAATCGTTAAAGATGGGGAGGATTATAAATTAGCAGGAAATCTTACTATTAAAGATGTAACAAAGCCCGTTACATTAAATGTGGAATTTGGTGGTGTAGGCCCCAATATGTATGGTCAGACCGTTGCCGGTTTCGAAATAAGCGGGAAGATCAATCGTAAGGAATTCGGCCTTACCTGGGGCGCTGTTACCGAAGCGGGTGGCGTTGTAGTAAGCGATGATGTAAAATTGTACGCCAACGTAGAGCTGGTAAAAGAAGCTTAATATAGTTTTTATATTATTCAAGAAAGGTTGTCTTAGGACAGCCTTTTTTATTGGGCCGTCATAAAACATAACTCATCGGTCTTGTGTCACTCCCTTTTACTCTGGTGCATCACTCATCCTGCATATTCGTTCGCTATGCTATCTTCGCAATAGCGGGTCTGACCGGGACGGTCAGACCTTGTACATACAATGAAATATTTTACCATCAAAGAAAACTCCTTTTTTGCTAAGCTTGCTGCGCGTAAATTGCGCAGCAAAAACGTAGCTATTGTTTTTGGCAGCTGTATTCATTTGTATGGAGTGCCGAAAGCCGATTTTTTATCCAATAAACGCTGGCTGCGGCACGAGCTAAAGCATATTGAACAATATGAGCGGCTGGGCTTTTTCCGTTTCATTTTGATATACCTCTGGCAAACCATAAGGGTGGGATATTACAGGTGTGGGCTGGAGTGTGAAGCACGGGAGGCAGAGCATAATGAAGAGATCACGAAGCGGTTCCGGCTGAGAGAACAGCGATAAAATGTGGGAAATAATTTCTCCGTATGAAACATTCATTGTAATTTTTCGCTCTATTCCAAATATTAAAAAATGAAAAAATTATTCCTGTTTTTTTCTGTTGTGGCTACGCTGCTGTTTTCCTGCACCTCTCAAAAAGCAGTAATGAGCCCTCAAACGCCATTTATGAACAAAGTGATAGCCCACCGTGGCGCATTTAAAAACACCGGTGTCCCTGAAAATTCTATAGCTTCACTGAACGCAGCTATAGCAATGGGCTGCGGCGGAACTGAGTTTGATATACACATGACAAGCGATGAAGTTTTAGTAGTGAATCATGATGATAAGTTTTTGGGTATGGAGATAGAAACAAATACTTATCAGAACCTGCTTGCTAAAACATTACCAAATGGCGAAAAAATACCTACGCTGGAAGCCTATCTTAAAACAGGATATGCACAGAACAAAACAAAAATGATCGCAGAAATAAAAACTTCCAAGATCAGCAAAGAGCGCTCCTTAAGCCTTGCGAAGAAAGTAGTGGATATGGTAAAGCAATTGAACGGTCAGGCACAAACGGTTTATATAGCTTTCGATTATGATGTTTGTAAAAAGATACGCGAGCTTGATCCGTCTGCACCGGTGCAATATTTGAACGGCGATGTTCCCGCGGAAAAGCTGAAAGCAGATAAGCTGGATGCCGATTATCATTATAGTGTTTTTCAAAAAGATAAAAACTGGATCGCGGGAGCAAAAAAAATAGGCGTTTTAACCAATGCCTGGACCGTTAATGATGAGGCTGTAATGGACGATCTTTTAGCACAGGGCATTGATTTTATCACAACCAATGAACCGGAACTGCTGCTGAAAAAACTGGGGAAATAAAAGTGTATTTCTCCTGAATGTTTGTTTATTGTTTTGAACAGGAAGCGCTCAAGGTGGCCGCATAATGCCAATATACCGGGCCTATGCAGCAACCGGGGATTTCTCCTACCGCGTAGCGGTAACCCATTTATAGAAGATATTAATTTCACAATTTAAAGCGCTGCGGAGCTGCGCAATGTTGTCCGGATTTGTAAAGAAATAAATTTATGCGTTTACCCCGAAGAGAAGCTTCTAATAAAGTTTTTTATTTATTTTTTGTTTAATTTACAGATGAAAAATTTCATGGAAGTTTAATAACAATGCTACCTTAAATACGATCAGGATGAGAACAGATAACAAACTTTTCATTTTAAGCAACGGGCGTGTTGCTGCTATTGACAAAAAATCAGGAGATATCGCCTGGGAGGTAAAGCTACGCGAATATGTAAAAGGGGCCTCTCTGAGCTATGTAGTAGGGCAAATTGTAATGGAAGGTGATAAGCTGATTGTAGCGGTCTCTGGTATCCTGCTTTGCCTGAGCGCTAAGGATGGCTCGCTTATCTGGAAAAATGAACTGAAAGGATGGGGCTATGCGTTTATCAGCATTGCCAATACAAACGCAGGTGATGCCGCACAGGAGCAGGCCAATGCTGCCGCTATGATGGCTGCCGCAGCCGCAGTAGCAGCAACCGCTGCATCGTCGTCATCTTCTTAATCCAGCTATTCGAGGTGTCCGCTATTCGAGGCGTCCTCGCCTCGAATCTCTAAATCTCAACTGCCTTTCACAGTTTCATTTACTTTACCCGCCACTTTTTCTGCATTGATGCCGGTGCCTTCTTCCTGCAGTATCAATTCTCCCTCGGGATTAAAAACGCTGATGATATTGGAATGCGAAAAATCTACAGGTGATATCTTTTTATACTTCATGGCCAGCACATTCGCAAACTCCTGCGTAGCGGCCTCATCACTGCGCAAAAACACCCATTGGGGCGCATTCATTCCGCCGGTTTTAGCAAATTCGGCAAGACGTGCGGGTGTATCTGTTTCGGGATCAATGCTTACCAATACCAGCGATACTTTACCAAGATAAGCAGGCTTGATCTGCCTTTCTATTCTTTTCATATCGGCTACCAATATCGGGCAGGCAGTTTTGCAGGAGGTATAGATCATCACTACCACCAGCGTTTTTCCTCGCAGCGTATTTAATGAATAAGATTGGTTATGCTGGTCCTGCCATTGGCTCGTCAGGTGAAATATAGAATCAGAAGGCAGTTCTTTTTTAGTGTTATTTTGCCTGCAGGAAAAGAATAAAAGGCTCGCTGCCAGTATAAAAAATAATGATTTCATTTTTATTGGTTTTTCGGTCATATACAATTTATCTGAGGCAATACGGAATGGCTCCAGGACTATCGTCTCCGAATAGTTAATGGTCCCTGGTATCCCTTCTTATTAACCTGTTAACTTTTCAACCACTTTAAACTATTATTCAACTATCGTCACCCCATTCACTACTTTCTACTCCCTATTCTCTCCTTCCCCCACATCTTTCGCGCAGCGAAACCCCAGGTTGGCCACGGTATAATGCGCTTTTAATCCTGCCCGCATACTGAACCGCATAAAGGCGGCATAGTTCAATACATCCGTAGCACTGGTAGCGCTGCCTGCACAAAAGAGATTATTGTCACTGTACTCGCCCGAACGGGAGTCGCCCGTTACCAGCACAGAATTAAAGTCATCTGTCCATTCCCACACCAGGTCAAAGAAATTGTATATGCCCCAATAGTTAGGCGGCGATTGCTTTACAGCATTATACTGTCTGTTTTTTACTAAGTATAGATTTACAATTCTGTCCGAATAAGATTTTTTCTGCCGGGCATTGGGTACTTTTTCATCTGCCATTGCCACCAGCTCCCATTCATCCAGAGTGGGCAGGCGTTTGCCTGTGGCTGTTGCATAGGCTTTGGCTGCATACCACGATAATTGAGTAACCGGGGCATCAGCATCAATGTCTTTAGGCAATATAGTGTCAGCTACCCAGGCGCGTAAATAATTAGTATCGGCATACAGGCGCTTTACCTGCGAGCGCCGCCATTGCGGGTAAGCTTTTACAAATGCCAGGAATTCACCGTTGGTTACCGGCCTTTCATCTATTAAAAACGGTTGTACTTTTACCAATGCAGTATCGGTACCATAAAAAGGCTGGTATTTACTACCAGGTATTTTTACCATTTTTGCCTGCGATGTAAGCTTGGGTGAATTGAATGCCGGAGATACAATATCCGGCGCAGCCTCCTGACGATTGCAGGAAGCGCACCAGATAATTACAAAAAAGACAACAATATGGATGGGTTTAATGCTCATTTTTGTCCGGAATTCTTAGCTGCAAAGAAATATCTGGATCTGTATTAAAAAAATGAAACCACATAGGCACATAGTCTGAAAACATTTATTTAAACAACAAACTAAACCGGGGCAACACAGCAGTTTTTATTGAAGATGAAACCCTATGCTTCACTAAGTCTTTTGTAATAGCCCGGCTTTTCATAACATTCATTTCTATGTATCTATGTGGTTATTTTAAGATCCTTAAAACCCGCCTTTTTTAAACACTTTCTCGTTTTCTTCACCGGTCACTTTCAGCTTACCAATAGCCCCTTTATTAAAGGCACGGAATATAGAGTGGTCCACCAGCACATATTCGCCGGGAACATCCACTTTAAATTCTACAATTGCAGAACCACCGGCCGGGATGAGAGTAGTCTGTACATTGTGATTTACAGTAGATCCTCCTTCGGGATAAACATTATCAAATATCTCACCTATAACGTGGAAAGAAGAAACCAGGTTGGGGCCGCCATTACCTATAAATAGTCGAACGGTTTCGCCTACTTTGGCCTCCAGCATATTCTTGCCTAACAAAGACCCTTTTTTACCGTTGAACAAAACATAATCAGGGTTCTCGGCATTGCCTTTGTCATTGTCAAACTCCAGCAGATCGGCAGAACGCGCTTTGGTATAAAATTCTCCCTGCATAATATAATATTCCCTGTCCACTTTTTTCAGGCCACCGGCAGGCTCAACCAAAATCAAACCGTACATACCGTTTGCAATATGCATAGGCACGGGAGGCGCAGCACAGTGGTACACGTACAGGCCGGGATTCATTGCTTTGAATGTAAATACTGCCTCCTGTCCGGGCACAGCCGAAGTAGCTTCAGCGCCGCCTCCGGGGCCGTTTACAGCATGCAGGTCAATATTGTGCGGCAATACGCTGCTGGCATCGTTTTTAAGACGCAGCTCCACTTCATCACCTTCGCGCACCCTGATAAAACTGCCCGGTACAATGTTGTTGAAGGTCCAGAAAGTATATTTTTTCCCGTCTGCAATCTCTCCTTCCGTTTCGGTGGTGAGCAGCTTTACGATCAGCTTTTTAGGGCCCCTGTCGCCTACCGGTGCAGGCACGTTAGGCGCTGCAGTAATTTCAGCTTCCTCGGGCTGTCCCTTAGCCTCTTCCATAGCTGCCGATGACTTGCCACCGGAAGCGTTTCCCTGTTCAGTGTTGGTTTTGCAGGCCCCGAACCCGAACAGCGCTGCCAGCAATAATAACATCAGTTTGTTTGTCATAATTTTTAGTATTTAGTTGAAAAAGTATTTATTATTCCAGGCAAAGCCGGTTCTTTAAAGAAATACGCCTGCAATCGCCGGTTACGGGGCAAAGGTAACCGCCAAAATAATAAAAGACAAAAATGTCCTTTATTATTTTATATGATTCTCATCATGTTATATGCTGATGAAAAATAGGAACAACTTTCAGCCTGCGGTTAAACCGCGGACTGCATTTATGTGCTTTGCTGGTAAGCCGTTAATGGCTCTATTATTCGATGATCCAGCTCACTTCGCCAAAATCAAAACACAGTTCTTTGTCCGTTTGTACTGCCAACTGACCGTTAGGCAACACTTCTTTGACAACCGCTTCAAACACCTGCCCGTCTTTTTCAAAGAGCGCTTTTTCGTCCTTTTTAAACAGGAACCGGTTGTATGCTGCCATTAGATGGGGGCTGTTGATTTGTTCCATTCCTCGCAAAATATCATTTCTTAGTTCAGTAGCCAGTAGCAGGCAATCAAACTCCCGGCCCGTTATCTGCTTTAGCGAAACGGCTTTTTGGGCAATGCTGCTGTCAAAGTAAGCCTGGTTAATGTTCAGGCCAATGCCTGCCACGGCCCATTTCCATTCGTTGCCACTGATAATATTTTCAATTAAAATGCCACCTGCTTTTCTGTTCCTGAAATAAATATCGTTAGGCCATTTAATACAGAGATCACTTTGTGCATGCCGGTCAAAAAAGTCCCTTACCGCCAGCGCTACCGTTGCAATAAGAATAAACTGTTGCTGTAAACCTATTTTTCGGGGATCAAGCACCACGCTTAAATGTATATTTTCTCCTTTTTGCGACTGCCAGGTTCTTCCCCGCTGGCCTTTGCCGGCATATTGCTCATGTGCAAAAACAGCCGTTCCATGTCCCGCCATTTCCTGCCGCTCCGTCAGTTCAGGTTGCTTTAAAAGGCTTAGGGCATAATTATTGGTGCTGTCAACTGATAAAAGTTCAATTAAAGGCGGAAAAGCTTGCCCGTCCGGCAGGCGGGCGCAATTATCTGTTGATTGTTGTGCCAATATTCGTTATTTTTGGGCAAATTAAGTAAGGAATTCTGATACATGAATCAGGAAAGCAGGAAATCTGCATCTGTCATCTCGTATCATATTTCATATTTTATGTATAAAAGTCTTCTTATTAATTAAAATTGCATTTTATTTGGAACCATTAGCTTCGCTAACAAAACGCAGGAACACTGCATCTGTAAAACTTACTAAAAAATCTAAATTATTTAAGACTATTATTGCCGCCATCCAGGAAAAAAAAGGCGAAAATGTGGTATCGCTCGATTTAAGAAAGATCCCGGAAGCTGTAGCAGATTTTTTTATTGTTTGTGAAGCAACCAGTGGCCCGCAAATAAAAGCCATTGCTGATAATGTGGTGGACAAAGTAAAGGAAATTTGCGGGGAGAACGTCTTTCACAAAGAAGGTTTTCAGAATTTGCAATGGGTGCTGATAGATTTTGTAAATATAGTAGTACATGTTATGCACCCCGAAATGCGTAAATTTTATAACCTCGAGGAAATGTGGAGTGATGCGGCAGCAGAGGAGCATCAATAACTTTATAACAACTTAACAAACAATTTACAGGGTTTTTACCTTATACATCAAACAGAAAAAATGGCGAAGCAGGAAAAGAGAAATAGTCCGTTTTCTACAAATAATAACAAAAGCAATACTCCAGGAGATCCTAAAAAGGCCCCCAGATTTGGTAGTTACTGGGCGTTCATTATCATTCTGGCCATTATGCTGGCCTTCCAGTTTTTAAATCCCTTAGGCTCTGCCGGCCGGCAGGAAATTACCCTGACCGACTTTCAGCAGATGCTTGAAAAGGGGGATGTTGAGAAACATACTGTAATCAGCAATAAAGATGTGGTAAGGGTTTGGGTTAAAAAAGAGGCAGTTTCCCGTTATCCTAATATTGATAAAACACTGGTCGGCAACAGTGATAATGCAATGCCACAGTTTTACTTTAAGATAATAGACGGCCCCACTTTTGTAAAGCAAATGGATGAGTTTTACAAAGACCATCCTAACGTGCCCAAACAAATACCTGGAACGGATGCTGACAATGATTTTCTTGGAAAAGCCATTGGCTACCTGCTTCCTTTTGTGCTTTTATTAGGCGTATGGATATTGCTGATGCGCAAAATGAGCGGCGGTGCCGGCGGTGCGGGTGGCCCCGGTGGTATTTTCAGTATCGGGAAATCCAAAGCTACACTGTTTGATAAAGGTACCAAGGTAAATATCACGTTTGCCGATGTGGCGGGTTTAGATGAAGCAAAAGTAGAAGTGATGGAAATAGTAGATTTTCTTCGGAACCCTAAAAAATATACCAACCTGGGTGGTAAAATTCCCAAAGGGGCATTACTGGTAGGCCCTCCGGGTACCGGTAAAACTTTACTGGCCAAAGCAATGGCGGGCGAAGCGCAAGTGCCTTTCTTCAGCCTTAGCGGTTCGGACTTTGTGGAAATGTTTGTGGGGGTGGGTGCCAGCCGTGTGCGTGACCTGTTTAAGCAGGCACGCGAGAAAGCACCCTGTGTGATCTTTATTGATGAGATTGATGCCATAGGTCGTGCGCGTGGCAAAAACGCTATGATGAGCAACGATGAGCGTGAAAGTACCCTGAACCAGATGCTGGTGGAAATGGATGGTTTCGGAACTGACTCTGGTATTATTATATTAGCAGCAACCAACCGCCCCGATGTATTGGATTCTGCATTGTTACGCCCGGGCAGGTTCGACAGGCAGATATCCATAGATAAGCCTGATCTTGCGGGTCGTGAAGCTATTTTCAAAGTGCATCTTAAAGAGATCAAAACCTCTCAAAATCTTGATATTCACAAGCTGGCAGCCCAAACACCTGGCTTTGCCGGTGCCGATATTGCCAATGTATGTAACGAGGCTGCCCTTATAGCTGCCCGGAACGGTAAGGCGGAAGTAGAGATGCAGGATTTTAATGATGCCATCGACCGTATTATCGGAGGCCTGGAAAAGAAGAACAAGATCATTTTACCCGATGAAAAACGTGTGATTGCTTATCACGAAGCAGGTCATGCTGTTACAGGATGGTTCCTGGAACATGCGCATCCGTTATTAAAAGTAACCATTGTGCCTAGAGGAACGGCTGCACTAGGTTTTGCCCAGTACCTTCCAAAAGAAAAATATTTAACCCTTACAGAAGAGCTGGAAGATGATATGTGCATGACCCTTGGTGGAAGGGCCAGTGAAGAGGTTTTCTTTGGAAAAATCTCTACCGGCGCGTTAAGCGATCTGCAGCAGGTAACCCGCACCGCCTACGCTATGGTCAGCATTTATGGAATGAATGAGCGCATTGGTAATATTTCTTTCTACGATCCGCAGAATGAAGGCGGGTTCCAGAAGCCCTATAGTGAAGAAACCGGTAAGCTGATTGATCAGGAAGTTAAAAAGCTTTCAGATAAAGCTTATGCAAGGGCTAAGGGGTTGATAGAAGAAAAGAAAGAAGAAGTTAGAATTATTGCAGAGGAATTGCTGGAGAAAGAAGTTTTATTTAAAGATGACCTGGAAAGGCTGATAGGTAAAAGGCCTTTTGAAGAAAAGAAAGCATTAGCCGATGTGGTGTTACCTACTACCAGTGGCGATGCGGATGTTAGCGCGCTGCCACCTTACAGCAGTAATGCCGCCAATACAGCGTCAACCAATCAGGAACAATAACGTGCAATCTGCAAGAGGAAATATCCTGAAAAAAATACGGGAGGCGTTAACAGTATCAACGCCTGTCCCTTTTCCTAAAAGTGAGGGACAGTCCTCCGTGTTTCAGCCCCTAGAGCAGGATATTGAAGTGGAGTTTGCAGAAAGGTTTACTGCTTTACAGGGTAAATTTGCTTTTTGTTTTGATGAAAAGGACTTTATAAAGCAATTCAGTCAGCTAGCCATAGACCAGGGGTGGAAATCGGTTTATTGTGTAGATTCAAAGATCAGCAGTCTTTTCAGGGACAGTTCCGGGTTTCTGAATGATGGGGAAAGCCTGGCAACATGCAATGTAGCTCTAACAGGTTGCGAATGCCTTGTGGCAAGAACGGGCAGCATAGTAATGAGCGCAGCCGAACAAAGTGGCCGGAACACCAGTGTGTATGCGCCTGTACATGTTTGCCTTGCCTATACCAGCCAGTTGGTGTACGATGTAAAAGATGCCCTGGAGGGAATCAGGGAAAAATACGGATCAGGGTTACCTTCATTAATAACCTTTGCTACCGGCCCCAGTCGTACCGCAGATATTGAAAAAACGTTGGTAGTGGGTGTGCACGGGCCTAAAGAAGTATATGTTTTCCTGGTTGATGATAAGACCTTATAACACCTTTAATACAATTTTATGCAAGCGCACAGCCATTTCCTTTTTGTTTACGGATCCCTGCTCAGCGGCTTTAAAAGCCCGGCTTACGAATATGTTTCCAGGTATTTCGAATTAAAAGGCCGTGCCACTGTTAAAGGTACCATTTATGACATGGGAACTTTTCCTGTAGGAACATCCAATGATACCGGCCGCATAATAAAAGGTGAGCTATATGAGATCCGGAACCCCAAAGAGTTGTCTTTTGTGCTGGCCCAGTTGGATGACTATGAGGGTCTCTATCCCGACGAAGGAGAAGAAGTGTATTACAGGCGTGAGCTGGTTAACGCAACCCTGGAAAGCGGGGATGTTATTAGCGCTTGGGTGTATTGGTATGATAAAGAGGTAGAAGGGAAGCCAGTTATTGACTCGGATAATATGATAGATTACCGGCAACAGAACCAGGATTATTTTTAACCCTGGTTGTAATGCTCTCCAACCAATAGATCAGGCTTGTTGGCATCGCTGTATAGGCATGATACCGGCAAGAGTAGGAACAAACCAGCTTATTTTAAAGCCACGATAAAGCCCGCAACGGCGAAAAATGCCGTAGGTATTTCCCGTTTATAGAAAGAAGATGTTACAGATTTTTTGCCGCGTAGCGGCTACCCGTATTTATAAAGGCAAATAGTACCCGAAATTTTAGCAGGTGTTTTAAATAACCTTATTTTGCATCTATGCAGTTTACAGATGTTATTGGCCAGTTACATTTAAAAAAAGAGCTTACAGAGCTGATGCAGGAAAACCGCCTGGCCCATGCCATGCTTTTCCTGGGAAAAGAAGGCAGCGGGGCGCTACCCCTTGCCCTGGCCTTTGCCCAATATATTGTTTGTGAAAGAGCAGGCCACACTCCGGCCCCTTCGGAAGGTGCAACCCTTTTTGGAGACTTAATTCCTCCTACCCCGAAGGAAGAGGCCGGAAAGGGGCTCGATTCATGTGGTATTTGTGCATCCTGCCGGAAAGCTGCTGAGCTGGCGCACCCTGATATTCATTTCAGCTACCCGGTGGTAACTAAAAAAGCTGGTACTCCGCCTTTAAGCACCGATTATATTACCGAGTGGCGGGAATTTATAAAAAGCTATCCATACGGAAATGTGTACGACTGGCTGCAGTTTATTGGTGCCGAGAATAAGCAGGGAAATATAACCGCCAATGAGTGTAATGATATCATCCGCAAACTCAACCTGAAAAGTTTTGAAGGTGGCTACAAAGTATTGATCTTATGGCTGCCCGAATATCTTGGGAATGAGGGGAATAAATTGCTGAAGCTGATAGAGGAACCCCCTGAAAAAACCGTTTTTTTATTGGTGGCCGAAAATGAGAGCCAGATTCTGCAAACCATTCTCAGCCGCTGCCAACTGATTAAAGTACCACAGCCTTTTGATGAGGAAATTAAAGAAGCCCTGATTACCCGCAATAAGGCCGATGAAATAACCGCGGCCCGGGTGGCTGCCATCAGTGAGGGAAATTATCGCGAGGCTTTGCAGATAATGCAACACTCTGATGAGGACTGGCAAAACCTGCTGCGCGACTGGCTGAACAGTATTATGAAGACCGGGCCGGTGGCACAGGCCAAATGGGTAGAGGAAATAGGGCAGTTAGGCCGCGAAGGACAAAAACAGTTCCTGAGGTATTTTAACCACTTATTGCAATTAGCCCTGCACGTACAGGTAATGCCGCAAATGGCAGAACAATATCCTGAAAAGGAAAGGGATTTCGCTTTGAGATTAAACCGTATTACCAGTATTGAAAAGCAGCAGGCAATTATTGAAGAGCTGGATAAAGCCGCTTATTATATAGAAAGAAATGCTAATGGAAAGATCCTTTTTATGGCGCTTACCATTAAAATTTATCATATCATTCAGGACAATGTTGTATTTTTGAATGATTGAGGCGTGTGATTTTTAGTGGGTATTTTATAATTTTTAGAGAGAAAGCGAATAGTGTGGAAGGAGGTAAGAGCGAATAAACTGTGACCCTGTTTTTCCAAAGGGCTTACATAATAAACTGATTTTCAGTTTTTTATATTCTGTTGTAGCAGATATCTATCCTGCTGCCATTATTTTTATACGCTATAGTTCCGTCTGCGCTTTCCATATTTAAAGAACATTTACAAACAATGGGTTGTACAAGTTGTGGTACTGCCAATGGCTCCAAGCCAGGCGGTTGCAAAAGTAATGGAGGCTGTAGCACAGGTGGCTGCAATCGTATGAATACGTACGACTGGTTACGCAATTTGCCGATTGCAGATATAGACAGTTATTGCAATGTGGTGGAGGTGAGCTTTAATAAAGGCACGCGTAAAGACTTTTTCAGAAATACAACTGTTCACGTTTTTGAAAAGGGCGACCTGGTAACAGTAGAAGGAGTAAGTGGTTTTGACGTGGGCGAGATTTCGCTTACAGGTGAGATAGTACGCTTGCAGATGAAAAAATACGGGGTAAAGGAAGCTAATCCCGATATGAAGAAAGTGCTGAGAATTGCTACTGACCGTGATCTTGAACAAAGAGGAATTAATAAGCAAAGGGAGCCGGAAGCTGTAATAAGAAGCCGTGCTATTGCCCGCCAGCTTAAGCTGGATATGAAAATAAGCCAGGTAGAAATGCAGGCAGATGGGCGAAAAGCTACTTTTTATTATATCGCCGATGGACGGGTGGATTTCAGGGAGCTGATTAAGGTATATGCCACCGAGTTCAAGGTAAAGGTAGAAATGCGCCAGATAGGCGCCCGGCAGGAAGCTGGAAAAGTAGGGGGCATAGGTAGCTGCGGAAGGGAACTTTGCTGCGCTACATGGCTCACCGACTTTAAATCTGTAAACACATCCATTGCCAGGTATCAGAATTTATCTATTAACCAAACCAAACTAAGCGGTCAGTGCGGACGCCTGAAATGCTGTTTGAATTACGAACTGGATACTTACCTGGATGCTTTGCAGGGATTTCCAAATGACTGCGATCAGCTGGAAGTAGCCAAAGGCAGGGCCTGGTTAATTAAAAAAGATATTTTCAAAAACCTGATGTGGTATTCTTTGCCCGACAGTAACAAGCAATATCCATTAACTATCGACCGGGTTAAGAAGATCAAATCATTGAACAGGCAAAATATTGTTCCGGAAGAATTAGAGGCTGTAGAGGTGGTATCTAACAAAACGGTGGAGGTAGAGCCTGAGTTTGTAGATGTGGTAGGCCAAACCTCTTTGCGTGCATTGGAACGGGCAGATAAAAAACGCAGGCAACAGCGTAAGAGCGGTCCGCCACAGAATGCGCAGGCTGCTAACCAGGGACAACAAAAGCAGACACAGGGAAAAAACGAGGGTAATAACAGGCAACAACAACCTCAGCGTAATAATAGTAACGGCGCCAGATCACAGCACCAAAAGCGAAAAGATAACAATAGGGATAAAGGAAATAATAGCAGTAAGTGATAAAATGGTGTGCAAAAAAGCTAGTCTTCTATCACTACTACCGCAGCAGCAATATTTTTAAGATGGCTGACGGATATCTTTATTTTTGAAAGGTTTACAGTACTTAAGGTACGGGCAGTTTCCCCTGTTAAATGTATTTCAGGCTTACCTGCATCATCTCCCAAAATCAATATTTCGTTGTAGGAGGTTCCGTTTGTCCAACCGGTTCCCAAAGCTTTAAACAAAGCCTCTTTAGCGGCAAAACGGGCCGCATAATGTTCGTACTTATGTGTTTTAGGCTCGCAATAAGCAATTTCCTGTTCTCCAAAAACAAGCTCGCGGAATCCCTGCTCTTTCTCAATCTTCTCCTGTACCCGCTCTACTTCAATTACGTCTAATCCAATACCCGTTATCAAAATTTAGTATTTTACATTTAATATTTATCATTTCTTAGGGTACCGGGTCATGTCCGCTTCCTCCCCAGGGATGGCACCTTGATATTCTTTTTACCGATAGCCAGAAACCCTTGAATATTCCATATTTTTTAAAAGCTTCCAGCGCATATTGTGAGCAGGTGGGAGTAAACCGGCATTTAGGGCCTAACCAGGGAGAAATTACCCATTGGTATATTTTTATGAGGCCTATAAATGGCCAGCTAAGTATTTTCAGCACCAGCTGCATGTAAAGCTTTTAACAATTTCTGTAAAGCTACCCCAACATTTTCAAATATGACATCATAGGTGGGGAGTTCTTTTCCTGTGTACAGGATAAAGATGGAAAAAGATAACCGGGAACTAACCGCGTAGCTGTTGAGTGGATGCTGCTGGAGGCGGTACGATTCTCTTAACAGACGTTTGACCCTGTTGCGGTCTACTGCCTTTTTAAAGTATTTGGTGGTTAATCCTACGCCACATTTTGCTTCAGGGGTTTCTGTTTTTTCAGTAAGATATACCAGCCTTACCACCGGGGCACGCACGCTTTTACCTTCTGCAAAAACCTGCTGTAGTTTTTTGCGGCTTTTAAGGCGTTGCGATTTAGGGAAAATATGCTGTTGGGACATGCAGAACAAAAATAGCTCCGAAAACGGAGCTACTTAATAATTTGAAGCTATAAAAATCTTATTTCAGTCTTCTTTCGTCAGATACTGTCAGTTTTTTACGGCCTTTTGCACGGCGGCTCGCTAGTACTTTACGGCCATTAGCGGTTTGCATACGTTTACGAAAACCATGAACGGTTTTACGGCGACGACGGTGCGGTTGAAAAGTACGTTTCATCTTATTTTAATTTTTTCACTTTTTAATTAATAGCATGGGAGAACATGCCTGTTTAATTTTCCGGAACAGAAGATCACCACATCTCCTGTTTGTGAAAGGACGGCAAAGGTAGGGAAAAGTTTACAGGATTAGGGAATTACTGGCTTAAAAGTTTAGGGATTCGTCCAGATTTACATGTTTACTGCGTATGGCGCCTCCGAAAAACATAGATCCCCGCTCGTTAAAATCTTCAACCGAATCAGTAGTAAAAAACTGTAAACTGCCGTTTTTACTACATTTCTCTTCTATTTCACGGTGCCGCTGCAGGTAGCTGGCAAGGCTGCTGGCTACTATTTCCCCCTGTGTTAAAAGTGTTGCCTGTACCGGCACATACTCTTCAATTTGCCTGCGCATAAGCGGATAATGGGTACAAGCCAGCAAAACAACATCTATATTTTCACCTTTATGAAAGAGCGCATGGAGGTTTTTCTTAATAAAATGGTGCGTACCGGGGTTATCCATCTCGTCGTTTTCAATAATTGGCACCCACAGCGGACATGCTTCCTGGTAAGTTTTGATATCAGGGAAGAACTTGGCAATTTCTATAGGGTAAGATCCCGATGCTACGGTGCCTTTGGTAGCCAAAATGCCTACTTCCCTGGTTTCGGAGTACTGTCCTATTATCTCGGTAGTAGGCCTTATAACGCCTAAAACCCGTTTTTCAGGAGCAAATTTGGGCAAATCATTTTGCTGAATGGTACGCAGCGCCTTTGCCGATGCCGTATTACAGGCCAGGATAACCAGGTGGCAGCCTCGAGAAAAAAACCATTTTACCGCATCCAGCGTATAATGATAAACGGTTTCATAAGACCGGGTACCGTAAGGCGCACGGGCATTATCGCCCAGATACATATAGTCGTATTGAGGAAGCTGGTTTACCAGCTCTTTCAATACAGTCAGTCCTCCGTAGCCCGAATCAAATACACCAATAGGAGCGGCTTGTTGCATTCGTTATAGTGTTGTATATCAAAAATAAAAAAACCGCCCTGAATACGGGCGGTTAATATTTTTTAATCAGGTTTTATTTTCCTGCCGCCGGAGCTACTGTTTCCTGGCTATTTATTTTGATACCTAATTTAGGAGCCACGGCCATGCTTATGTTATCTGCGTCTGGCGCCTTATAAATATTATCAGCATGGAATACATAAGTATATCCTTTTTCTTTTATATAGGCATCTACCGCATCAGTAACTTTTTTGTATAAAGGGCTGAACATTTGCCCTTGTTTTTGCTGCATCCATTGTTGCGCTTCCTGCTGCCAGTTGCCCAATATCTGCCCCAAACGGTTTACATCGTTTTGCAAAGCACTTTTTACAGATGCATTGGTGGCTGCTTTTGCAAGGCTGTCTTTTTCCTGGTATTCATTCATCAGTCTCGTATAGGTTCCTCCTATTGAGTCCTGTTGCCATTTTTCAAAATCCTGTTGTACTTTTTGAGCTTCGGGCAGGGCAAATACTAAACCGTCAATGTTTACATACCCGATTTTTTGAGCATTAGCTGCAAATGAACCTGCAATTACCAGCACTAAAGCAACTGCGAGAAATTTTACTTGTTTCATTCTTCTTTTTTAAAAAATAATTGTTTTATTGTTTTATTTCAACCGCAGCTCTCTCAAAAGCTCTTCACTTTTATCCAGCTTTGGGTCGGCAAAGATAATGGTTTTGCCTTCACTTTTGTCCAATACCAGGTCGTAACCATTAGCCCTGGCCAGTCTGTTTACGGCGTCAGCCACTTTTTTCTGCAAAGGTTCCATCAGCTCCTGTCTCTTTTTAAACAGGTCGCCTTCAAAGCCAAAGCGTTTTTTTTGCAGATCGCGCAGCTCTTTTTCTTTAGTGAACAGCTCTTCCTCTTTTTTCTTTTTTAAATCTTCACTCATCATACTTTCTTCTGCATCATAGCTGTTATAAAGCTTGTCCAAAGTCGCCTGCTTGGCATCAATTTCCTTTTGCCAGGTGGCAGCCTGTGCCTCTACCTGCTTCTGAACCTGCTGGTATTCGGGCATTTTTTCAAAAATATAGCGGGTGTCTACAATAGCATATTTTTGGGCAAATACAGTTACCGATGCGAACAAAGCAGCAATTGCAATAATAAAAAACTTTTTCATACCTGTAATTTATGTTTGATATGTGACGTAAAATATAAGGGTTCCGTTGCCTTTATATAAATATTATTCCGGCTCAAAGCCTAACATAAAGGTAAACTTGCCGGCGCCTTTTAAGCCACCTCCGGGGGTTAACCGGTCTAAACCTACACCATAATCAAATCCTAACAGGCCAAACATAGGCAGGTAAAACCTCATGCCCAGGCCTACGCTGCGGCGCAGCTTGAAGGGGTTATAATCTTTATAATCTTTCCATCCATTAGCCGCCTCGAAAAACGCCAGGCCAAAAATGGTGCTGCTGGGATTGGTAACCAGGGGGTAGCGTAGCTCTGCCTGGTATTTGTTAAAAATAGTAAAGAAGTTGGTATAGTTACCGGAACTGGAATTATCGGGGTTAATAGTAGGGTCAGAAGTATTATAAATTGGATAACCCCTGTGTGCAATAATATCGAATCCAGTGAGTGAATAGGTATTGTTCAAACCGGCATCGCCTAACTGGAAACGCTCAAAGGGTGAATATTCCAGTTTGGAATTATACTTGCCCATAAAGCCATATTTAGCGGCCAGCTTCATTACAAACTGCCTGTCTTTATTCTCTCCTTTACCCCTGCCCAATGGTACATACCAGGTTGAATTGAAACGCCATTTGTGGTATTCTACAAATTTATACTGGTCAGTATTGGAGCCCCATAGCGAGTAAGGAGGAGTAGCCTGTACGCTGAACATTAAATCACTGCCGCTGCGCGGGAAGATAGGATCAGATACTGAATTGCGCTGTACGGCAATTTTCAGGCTAAGGTTATTGGAAACACCTGTATTGAAAGGAAGGCTGTAAATATAGCCCATTTCCTTTACGTTGTAACGGGTTAAAGCCGCGGTATAGGTCATGTAGAAATAGTCATCGGGCCAGTTGAGCTGTTTTCCCAAACCTATGGAGAACCCGTTAACAGTAAGGGATTTGTTCTTATCATATTCATAGGTTCCGCGGGATGTAAAGCCTGCCAGGTTATAATACTTACTGTTGTTATAAGAAAGTATTAAAGAATTCCTTTTTTTGCCACCTAACCAGGGCTCAGTAAATGCGAAATTATAAGAGCGGAAGGCCCGGCCATTGGATTGTACACGCAGGCTTAACTTTTGGCCATCGCCTACAGGCAGCGGATCCCATGCTTCTTTCTTCCATATATTTTTTATAGAAAAGTTATTAAAGGTAACACCCAGCGTTCCTGTAAGGCCAATACCACCGCCCCAGCCGGCAGAAAGCTCCAGTTGATCGGAAGATTTTTCTTTAAGATTCCAGTTAATATCTACTGTTCCGTCATTTTGATTAGGTACGGGTTGCGGGTTAATAGATTCCTGCTCAAAGTAATTAAGCGCATTTAACTCACGAATGGTACGCATTAAAGAGGTTTGGCTATATAATGCACCCGGGTAAGTACGCATTTCCCGGCGTATCACGTGTTCTTTGGTACGCTCATTACCGCGAATATTAACGTTTTTAATACGTGCTTGCGGACCCTCAATCACCCTTATTTCATGGTCTATGGTATCGTTGTATATTTTTGTTTCTACAGGTGTTATCTGTATAAAAAGATATCCCTTATCCCTGTAAGCGGTTTGTATATCCTGGGCATCCTGGCTGGGCTCAAGCCCCAGGGCTTTATTCAAAATACTGGCATCGTAGGTATCACCTTTATTAATGTTCAGTATCTGGTTTAGTATAGTATCATTATAAACGGAGTTACCTTTCCAGGTGGTGGTGCCAAAATAGTATTTATGTCCTTCCTTTACTTTAATGTCAATATACATTTTATTGTCCTTTATTACCTGGGTATCTGCCAGTATTTGTGCATCGCGATAACCCTTGGCATTAAAGTAGCTCAATACTTTTTCCTTATCTTCTGTATATTTTTTCTGATTGAATTTTGACGAGGAGAACTTAAAGCGGAAGTACGGATCTAATACTTCAAGAGATTTAGTGGGGGTAAGAAATCCCCAATCTTTCAGGTACTCATTAAAGCTGTAGTTTTTTATAGGTCCGTATGTGCTGGTATAATCAGAACGGTAAAGGGTCATTTTGGTCATTTCCTTGGTGCCCTTCATCTGCTTTTTAAGCTTTACGCTTCTTATATTGTCGTTACCAAAGAAATGGATGCCGTCTATTTTAACCTTTTTGCCTTTAATTACTTTAATGGTAAGCGCATTGGAGTTTTTAAAAACGGGGTCGGGTTTTTCTATAAGTTCCACGCCTACATCATGAAACCCCTTTTCCTCGTAAAAAGTTTTAGTAACGTCTATAATATTGCGCCTTGTATTTTCTGAGAGGATGGTAGTTTGCTTGGCGATAGCAGTTTTTTTAACCAGTTCTTCCTGTTCTGTTTTTTTAACTCCTTCAAATTTAAAATCACCCAGCCTTGGCATTTCTTTAACGGCCACTTCAATGCTTACCCTGTCACCAGTAATGTCAGTAACATATATCTGGATATCGGCTACTAATTTTTGTCTCCACAGGTTTTGAATAGCACGGGCAAAAATATCGGATCCGGGGTGTACAAACTTTTGTCCTTTTTGCAAGCCGGCTACTGAAAGAATGATGGCAGAATCCAGGTAATTAGCGCCGCTGACTTTTAAATCAGCTATAGTATATTCATGAGGTTGCCTCGGGTTTTGCCACTCCTGCATTTCAGGAGAAAGGGTACCGCCCGGAAGCGTGTCCGTTTGAGCAAAAACATGGTTTACCGCTGTAAAAGTTATGATCGTAACGCAAAACCTGTAAAGAAAAAAACGCATAAAGGATTTAAATATCGGTAATCAATGTTGTTTTTGCAAAAGCAGGAAGTTAATAATTATCACCAAACTACTACACATTATTCCCATTGCGGCGGCAAATTAAAGGTAAAAATTGGAAAACTCATGTTAAAATAGGAGGGGAGTATGTTATGCCTGTATAGTTACAAAACTTCTGCATTATAAAATTTTAATCCCCCTCTTTGATCTGTTTCGAGGTTTTGCCAAACCTGCGTTCCCTTCCCTGGTAATCTATCAGCGCTTCATAAAGGTTGGTTTTCCTGAATTCCGGCCATCTTACGTTAGTAAAATACAGCTCGGCATAAGCTAACTGGTACAGCAAAAAATTGCTGATCCTGTACTCTCCGCTGGTTCTTATCATGAGCTCCGGATCAGGAAAGTTGCTGGTACAAAGGTATTTCTGCAGTACATCCTGATCAATAGCTTCTACCTGTAAGCGATTGTTTTTTACTTCGTTAGCAATACTCTTAACAGCATTTAAAAGCTCCCAACGACCACTGTAGCTTAATGCCATAACCAGGTTAAGGCCGCTATTGGCGGCTGTAATTTCCAATGCTTCGCTCAGTTCCTGCTGCGCATAAGCGGGTAACATGCTCATATCCCCTATTACATGCAGGCGTATATTATTTTTGTGCAGGGTTTCTATTTCTTTTCTGATAGTAGATACCAAAAGCTCCATGAGCCCTACCACTTCGTATTCGGGGCGGTCCCAGTTTTCGGTACTGAAAGCATATAACGTTAAATATTTTATGCCGATCTCTGCACAGCCTTCTACAATGTCCCTTACGCTTTCCACACCATGGTAATGACCAAAAAGACGATCTTCTCCCTGCTCCTGCGCCCAACGCCCGTTACCATCCATAATAATGGCGATGTGCCGGGGTAATTTTTCCTTATCTATTTGACTAATTAAGCTATCCATACCATTGAGAAGCGGCGACAAAAGTAATTAATCTCGCGGAAGTATGGCGTATTTTATGAAGGGGGACAGTTTGAGGTTGAAAAGTTTCAAGTTCCAGGTTCCCAGTAACCGGTAACCAGCATGAAAACGGAAGGCCGAAAGCTGGAAGCAGCATAATGTACGATGTACGTACTTGAAAGGCTAAAAGCCAAAAGCTGGGAGCAGAAGGCTTAAACACCGCTAACCAGCATCTGGCATCCTGTACCCTCTGTCATCCGTCCTCTGTCAACTGTTATCTTATTGCAGCACTCCCAGTTCTTTACCCACTTTAGTAAACGCTGCAATAGCTTTATCAAGGTGCTCCTGTTCATGCGCTGCGCTTAGCTGTACACGGATACGCGCCTGTCCTTTGGGAACTACCGGGAAGAAGAACCCGATCACATACACTCCTTCATTTAATAGTTTTGACGCAAAATTAGCAGCCAGCACTGCATCATAGAGCATAATAGGTACAATGGGATGATCGCCGGGTTTAATGTCGAAGCCGGCAGCCGTCATTTTTTCACGGAAATATTTAGTGTTGTACTCTAATTTATCACGCAAATGTGTAGACGCAGAAAGCATATCCAGCACAGCAATGGAAGCACCAACAATGGATGGAGCAACCGTATTACTGAATAAATAAGGGCGCGATTTCTGGCGCAGCATATCAATGATCTCTTTACGTCCTGATGTGAATCCGCCCGAAGCACCCCCCAGCGCTTTTCCCAACGTACCTGTAATAATATCAATCTTTCCCATCACACCACGATACTCATGCGTGCCGCGCCCGGTTTTACCAAGGAATCCGGATGAATGGCATTCATCAATCATAATCACTGCATCGTATTTTTCAGCCAGCTCCACTATTTTGTCCAATTGCGCAATAGTACCGTCCATGCTGAAAGAGCCATCGGTAACAATGATACGGCTGCGGCAGCTGGCGGCTTCCTGCAGTTTTGCTTCTAGGTCGTCCATATTGTTGTGCTCATAGCGGAAGCGTTGCGCCTTACAAAGTCTTACACCGTCAATAATACTGGCGTGGTTCAGCGCATCGGAGATAATGGCGTCCTGGTCGTTAAATAAAGGTTCAAACACACCGCCATTAGCATCAAAAGCGGCTGCATACAGAATGGTATCTTCTGTGCCGAGGAACTCAGATATTTTTTTCTCCAGCTCTTTATGAATATCCTGCGTACCGCAAATAAAGCGCACACTGCTCATGCCATAACCATGTGTGTCAATAGCTTCATGCGCTGCTTTAATTACATCCGGGTGAGACGATAAACCTAAATAGTTATTGGCACAAAAGTTTAAAACAGTTTTGCCGTTCACTTCAATTTCGGCACCCTGCGGACTTTTAATGATACGTTCTGTTTTATATAAACCTGAAGCTTTGATTTCCTCAACTTCATTTGCTATACGTTGTGTAAATTTTTCGTTCATGGTCTTTATAATTTTTTAACTGCGTTTGGAAGGTTATACAAATTTAGTATAAGAGCAAGATTGTTTTTCAGACAAACGGTTGCACAAAACATTATTCAATTTCTCTCCGAAACAGAGGATATCTACAAGGTCTGTTTGCCGAGGTATAAATCATAGGTCTTGCTTCCTAAACAAAATCCCTGAAGTTTTGCCTGTTGATTAAAATTATACCTGCTTTATAGGCATACTTTAAAAGTATTATAGGCTTTTAATTTCGCGTTAAGGGCCCATTTAATTTCATAACCTGTTATGGCTCCATTATCTTCTTCTACATAATCAATTTCTTGCTGTTGCACTGTTCTCCAAAAGTAGGAACGGGTTTGCGTTTGCCCATACATTATCTTTTTTCGCCGTTCTGCAATTAAAAAATTTTCCCAAAGAGCGCCCTTATCCTGCCTTAAATCGAATGGCGTAAAATTACCTATTACTGCATTTCTGATTCCTGTATCAACAAAGTATATTTTCTGGTTGGTTTTAATTTCATTTCTAAGATTACGACTAAAACTGCCCAGCCTGAAAATTACATATGCTTTTTGAAGTAAATCAATATATGCTGCAATTGTTTTTTTATCCACCCCAATCAAAGCAGACAGTTCATTATAACTAACCTCATTTCCTAACTGTAAAGCCAGCGCATGTAATAGTTTTTCCAGTATTTCTGGTTTCCTGATCCCGCCATACGAAAGCAGATCTTTATATAAATAGCTGCTTGTTAATTCTTGTAGAAGCTGCGCCTCTTCACCTGCATGATTAATCACATCAGGATACATTCCGTACACTATACGTAATTCTAATTGTTGTTCGGCTTTAAGATAATCAACGCTTTTTTCAAATTCTTTCCATGAAATGGGCCAAAGCTCGTACTCCCATTTGCGCCCGGTTAATGGTTCTTTTAAATTATTGGATAGCTCTAAAGCTGATGATCTGTTTGCAATGAGCTGTACACTTTTAAAAGTGTCCGTAATGAGTTTTAAAGTAATACCAATGTTTTGGATGCGGTGTGCTTCATCAATAAATACAATATTGTTATTACCGATAAGACTTCGAAGCTGTTGTATATTGGCATTTGTTAGCAATGCTCTTACAGTAGGGTCATCACAATTTAGAAAAAGATGTTGCTTATTTTTTTAATATATTTTCCAAAAGGGTGGTTTTCCCAACCTGCCTCGGACCTACTACAATAATTGCCTTTTTCTTTCCGAATTTTGATTCTATTTCCGGCTGAATAATACGTTCAATCATGATGCAATTATTTACCTGATTTTTCAAAGATATTAATAATTGGGGATTATAATCCCTGAAAAGTATATTTTTTAGAGAATAGTAAGAAGCCGGAGTTTACTCAACTTTTTTCCTGCTCACCACGGCTTTGGTAACAGTTTTATCGCCGAAACGGTTTTTGATATCGTCTACCGCTTTGTAAAGGTTTAGCCTGGTGTCCTGGCTATTGAATAAGTTCATCTGCATACCGCTATCTGCCAGCTGGCTGAAACGTACGCCGATCAACCTTACCGGCCGGCCCTGCTGGTAGAAGTTATCAAAAATTTCTTTGGCTTTTTCAATCAGTTCATCATCTAAGGAAGTAAAGGGAATAGTTTCCTGTTTGCTGGTGGTTTCAAAATCAGCATACCTTATTTTTACAGTAAGGCAGCCTGTAAGTTTCTCGTCTTGCCGGAGGTCGTAAGCATTTTTCTCTGTAAGCCTTACCAGCTGGGTATGTAAAAAATCAACATTGGTTTGATTTTCATGAAAAGTAGTTTCGTGGCTCATACTTTTCTGGTTCCATTCCGTTTCCAGCTCGGCGCTGCCAATGCCGTTTGCTTTACGCCACAGGTCGCGGCCCCATTTACCTAACTTTTTCTCCAGCGTTTCCATAGGAGTATTGGCAATATCTTTTATAGTATGCAGACCTATCGCCCGCAGGCGCGGTTCTGTCTGTTTGCCTATGCCGTTTATTTTTTCAATACCTAATGGCCATAGGAAATCTTTTTCTTTACCATGCGGTATTTCCAAGAACCCGTTGGGTTTAGCTTCATTTGTGGCCATCTTACTGATAAATTTGGCAGATGATAAACCGCAGGAAATGGGCAGACCTGTTTCTTTTATGATCAGCTCTCTTAGCTGGCGTGTATAGTTGCTTACATTAAAATAGCGGTCCATCCCGGTAAGGTCGCAGTAAAACTCATCAATAGAGGCTTTTTGAAACAGCGGTACTTTAGAAGCAATGATGTCAGTAACTTTTTTTGAGTAATGGCGGTACTGATGATAATTGCCTTTAAGTACAGTGGCCTGCGGACAAAGCTTTACTGCTGTTTTCATGGGCATGGCGGAGTGAACACCAAATTTTCTGGCTTCATAGCTGCAGGTGGAGACAACGCCGCGATTAACCGAACCCCCTACAATAACCGGCTGGCCCTTTAGTTCCGGCTTTAGCAGCAGCTCCACCGAAACAAAAAAAGAGTCGAGATCAAAATGGGCGATATAGGGTAGAGGCTGGCTCACATTTCAAAAGTAAAATTTTTATTTTGTTACAGAGCCAGGCCTCATATGTAGTCCGGGGTGGACGCACAAATTTAATATGGCAGATTTAGGTATTTATAAGCTGGAGTATTGTATGCCACGAATACACGAATTAGTAGAAGAGATTTTTTAGTTAAAATAGCACTAGACGATGCGCTCTTAACACTTGGTCGTATTCCGATTCATATCGAAATGGCTAATATTCTTCAAGTTTATGCGTGAGCATTGATCTTTTGTCTATGTCGTTATAAGGACTTCATAGGTCTGGCCTGGTTGTATTTAACCTCCTGGTGTTAATGGAATAGCAACAGCTGTATGTGCCGCAGGCTGCCAGCATTGTTGCTGATCCAGTGTCAGCCGTATTTCAAATGGTTGTGAGGCAGTAGCTTTTTCTTTTTTTGGCGCTGCTTTTACTATTGGCTGTAGACTTACATCAAGGTAGCTGACCATTTCAGGATCGCCTGTGTAGAAAGCCTCAGCCTGGGGCCAGTATTCGCTGCCAACAGGTGGCGGTAATAATTGGGTACTGTTATCACGGTCATATAACAGCATACCGTTTTTATGCACCCAGTTAAAAAATAAATTCTTTTTGTTCAGTTGTTGTATCATAAAGGTCATTGGGTGAATGGTCATGTTCACCTGCCCGAAATGGGCGATCAATTCCTGTACCTCGGTTTTCTTTTCATTGCTGATTTCTACTGTATCGGGTGTAATGATCAGCAGATTGCAGGTTAGCTGCCGCTCTTCTTTAAACTGTTTTTTACTAAAGGCGGTTCGTTTAATGGTGCTTATAGTTTGGCAACCGAAACAATAAATAATTAATGCGTGCAGCTGGTTTACAATAAGTTTTTTGATGCAATGCACAGCGTTTTGCTCTTTGCCTTTTAACTGGCCGATGTAATTTTTCATGTGGTTATTTTTTTAATTGTTTACGATGATTGTGACTTAACTCTGCCGGATGATCTTTCTGAAAAAACTGATTTTAGCAAAGCGGTAGTATTCAGGAAAATATGGCGGTGTTTTGTTTTTTAGGATTTCCATAAGTTCTAATTATTAAGTGAAAATATTGTGTACTCATTTTGGGTTGTGAGAAAACGGGCTTGCTCTTCATACATTTACGATTTCTTTTCCGGGTAAACGTATTGGCACAGCAGATAAGCGGCATATACCAGTTTGTGCAGGTGCTCTATAAAAGGAAACAGTGTTTCAGCTTCCAGCTCATCCTTTACACTGCTGTTGGATAGCGCATTTTCTGTCCATACCAGTAACTGCCGTTTCCATTCAGGTAAGGATGCATGCCTGAAAAAGGATTTTATTACCCGTAGCGGGTTACGAAACTCACGGGCCGTAAGTGGTATGGGCAGCATTGTTGCAGGTAGCTTTTCAGGAAGGGAGCATTTCCTGCTTTTGAGCGTTTTTTTCAGATTACATGTTTTAAAAAGATAGCAGCATTCAGTTAACAGTTCCAACCTGCCAAAGTAATAAAGGCAGTTGCCGGGGCTGCCCTGTTTCCATACGTATGCTTCGTTCATTGCTGCTGAGCAGATCAGGTTGAGCTCTTCCAATATTTCGTGTACAGCTGTATATTCAAAAACATGCCGTAACTTCGAAAGCGGGTCGGTTTTTGCCGGAGTGTCCTCTTTGTCCATAGCCAGGCGATTAAGAAGATGCCAGGCAGGTGGTGTGCTGGGTTGATGCATGGTCAGTTATTTTTATATTAGTTTCTTGTTCTGTGAAATGGTGCTGCGTATAATGCAGCGGTGATAAGCGATCTGCCTGTGATAAAGAGGATTATAAGACGATATTATTAAAGATCACAGGTGTTGTTAGTATTATAACAAACAGAAGTATAGAAAACCAATACGAAAGTATAGATTGTGTTTTGATCTTCCAAATAAATTGTATATTTTTTTTATCTTTTTATATCTTTATGTTGTATTAATGTATAGAAAACACTAATAATCAATGACTAAACTTGGTTTGTATTTATCACAAAAATCAGTTAACAAATCTGAAGTAGCCCGCAGGTCCGGGCTTTCAAAGGCGCGTATGAATGAGCTTACGCTTAACGACCGCAGTCATTTGCGGGTGGAAGAGCTGTATCTCATAGCGCTTGCCATAGATGTAAACCCTGGCGATTTGTTAGAATATGTTTGTGCAGAGCTTGCGATGAAACACCAGCTACCTATGGCCGCAGAAGATGAAGTACCTTACGGACCTGAGATAAAAAAGCAAAGGAAGCAGAAGTAGGATGCCAGGGCATAGGAGGTTTTTTCCTTGCGCAAGTCTGTAGCATAGCAATGTGTTGGGCTGACCTGTGCATTGTCAGGCCATCGCAAGAGGGTGTTTTGTGTAGGTGTAGTAACGGCGGTCATAACAAAAAATTTTAGGTTAGCACCCGCACAAAAAAGGCGTGGCGCTCAACTTACCGACTTGAGGTACTGGTATACCCACACACGGATAAGAGAGCCCACACCTAAGTTGTGAGCCTTTCTGCTTATCGTCTCGTGTGTTTAAAAATTACCAGTTTTCAAGTCGAGACTGAAAGCGAATGCTTCAATTAATTTTATGAAGTATCGCGAATTTATTTACTTAGCACAAATATAATAATATAATTTGAAATGTGAGTTATAACTCACTTTATTTTTTTCAATATTCTTTGACCTTGAAATTGTGAATAAATTCGAAAAACGATACAATCAGGAAATAGTACAATTTGGAGAACGTCTACGGAATATCAGAGAACAAAAAAAAATGACCCAACTTGACGTAGAAATTGGTTCGGGAATTAACAGAACTGAAATTAGCAGAATTGAAAATGGCCAGAAAAACATTGAGTTTATAACACTTGTTAAATTAGCCATTGCTTTAGATGTAGAATTGCAAGATTTCTTTACTGAATAGTATTTATTATTTTCCTTGTGCAGGTTTGTAGCATAGCTATTGTGCGGGGCTGGCCTGTGCATTGGTGTACTTATTAATTCTGCCAACAAAGTAACGGTTATGCACTGGCCAGAGGCCAGCGCAAGATGCAACAATATCGAAACGATATATTATTGTCAGGGATTGCTTTTCCTTGCGCAGGTCTGTAGTATAGCAATGTGTTGGGCCGACCTGTGCATTGATGTACTTATTCATTCTGCCAGAAAAGTAACGGTATACACTGACCTGGTCTGAAGGAATCCATTCCTTGCGCAGGTCTGTAGCATAGCAATGTGTTGGGCTAACCTGTGTATTGTTGTTACTTATTAATGTTGCCGGCAAAGTAACGGGAATGCACTGGCCTGGAGGCCAGCGCAAGGCATACAAGAGATAATGCCATCTTTTTCTTGCGCAGGTTTGTAGCATACCTATTGTGCGGGGCTGACCTGTGCATTGTTAATACTGGCCTTCCCTACCAATGAAACAGAGGAGGAAAACACCAGATTATTATCCGCCATAACTTATATTTTTTACATAGTTACGGCGGGTAATAAAATTATTATTCGCCATAACTTATATTTTTTGCCTACTTTTGGCAGCAAATATTGATGGTATGAAAAAAACCATTATAGGCCGCCAGGACGAAATAGTGATCCTGAACCGGTTGCTGCAATCGCGGGAGCCCGAGTTGCTGGCCGTTTACGGGCGGCGGCGGATAGGAAAGACTTATCTGATCCATACCTTTCTGGAGCAACACCTTGTTTTTAGCTGTAGCGGCCAGGCCAACGGGAACACAAAAGAGCAACTGGTAAATTTTACCCGTCAGCTAAACCGGTATTTCCCTGAAAAGGGAACAACGCTGGCCCCCGGCTCCTGGCAGGAAGCTTTTTATCAGTTGCAGGAACGACTGGAAGCGATAAAGGATAAAAAGAAAAAGAAAGTATTGTTTTTTGATGAACTGCCCTGGCTGGATACCCACAAATCAGGTTTTCTTTCCTCGTTCGGATATTTTTGGAATATGTACGCTGCAAACAGGAGCGACCTGCTGGTGGTGATCTGCGGCTCTGCAGCTTCCTGGATGATTCATAAGGTGGTAAATAATAAAGGAGGGCTGCACAATCGTATTACACAGCGCATGCGCCTGCTGCCTTTTACGCTCAAAGAAACAGAAGACTACCTGCAGTATAAAAATATAAAGCTGGACAGGTACCAGTTATTGCGGCTATACATGATAACCGGAGGGGTGCCGGCTTATCTAAACGCCGTGGAGAAAGGAAAGAGCGCTGATCAGAATATTGAAAATATGTGCTTCCGGAAAGATGGGAAACTGACAGAGGAGTTTAATAATCTGTATGCAGCATTGTTTAACAAACCGGAAAGGCATATACAGGTGATTGAGGCGCTGGCAAAAAAAAGAAAAGGACTTACCCGGTCGGAGATTTTAGCTACAGCGAACCTGCTAACGGGAGGCGGCATAACCGAAGTTTTAAATGAACTGACAGAAAGCGGCTTTATATTAAAAGTATATCCTTATGATAAGAAAGAACGGGAAACGCTGTACCGGCTGGCTGATGAGTATTCACTTTTTTATTTAAAATTTATGCAACATCAGAAAGGTAATGAAAAAGGGCAATGGATCAGCCGCATGCAGTCTCCGGCCTATACCGCCTGGTGCGGATATGCTTTTGAAAATGTTTGTCTGAGCCATATTGAGGCAATAAAACGGGGGCTACAGATCGCGGGAGTGCAATCTGTCGCAGCCTCCTGGGTGCAAACCGGAACAATTGGGAGCAACGGCGCACAGATAGATTTGTTAATAGACCGCGCAGACCAGTGTATCAATATTTGCGAAATGAAGTTCTCACAATCAGATTTTACAATAGACAAGCGCTATGCCTCAGAACTGGCCAACAAACTGAAGGTGTTCCGGGACAATACCCGAACCCGGAAAACCCTATTCCTAACCTTGATTACTACCTATGGTGTTAAAAAGAACACCTACTATACCAACCTAGTGCAAAGTGAGCTGATAATGGATGACCTGTTTCAATAAGGCATATTTAGAAAGCAAAAGATGCCTGTAAAAACGTGGTGGAGGAATTGTCTGTCATTTTCCTGACGTCAGGAAAACGATACAATGCTCAAAGGTGCGAAAAAAGAAATAAGGTACCGGTAATCAATCCAAATGAAATTTTTATACCAGTGTTGCGTTATGAAAAATAATATCGTTCAGATAAATAAACACGCTATATGAAAACATACCAACTGTTGTTTTTTATTATCGTAATCGTTGTTATCTCATGCTCAAAAAGTACTAGGGCGGGCATCAATTGCGATGAATATTATATTAACAAAATGAAAAAGCAATGGACGCCCTTGTCCAGCTGCAGCCAGGAGTTTAATCATGTGCTTGGCAAAGGCATTTACCAGGTAAAAGTGATTTATTATACTGATATCAGTTGTATTGCATGTAATACAGCACCTCCACAGTACGGGGTTACCTGTGCAGGCGATTCTGTTAGAGTAAATAACTGGAACGATGTAAAAGACAGAAAAATTATTGCTACCTGCCGCAATTTATAAGAACGGCGGCTGCTTTATTTTAAAGCGAAACGGTTTTACACAGGCCGGCTATCCTTTTTTGAAAACTGGAGTAAGAAATTTTTGATCATCAGTATCTGCCCCAAATGATAGTGTACATGCTCTACCTGCCCCTGGAAATTTTTGTATGCGCTGGAGTGGTTCGCCAATATAGGGCTGAACAGGTTTCCTTCATCATAACCTTCAATTACAGTTGCCAGCTCATGTGCCGAAATAAGGTTGTCTTTTTTTAACGCCTCCCATTCGGGTTCACTGGTAATAGAGGGCGCATTCATCCCGTTTTCCTTATTGATAACAGGCGGGGTTCCCCTGCCCCGCAGCGCCACAGCCCGGTTCCAATAGCTGATGTGGTGCACCAGCATAGCAATGCTGTTAGGTGAAAAAGGGGTAACGGTTATGGCCTGTTGCCAGCTGATGTTTTTAAGCGTTTGGGCCAGGTTCACCTCTGTCCAGTTATTGCCGTTGTGTACGTCCAGCAGGTGCTGGGCAATATGTTCTTTAAGGTTCATAGTTAGAAGATTAGGCAAGTATAAGCGGCTAAGTTAAATAGATGTCAAGCAATCCTTCGGGCAGCTCCACAAAAATTTTTTTGTTTTTTGCGTCTACTTTTATTAAGGTTTCTTCATGCAGTGGAATTAGAACCTCTTTCTGCTCAATATGTAGCCTGCACAAAACCTGGTGGGGCTGTTCAATGATCTCTTCTACCGCACCCAGCTCTTTATCTCCTTCAATAAGTGTGTAGCCTAATAAGCTGATAGGGGCCGATCCGGATGCGTACTTTTTAAAATCTGTCTCGGTAAGCCATACCTCTTTTTGTGCCAGGCTTCTTGCTTCCTCAACAGTGTTAATACCTTCCAGTTTAAGGTAGGTCTCGCTGTTGCTTTTAATTTTTGATGCTTCAGGAAACCAGGGTAAGAAGCTGCCGCTTTTATCTTTTAAAAAAATGGCTTTAAGATCTTTAAAGGTGGTCTTTTTACCCAGGGCGTGCTTTAGTACCACATCCCCTTTAAGACCGTGGGTGCCTGCTATTTTTCCAATGCTTATGTATTGAAGATTGTTTTTTGCCATAGACTGCGTTGTGAATAAAAACAAAAAAGGCGATACCGGGGAACGGGACCGCCTTAATTTTTTGTTCCGTAAGCTATATTAAGCTTCAGTACCTTCTGCGCTTGCTTCTGGTGCCGGAGTTTCAGCTTTTGGTTCAGCTACTTTACGTGGAACTGCACTGGCTACCCTGCGTTTTGCTCTTCTTTCGTCGATAGCTTTCTGCTGGCGCCTTTTAATGTGCTCTTCGTGCTCTGCACTCCATGTTGTAAATTTCTGCATAGCCGCGGTTTCATCAAATAAACCCAGTTTTACACCACGCAGCAAATGCTTCAGATATAATACTCCCTTAAAGCTAAGGATGCGGCGAACAGTATCGGTAGGTGTAGCACCTTTGTTCAGCCATTCCAATGCTTTCTGACGATCCAGCTCAATAGTAGCAGGAATAGTCAGGGGGTTGTAAGTACCCAGTTTCTGGATGAATTTACCATCACGGGGGCTTCTGGCATCAGCGACAACGATGAAATAAAAGGGCCTTTTTTTAGAGCCGTGTCTTTGCAATCTAATTTTAGCTGCCATTTTAAATAGAAATTTAAGGCGTTAAAAAATAATGTTTCAATTTCCCAAACAGATCCTTATCAGCCGATTTGGGGCGTCAAAGGTATATAAAGTTTTATGTAAACCAAGCACCAGGCTACAGAAAATTAAAATAAATACGTTTTTTACAATTTATTAGGATTTGAACCGGCACCAGATAAGAAAACGGAATACAGGAACAAAACCCTGTTACCGGGTTATTTGGAATACTGTAAAGCAGGATTGCGTTTTTGAACAAGTGCAAATACACCAAAAAGCACGGCGCAATAAAACAGGTCGCCCAGAAAAGCATTTGCAAACATTTCTGTGCTCATTGTATTATAAAATGGCAATGCCCGCAGGTACGTCATAGCCAAAGTAAGCCCTGGCTCATAAGTAAGGGTGCCTGCCGCAAAATAGTTACCTACCCAAACGCCGAAATTTGAGACAACCCAGAAAATAGCAGAGCCTGTCAGGGAATAACCTAAAACTTTTACAGCTTTGGGATGGTGCAGAGTGGTACCCAGCAGCGTAACCAGGATCATGCCTGCATATACAAATGCCTGGGAAATGATGACAAAAGGTTGGGAAAAGCTGTAAATACCCATTTTACCACTTGCCTGAAGCGCTATATCTGATATAAAATAAGCGGCAATAGGAACAATCAGCGCCAACCATTTTTTATCAAATCGGGAGCCGCCAAATAATGCCATTGCCACCAATGGTGAAAAATTATAGGGGTGGGGCAGGAGCCGGCTTAATGCTGCCAGTAAGATCATAATAATAAGCAGGCCTGCTTTTGTGTTTAATTTGTTCATCAGTTTCATTTTATTTTAAAGAAATATGCTTTTGGCTCCTTTGATAGTATTGCAAAAGTATAGAGTTTTATAAATTTGATCTCTTAATCATACACAAATGAAAAAATTTATTACCTTTTTTTTGTTGGTTGCTGCTGTAAAGCTTAGCTATGCACAACCGCCTGCAGGCCCTGCCGTACCTGGAAATATTTATGGCGATACAGTAAATGCTGATGGTACTACCCCTCTTGCAGACCTGACCAGCCAGCTGTCAAAAAAAGATACCATTGCTGCTAAAATTACCGGTAAAGTATTAGCCTCATGCCCTAAAAAAGGCTGCTGGATGGACGTAGAACTGGCTGATAAAAGTAAAATGTTTGTAAAATTTAAGGATTACGCCTTTTTTGTACCAACAGATATTGTAGGCAAAACAATTGTTTTAGAGGGTATTGCTTTTAATAAAGTAACTTCTGTAGCAGAGCTGCAGCATTACGCTAAAGATGCCAAAAAAAGCAAAGCGGAAATAGACGCCATAAAAGAACCTCAAAAACAGGTGCGTTTTCTGGCCGATGGAGTGCTGGTAGTGAAATAATACTGCTTACTACCCCTTTTTTGGCTTTTCAGGTTAGTTTAGGATTTAGAGGAACTATCCCGTTCTATTATTTTGTTATAAATTGCTGATATCCTACTTTTGCACCCTGAAATCAAAAGCTGTGAAAGCAGTTGTAAATAAAACCAATTTTAAATTAAGTATATGCCAGAAATTAAACCCGACGAAATAAGTGCCATATTGCGGGAGCAGTTAAGCAATTTTAATGCTCACGCAGATTTAGAAGAAGTAGGAACAGTGCTGCAGGTGGGTGATGGTATTGCCCGTGTATATGGCTTGGGAAATGTACGTTACGGTGAGCTGGTTGAATTTGAAAATGGCGTTCGTGCCATTGCGCTAAACCTCGAAGAAGATAACGTAGGTGTGGTACTGATGGGTGAAGGTAAAGAAATAAAAGAAGGTTCTAAAGTGCGTCGCACTGGTCAGATCGCCTCTATTAAAGTAGGCGAGGGCATGGCAGGCCGCGTTGTAAATACGCTGGGTCAGCCCATTGATGGCAAAGGCCCTATTGAAGGGGACCTGTATGAAATGCCTTTAGAGCGTAAGGCTCCGGGTGTAATTTTCCGTGAGCCGGTAAAAGAGCCCCTGCAAACAGGTATTAAAGCCATTGATGCCATGATCCCCATTGGCCGTGGGCAAAGGGAGCTGATCATTGGTGACCGCCAAACCGGTAAAACAGCTATTGCTGTGGATACCATTATCAATCAAAAAGAATTTTTTGCAGCAGGTAAGCCTGTATATTGTATTTATGTGGCAATTGGCCAGAAAGCCTCTACTATTGCCGGTGTAATGAAAACTTTACAGGATAATGGCGCTATGGAATACACTACCATTGTAGCGGCTTCTGCGTCTGATCCTGCACCGTTGCAGTTCTATGCACCATTTGCCGGTGCTGCAATAGGTGAGTTCTTCCGCGATACCGGTCGCCCTGCATTGATCATCTACGATGATCTTTCAAAACAGGCGGTAGCTTATCGCGAAGTATCTCTTTTATTACGCCGTCCGCCGGGCCGTGAAGCTTATCCCGGGGATGTGTTCTACCTGCACAGCCGTTTGCTGGAAAGAGCTGCAAAAGTGATCAGTAACGATGAGATCGTTAAAAACATGAACGATCTTCCCGATTCTATCAAACACCTGGTAAAAGGTGGCGGTTCCTTAACAGCGCTCCCCATTATTGAAACCCAGGCCGGTGACGTATCAGCTTACATCCCAACTAACGTAATTTCAATTACTGACGGTCAGATATTCCTTGAGTCGAGCCTTTTCCTTTCCGGTATCCGCCCCGCTATTAACGTAGGTATCTCGGTAAGCCGTGTGGGTGGTAATGCACAGATCAAGTCCATGAAAAAAGTTGCCGGTACTTTAAAACTAGACCAGGCGCTTTACCGTGAGCTGGAGGCGTTCTCCAAATTTGGCGGTGATTTGGATGCAGCTACTAAAAATGTAATTGACAAAGGAGCGCGCAACGTGGAGATCCTGAAACAGCCTCAGTACTCTCCGTTCCCTGTAGAAAAGCAAGTAGCTATTATTTATTTGGGTACCAATGGTTTAATAAAGGATGTGCCTGTAAATAAAGTGAAGGAGTTTGAAGAGCATTTCCTGATGGAAATGGATAATAAATTGCCTGAAGTAATGGCCGAGTTCAAAAAAGGAAACCTGCCCGAAGAAGGTATTAAGCAAATGGTAGAGCTGGCTAATGGCCTGATCCCCCAATACAAGTAGGCTTAAAATATCCTCTTTGCCGGATTTCATTTAAAATCGGGAGTGCAGCAGTAATCTTGTATCCCGGTAAATATTTAACCTGATTTTTCTTAAGCCTTGTTCCACCGAGCAAGGCTTATTAATTTAGGAATACGTATATTAGCCATATTAATTATGGAGCGCCCTGTAAATTGCCTGATTGTAGACGACAACAAAGTGTCCAGGATGTTATTGCAACAGATACTGGAAAAGATCAATGGTATTACCATCATTGAAGAGTTTGACGATCCGCTGAAGGCAAAAACTTTTATAGAGAGCAATGATATTGATATTCTATTCCTGGATATTGAAATGCCGGGTCTGTCAGGATTGGAGCTCTTAAGAATGCTGCATAAGCGGCCGTTGACCATTTTTACTACAGGCAAGCAAGGATATGCGGTGGAGGCGTTTGAGCTGAATGTGGTGGATTATATAGTTAAACCTTTTACATTGGCCAGGGTACTGCACGCAGTAGAGCGGGCTAAGGAACTGCTGAGCAACGAGAATGTGAAAATAGGAAAAGTTGAGGCGAGTGATTTTGTTTTTGTAAAGGATAATAAGGTTATCAGGAAGGTGAAGATGAGTGATATTCTATGGATAGAGGCTAAGGGCGATTATATAAAAATTCATGTTCCGCAGAAAAGCTACGTGGTGCATGGCAGTTTAAAAGCTATTGAAGACAAACTGCCTTCCCAGAATTTTATGCGTATACACAGAAGCTATACCATAGCCTTAGATAAAATTGACTATATCGAAGATCGGATAGTATATGTGCATGGACAGGCCATTCCTATTTCAGAATCCAATAAAGATGCGTTACTGAAAAGCCTGCAGTTGCTTTAATGAATTTTAAAAATGAGTAAAAGAGGTGCCTCATTCTTTTTTATAGTTGTTTTAGCGCTAACACTGATAGCACTAATAGTTGTAACCCAGGTATTTACCACCACATCCACCACAGCATTAACCACCGGAAACCGTAAGGCCGTAGAAACCTTTCGGCTGAATAATAAGATCCAGGAACTGGTTAACCTGTCATTTGACCTCGAAAGCAAACTGAAAAAAAATGAGCCGTTAAATGAAGCCCGGCTTCACTCTGTTAATGATTCTTTACTATTATTAGGTTATAATGCCAGCATATTAAGCGCTGCCACTATCCTGGAAGGCAGGAGCACATCCGAAGCCATAAATAGTATTGTTGATACACAGGTATATATATCCGAACAGATCATTGCTGCTGTACGAAATGCCAATAATGCGCAATTAGCGCATTTCAGAGATTCCCTGCGGGTGTTAGGCCCCGGTGATAAAGTGTATAAAAATTGCTTAAAGCTGCAGGAAGCCCTTAATAATAATCTTCAGCAAACCTTACATAGAAATTCTGAACAGGCAGGCAAACTGTCATTATTGAACAGGGTGCTGGCTTTATTTTCTATTATTGCTATTCTTGCATTAGCCACAATAATCATACGCCGGCAATCACAGCAGCTTAAGCTGATAGAAGAGTTGAAAGAAGCAGAGCTGGCAGCGCTTAAAAGTAAAAATGCCAAGGAAGAATTCCTGGCTAATATGAGCCATGAGCTTAGGACCCCTTTAAACGCATTAATCGGGTTTGGAAACCTGCTGGATAAGACAGCGCTGAATGATCAGCAAAAGGAATATGTAGAGATCATAAGATCCAGCGGTTATAACCTGCTGTATATTGTTAACGACGTTTTGGATATTTCTAAAATTGAAGCAGGAAAACTTACCATTGCCCACCGGCCTTTTAATTTATATAACCTGTTAAGTAACCTGCAGAAAATGTTTTCTGCTTCTGTTCAGGATAAGGGACTTTTTTATAAGTATAGTATTAACGAACTGGTTCCGGAGTATGTGATTGGGGATCCAGACAGGTTGCAGCAGATTTTTGTAAATCTGATAAGCAACGCTATAAAATTTACAACTGAAGGCGGTATAGAAATCAGTGCAGGCATTATATGGATAGATGAGGATACAAAGTATTACAAGCTGAGCTTTACCATTAAAGATAGCGGCATAGGTATTCCTAAAGATAAAATAGAAACTATTTTTGAAAGGTTTGAGCAACTGGAGCATGGGGCACTGCGGCAACATGGCGGTACAGGACTGGGATTAACCATAGTGAAAAACCTCGTGGAAAGGATGGGTGGTTCCATATCTGTCTACAGCCATGTTAATGAAGGCTCTGAATTTAACTTCACCTGTATATTGGAAAAATCGGATGTTATTGAGCAGGAGCCGGAAAAGACAGCAGATACCAGTTTCTCATTAAAAAATTATAAAGTACTGGTTGTTGAAGATAATAAAGCCAACCAGGTATTATTAAAACATATTTTCAGCAAACATAATTTGCAGCCCCGGATTATTGATAACGGGAAGGAAGCTGTTGCTGTTTTAAGAAAAGAGTCTTTCGATCTTGTTCTTATGGATATACAAATGCCGGTGATGGATGGCTACACTGCTATTTCTATATTGCGGAACGAGCTGTATTTAAAAACGCCGGTCATTGCCATGACGGCTTATGTATCTGAGAGTGACGTAAGAAAGTGTTTAGAGTCAGGGTTTACTGATTATATGGCAAAACCTGTAGATGAGCAACTATTAATACAGAAAATAGCGTCTACTCTTAATCATACAGAAAATAAAGCGGTGAACATCAGCAACAGTCTAAATGGCAGCAGCCTGGATTTTTTGCGGGAAATTGTGGGCGATGATTCCGAGGTATTAAGCGAAATACTTCAGGAAATGAACCTGCAATGGCATAAAGATAAAAATGATTTGCTTGCTGCCTCCAGGCAGCAGGATAAAGATGGGGTAAAGCGTATCCTGCACAGGATGAAATCCACCTTTTCCTCTTTAGGCCCTGATCACCAGGTATATAAAATATTGATGGAAAAGGGGCATACCCTTGTAAATGATAACGAAATATTGACAGACGATGCTATAAGGTTTATTGAAGAGATGGATGGGTTAATAAACAGCACTTTGCACTATGATATTGAAAGATAAAGCGCTATATGCAAAAGGGGCATCATCCTCTTTAATTGTATTGTGGATAGGGGCGATACTCTTACTGCTCGTAATGTTGTATAACTGGAAAGCTCCAGTTGCAGACAGCACCGGATCCGGGAGCCTGCTGTCAAAGCCCGAATCCATTTTTGCAGATCAGTTGTTATTATCTTCTCAGGATCTACAGATAGGTGAAAACGTTAATTTAATCAATATTACGCTGAACAGGGAAGGAGAGGGAAAAGACTCTTCGGTAAACACAGCTCCGGAACGGAAGCTTGTTTATTCCAAGATCTTAAAAAATAAAATAAAAAAAATATCCTCTGCTCCGAATCCTGCCAGCGGATTTACAATTAAACCGCTACCCCAATAATATATGGACAGGAAATGTTTATATATCAGCCTGCTATTAGGAGTTTTGGTTGCTTCATGTGGCACGCAAAGGAGGATGGCATCCACCAGTCAAAAGCTACAGGACGTTAAAAGTCTTATAAATGAAGACTCCGCTGCGCTTAGCAGGCTGCAGAGGGGTGTAAAAGAGAAAGCTGATAACCAAACTGTTGACAGCCTGATCAATGCTACTTTTACGAATGTTATTTCCAGTTTACGAAAAGATCTCGAAAAAAATCAGAGAACAGTAGCCGCTGTAGAGTTTTTCCTCAAAAAACGCTCAAATTTTGCAAAAAGCAATTATAAAGCTAATGTAAAGCGGTATATGGATGAGCTGGATTCCTTCCGGCTGAAAAACAAAACACGGGACAATATTTACGGGTTGCTAAGCGAAGCAGTAAAGGTAAATGCCTTTTATAAATACGGTATGGGTGCTTTTTTTGAACCTGGAATATATAAAATTGCACCATCTGGCTTCAGCATGGTAAGCAATGCCTTTATGCCTGCAATAGACTCGATGGCTGCACTGTCTAACCGCTATGCCGATGTTAAGCGCACTGCACATCTTGTAATTGTTGGCTATGCCGATGGCCTTCCTGTAAATCCTAGCTCCGATCTGTATGCAGAACTGAAAAAACACCTAGGAGTTAGTAACCCTACTAATGCAGAGCTGAACCAGGCCCTCTCCGACCTTCGCGCAAGCGAACTGCTGCGGGTCCTGAAAGTTATTATTCAGGATAATGCCGCAAAATTTGCCAGCTATGACCGGCTGAATATTGGTTATATCAGCTATGGCCGTGGGCAGGCGCTCCCATTTAAAAATATTACTGATTACACTTATAATGATGAACGCAGAAGAGTAGTGATCTTTTATTGGGCTGTTTTGCCAGATATTGACGACCTGTAAAATTCTCTTATCTAAAAAAAACGGTAGTTCATCTTATAAAACAGCCAGTTCATCGAATATCAGTTCATCAGTACTTCATAACATAATACTTTTACAACGGTTTAGAGGGCTTAGAGTGGGCAACGGGATCTTTCCAGGTCATACGTTAGCCCCTCTTTCTTTATCAACCGAATTTATATCATTTATCTCCGTTGGTTATGGACTTCAAAAACCGTGTTATATTACAGTTGAATAGAGAAAATGATCTTATATCATCTGCCAGCACGCACTTTAAAGAACCTGCGGCTTATATAAAAGCAGTGATTGATTTAATTACTGAAGCAACTGTTTTAGCGTTACACACTCATACTTTCTCTCCTAAAAAGGCTGATGAATTTTCCAGGATTGGAAAAGAATGCTCTTTTTTGAAGTTTGGAACAGTTTTTAGCACCGACTTAAACATTATAGAAAGGGGACGGGGTATTAACTCCGAAATATTTGGTGTGAACCTGGTACATACAGTAGACGAAATTTCCCGGAAAACCAACGTAAGAAGCAGTACGGTTCATTTTTTAATGGCTTCTGTTACTCCCGCAGTGCTGAGCGTGCTGCATGAGGTAAATATGGAAAAAGCAGGTGAATTGTCTGTTCCAATACATTAAAATTTTTCCCCGGTAAAGATGTTTAAAAGGAGAGGTGCTAAGCCTTACTCCTCTATTTTTTCGTCCACTAATTTAGCGGTAACCTCCGGCATCACTTTTTTGATTGGGTTAATGCGCTGGCTGTTATATTCTTCCCTGTGCCTGATAATATCTATACAGCCATAAACAGCTTCTAAAAAAGAAAAAGGTGAGGCCGTTCCTTTACCTGCAATATCAAATGCCACACCGTGATCGGGTGAAGTGCGCACTACCTTTAAACCGGCCGTATAATTGATACCTTCACCAACAGCAAGCGATTTAAAAGGGATCAGCCCCTGGTCATGATACATAGCTAATACAGCATCGAATTTTTCGTAATGTCCGCGTGCAAAAAAAGCATCGGAGCTGTAAGGCCCAAAAACAAGCATATTACCGTTTTTAGCTTCTTTAATGGCTGGCTGGATGATGGTTTGTTCTTCAGTTCCTATCAGTCCTTCGTCCCCGGCGTGGGGGTTAAGGCCTAATACGGCTATGCGAGGTTTACTTATGCCAAAATCTGTTTGAAGCGAAGCGTGCACCAGGTTTAACTTGCTTAAGATGCCTGCCATACTTAACTGGCTGGCTACGTCTTTAATAGGCAGATGTTCGGTAACCAAAGCTACCCGCATATTTTGGGCACACATCATCATTACCACGTCCCTGGCTTCAAAAGCATCCCTTAAATAAGGGGTATGGCCTGTATAAGAGAACGCTGCACTTTGCACGTTGCTTTTGTGGATAGGTGCAGTGATCAGTCCTGCAATATGCCCTTCCTGCAATGCCTTTACGGCTGCCTGCAAAGAAATAACAGCATACTTGCCCCCCGTTTCATTCAATGTGCCCGGGGTAATAGTAACATCCTCCTCCCAGCAGTTAAAAATATTTACCTGCCTGGTGCTGATCCGTGAAAAGTCTTTTAAAATATTAAAAGTAAAATTGGTATCGCCAACAGATTTGCGGTAGAAATTAATCACCTTGTTATTGGCAAAAATAACAGGAGTGCATATTTCAGAGATCCTTGTATCCGAAAAGGTTTTTACGATCAGCTCAATGCCAATTCCATTAACATCTCCGCAGGAAATTCCAATTACCGGTTTATTTGTATTCATATAAAAAACGTATTTGTAAAAATAAGCATTATTTTTTAGGCAGGTTCATACAGTTATCTTTGCGCTATGTACGTGCTAAAAAAATCTTTGGGGCAACATTTTCTTAAAGATGAGAATATTTGCCGGAAGATTGTGGCTGCTTTGGAACCAGATACTTTATCTCAGCTACTGGAAGTGGGCCCTGGCGGAGGTGCGCTTACGAAGTATTTAAAAGACATTCCGCATATCAGCTTTAAGGCCATTGAGGTTGATGATGAGAAAGTGTCGTACCTGTCGGCGGCTTATCCTGAATTGCGGGAGAAAATCATTCATCAAAGCTTTTTGGATGCTGACCCTCCTTTTGAGGGAACTTTTACCGTTGTAGGAAATTTTCCTTACAATATTTCCACCCAGATTCTTTTTAAGGTATTGGACTGGAAAGACCAGGTGCCGGTGGTTGTAGGTATGTTTCAAAAGGAGGTAGCCCAGCGTGTAGCAGCACCTCCGGGCAATAAAGTATATGGTGTGCTTAGCGTTTTGGTACAGGCTTTTTATGAGGTAAAGTATTTGTTTGATGTGCATGAAAATTGTTTTACGCCTCCGCCTAAAGTAAAGAGCGGCGTTATCAAAATGTGCAGGAAAGAGGATGTAGTGCCTATGAAAAGTGAAAAGCATTTTTTCAGCCTGGTAAAAACGGCTTTTAACCAAAGGCGAAAAACACTGCGAAATGCAGTCAGGTCACTATTTGATGAGGATGTTTTATCTGACCCTCTTTTTAACCAAAGGGCTGAACAGTTGGCGGTAAAAGACTTTGCCGAACTTACTTTTAAAATGAAATAAGAATTTTTTTAAATGAAGAAAGTGATCATTACGGGCAATGCCCACCCTGTTTTGCAGCAGGTATTAACCCGAAAAGGGTTTGATGTTTTGTATAATCCCAAAATAAGTTACGATGAACTAAAAGCATTGGGCAACGATGTAACAGGCCTGATACTTACTACCCGTATAAAAGTTGATAAGAAGTTGATAGAAGCTATGCCCGGGCTGGAATGGATAGGACGGCTGGGCAGCGGCATGGAGCTGGTGGATGTTCCTTATGCAGAGAGTAAAGGTATTATATGTGTAAGCAGCCCGGAAGGTAACCGCAATGCCGTAGCAGAGCATTTGCTTGGCTTATTATTGATGCTGCTGAATAAAATGAATATTGCTATACCACAGGTAAAGCAGGGCATCTGGCTGCGCAATGAGAACAGGGGAACGGAGCTGAAAGGAAAAACCGTAGGTATCATTGGCTTTGGTAATACCGGGAGCTCTTTTGCGAAGCTGTTAGAACCGTTTGAAGTAACTGTCCTGGCACATGATAAATATAAAAGCGGTTTTGGAAAAGGATATGTTAAGGAAGCCACGCTTGAGGATATATGGAAGAATGCCGATGTAATTACTTTTTGTGTGCCTCTTACCAGTGAAACACATCACATGCTGAACGCGGCTTTTTTGGAGCGGGTAGAAAAAAAACCGGTTATAATGAGCGCCTGCAGGGGTAAAGTGGTTCATACCGCCGACCTGATCAGTGGCCTGCATAAAGGGCTGATAGGCGGAGCCTGCCTTGATGTGCTGGAAAATGAGAAGCTTGATACTTATACCAGTGAGGAGAAAAGGCAATTAGACGAGCTCCTTTCTTTTGAAAATGTAATTGTAACCCCGCATATTGCAGGGTACAGTCACGAGGCATTCCTGAAAATGGCAACCGTAATACTTGAAAAGCTGGGATTTATGTAAGGTTTCTTTAACAATTCCTTACTTGTTTAAGCTGGAATTTTTATTATATTTGTAATAATTAATAGCAACGCTCTGGTAGCATTCCGGGGCGTTGTTATTTTTTTTGTTTAATATAAAAAGACCAGTTATGAGTGCTATTCAGTATGTAACGAAAGAGACGCTGGAACAAATGAAGGAAGAGTTACAGCACCTGAAGGGTGTAGAACGTCCTGCTGCCAGCAGAGCCATTGCCGAAGCGCGTGAAAAAGGAGATCTAAAAGAAAATGCAGAATACGATGCGGCCAAAGAGGCTCAAGGCCTTCTTGAGGCCAAGATTGCAGCCCTGGAAGGAGCATTGGCAAATGCCCGTGTAGTGGATGAAAGCACTATTGATACCAGCAAGGTCTCTATTTTGACCAAGGTAAGGCTTACTAATCTTAAAACTAAAAAAGAGGTTACCTATCAATTAGTAAGTGAGCAGGAAGCAGACCTGAAAGCAGGTAAGATATCTGTAAGCTCGCCTATAGGTAAGGGTATCCTGGGTAAGGAACCAGGGGAAATAGCCGATGTGCAGGCCCCTGCCGGCCTGATCCAGTTCAGGGTTGAGGGCATCAGCATCTGATCATACATTTTTTAATATTGAAAACCGGCTGAGGCCGGTTTTTTTTATTGTAATTTCATCGCATAAATAATATATATAATGACTATATTTTCAAAAATTATTGCCGGAGATATCCCATCGTATAAGATAGCCGAAAACGATAAGTTTATAGCCTTCCTGGATATTATGCCATTGCGCAGGGGGCATGTATTGGTAGTGCCTAAAACAGAAGTGGATAACCTGTTTGATGTGCCGGATGATTATCTGTCTGAATTACTGGTTTTTGCCAAACCTATTGCAAAAGCCATTGAAAGATCTTTTGACTGTAACCGTTGTGGCATTAGTGTGGTGGGCATTGAGGTACCACATGCGCATGTGCACCTCATCCCTATAAATGATGCGAACGATCTTAATTTTGTACAGCCCAAATTGAAGTATACCAATGAAGAGATGAAAGAGATCCAGCAGCTGATAATCAGTAATATCAAAGACTAATTCATCGCTAACTGTGATTCGTTTTTCGCATTGCTGTACCTTATTATAAAGCTGATAGTGAGCAGAAGACCGATAAAAGCCATGATAGCGCCAACAAAAGAGGGATAGTTATAGCCCAGGCCAAATGCAATAGGTAAGCCTCCAAAATAAGCGCCTATGGAATTAGCCATATTGAATGCAGCCTGCATAAAAGCAGCGCCCATCATTGCCGATTTTTCTGCTGACCGTATCATTAATATATTGATAGGTGAGCCCACAGCCATTGACAATGCTCCGCAAATAAAAGTAAGTGAGATAGAAACAACGGGGTTACCTGAGAACAGGAACACACCTGTTAAAGCTGCCACCAGGGATAGCAGGAGAACGGCACTGGCCTTTTCAGGTGCCATTTTATCGGCCATAATACCTCCTGTTAAATTACCCGCAACCATACCAGCCCCGGCTACCAGCATGATATAAGAAACAGATTTCATGGAAAAACCCGATACATGTGTCATAAGCGGGGAGATATAGCTGAACCACGCAAACAGTCCCCCAAACCCCACAGCAGTAATGATTAAAATATGCCAGGCTTTTTTAGTTTTAAAAAACCGGAGTTCTTCCTTTATACTGCTTTGACTATCCATAGAAACAGAAGGTAACCACATTTTAAGAAAAAGGATAGTAATGAGACCAATGATGCCCACTATTATAAAAGCCAGCCTCCAGCTATACTCGTGCCCCAGGTAAGTAACCAAAGGAACCATAGCCAGGTTGGCAACAGTAAGTCCTGCAAACATCATGGATATAGCCTGGGCCTGTTTGCCCTCTTTAGCCAGTTTGGAAGCCACTACAGCGCCAATGCCAAAGAAGGCACCATGCGGAAGCCCGGAGAAGAACCGTGCAAAAAGTAAACTGTAAAAATCAGGCGCAGCCGCAGAAATACCATTGAAGAAAGTGAATAATACCATTAAACCGATCAGCACCTTTTTAGGATTGTACTTTACGGAAATGGCTACCAGCAGCGGTGCTCCTACTATTACACCCAACGCATAGGCAGATATCAGGTATCCTGCCATAGGAATACTTATGCGCAGGGATTGGGCTATATCCTGCATGAGCCCCATTATAATAAACTCAGTAGTGCCAATACCCAGGCCGCCTAATGCTAACGAAAATAGTTTTTTGTTCATAATCAATATTTTAGCAATGGCAGGCGCAACATTAGCTATTGATTTAAAGCAAAAATAAGATTTTTTGTTTAATCGTTTAAACAAATTTATTAATTTTGTATTGAGTTTATGCTCAAAAACGTTTTGAACTAACTCAATCCGGGGAGTTGAAAAGGATGCATAAAAAAATCATTCGGAAAATTTTCCCCGGTATTACAGATCCTATAACTATCGGATCATAACTGATTTCACCCTCGTTTTTTAACGGGGCAGTTTCTAATTATAAAAAAAATACAACATGAAAAGAATAGCAGTAGATATGGATGGTGTGCTGGCCGATTGTTTTGAACAGTTTGTAAGGTATGAACAGGCCGACCTCGGTATTAGCAAGACCATTACAGATGGAATAGGAAAAACAGAAGATGAAGCTTTTGTAAATGCAAGAACCTATCTTTATCAGCCGGGCTTTTTCAGGAACATGCCGGTAATACCCGGAAGCCAGGAAGTTTTATATAAACTCAATGAAGCGTATGAATTGTTTATTGTATCCTCGGCTACGGAGTTCCCGCAATCGTTGATAGAAAAGCAGGAATGGCTGAACGAGCATTTTCCTTTTATCAACTGGCAGCAGATGGTTTTTTGTGGTAAAAAAACAATGATCAGTGCCGATATCATGATAGATGACCATTTTAAAAACCTTGATTATTTTAAAGGCAGAACTATATTGTTTACACAGCCCCACAACCAGCTGGCTGATGCAGGCAAACATACGCGTGTATATTCATGGGAAGAGATTAGCCGTCTTTTGCTGAATGATCAAAATGTGAACGATAATCTTATTGATAACAGTATAATAGAGTTTACTCCTGCCATCAGCAAATACGCATAGTTTTTCAGTACCCTGTAGAACCGCGTTTTATAATTTCAGCAGGAATAAAAACCTGCTGTTCTATCTTGTTTTTTGTAATAATGTCCATGAGCAGATCGGTGGCTGTTTGGCCTAATTGCAGCATTGGTTGTTTCACAAACGTAAGTTGTGGCTGGTAAAAGTCAAAGACTTCATGTTCGTCAAAAGCTATTACCTGCAATGTTCCCGGAACAGCAATACCTTTCTGCTGAAGGTACATTAATGCATGCACGGCAATCCTGTTAGAGGCAAATAATATAGCATCAACAGCAGGTGCTGACAGCAGGGCGGCTACTGCTTTGGTAATTTCTGCCGGATCGTTATCCATTCCTACTCTTTTTACCAGGCTTTTATCAGGTGTGATCTTTGCCTCTTTTAAAGCCCTGGTATATCCTTTGGTACGGTCATTCAAATGATGCAGGGCGGTTTTATAATTGATCAGTCCAATCCTTTTTTTACCGTTGTCTATTAGAAGCTTTACTGCATCATAAGCGGCTTTAACATTGTTCACATTTACATAGTGGGCCTCAATTTTCGGGAAATACCTGTCAACAATTACAAAAGGGAAATTAGTGTTTTTTAAGCGAATGATCTGCTCTTCTGCACCTTCGGGGGGCAGCAGGATCAGACCATCCACCTGCCTGTTCAGAAAAGTGTGGGTCAGCTTTTCAAAACGTTCCAGATCTTCATCAGAGCTGCCAAAAATTACCGTGTAGCCGTATTTGGCGCCTTCATCTTCAATGATCCTTGCTAATGAAGAAGAAAAGGGGTTGGCTATATCTGCCACAACCAGGCCTATGGTAAAGGTTTTATTGGTCTTTAAACTTTTGGCGATCTGGTTAGGCTGATATTGTAACCTTTTTGCAGTCTTTCTTATTTTATCAGCTACATCTTTGTTGATCCTGTTTTCAAAACGGTTGTTCAGAACATAGGAAACCAACGCTGCCGATACGCCTACTTCATGGGCAATATCCTTTAATGAAACTTTTCCTGTTTTTTGCTGCATTATGGCAAATGTAGCATATGATTTTTTATCTGACCTGATGGGGCCGAGCATTTGATGGGATGCATAAATGTATACATGTTGCCGCTATGCGGTCTAGATGCGTTATAACGAAAAATTGTAAAAGGATATTTATCTGGCAATATGTACATTCGCTTAGCTCATTCATAAATTTTTTTTGCATGTTCAAACGTTTTTATTGCTTTTGCTTATTGCTGATTACTTTTATTCAGGCTATAGGCCAGTCCGTTAACTGGTCGGCTGATGGTTCCTCTTATTATCAGGTGGAAGATGGGGCCATTGTAAAAGTAAGGATACCGGATAACTCAAAAACTATACTGGTTTCAAAAGAAAAACTCATTCCTGCCGGTGCCTTGGACGCTATTCCCATAAGAAGCTTTACCGTAAGCGCCGATGAATTGAAAGTGCTTATTTATAATAATACACAAAAAGTATGGAGGCAGGATACCCGTGGTGATTATTGGGTATATGACAGAACATCAGGGCGTTTGCAGCAGTTAGGGAAAGGCCGTCCGGCAGCATCCCTCATGTTTGCCAAACTATCCCCCGACAATGCAAAGGCAGCTTACGTAAGCGATTATAACCTGTATGTAGAAGACCTAGCCACAGGCATTGTTACAGCGTTGACTACAGGTGGCGACAGGAAAAATATCAATGGTACATTCGACTGGGCCTATGAAGAAGAGTTTTTTTGCAGGGATGGTTTCAGGTGGTCTCCCGACAGTAAAAAGATCGCTTATTGGAAAATAATAACGGGCGATACCAAAGTGTACTATATGGTAAACAACACCGATTCTATTTATCCCGGGCTGATTCCTATAGAATACCCCGTGGCGGGGGAGAAACCTTCGGTATTTAAAATAGGGATAGTTGATATTGGCGGAGCTAAAACGCAATGGATGAATATACCGGACGATGCTGTTTGGGGATCGTATGTGCCGCGTATGGAATGGGCGGGGAATAATAAAGAGCTAATCATTCAGCACCTGAACAGGCGGCAAAATGAAAGTAACCTGATGTTATGCGATGCTGAAAGCGGAAACGTGAAAACCATATATACCGAGAAAGATAGCGCCTGGATTGACATTGCACCCAATTGGGATGAAGATTATGCCAATGGTGGTTGGGATTGGCTGAATGATGGAAAGGAATTTTTATGGGCATCTGAAAAAGATGGCTGGCGTCATCTGTACAGGGTGAGCAGGGACGGGGGAAAAGAAACCTTGGTTACAAATGGTAAGTATGATGTAATGGATATTGCGGCTATTGATGAAACTAATGGTTACGTATATTTTCATGCTTCCCCCGAAAACGCTACTCAAAAATATTTATACCGTACTTCATTAAATGGTAAAGGAAACTTAGAACGTGTGACGCCTGCCACTCATACCGGTACCAATAGTTATGAAGTTTCGCCCGGTGCAAGGTTTGCAGTGCATCATTTTTCCAGCTATTACGTACGTCCGGTAAGAGAATGGGTTGCCCTGCCCGGTCATAAAGCAATTATAGGCGCCAGCAAAGTGGATGCGGCCATTGCAGCGGCGGATAAATTGAAATCAAATATTGAGTTTATTACTATAACAACTGCAGACGGCGTACAGATGGATGCCTGGATGGTAAAGCCGGCAGGCTTTGATCCTTCAAAAAAATATCCTGTAGTGTTTTATGTGTACACCGAGCCCTGGGGGCAAACAGTGAAAGATGTGTATGGTACCGGGCGCAACTTTTTGTATAATGGTGATATGGCAAAAGACGGTTATATCTATGTATCTGTTGATAGCCGGGGCACACCCGTGCCCAAGGGCAGGACATGGCGTAAGGCGCTGTATAAAAGTATCGGAGTGCGGAACATCTATGACCAGGCAATGGCTGCCAAAGAGCTTTTAAAGCGTCCTTATATTGACAGCAGCCGCGTGGCCGTATGGGGCTGGAGCGGCGGCGGCTCTACTACATTAAACCTTCTGTTTCAGTTCCCTGAAATTTATAAAACAGGTATTGCGGTAGCCGCAGTGGGTAACCAGCGTACTTATGATAATATTTACCAGGAGCGTTATTCCGGCATACCACAACAGGATGAAACACCCTATATCAAAGGCTCTCCTGTTACACATGCTAAAAATTTAAAAGGGAATCTTTTATATATACATGGTACTGGCGATGACAATGTGCATTATAATAATGCGGATATGCTGATCAATGAACTGATAAAATATAACAAACAGTTCCAGATGATGAGCTATCCTAACCGGTCGCACAGCATATCAGAAGGAGAAGGCACTGCAGCACATTTGTCCACTTTATTTACCAATTACCTGAGACAATATTGTCCTCCGGGAGGAAGGTAATGACATGGAATAGAATATAAGTAAAAAGAACAGGTGAAAGACCTGTTCTTTTTGTTTTGAAATAGTTTTGTGCTTTTGATGGATCGACAGGTTCAGATACTTCTGGCCAGGTACCAGATCAGAATAATGCTTATAAGCACCATACCGCTTGTAAGATAGGTGATGAATGGGCTGGAGCTGGAATAGTTATTTGATTCCAGCTGTTTTTCTATCTTTTTATAATTAAGATAAGCCATAACGGCGGTTAAAGCGCCTATTGCAACCAATACCACACCTATAATACCGGAATATCCTGTTTGCGGAGCAGCTACCTGCGTATCAACGATCAGGGAGACCTGCCTGATAAACATTGAAAACTTAACTACAATAAATCCAAAACCCATGATCCCTATACTGGTCCTGATCCATGCCAGGAAAGTTCTCTCATTGGCGAGATGGTCGTTGGGTTTTCCTTTTTGTTTACTATCCATCTTTTTTATACCAAACGTACATGAAACCTGCCTGACTGCAAATAGATTTTATAATCCTTTTCTTCGCTCTGCCCACAATTCATTAAAGGATTTTTTAGGGAACATGAGCTTGCTGCGATCTTTGGTCCAGGCGTCTGCAATAGAGTTGATCACTTTTGTTTTTACATTACCGTTGGCCATATTCATCCATCTGCGCTTCAGCATTCCCATCTTCCACATTTTCCAGGCCACTTTTTCTGCCAAAGGCGCATATCCCTGTTGCTGAGCTTCGTGGCGGTTTTCCAAAAGCAGCTCGTGAAGATTTATTCTTACCGCACATACTTCGGTACAGTTACCACAAAGCGAAGAAGCATGGCTTAAATGCTTCCATTCCTTCATAGGCTTTAAGTGTGGTGTGATAACAGACCCGATAGGGCCGCTGTAGGTAGTGTCATAGGTATGACCGCCTATATTTTTATAAACGGGGCAGGCGTTTAAGCAGGCTCCACAGCGGATGCAGTAGAGGGCCTCGCGTGTTTTTTCATTGGCCAGCATATTGGTGCGCCCGTTATCCAGCAGTATCACATACATTTCTTCCGGACCATCAGTTTCTCCCGGTTGACGGGGCCCCGTAACGATTGTACTGTAGGATGTGATACGCTGCCCTGTTCCAAAAGTGGCTAAAAGTGGCCAGAATAATGCAAGGTCTATCATTGACGGGATCATTTTTTCAATGCCCACGATTACAATATGTGTTTTGGGCATGGAGCAGCTTAATCTTGCATTTCCTTCATTTTCGGTAATAGCAATACCACCAATATCCGCAATGATAAAGTTGGCTCCTGTGACGCCTACTTCGGCTTCAGCATATTTCTGGCGTAGCCTGTCCCGAGCTATAAGTGTTAGTTGTTCCGCGCTAAGATTGGGGTCGGTTCCCAGCTTATCGGCAAATAACCGGGCAATATCGGCCTTGCTTTTATGCATGGCCGGTGTTACAATATGATAGGGGGTTTCGCCATCTAACTGCTGGATGTACTCTCCCAAATCAGTTTCTATACTTTCAATACCATGTGCTTCCAGGTGTTTGTTCAGGTGTATTTCTTCGGTAACCATGCTCTTGCTTTTTACCAGCGTGCTGCAATTTTTTTCTTTGCAGATGGCTACAATCTCGTCAATAGCCTGTTTCGAATCTTCGCACCAGATCACTTTTGCCCCGCGGCCTGTAATAAGCGCTTCAAAATTTTCAAGCTGCTGATCCAGGGTTTCAATTGCTTTCCATTTTAAGTTTTTGGCACGCTCCCTGGCAAGGGATACATTGCTGAACTGCTTTTTGCCTGCAGGCACAGAAGCGTTGTACCGCCCGATATTAAAGTTGATAACCTGGCGGTGGTCTCTGTCTGCTGCTTTTTCTTTGCTTTTTTTCTGAAAGGCTACTGATGAGTGGGACATATCAGGAATAACAGGTAGGGTTAAGATTAGAAGAGCTTTGCTTAAGCTCCGTTTTCATGTACTGCCACCGCCTGCTCCAGCAACGAGTAAAATTCTTCACCATATTTCCGGATCAGGGGCTCTTTCAAAAACTTGTACACCGGCACTTTCAAATGTGCTCCCAGCTTACATGCGGGGCTGCACAGCTTTTTACGTGGTTCATAATTAAGACGTTCATAGTCGCCATGCCTGCCTTTATAGGCTATAATGGGATACAGATGGCAACTGATGGGCTTTTTCCATTGTATTTTCCCATCATTATAAGCCTGCTCAAAAGCACATTTAATAAGACCATTATCTTCACGGTAAGCGTAAACGCAAATTTCATTATCGCTGGGCAGGGTAGGTGTTACCCAGCCAAACTCTTCATCGTGCCGGTACCTGCCATTTTTTTCTACTTCTTCAATGGCATCTTTGGTCATATAAGATTGAATTACCTCGTAGTGCTTATCCACTTCTTCCAGTTCCTCAACGCTTAATGGTGCGCCAGCATCACCTTCTTCGCAGCAGGCACCTTTGCATTTGGAAAGGTCGCACACGAACTGAGCCTCCACCACATCGTCGCTAAGTATTTTGTTGTCGATTATAATCATTATGCAAAAGTAATGCAGCGGATTGATCCGAAGCTTTTATTATTCCTTCGGTTTTATAATTATCTGTGCTTTTTTAACCCTGTTTCGCTCTACTTCGAGTACAGTAAACTCAAAATCACCGGAATGAACTATGGTACCTTCATTAGGAAGCTCACCGGATATTTCATTGATCAGCCCGCCAAGGGATTCATTATCTCCGCGTACCGCATC
>JASGDI010000111.1:0-13295 GCA_049841335.1 Niabella sp. | reverse complement strand
GATGAAGCGCCTGGCACCCGGTGAAACAAATACCTGGTACATAGAGGTGCTGGGAACGGGGGGCGGAGCCAGGTATAGTACAAAAGATACAAAGGTCTTCTGGACTTTTAAAAATGGTAAAGAGCAGTTGTGGCAACGGGTGGATCTTGGTTTTCAAACCCAGTTCCCTGTTACAACGGGAGGCATATTTGAGGCAGGTTTTGCAGATTGCTTTTTGCAGATGCTGGCAGCTTATATGATAGAGCGCGGAGGAAAGCTTGACGGTAAATTTGGTTGCGTAACACCCGAAGAAGCTGTGGACAGCCACAGGATATTTGAAGCGGCGCTCCAGTCGCACCTTACGCAATCTGTAGTAGAAGTGAGCTATGCAGATATCCCTGTTACCGTTGCATAGGCTGTATGGATTAAAACTATATGTATTAACTTATTTTCTGATTACATTAAAGATCAGCGTAATTACGCTTCTCATACAATTTCTTTTATTATAAACTTGCCAGTAATGAATATAAGCCAGGAAACAAATATACCTGTGGATAACGCCTCTGTATCTGATAAAGCAGTAAAGGGTGCTTATCGTGTGCCATTATTTACTTTAACCACGCTCTTTTTTATGTGGGGGTTCATTACCTGCATGAACGATATTTTAATACCTCATTTAAAAGAGCTGTTCAGGCTTAACTACCTGGAGTCGATGCTGGTTCAGTTTTGTTTTTTCGGGGCCTATTTCTTGGGCTCGGTTATTTACTTTTTGTTGTCTTATCATAAGGGTGATGCTATTAATAAGATCGGTTATAAAAAAGGTATTATGATCGGTCTCTTTATTTCTGCATTAGGCTGCTTATTGTTCTATCCTGCTGCAAGTTTCGGTCAGTATTGGATGTTTCTTTCAGCGCTCTTTATTTTGGGGCTGGGATTTACCCTGTTGCAGATAACTTCCAATGTTTATGTATCGTTGCTTGGTGCTCCGGAAGGCGCTTCCAGCCGTTTAAACCTGGCACAGGCATTTAATTCATTCGGAACTACTATTGCTCCTGTTATAGGCGGCGCCATTATTTTTGGTAGCGCCGGAGAGTCTGCACATATATCTGCCGAAGCAACTAAAACACCTTATATCATCTTTGCGATCATTTTTATAGTAGCTTCTGTTTTGATCTATACTGTAAAATTGCCGCTGTTCACATCTGCAGAAGAAACCAAAAAGGGGTTGGGCGCCTGGGGCTTTCCCCACCTGCGCTTAGGCGTATTTGCCATCTTTTGTTATGTAGGGGCAGAAGTTACTATCGGCAGCTTTATGATTAATTTTCTGCAGCAGGAAAATATAATGAGCCTGCCGGAAAATATTGGTAAAAATTACCTGGCTGTGTACTGGGGAGGCGCCATGATTGGCCGGTTTTTAGGTTCTATTTCATTAAGTCAGCATTTAAGCCCTTTCAAACGTATTGTATTTATGGCGCTTACCTCTGCCGCTGTGTTTGGCCTTATCCTGGCGCTGGTTGATCTGACGTTTGAACAGGTCTCTTACTTTATCATATTCCTTTTACTGAATCTTGCTGCATTTATTTGGGGGCGCTGGGCCGCTGCACGAACTTTATTCATCTTCGCTGCCATCAATATCATACTGGTAACTATTACCATGTTTACTTCCGGCAGTATAGCCATGTGGACTATCCTGAGTGTTGGATTATTTAACTCGATCATGTGGTCCAATATTTTCACTTTGTCCATAAATGGGTTAAAAAAATACACAAACCAGGGCTCATCCTTATTGATCATGGCCATACTTGGCGGTGCCCTGATCCCGCTAATACAAGGCGGATTAGCTGACTGGATGGGCATACAATACTCATACATACTGCCGGTTTTATGTTATTTGTACATCGCTGTTTTTGGTATGTATTGCATGCGTAACAGCTCGTCCCCAGGTAAATAAAAAATTATCAGTATTTTGCTTTCTTTGCAAAAGATGGAACAGGAAAACAGTATAGCCCGGCAGCTCGAAACGATTTTACCAGCCAAACGTATCAAGTCACGGTTGATAGACCTTGTGGCTTATGCATCTGATGCGGGTTTTTACAGGCTGATACCAAAAGCAGTAGTGCAGCCGGTATCAGAGGATGAGATTATTAACCTGTTCAGGTTTTCACATCGGCAAAAAGTTCCGGTTGTATTCCGTACAGGCGGTACCAGCCTTTCGGGACAGTCCATAACCGATGGTATACTGGTGGATCTGAGCCAGTTCTGGAATAAAATACAGGTTGAAGAGAATGGTGATCAAGTGAGAGTGCAGCCGGGTATCACGGGAGCCATGGTGAATATCTACCTGCGAAAATATCAACGCAAAATAGGTCCCGATCCGTCCAGCATTTCTGCTGCAATGATGGGCGGCATACTTTCTAACAATTCAAGCGGTATGTGTTGCGGGGTCACTTTCAATTCCTACCATACTACTTTATTTATCAGGTTTATTTTGCCTGATGGGAAAACATTCTCCACTGAAGTTCCTGAAGATTATCCTCGCTTCCTTGCCGAATGTCCGGAGTTAAGCGGCACCCTTGCCAGCTTACGTAACCAGGTATTGAATGATGAAGTCCTGTATGAAAAGATCAGGAAAAAATATACTACTAAAAATACAGTGGGCTACTCGCTCAATGCGCTGATAGACTTTGAACATCCGCTGGATATATTTGCCCGCCTGCTGATCGGTGCCGAAGGTACGCTCGCATTCATATCCGAAGCCGTATTAAAAACCATTCCCGAGCCTGCTTTCAAAGCCACTTCACTATTATACTTTGAGGATATCTATAAAGCCTGCAAAGCCATTCAGCCGTTGATCAATGCAGGGGCTGTAATGGTGGAGCTAATGGACAGGGCCTCCTTACACGCTATTGAAGACCTGCCGGGTATATCGCCTGAAATAAAATTGCTTCCGGAAACGGCAAGTTCGCTGTTGATCGAGTTTCAGGAAGAAAATATGGAATTGCTGGAAAGGCAGGTCAATAGTTTCCTTACAGGCATACAGGCTCTTGAAGTTTACAATGCACCGGTATTTACAACCGATGAAAAAGAAAGAGCTTTTTTCTGGAAGATACGGAAAGGGCTCTTTCCGGCTGTTGGCGCTGTTCGTAAAAGCGGCACCACGGTGGTGTTGGAAGATGTAGCGTTTCCCTTGCAATATCTGGGAGATGCCATACTGGATCTGCAAAATTTGTTTCAGAAGTTCGGCTATCACAACGCCATCATTTTCGGGCATGCAAAGGATGGTAATATCCACTTTGTAGTCACACAATCCTTCAATACCCCGGCTGAAATTGAGCATTATGATCGTTTCCTGAAAGATGTGGTAGCGCTGGTAGTTAAAAAGTATGATGGCACTTTAAAAGCGGAGCATGGTACCGGTCGCAACATGGCGCCCTTTGTTGAAACAGAGTGGGGCGGCGCTGCGTATAACATCATGAAGCAGATAAAGGAACTGGCCGATCCGGAAGGCTTATTGAACCCGGGTGTGATCATCAATGCAGATAAAAACGCGCATATCAAAGACCTTAAATCGCTTCCTTCTGTGGAAGAAGAAGTAGATCGCTGTATCGAATGTGGTTATTGCGAGCCCGTTTGTCCCAGCAGGAATCTTACCTTAACACCCAGAAGAAGAATTGTGGTTCGTCGTGAATTAAAGCATTTACAGGAAATAAGGAATAAAGAAACTTATACGGAGCTGTTAGATGAATATCAATACGATGGCCTGGATACCTGCGCTGTGGATGGGCTTTGTGCAGGCAGCTGCCCTGTGTTTATCAATACCGGCGACCTGGTAAAACGCCTGAGGCGCGAAAGCCACAGCAAGCGCCAGAATGATCTTGCATTAAAGGTTGCCAAAAATTTTTCGCTGGTTGAAAAAGCAGTGCGTACAGGTCTAAGTGCCGGAACCGTGGTGAATAAACTGTTTGGTGCCGGCGCTATGACCTATCTCACAAAAGGATTGAAAAAGATTTTTCCTTCGGTTCCTTTATGGTCTAAAGAAATGCCCGCACCACCATCGCTTCGTGTGCTGCGCCGTCCTGCTTATAGCAACAATACATCGCAGCCTGCTATCGTTTACTTCCCGGCCTGTATTTCCCGTGTTATGGGCACCAGTCCCGGTAAAAAGAAAAACAGCCTTGAAGTATTTATGAGCGTATCTGGAAAAGCAGGTATTGCTGTAAAGTTGATGACTGAACCAGGCGGTGCCTGCTGCGGACAGATCTTCTCTTCAAAAGGTTTTTCAAAAGCTTATGAGTACACCGCTGATGATATTGTTCAAAAATTGTGGAACACCACAGATGAGGGCAGGTTGCCGGTTGTAATGGACGTAAGTTCCTGCGTATACACATTGAAAAATGTAAGGCCCGCTTTGTCTGCCGAAAGACAGCAGCAATACGATCAGCTTGTTTTTTTAGATAGTGTAGATTATTTACATGATTATGTATTGCCGGCCATAGCTATCCATAAGAAAAAAGATGATATTGTGCTGCATCCTGTGTGTGCTGTTGAAAAATTAGGCACTTCAGAGAAATTTGTACAGGTAGCCAAAAAGCTGTCTAACAAAGTAACCGTACCTGTACATGCCGGCTGCTGCGGAATGGCCGGCGACAGGGGATTCCTCTTTCCGGAGTTAACGCATTCGGCTACTAAGGAAGAAGCTACGGAGGTTTGTGCTCATAAATATGAAGGATACTACGCTACTACCAAAACATGCGAGATAGCGCTATCAGAGGCAACAGGCGCTAATTATGAGTCGCTTTTATATTTGGTGGATGAGGTAAGCGATTAGTTTTTTGGCGATCACACCAATATCCACGGCCGATACAATACTCGTGTTTACAAATTATGTATTGCAAACGACCCATTCGTAAATCTATGGCAGTTATTCATTATGCCCAGCATAGTTATCCGCAACAGCTTTCCTGAATGCTGATGGTGTACAGTTTTTCTTTTTAAAGAACACCCTGTTAAAATAGGTGATGCTGTCAAACCCTGTTTCAATGGCTATTTCCCTGATAGTATGGTCAGAGAAGGTAAGCAGTCTGCATGCATTGGCAATACGTATATCATTTATATACTCAGAAAAAGTAACCTTCATAGCCCTTTTAAAGAATTTGCAAAAGGCGCTCCTGGATAAGTGTATCTTACGTGCCACTTCTTCCAGTGTGATACTGTCGCCGGCATGGTCGTGCACAAATTTGCAGACTTCATTGATGCGGCTTTGAGATTTTTCACTCTGCTTCAGGGCAAAGAATTTTTGAGATAAGCAACTCCTTTTTTTTGTGTGCAGCAATTGCAGGATATTAAACAATCTTGCTACCCTGTGCATTGCCTTTGTTTCAGAAATACTGGTGATTTCTTTTATAATATTTGTGTCCTGTTCAAAACATAATCCCCGCCCGGCATCCTTTAATAATGCTGCAATAGCCTCAAATTCAGTAAAGGAATAAAAAGGCTTCAGGAAAGATTCTGAAAACTGGATAACAACCGCCTTACATTCCCCGTTATAGCCCGAATGGCTAAACCAGGTATGGGGAAGCCAGGGCCCCAGCAGTACCAGGTCGTTTTCCTGGAATGGCAGGTGACTGTCTCCTACAATCCTGCTTCCTGCTCCTTGTACTATAAGCGTAAGCTCATACTCCGGATGATAATGCCATTTAAATTCAAAAGCAGGTGTTGAGTACGGGTACACCACAAAAGAATAGTTCCCTTTCCGTAATGCTACGTCTTCTAAAGCAGGTCTCATCATATAATGTTGCTAATTTACTTTTATTTTTTACATAATCATGTCAATATAGTGTATGTTTTTTGATCTTTAGTGTTGCTCTTCCCTGTTTATGAAATTTATATTTGTTGCTACATAAAATAAAACATTGCAAGCATATGACACAAATTCCTTCCGGCATTGCCGCGTTTTTAAACAGCAATTATGAGCTGACACAGGAGCAGATCAGTTTTTATGATACCAACCGGTATATCAAGCTGAAAAATGTTCTGAACAGGGAAACACTGGATTTTTACAATGAAGTGATTTCAGAGCAGGTAGCCCGTATGAATACCGTTACCACTGAACTGGATAAAAGGGATACCTACGGTAAGGCATTTCTGCAACTGCATAACTTGTGGCGGGAAAATGAGCTGATCAGGGAGCTTGTTCTTAGCAAACGGCTGGGAAAAATTGCGAGTGATTTAATGCAAACAAAGGGCAGCAGGATTTATCACGACCAGGCTTTGTTTAAAGAAGCGGGAGGCGGTATTACACCCTGGCATGCCGACCAGTATTACTGGCCACTTGAAACAGAGAAGACGGTTACAGCGTGGATACCTCTTCAGGCCACTCCTTTAGAAATGGGCCCGCTGGAATTCAGCGCAGGAAGTCATATAATTGTAGAGGGCAAGGAACTGGCCATTAGTGATGAAAGCGAGCAGCAAATTGAACAAAAGCTAAGGGTTACTGATTTTAAGCGGGTAATGGAGCCGTTTGATGCAGGCGAAGTGAGCTTCCACTCAGGATGGATATTTCACAGGGCAGGTGCTAACAAAATGGATGCCATGCGCAAGGTAATGACCATTATTTATATGGATAAGGATATGCGCCTGAAAAACCCCGAAAATGAGAACCAGATATGGGACAGGAATGCCTGGTGCCCCGGCGCAGTAGTAGGGGAAATTATTAATACTCCGCTAAACCCTGTTGTTTTTCCATAAGCAGATAACCTGTTTCTGTCAGAAAAGTACATTATTGTCCGGTTAACACCTATCCGCTTTCTTTAAAACCATTTCTGGAAGTGGGTTTCAGCTCGTTATGCGTGGCGTCCCTGACTGCTGTCAGGCAGACTTGCCGCGCATTATTTATGGTATTGCCTTTGAGCGATGGATAAACACACCAAAAGGGAGTTGTCATATCCTTCTAAAGAGTAACATATAGCCTGTAAAATCCAACGTGTTTACCCTGGAGACAGTTTTTTGTTGTGCAACGCTATGTGAGGCACCCTAGCAGCATCTGTATATTGTCCTCCGGGTAATGCATTATCAAAAAAATAAATAACTTGTATATACATGTTTTATAAAAAACTCCTATATTTGAAATATCAAACGATTGAAAAGACCATTTGAAAAGGAATTGTCTGTTAAAGTACTGCTTACTTCAGGAATGATGCAGTACAAAAATGGTGCTTGTTGAAGTGTGCCGGTCATAATTTAGTTTTTGCGTGCCTGTTCTTTGAAGGAAGAAGGAGCCTGGCTATGTGAGGCGTGCTTGCAACATCTGTTATATTATCCTCCGGGTAATGCATTGTCAAAAAAATAAATAACTTGTATATACATGTTTTATAAAAAACTCCTATATTTGAAATATCAAACGATTGAAAAGACTATTTGAAAAAGAGTTGCCTGTTAAAGTACTGCTTACATCAGGGATGATGCAGTACAAAAATGACGTTTGCTGAAGTGTGCCGGTCATAATTAGTTTTTGTATACCTATTCCTTATAAAAAGGAAGAAGGAATGGAATTTTTTGACATAAATAAATATGTACATACATATTTGTAGAAAAACTGAAATATTATTAGCCTGAATTTGCTTTTAAGATGTTGTGTTTTGTGCAAATATATACCTAAAACGAAAAATATTACTTATCTAATATATTTATTATCAATAAAATGAAATGATTTTAATTTTTATTTGCAAAAACGTTTTTTGTATCTTCAAAATATTTAAATTTGTATAAACATACTTGCGATTTACTTGCTACAAACTCTAACATAGACAGTCCTTTTTATTGCTTGTTTCTAATTCATAATAAAATTTAAACAACTGAGTATGATTAAACTTTTCCCCCGAAAGCTGTTTGTCTTTAGGCATTGTTTTTTGCTGGCAGCTTTTTGTATTTCTTTTACCGGTGCTTTTAGCCAGGCGGGTTCCAACCCTGTTGAAATCAGCGGTAAAGTAACTTCTGCAAACCAGGAGCCCATGTTTGGTGTATCGGTTTTATCAGTTCTATCGGCCGGTGCCGGTACCTCTACTGATGCTGACGGAAACTATTCTTTGGTTGCTTACGCCAATGATACACTTGTTTTTACGGCCGTAGGTTATAAGGAATTAAGGATCCCTGTAGACGGAAGAACAGTTATTGATGTAACCATCAGTGAGGCCGAAAGTGTTTTGGATGATGTGGTTATAGTTGCTTACGGCCAACAAAAAAGAGTGAGTTTAACCGGCGCCATGTCTACTGTTACTACAAGGGAACTGCGCCAAAGCCCTGTAGCCAACCTGTCTAATGCCCTGGCCGGACGTTTACCGGGCCTGGTTACGTTTCAACCCAGTGGTGAACCGGGTAATGACCTCTCCCGGTTGTTCATCAGGGGTACCTCAACACTCAACAGCACTTCCCCGCTGGTAGTGGTAGATGGGGTACTGGGAAGGGATTTTGCTCAGTTAGATCCCAATGAAGTAGAATCGCTGACCATTCTTAAAGATGCTTCCGCTACCGCTGTGTACGGGGTAAGAGGTGCTAACGGAGTGATCCTTGTAACAACAAGGCGCGGAAAAGGCGGCAGGCCGAGCATTTCCTTTACATCGGAATATGGCTTTCAGGGCGCTATGACATTGCCAAAGTATGCAAGTTCTTATGATTACGCCAGGTTATACAACGAAGCGCTTCAGAACGATGGTGTATCAGACCTTCCTTATAGCGAGGAGGACCTGGAATATTACCGCATAGGTGCCGATCCTTATCTGTATCCTAATACAGATTGGATAGGTACTTTTTTGAAAGATCGCACGCCCATGTACAGGGCTAACCTTAATATTTCAGGCGGCGGAGAGCGCGTACGGTATTTTGTGTCGGGAAGTGCACTTACCCAGGACGGTTTATATAATTTTACTGATGAGAACGAATATAATACGAGTCTTAAATTCAACCGTTATAATTTCAGGTCGAACATTGATATCAATGTAACCAAAGACTTTGAAGTAGGGTTGGATCTGGCGGGCCGTGTGGAAAACAGAAAATATCCCGGAGGCGATACCTGGCTGATTTTTACTATACTGAACAGGATTCCGCCAACCTATCCTATCAGGAATGCGGACGGAAGCCTCGCAGGGGATGGCCTGAACCCGATGAACCCGCTGGGTATGATTGCCAATACCGGGTACCGGAGTCTTTACGGAAACCATCTGCAGGGAACCTACCGCATGTCGCACAAACTGGACTTTATTACCAAAGGGCTTTCTGCAAGTGCGGCATTTGCGTTTGATGCCGGTTTTGAGTACACCTTTAGCAGGTGGAAAGACTATGCGGTGTACCAGCTGGCTTATGGCGGAACGTATAATAAGTTCGGGAACGAAACGGCGCTGGCCACCGGAAAGGCGTATGCTTACAGTCGTACTGTAAACTTTGAAGGAGGACTGAATTACGGCAGAAGCTTTGGGGCGCACAACCTGACAGGCTTATTATTATACAATCAGAACCGTCGTGTCACTTATAATGCTCCTTTCGACCTGCCTTATGATTATAAGGGTTATGTGGGAAGATTTACTTACAATTATGACGAAAGATATTTTGCTGAACTGAATCTTGGCTACAACGGGTCAGAGCAGTTTCCCGAAGAGAAGCGTTATGGTCTCTTTCCCTCCTTCTCCGCCGGTTGGGTTATTTCTAATGAAGCTTTTTACAATGATGATGCTTTTGTCAATTTCTTAAAAATAAGAGCTTCTTACGGACAGGTGGGTAATGACCAGATGGGTGCAAGAAGGTACCTGTATATCCCCACTTATGGTAATGCTACCGGGTATTATTTTGGTCCGAATATGACAGGGTACAGTGGTATTGCAGAAGGAGCGCTTGCCAACCCTGCAGTAACCTGGGAGCGAGCAAATAAGGCCAACCTGGGCATAGAAACAAACGCGCTTAACGGCAGGCTGTCCCTTACCACCGATCTTTTCTATGAAAAGAGAAGTAATATTCTGGCCACCAGTGGTAATATTCCTTATATACTTGGAAAATCATCGGGTTTACCACCAGTGAACATGGGTGTTATTGAAAACAAAGGGTTTGAGGTAGAGCTCACCTACAAAAACGCTGCGTCTAGGGAGCTTCACTGGATGGTTAGCGGTAACTTCTCGTTTGCCAGAAACCGCGTGTTAAACATGGATGAAGAGGCAAGAGAATACGCTTACCAGTCACGTACAGGAAAAAGAGTAGGCCAGCGGTTTGGCCTGGTTGCGCTGGGCCTGTATCAGTCGCAGGAAGAAATTGATAATGCCCCTGATGTAGCATGGATGCCAAAATCCGCGCTCATACCAGGTGATATTCGGTACAAAGATGTGAATGGAGATGGTATAGTAGACAGCAGGGATGAGGTGGCTATTGGTCATAATATTACTATCCCGGAAATTATGTACGGCCTTTCATCAAGACTCAATTACAAAGGAGCCGATTTCAGCTTCCTGCTGCAGGGAGCAGGAAATTCAAGCTTTTTCATGGATAACTTCCTGTTCTGGGAGTTCAGGGGAGGAAACGGAAAAATAATAGAATGGCACCTGGACAGATGGACGCCCGAAACAGCCGCCACGGCCACCTACCCCGCGTTGCACATGGGTGAAAGTGTAAACAATCACCGGTTTAGCACCTATTGGATGCGCCCGCGGGATTATCTCCGTTTGAAAAACCTGGAACTGGGGTATACCATCAATACTAAAAGGATTGGTATTAACAGTGTAAGGATATATGCTAATGGTATGAACCTGCTGACCTTTAGCCAGGTGAAGCTGACCGATCCGGAAAATCCTTCCTGGGGAGAAGCGTTGGGTACCACTACTTATCCGGTACAGAAGGTGTACAATTTCGGGATAAATGTTAATTTCTGATAATGAGATATCAAAAAATATATAAATCGAAAAAGATGAATATGAAAGGACTTTATTATTTGCTCATAGCTGTTGCCTTGCTGCAAAGCCTCGGTTGCCAGAAATTTTTTGAGGAGCCAAATGATCTGATGCGCGAGGAGGATGCTTATGAAAATATGCAGATAGCCGATCGTAATCTGGCCAATCTCTACTCTACATTGTGGGGCAGTATTTACAACGGGACACAATATTACCTGCTAAGTGGTACCACGGATGAAGGAGAAAGTGCGAATATGGTGGGAGGAGGATACCGGTTCAATACCGGTTTGCAAAGCCCTTCTGACTATCCCCTGGGAAACAGATGGGTAACGCTTTATGATTATATCCGGCGCGCTAATATTTATCTCAAAAATATTCAGAACGTTCCGGATGGAGATGCCAATTTGAAACGGCAGCGCGTAGGAGAAGCTAAATTTCTGAAAGCGATGATGTATCAGCAGCTTTTCAAAAATTTTGGCCGGTTTGTGATCATTGATGAAGTGTTAAACATATCGGATGATCTGAAGCGTCCCCGTGCTTCACTCGAAGAGTGTGTTAATTATATCGTTAATATGGCAGAAGAAGCAGCCGTAGCGCTGCCGGTAGAGCATGTGTCATCTGACCTTGGAAGAGCTACCCGGGCAGCGGCGAGAGCCTTAAAGGCAGAAACACTGCTGTTTTACGCCAGCCCGCTCCACAATCCTTCAAACAATACAGACCGCTGGGCAGCGGCCGCAGCAGCAGCCGAAAGCGTTTTGAACGATCCGCAAAATAAATTTTCATTGTACAGCGATTACTCCAAATTGTTTTTAGATAACTGGAATCCGGAAGTCATTTTTGCTTACAATGCCGGCGGTGCTGTGCGGATCATGGAAAACGACCTTGCTCCGTCGGGATATGGCGGTTGGTCCGGTGTGAATCCTACACAACAAATAGTGGATGCCTACCAGATGTCAAATGGCCTCGATCCTTTTAATGCGGATGGCTCTGTCAATGCTGCGTCTGGCTATAATCCGGCACAGCCTTATGTGAACAGGGAGCCCCGTTTTTATGCAACCATATTATATAACGGCGCCAAATGGCAGCACCGTAATATAGAATCCCGCGTTGGTGGCCTGGATGCAATCGAGATCGGATCACATAACCGTTCGCAAACCGGTTATTTTCTCCGGAAGTTCTTGGATGAATCTATTGTACTGAATCAATCCCAAAACAGGGCGGCAACCTGGATCCTTTTCAGATTAGGCACGCTGAAGCTGGATTATGCCGAGGCCAGGAATGAGGCTACAGGCCCTGACCAAACAGTTTATGACAATGTAAATGCCATCAGGGCCAGGGCTGGTCTTCCCGCATTACCGGCAGGTTTGTCTAAAGATCAGATGCGCGAGCGTATTCGCCACGAAAGAAGAATTGAAATGGCTTTCGAAGACAATCGCTTCTGGGATGTAAGAAGATGGAGAATAGGTACAGATGTATTCAATACGGTAATAAAAGGGATGCGGATTACGCAGTCCGGCACTACGCTAAATTACCAGGTAGTGAATGTGAGGACCCGGGTATTTGATGTGAAAAGATACCTTTTCCCGATACCACAGTCAGAGCTTAACAGGAATCCAAATATGGATCAAAATCCCGGTTGGTAACTTGTACAATAAGTAAAATCAAAATTCTAAAAAGATGAAACCATATAAAATAAATTTCCTAACGCTTTTTATAACAGTAGCTGTTTTGGCAGGCTCCTGCAAAAAAAATGAAACCCAGCCTATACCCTGTGTTTCAGAGTTCTTCTATGAAGGAGGCGTTTACCGTATTGATACTACTAAAACCATTTCTCCCTCCTATAAAGAAGGTCAGGATGTACCTGGCGTATTTAAGGCAACCCGTGCAGGGCTGGTTATTAATGCCAACACAGGGGAAATAGATGTAGAGAACAGCATGCCTGGTAACTACACAATCAGGAAAATAATGATTGATAATCCTTCTTGCGGTAACCGTATTGCATTGGGTTATGTTACTATATTAGACAGGCCCAAACCCCCGGTAATCCTGCATACCGCCGACAATATGACCGGATGGAATTTTGGTGGTACAGCAAAGTTAGACACAGAGGATAAGAAAGAAGGTACAGCCAGTATAAAAAATACCGGTAGCGGACTGGTGATAACCCAGTTTGACCTCAACCCGGCAGTAGATATAGAAACCACTAAGGATATGGGCCTGTTCAAGTTCTGGTTTTACATCTCGAACCCGACTGCTATTACAAATGGCCAGTTTGAGCTGACCAGTGGCGGCGGCCCTGATGCGCAAGAGCTTACCTGGCATCTTCCCGGAGCAGTTCAGTTGCAGGCAGGATGGAATCATGTTACTTTAAGGCTGATAGATGCTGAAGTT
>JASGDI010000110.1:0-13971 GCA_049841335.1 Niabella sp. | reverse complement strand
TTGATCGATGATGAGAATTATCCGGGGGGAGCTGCCGAATCAAAAATGCCGGAAGGTTTAACTGGCGCCCTCTACCTCATTTATCCGGCTAATAAAAAGAAAAAATTCTTTACTAATAACTGGAATACCGCGAAAATAGTCAAAAAAGGAAATACGGTAGAACACTGGTTAAACGGGGCTAAAATATTAAGCTACAAATTAGGAAGTAAAGACTTCAAAGAGAAGGTAGGCAAAACCAAATTTAAGGAGTACCCTGATTTTGCAACTGCTGATTCGGGCTATATCCTGCTCCAGGATCATGGAGACGTGGCTTATTTCAAAGACATTAAAATACGAAAACTTAAGTAGTAGCCCTAAAATGTAAAAGGCGACAAAAAATACAATCTTTTTAAAATATAAAAAACAAGAAACATAATGAGAATATCTATTGTCTCCGTTTTTTCGTTGTTACTTACGTTTCTGCTTAGTAAGAATTTATACAGCCAGGAGGATCTTCAAATCAGGCAAAAATACCTGTCTGATCTGAAGAAAATTATTATGGATCAATGGTATCAGAGTAATACCAGGAGAGCAACACTAAAAGACAGTACATGGGTGGATTGGCTGAACCGTACAGGTGAATTGCCACCCGATTTTTCCAAAATGAAATCAAGCCTGTTTTTGCCGGACCCCATGGTTTATGAAAAGGATGGAAAAGAGTACCCTGTTGCAACGAAAGAACAATGGGCTGAAAAAAAGAAATGGATCAGGGAACAATACAAATACTGGATCTCCGGAAGTTTCCCGGATAAGCCTGATAACCTGAAAAGTGAAATACTTTTTGATTCCTTGTCTAACGGAGTAAGAATACAGAAAATAAGGCTGAGTTTTGGGCCGGCCCATTCTGCAAAAATGCATTTAGAACTTTGGCTGCCTGAAGGCAAACAGCATCTGCCCGTTTTTTTAACACAAAATAATCATAAAGAATGGGGCCAATTAGCGGTAAGACGGGGCTATGCGGCATGTATCTATGCCGCCAGTGATGATTGGGATGATACGCAGGCATTTCAGGCAATTTATCCTGGTTATGATTTTAGTTGCCTGATGCGAAGAGCATGGGGTGCGTCACGGGTAATTGACTATCTGTATACAAGATCAGAGATCAATAAGCATCAGATTGCCATAACGGGGCATTCGAGAAATGGCAAGCAATCTTTATGGGCAGCCGCATTTGATGAAAGAATCGCAGCAGTAGTATCCAGCAGTTCGGGTACCGGAGGAGATGCCCCCTGGCGTTTTGGCGACCCGCAATATGCAAGTGAAACTTTAGACCTGGTTACGGCAGGTAACGTTCACTGGTTTCATCCCAGACTGCGGTTTTTCTTTGGCAACGAAGATAAACTGCCGGTTGATCAAAACTCTCTGGCAGCCCTAATAGCGCCCAGGCCGCTTCTGTTTCACTACTCTGTAACAGAAAAAGGGTTGAATGCCTGGGCAAACGAGCAAAACTATTATGCAGTAAAAAAAGTATATGATTTTTTTGATGCAGGCGACAAAGTAGGTGTGCATACCAGGAAAGGAGGACATGCGGTAGCCGCCAGGGATGTAGAATTTACTTTGGATTTTTTAGACAAACAATTCAAAAGAAACAATATTGCGTGGGATAACAGATTGTTCTATACTTATGATTTTAATGAGTGGCTTTCGCAACATAAAGAATTAATCACTGCGGCAAAAAATTTAACGCCGGCAGTACTTAAATCAGAATATAGAAATATTAAAGACTTTGAGGATGATAAAGTTATTATCTTAAAAAATATTAACTGGTTGTTGGGAAAGGAGCCTGGGGGCGTTAAACCAGGAATTATTGATACTGCCATAAAAGCAAGATACGATTGGATAGAATTGATTATGGGAAGACCCGAGCCTAAAAACGGTATAGCCCGGTATTACGGACCATACACTTCCTTTGGCGACCACCTACCGGTAAGAGTATATCTTCCAAAAAATAAACAGGGTAAAATCGACAACAAAAATTATCCTGTAGTAATTTTTCTTCATCAGTATGCACACTCTTCCGGATATTCCAAAGGATATGATGCCCCGTTAAACCGGGTTATATTTGAAAAACTGCTTGCTAACGGATACGCAGTAGCTGCTTTTGACCTGTTCGGATTTGGAACCAGGATGGAAGAAGCAGTAAACTTTTACCAGAGAAACCCTTCATGGTCCAAAATGGGTAAAATGGTAACAGACGTGAGAAGCGTATTGGATGGTCTTAATAAAATAGATAATATCGATAAAAACAACATTTTTATACTGGGCAATACATTAGGTGGTATTGTAGGCCTTTATACAGCCGCTTTAGATAACAGGGTGAAGGCACTTGCCTCCTTAGCGGCATTTTCACCATATAGAAGTTCTTCCGCCCAATATGAACCTATCAGGAATATGTCTCATTTACATGGGCTGATTCCAAGATTAGGTCTGTTTGCAGACAAACCAGAAAAAGCCCCTGTTGATTTTAGTGAGATCATTTCAACTATTGCGCCAAGACCGTTAATGGTGGTTGCGCCAACTTTGGACAGGTACACCGACCATAAGGCCTTGACGAGCTTAATCAGGACATCAAAAAACATATACGCCATGTATGGACAAGAAGCCAGTTTACAATTGTATCAACCGGAAGATATCAACAGATTATCGTCTGAAACATTATCAACAATTATAGATTTCTTTAATCAACAGAAATAATTATGAGGAGCGACATAGCATTTGAAAAATCAGGGGTCAAACAAAGTAGTAACTGCACTTCTTTCACAATTGATTTATCATTCTTCTGTTACCAGCGCACTAATGCAGATAAAAAAAAACTGGTTGCGCTTTTGTTCTTTATATTAATGTATGTAAACGGAATATGCGCCAGTAGTTTGAGATTTTCCCCGGGCGGGGATTCTGTTCATCTTATAATATTATCGCCAGGTCATTTTCATGCTGCGTTGGTACAAAAATCCATGTATGAAAAAATGAGCCCGGTAGTACATGTCTACGCCCCAAAAAGTTCAGAAACGAATGCCTATTTCCGGTTAATAGAAAAATATAATACAAGGCTGGATTCGCCAACCTCCTGGGATGAAAAACTTTATACTGGTGTTGACTATCTGGAAAAAATGCTCTCAGAAAGATCCGGCAACGTTGTGGTTCTGGCCGGCAATAATCAAAGAAAAACAGACTATATAAAAAAGAGTGTGACAGCTGGCCTTAATGTGCTCTCAGATAAGCCAATGGTAATCGATGCCAACGGTTTTGAGGTTTTAAGGGAGGCTTTTAATATTGCCGCTAAGAATAAAGTATTACTTTATGATATTATGACTGAACGCTACCAGATAACAAATATTTTACAAAAGGAACTTTCCCTGCAAAAGGACATTTTTGGTAACCTGGAAAAAGGGACGATGGAAAATCCTGCTGTTATTAAGCAAAGCGTGCACCATTTTTTCAAAAATGTATCGGGATCTCCACTTATCAGGCCCGCATGGTATTATGATGTAAAGCAGGAAGGGGACGGGCTTGTAGATGTAACCACGCACTTGATTGATATAATACAGTGGTCCTGTTTTCCAGATCAGGTTTTAGATTATAAAAAAGATATCAATATGTTATCTGCCAAACGTTGGCCAACTTCAGTAACTGCAGATCAGTTCAGGATTTCTACTAACGAAAGCAGCTGGCCTGATTATTTGAGAAAAGACGTGAAAAATAATGTACTACAGGTTTTTGCGAATGGCGAGATGAACTACACCATAAAAGGGGTTCATGCAAAAGTATCCGTAACCTGGAATTTTGAGGCGGCGGAAGGTAGCAATGATACTCATTATTCTCTCATGCGAGGCACTAAAGCAAACTTAGTTATCCGGCAAGGTAAAGAACAGCAGTTTAAGCCTGCATTGTATATTGAGCCTGTGAAAAAAGCGGACCATAAGATGGAACTGTCTTTAAACAATTTTATAAAGACCATACAAAAAAAATATCCGGAGGTTGCACTTAAAAAATGGGACAAGGGATGGAAGGTTATCATCCCGGAGGTCTTGAAGGTCGATCACGAGGCTCATTTTTCGATGGTTACCCGCAAGTATTTACAGTTTCTTAAGGATAATAAATTACCAGAATGGGAAGTACCTAATATGCTCGCTAAATACTATACTACAACCCAGGCATTGCAAAAAGCGATGGCTAATTAGGCAACCTATAGTGTTTTTAAAAAAGATATACCAGTTATTAGCATAATGCCGGATCGGTGTACACTTTTTTGTTCTTTTTAGACCATTTTGAATATGGCTGCTAAAAGTTAATTTATATAAATGGTTCATCATATTCTTACTTTTATGTTTGCATTAATAGTGTCTCATCATAAACAAAAAAAAATTGTTATTAGAGGTTATGCTCAGGGAACTAACTATACAATCACATATTATGCTGAAGACAGTGTCATTTCTTTCGATGAAATAACCACCCTTTTTAAGGAGCTGGATAGTTCACTGTCTATTTATAAAAAATATTCAACAATATCCAAGTTTAATGATTCTGAAAGAGGTGGGAAGCTGGATAAACATCTGTTTAGAGTAGTACAGAAGGCCCTTGAGATATATCAAGAATCAAACGGAAATTTTGACATAACTGTGTATCAATTGGTGAGGGCCTGGGGATTTGCCGATAATCCTATAACTAAACTGCCTGACTCTACTATAATAAAAAAGTTGTTGCCGTGTATCGGATCTGATAAAATTTATCTAACAAAAGACAGCCTTATAAAAAGACAGTCTTGTATAAAAATAGATGTAAATGGAATTGCGCAGGGCTATAGTGTGGATTATATAGCGGATTACCTGGAAAGCAAATGTATAAGCAATTATCTGGTTGAAGTCGGAGGTGAAATTCGTGTAAAGGGGAAAAATGAAAATGGAGAATATATGAATATTGGCATTGAATCTCCTGCTGATTTTTCTTTTGAAGAACCTGTTATTAGACAGATTATTTCTTTGCAGCATGGTGCAGTTACTACGTCGGGGAACTACAGAAAATATGTTGAAAGTAATGGTAAAAGAATATCGCATCTTGTAAATCCTAAAACAGGTTTTTCCTTTACAACAAATATGATAAGTGTAACTGTAATTGCTAAAGATGCCATAACCGCTGATGCTTATGATAATGTTTTAATGGCAATGGAGCCCAATGAGGCGATTGCTCTGGCAGAAAGAAAAGAGAATATGGAGGCCTATTTGATCTATAAAAACAAACAGGGTCAATTAAAAGATGACATGACTAACGGATTTCGGATGCTGATAAAGTGAAATGTATTTGATGAGCGCATAGAGATAGCCAGTTGGTTATGGGAGCTGATTATAAAATTTAAATAACTTCTTCAATAAAAATATACAGATGAAAAAACTTTTATTAACCACAATAGCTATATCATTCATTATGCTTTGGGCAAAAGGACAGGATAAAAAGGATAATGACTGGGCAAATTTTGCAAAATACGATTCGGCCAACAAAGCTGTAAAACAACTACCCAAAGTTGAGCGGTACGTTGTATTTATGGGCAATTCCATTACGGAGGGATGGTATAAGCAGGATAAAGATTTTTTTTCAAAAAACAAATACATCAACAGGGGCATTAGCGGGCAAACCACCTCACAAATGCTTGTAAGGTTTCGTAAAGACGTTATTGAGCTGCAACCTAAAATTGTTGTAATACTGGCAGGCACCAACGATATTGCAGGTAATACAGGTTATATTTCGCTCGAAAATATTTTAGGAAATTTAATTTCGATGTGCGAGCTGGCAAAAACCTCCCATATGATACCCGTGCTATGTTCTGTTTTACCTGCCTTCGATTATCCCTGGAAGTCAGGTAAAGAACCCAATATTAAAATACCACAATTAAATGCGCTTATAAAAGCCTATGCGCTTAAAAATAAGATCACATATGTAGATTATTTTTCAGCTATGACGGATGGTAATAATGGCCTTCCTAAAAGTCTTTCGCATGATGGCGTACATCCTAATGCCGATGGCTATAAAGTAATGGAAAAAATGCTGGCACCTATTCTTGACATGCTATTGAAACAAAAGTTATTTAAACTTTGACATAGAAAAATGCATAAGATTTGGAAGAATGAAGTGCTCTATTTCAGGCTGAAAGCTTTCGGAATGAAAATCTATGAGCATCTTTTTCTCTATGTTTCTATGTGGTTTATATTAAAAAGTCTAAACAAGTTCTTAAATCAATAATGAACACTAAAAAAATGACATCCGACCAGCTGACAAAGCGGGATACCACCATCTCCATATTATTAATAGGGCTGGTATTTTTCATTATTGGATTTGTATCCTGGATCAATGCCATCCTGATACCCTTTTTCAAGATAGCCTGCGAATTGACCAACTTTCAGTCTTACTTGGTAGCATTCGCATTTTATATCTCTTACCTTATCATGTCCGTGCCATCTTCCTATCTTTTAAAAGCAGTGGGATTCAAAAAAGGTATGATGACGGCTTTCTTTGTAATGTGTGTTGGAGCAGCATTATTTATACCTGCGGCTTATTACAGAACATATTGGGTATTCCTCGCAGGACTATTCACCCTAGGCTCGGGGCTGGCTATTTTGCAAACGGCATCTAACCCTTACATTACCATATTGGGGCCCAAAGAAAGCGCTGCCCAGCGGATCAGTATCATGGGTATCTGTAACAAGTTTGCCGGCATTCTAGCGCCTCTGCTGTTTGCCGCGGCCGTACTGAAAGCAAGCGACGCAGAATTGTTTAAGCAGATACCGCTTATGGGTGAAAGTGAAAGGGCTGCAGCCCTCGATAAACTGATCCGGCGGGTAATGCTGCCCTATACAGTAGTAGCATGCGTGCTTATAGGTCTCGGTTTATTTATTAAATATTCACCCTTGCCGGAAATAGATACAGAAAGTGAGAGTGAGGAGGTGGCAGCAGCCAACTCCGGCAAAACCAGTATCTTCCAGTTTCCGCATTTGATATTAGGAGCAGTAGCTATCTTTTTGCATGTGGGCACACAGATATTAGCCATAGATACGGTAATTGGTTATGCAGGTTCCATGGGGATCAGCCTGATCGAAGCAAAGGCTTTTCCATCCTACACCCTGGCGCTAACGATACTGGGGTATCTTATAGGCATTGTAATGATCCCCCGCTTTATGAGCCAGGTAAATGCGCTCCGGTTTTGTACTCTATTGGGAGCAGTGTTGAGCCTGTTGATCGTACTGGCTAAAGAGAACATTACGTTGTTAGGGTATACGGCTGATGTTTCCCTGTGGTTTGTCGTAATGCTTGGGCTGGCAAACTCCCTGGTTTGGGCAGGAATATGGCCGCTGGCTCTAGACGGTTTGGGCCGGTTTACAAAGCTGGGCTCCTCTATTATGATCATGGGGCTTTGCGGGAATGCCCTGATGCCGTTGGTATATGGCCATTTTGCAGATACCCATGGCCTGCGGGAAGCGTATTGGGTATTGTTTCCCTGTTATATTTACCTAGCCTATTATGCAATACACGGGCATAAACTAAGGAGGTGGAGGATTAAATAAAAAATAAAGGATCATCAACATGATCTCAAAATATTCGTCAGCAAAAGCAATTGAATAATGATGCTGAAAATTATTAATGGTAATGTAATTACACCTCATAAAATAATAGAGGGGGGAAGTATCCTGGTCGATGATGGCAAAATAGCTGAAGTCAGTAGCGGCAATATAGAAGCAGCTTGCGATGAAGTGATAGATGCGCAGGGCCACTATGTTTCACCCGGGTTTATCGATATTCATGTGCATGGAGGGGGTGGTTATGATTTCATGGACGGGACTATGGAAGCTTTCCTCAGAGTGGCCGAAACCCATGTACGTTTCGGAACAACCGCTATGTATCCCACTACACTGACCAGCGAGGTGGAAGATCTTTTTACCACGCTTGATTCTTATAAAGAAGCTAAGCAAAAGAACAGCAGGGGAGCACAGCTCATGGGAGTGCATCTGGAAGGACCTTATTTTGCCTTGAGCCAGAGGGGAGCGCAGGACCCTAAATATATCCGCAATCCCGATCCGAAAGAGTACGAAAAGATACTGGCCTATTCAGACGACATTGCAAGATGGAGCGCAGCACCGGAACTTCCCGGTGCCATTGAGTTCGGGCGCTATGTGAAATCAAAAGGAAAAGTGCTGGCGTTGGCGCATACAGATGCTGTTTATGAGGAAGTGATGGAGGGCTTTAAAAATGGCTATACACTGGCCACCCATTTTTACTCGGGCATGAGTGGAGTAACCCGGCGCAATGCCTTCCGGTATGCAGGAGCCGTAGAGGCAGGCTACCTGATAGATGAGATGGATGTGGAAGCGATTGCAGATGGTATTCATTTACCACCTCCGCTGTTGCAGTTGATATATAAGATCAAAGGCCCCGACCGAACAGCCCTCATTACCGATGCCATGCGGGGCGCGGGAATAACCGAGGGGGAAAGCATACTGGGAAATATTCATACCGGGCTGAAAGTAATTATTGAGGATGGTGTTGCCAAACTGCCGGACCGGTCGGCTTTTGCCGGCAGCGTAGCCACAGCCGACCGCTTGGTAAGAACCGTTGTAAACGATACGGGAATACATCTGATGGATGCTGTGAAAATGCTGTCGCAGACCCCCGCCCGCATCATGGGGATCAGTGACCTGAAGGGAAGCCTCAAAGCAGGGAAAGATGCGGATATAGTGCTGTTTGATAAAAATATTGAGATACAAAGCACGCTCATTGGAGGCCGGATAGTGTACACAAACAATACAATTGACCAAAAACCTGCTAATTGATAAGAACTTTTTGTAAAACAATTGGAATTGATGATTGAAAATAATGGTAAAAGAAAAAAGGAATTTGCACTATCAGGAATACAGGCTAGGCCAGCAGCCCCGGTCAGAATAAAACATGGTACTGATTATATTCAAACCGACAGGCCCGGGCAGCTTTTAAAATATTTGGGAAGAAAAGTAAAAGAGAAATGATGCGTTCACCCCTACTTCCTAATACCTCTTTAATCTATAATATACGCTTCACTACCTCATAAGTCTGATGCGCTATTTCAAGTTCTTCGTTTGTAGGAACAATAAGTACTTTTACCCTGCTGTCGGCAGTCTGTATCTCTACAGGAGCGGAAGGATGATTTTTGGAAAGATTGGCTTCCTCATCTATTACGATTCCTAACCCGGAAAGGTTGGCACAGGAAAGGCTGCGCGTTAAAGTGTCGTTCTCGCCAATACCAGCTGTAAATATCAAAGCATCAGTTCCATTTAAAACAGCTGAGTAAGCTCCAATGTATTTTTTGATACGGTGCGTGTACATTTCATAACAGAGTATGGCCGCTTTATCTCCTTCATGATAGGCTTTTGATACATCCCGTGCATCATTGCTGCCCGCAAGCCCCAACATGCCGCTTTCTTTGTTCAGCAGACTTTTAATTTCTGTAAGCGACATATTTAACTCTTCTGCCATATAAAAAATAACCGAAGGATCAATATCTCCTGACCGGGTGCCCATAATTAACCCCGCCAGAGGGCCAAGTCCCATACTGGTTTCCACACATTGCCCGTTTTCATCAACAGCACTCATGCTGGCGCCGTTACCCAAATGAATGGTTATTGCCTTCAGATCGTTTTTACCGAGATATTTCGCCGCCTGCTCATAAACATATTTATGGCTGGTACCATGAAACCCATAGGCGCGTACAGCATGCTTCTTATAATATTTTTCTGGGATAGCGTACCTGAAAGCCTTCTCCGGCATGGTTTGGTGAAAAGCAGTATCAAAAACAGCTACCTGTACCGCGTTTGAAAAAGTTTTTTCAGCAGCCTCTATACCAATCAGGTGCGCAAAATTGTGTAAAGGCGCCAAAGGAATTACATCTCTTATTTTTTGCTTTACGTCTTCAGTAACAATTTGTGTTTCTGAAAGGTGCTCTCCCCCATGTACTACCCGGTGACCGATAGCCTTAATATCTTCACGCTGTTTGATCACCCCGGTCTCTTCCCCCGTCAGCAACTCAGAGATCACATCAAAAGCTATATTATGATCCGGCAGGTCTTTATCAATCTTCTTTTTAAACTCCTGCTCTCCTTTTGTCCATGTATGGCTGATATTACCACTTCCCATACCAATGCGTTCTGCAAGCCCCTTAGCCAGTACTTTCCCGCTTTCTACATTTATTAACTGGTATTTCAAAGATGAACTACCCGCATTTATCACCAGTATTTCCATTGTTATTTTTTATTTGTCCACTATAAATATATATATCATCAAAGTTGCGTCGCACTGCCGACGCCTATCGGGATAAACGAGCACCCCTACTGACTTTCCTAACTGTTTGCCGACTGAATAGCAGTTATTACAACTGTATTATAAATATCATCAATAGTAGCGCCACGGCTCAGATCGTTGATAGGTTTATTCAGGCCCTGCAACATGGGGCCAACCGCCAGGGCGCCAGTTTCTCTCTGAACAGCCTTATAAGTATTGTTACCCGTGTTCAGGTCGGGGAATATAAGCACATTTGCCTGCCCTGCAACGGGTGAGTTGGGCAGCTTGCTTTTACCCACCACAGGATCAACGGCTGCATCATATTGTATAGGCCCTTCCACCAAAAGATCCGGCCTTTTTTCTTTTACCATTAAAGTAGCAGTTCTTACCTTTTCCACCTCTTCACCGCTGCCCGATGAGCCTGAAGAGTAAGATAACATAGCTACTTTCGGCACTTCAATACCAAAAGCCCTGGCCGAGTCGGCAGATGAAATAGCTATTTCAGCCAGCTGCTCTGCTGTTGGGTTAGGCACAATAGCACAGTCTCCATAAACCAGCACCCTGTCGTGCAGCAACATAAAGAATATAGAAGAAACGGTATTAAAGCCCGGCTTTGTTTTTACAAACTGCAAAGCCGGTTTAATAGTATGAGCTGTTGTATTGGCTGCGCCCGATACCATACCATCTGCTTCTCCTTTATACACCATCATGGTTCCATAATAAGAAACATCAAGCATCAGATCCGCTGCAGCAGTCAGCTCCAGACCTTTAGACTTACGCAAATCATAAAGGGTGTAATAATAGTCTTCATACTTCTCACTTGCTTCGGGATCTACAATCTTAATGCGCGAATCATCCCAATACAAGCCCAGCTGGGCTACTTTTGCTTTGATAGCTTCGTTGTTCCCAAGTATGGTCAGGTACACAATCTTATCTTTGGCCAGGTGCGATGCGGCTGTTAAAATACGGTCATCACCACCTTCAGGCAACACAATATGACGCTGCAGCTTTTTGGCATTTACCAGCATATTATACTGGAACATCCGTGGGGTAATGCTTTCTGTTTTTACTGAGTTTATCTTTTCATTTAGAGATGCAGCATCAACAGCCGCCTCAAAAAGGTCTATGCTTAATTTTATCTTATACTGACTCCGGGGGGTAATACGCGATTTAATATTGGCTACCTTGCTGGCCGTTTCAAAAGTACCGGTAGGAACAGCCAAAACGGGAAGTGGTTTCTGGGTACCATCCATCAGATTCACAATAGAACGCTCTGGTAAGAAACCGCCCGACAGTACAATACCAGCTACATTAGGATATTGTGGCGACATGTTGGCGAGCACAGTGCCTACTATCAGATCACCCCTGTCACCAGGTATTACACAAACACAATCTTCCTGCATACGGGGCAGATAATTACCCAACTGCATACCACCAATGATAGAAGTCTTGGCTATTGTTTCCAGCTTATCACCGCCAAACAGGATATGCGCTTTCAGATGCTCCGCTATTTCCTTCATACTGGGCTTGGTAAGCTCATAATTATTAGGAATAACAGACACTTCTATTTTGTCTAAAAGATACCTTTCCAGCTTTTGTTTTACCTCCTGTACATCTTTGGTACAACGACTAACAAACAGGCTGATGATATTGATATCTTTCGCAATAAAAGAATGTACTTCAGCTATGGCATTGCTTACCAGCTCAGCAGTTGTATCAAAACTATCTTTTGTAACCAACAACACAGGAATACCAAGTGTTTGTGCCAGTGAGGCGTTAAAATCTATCTCAAAAATGGATCCTTCTTCATTAAAATCGCTTCCCTCTACCAGAACAAAATCAAATCTTGATTCAAGGTCTTTATACCGGTTAATGATGTGCTCATATACTTCATTGATCTTACCCTGGTTTTCCAGCTCGCTTAATTCAGCCCTCGTAAATACATACGCATCTTCATAAGCCATATTTATTTTGAAATGGGTAAGAATAGTATCAATATGATTATCCTTAACTTCTTTGGTTTCAATTAATGGCTTAAAATAGGCGATTTTAGTTGTGGTACGGTGCAGCATCTGCATTAACCCCAGACTTATCAATAATTTCCCACTTTGTGCAGATGGTGAAATAATGTACACAGATCGGTTCATTGCTCGGTATTTAGTAATATATTATATAACGTATCTTATCCTTATTGTATCAACGTTGCCGGAAAATCTTTTATGGTTTCGCAGCAAACCTGCTCCATTACCTGCTTTAGCTGTGCTTTGAACATGGCGATGGTATGATCTCCGCCTTGCTTGCCCAGTGCTGCCACACCATACATAAACGGCCGTCCCATAAAAGTGAAGTCGGCGCCGCAGGCCAATGACCGGCCAATATCAGGGCCAGAACGAAGTCCGCTGTCAATCATCACCTTATATTTGCTGCCAAATTTTTCAACCAATCCCTTTAATGGTTTTATAGTGGACTCACCGGCTTCTATCTGCCTGCCGCCATGATTGGAAACAATAATGCCATCCACACCAATATTAGCGCATATTTCGGCATCCTGCTCGCTTACTACTCCTTTTACTACCAGCCTGCCTTTCCATTTATCTCTTATCGCCTGCACTTTATCTGCGTCTACGCGGCCTGTAAATGTTGCATTCATAAACTTTCCAAGCTGCTTCATATCCATACCCTTTTTCATGTATGGTTTTAAGGTGGCAAAAGACGGAATGCCTACCCTCAGCGTTTCCATTGCCCATAACGGGTGCATGGCAGCCTGCACAAAATTGCTGATCGTATTTTTGGGCGGCATGGAAAGACCCGCTTTTATTTCCCGGTAACGAAGACCGAAGGAAGGCACATCAATCAATACTACCAGCACAGGGCAGTTCACTTCGTCTAAGCGGCGCAGTATATCATCACGCAGGGAATTTTCTGTGGGATGATATAACTGGAACCAGAACTTACTTTCTGTAAGCTCTGCAATACGCTCTATGCTGCTGGTTGATACGGTACTTAATACGTAAGGAATATTATGTTTGAAAGAAGCTTTTGCCAGGATTTCGGGTGCATTGGGCCACATCAGCCCCTGCAGGCCTACGGGCGCTATACCAAACGGAGCATCATAAACATGGCCAAATAATTCTGTGCGCATATCCACACCATTATGCTTTTTCAGATACTGGGGCATCAAAAAAACATGCTTAAAATCTTCCTCATTGCGCCATACGTTCAGCTCATCGTTACATCCGCCCTCAAGGTAATCAAAGGCAAACTTTGGAATTCTTTTTTTAGCTTTTCGCTTTAAATCCGCCACTGACGGATATTGGGTGTTGTATTGCAGTAAATTTGTACTCATAAAATGATTATTCTGGCAAAAATAACTTTATATAAATCTGCAAGTGTAATAAACAATTCATTTTTTTGTATCCTGCTCTGTCCGGTTATCCGTTTTTTATCCTGATTTTTTTTTGAAGAAGAGCTTGCCGAAGGGTGTTTTTCCAAAAAGTACAATTAATTAATACACCCTCCGTATGAAGCCCATCATCTATTTTTATGGATCCGGTAGCTGTACGCTTATTGACTTTTCTGAAACCCGACCTTCTGCAAGTGCCTGTAACCTATCGCGACACTCCCTGCTGCTCTGGC
>JASGDI010000109.1:0-4087 GCA_049841335.1 Niabella sp. | reverse complement strand
TGTCCCGCTGCGCTCCAGCTTGCAGAATCACGGCGGCGCGGGGTTAACCATCGAACAGATCAACCTGTCCACCGCCGACTTGCGGGATAACGCGCACAACCTTTGAGATGGCCTGCTTGTTTTCCAGCAACTCACCCTTCTCAGAATATCGACTGACGGTTCTGACCATCACTTGCAGCGCATCGCCGGACAAGATCGTAACCTCGCGCGCATGATAGCTTTCCAGCCAGGCGGCATCCTCTATTGAAAGGGTAAGATTTTTCTTCCCGATACGGAACTGCCACGCAGTATTCCCAAGCATGTCTGGCTTTCGGACCACGAGGATCATTGGCTGTTCCGCGACCAACTCCATGTCGCCGGGCGGAACGTCTACTACGTCAGATGGCGTCCAGGTTCTTTCCAGATCCACCGTATATTCATCTGACCCGAGTGTGATCGTCAGCCCTTCCCCGGCGCGGAACTCAGACTTTACGGCCTGCAATCGGTCGAGAGACTGGACGAGGCGCGTGGGGTTCGGTTTGGCAGCCAGAGGCATATGGTGGATTTCCACCTGTGATGCGAGGGACGCCACTTCCTCCGTCAGATCGTTCAGCTTCGGCTCTTTGTCGTCCAGCCAACGCAGCGCAGCATACTTTGCTTTGACGAGGAACTGACCGACCAGCGGCTTCCAGTCGAGGGTCTTGAGTGCATCGTCATCCGCCATCTTCAAAGTGTTGCGCAGGTAGACCTTTATGCTGGACTTTTGAAGATCCTCCACGACCAGCGTCGTTTCAATGGCGCTGTCTACGCTCTTGGCAAGCGTAGCATCCAATTGTTCCAGCGCACGGATCAGGTCGGCGGCGATCTGGAAGGGGCGCGCAGCCGACCCTTCCCCCTCGATGAAGTCGATCTTGAGAACGATGTCGCTGGGAGGCTCATCGAACACGTCGGTAACGCTCACCACAAGACCCCGCATTGCTCCCTCTCCCGGCCCTCATACGAAGCAAACGCGATTCGAGGCAACGGGGTTTCATCAGGTGACGGACCGCTGCTGCATGGGGTGATTCTAGCACGGGGCGGTGGGGGTGGGAAATAAATATGTGCCTATTGGCACTCTTTCCCCTTGCAATGTGCCATTTGGCACTGTAACTTCATCCTACAGGCAGCGACGAAGCCCGCCGGGTCGAGAGCCTGCCGCCAACCTGATGGAGATGCCAGTGCCCCCTGCCCCCGCACAATTGCCCTGCCCGCGTGAGCGGGGCGCGCTGAACGGCGAAATCATGTCCGATGCCGACAAGTTCGAGCAGGATACGAACCCCGCGCGCCGCATGATCTGGCGCGACGACCTGATCCGGTTTCGCAACAACAAGGCCCCGCTGCCGACGCTCCCCGAGGCGTGGATGATCGCTGATCTGGGGGGCAAGTGATGGATCACCAGCACATCAAAGCGGACCTGCAAGAACTCGTTTCGGCGATGATCGAAAAGGGCATCAAGCAGGCCGACGCCACGATGGATATCAAGGCCAACTCGGTCGGGAATATTGTCCTCTGGTGCAGCTGTGAGGCGCGTCAGCTTTCCGGCGACTACATGAGGTTTTTCTACGGCGACACGCCAGAAGAGCAGATCGAGGCCGCACGAGGCTTCATTGCCGCCCTACCCGATCCCGCCAAAGAAGGTGAGCGCCTGTTCACCCGCAAGCTGGCCGAGGCCGTGGATATCGCCACCGAGTATTCGCTGCCGGATGCAGTGGTTACCCCGGTTCGCGTTGCCATCCGCGAAGTGAACGCGGCGCTACTACCGGGGGCCGCGTGATGCCCGACTGGTCCTGCCCCTTCTGTCGCGATACCGGGCACATGGAAGATGCCTACGACCGTGATCCGTATGGACCCGTCGCTCGCATGGGCGAACACAGCCGCTATTGCGATTGCGATGCCGGGGTGGACCTGAGGACCGAGGAACTGGCGGAATCCGTGGCGGCCATGGAAGCCGAGGCCGCAGCCCGAGATTGGGCGGACGCCCGTGCCGAGGTGCCGGACTGGCACCCCTGCTATGTGCCGCCCCCTCGCGCCCCCATCAGGATCGCCGCCGAATAACTGCCAGCGCGCCGGGCTTTCCTGTTCCCCGGCCCGCCAACTCCCCCGACGCACTAACCGCAGTTCGCGTCGGGGGCTTTTCTCAAAACCGATGGAGCCGGATATGGCAATCCCCCCGACCACACCGCCCGTCTATGACCACATCGCAGCGGCGAAGCCCCGTCCCAAGCCCCCGCTGCTGGATCGCATCAGGGGAGGCATTGACCCTCGCCCGTTCGTGCTGATGGCGATTGTCGCCGCCGTTCTCGCGTTCTGGGCGTGGGCGATCCTCGACGGCATCCCCGCATTGATCCGGTGGCTGGCATGATCCGCCTCGCCCTGATCCTCATCGCAGCCGCCTACCTGGCCCACGACCTACCCGCCCGTCTGATCGCTGCGGAAGCGCAGGCGGCTGAATTCATTGGAGCAATGAAATGAACGCGATTGCCCGCCCCGACGAGGCACAAATCGTCAGCCTTCCAGCGGTCACCCCCATGTCGATGATCGAACGCGCGGTCGAAAAGGGCGCAGACGTCGCGATGATCGAAAAGCTGATGGAACTGCAAGAGCGCAATGAGCGCAACGTCGGTCGTCGCGCCTTCGATCAGGCTATCGCTAAGGCTAAGGCAGAAATCCCGCCGATCCTCAAAAACCGGCACGTCAACTACAAGAACAAGTCCGGCGACGTGACCGACTACCGGCACGAGGATTTGGCAGAGATCGCCCGGACGGTTGACCCCATCCTTTCGCGCTATGGTCTTTCCTATCGGTTCCGCACCAATCAGAGCGCGGACGGGATTACCGTAGCCTGCATAGTCTCACATGAGGCTGGCTATTCCGAAGAAACCACCCTGCGGAGCGGCGCTGACGCCAGCGGCGGGAAGAACAGCATTCAGGCGGTCGGGTCTGCCGTCACCTACCTGCAACGCTACACGCTCAAGGCCGCGCTTGGCCTTGCTGCGGCGCAGGACGATGACGGGGCAGGTTCTGACAAGACGCCCGGCAACGAGAACCTCACCGAGGAACAATTCCGCGAACTCCAAGACCTGATCGAAAAGGCCGGGATCGCCGAAGAGGTGGTGCTGAAAGCCTACAAGGTTTCGGCCCTGCACTTCCTGCCGCAGCGTGATTTCGGCGCGGCGAAAAACCGCCTCTTGGCCAGCATCCAGACGCGGGGCGGCAAGTGATGCAGCAAGGAACTCAAGAGTGGCATCAGGCGCGTTTAGGCCGCGTTACGGCCAGCCGCATCAGCGATGTGATGGCCCGTGGCCAAGGGGGCAAGCCCTCTGCTGTGCGAGCCAACTATATGGCGGAACTGATTGCCGAGCGCCTGACAGGCGAACCGACCGCAACCTTCACAAGCAAGGCCATGGAGCATGGCACGGAAACGGAAGATCAGGCCCGAGCCGTTTATACCATGACAACCGGCAACGCGGTCAAGGAGGTGGGATTTTTGCCCCATCCCCGGATAGCCATGTCGGGGGCCAGCCCTGACGGCCTGATAGGCGACCGGCGCGGGCTGGAAATCAAATGCCCGAACACCGCCACCCATATCGCCACCCTGCGTGGTGGGGCGATCAAGCGGGAATACCTGTTGCAAATGCAGTGGGGCATGGCCTGCACGGGCCGCGAGGCGTGGGAGTTCGTCAGCTTCGACCCGCGCCTGCCGGACGCGCTGCAATTGCATGTCCGGCCTATTGAAATCGACGCGACCCAGATCTTCGAAATTGAGGCCGAGGTGGAAACCTTCTTGGCCGAACTGGACGAAACCCTAGCGGACCTGCGGGACCGCTACATGAAGGAGGGCATACTTTGTCCGGCAGCGTGAACAAGGTCATTCTTATCGGCAACCTGGGCCGCGATCCTGAGGTGCGCAGTTTCCAGAACGGCGGCAAGATCGTCAGCCTGCGCATCGCCACAAGCGAGACGTGGCGGGACAAGGCCAGCGGCGAACGCAAAGAGCGCACCGAATGGCACAGCGTGTCGATCACCAACGATGCTCTGGCGAAGATCGCTGAGCAATATCTGCGCAAGG
>JASGDI010000108.1:0-8088 GCA_049841335.1 Niabella sp. | reverse complement strand
TATCCGCACAATCATTAATACCAGCGCGGCCACAACAGGAATCAATAGTAAAAGAATAGTGATAATGATACCGCCTTCAGATAAAAGGGGTTTACCATTCCCTATACCCTGGCTGTACAGCAGCCCCGGAAGGAGCACCATGCTTATAAGCACCAAAAGCGTCTTTGAACCGGCTTTCCAGGTTTTGATAATATGCAGCAGCTTTTTCATTTGCCGGCTGTTCATGGTCTTCAGCTGTTTCTGGAATTGCCCTTCATTAAAATTGTTGCTGTTCCTTCTTATGATTTTTAAAATATTTTTCACTTTTTGCTGTAAAACGATGGCAATAAAGAGGGCAGCTAATGCTATCAGCAGAAATATTATTAATAAAGTTGATAAAGGAAGCATACTCCACTTAAATTTAGATATTAAGACCTTTTTATCTTAATTTATTACATAAAAAACTATATCCTTTTTAAAAGCAATGGTGAGCTTTCCTCCCATGTTTTAAACTGTTCCAAAGTAGCAGACTTATAAATACTGTAAATAGCAGTCCTGGCTTTTTTATACTGGTCATGTATAGGGCAGGGATTTTTCTCTGAACAATAATCCAGCCCCACACCGCAGCCTTTGAATACCTTATCGCCATCTATTGCAATTACAATATCTGCCAAAGAACGTTTGGCGTTTTTCTCATCAATATAAAAGCCGCCATACCGGCCTTTAGACGATTGAAGAAAACCCTGCCTGCTTAAGCCTTGTAAAATCTTTCCTATAAAAAGCTCCGGGGAGCCAATATTTTCCGAGATCTCTTTAATATTTATCATATTCCTGCTCTTTGAATGCTGGGCAATATAAATCATCGCCCGCAAAGCATATTCGCATGTTTTTGACAACATAAATGATAAATTTCTCCCGTAGTTGGGATAAAGGTACACTGTTTTTTCAATTCGGACAAATTTATCCGAATTAATTTAACCTGCTGGTCAGAGTAATATAATGAAAGCTGTCATTTTGAATAATCCTTCCGATAGCTATCAGACAGAGTGGAGTAACAAAATGCCGCGGTACAACACTGATCTTAGCTCTTAAAAATATAGCCTGTAATACAGTAAATACCTATAATTTTATCTGAGTATTTTTAACCCTTATTCGTTGAGCTTGCGGATCATAAAGAACATATTTTCCCTCCTGGCTTTTCTGTTGCTGCAAATAACAGCAAATGCAGAAAGTTATTATTTCAGGAATTACAGCGTTGAAAGCGGCCTGTCCAACAACTGCATTACCAGCATTGTACAGGATAAGGCCGGCTTTATGTGGTTTGGCACCAAAGACGGCTTGAACAGGTTTGACGGCCGTTCATTCAAAATATTCAGAAAAATAACAGGTGAACAAAGAAGTCTCGGAAATAATTATATACATACACTGTTCCTGGACAAAGCCGGCAAATTATGGGTAGGAACTGAAAAAGGGCTATACCTGTACGATGAAGAAACGGAAGGATTCAACCTGCTCCCTGCTACAGCCAATCGTTATATAGACAAAATAACAGAAGACCGTAACGGCAACCTCTGGTTTATTTCGGGCAATGAGCTTTGCAGATACAACAGGCAATCCATGAAAATAACCTATTACCCCCCCGATACCTATTTCCCTGCCGCTAACTTATGTACCACTCCCGACGGTACATTCTGGGTGGGCACTATCGGCGGAAAGCTGAGACAGTATCATCCCGGCAATGATTCTTTTTCGGTCATGGACCTTTTTGCCCGTTCCCAACCCAATACACATCAATGGATAGAAAGCTTATACCCTACCAAAGAGGGTACTTTAATTGCGGGCACTTCCGGCAACCAGGTGAAAATTATTGATCCTGCTCAGCGTTCATATACCGATATCACCCTACCACACACCGGGGAAAAGGACCTCTTTATTAGAACGATAGGCCAGAAAAGCAAAGATGAGCTCTGGCTGGGCACTGAGGCCGGCATTTATATTTACAATATCCGGACCCGTCAAAGCACACACCTCAGTAAAAAATATAATGATCCCTACTCTGTTAATGATAATGCTATTTATGCTATTTATAAAGACCGTGAAGGGGGTATGTGGATCGGCACCTATTTTGGAGGTATTAGCTACCTGCCTAAACATTATACCCCGTTTACCAAATATTACCCGCTACAAACGCCCGGCTCTATTGCCGGCAATGTGGTTCGCGAAATCACAAAAGACCGGCTGGGTTATTTATGGATTGGCACAGAAGATGCAGGCCTAAATAAACTTGATCTTGCTACAGGGCAATTCACCAGCTACCAGCCCCAGAACAGCCCGCTCTCCTTTTTCAATATCCACGGCCTGCTGGCCACCGGAAATGAGCTGTGGATCGGTACTTTTCATCATGGGATTGATGTAATGGATATCCGTACCGGGAAACTGATCCGGCACTTTAATGCCGACGGACAATCGGGCTTATCTCATAATTTCGTTTACTTTTTTTACCGGTCATCATCGGGCAGCCTGTTAGCAGGAACCGTAAACAGGATCCATACTTTTGACAGGAAAACAAACAGGTTTCATCCCCTGAAAGGATTTCCTGAAAACGTTTGGTACACTTCCATACACGAAGATAAAAAAGGTACTTTCTGGGCTACCAGCTTTGGAAGCGGTATTATCTATCACAACCCTGCAAGCGGCATGGGTGGTAATTATGTGCATAATGATAAAGATCCCCACAGCTTATCCAATAACCGGGTAAATGCTGTTTTTGAAGACAGCCGTGAAAACCTGTGGTTTGCTACAGAAGATGGTTTATGCAGGCTTGACCAGCCCAGCGGCAGGTTTACCCGTTATGGTACTGCCAATGGTTTCCCCAGCGATTTTATACTGAACCTGCTGGAAGATGACCAGGGGAGATTATGGATCAGCACAACCAAAGGTCTTGTTTGCTTTGACTATACGAGCGGAAAGACAGAGGTATACACTGCAGATAACGGTTTATTGAGCAATCAATTCAATTATAGCTCAGCATTTAAGGACAGTGATGGCCGTATGTATTTTGGATCGGCCAGAGGGCTCATTAGCTTTCAGCCTGAGGCCTTTGATAATAACCCTTTTTTGCCCCCTGTGCATCTGACGAGCTTTTTTGTAAACGGAAAAGAAGCGCTTGTTGGCGATAGCAGGTCGCCTTTAAAAAAGTCAGTCAATTATACAAAGGAAATAAGGTTACAACATGATCAGTCTACCTTCAGTATTGACTTTGGAGCTCCGGGCTTTACAGCGCCGGAAACATTACAGTATACTTACCAGATGGAAGGCCTCTCAGAGAACTGGGTGAACCTGAAAACCAGCAAAAGGGTTGATTTTATAGGCCTGGCGCCGGGAACCTATACTTTCAGGATCAAAGCATTTATAAACGATAACCTGCAAGGGGATATAACTACTTTAAAGATCATTATTTCACCGCCCTGGTGGGCAGGGAAACCGGCATATACGCTTTATACACTTACAGCATTCGGACTTATATTCTTTGCTTTACGTTATGGACATAAACGCGTGGAAGAAAAGAACAACCGGAAAATAGCAATGCTGAAAGTAGCCAATGAAAAAAAGATGCTGGAAATGGAGTTAGCCAAAGGAAAAGAAATGCTGGCAGAAAAATTAGATTTTTTTACCAATGTTGCGCATGAAATAAAAACACCTTTAACGCTAATCAAGGTTCCTCTTGCCAGGATCATGAGAAAAACAGAACACGCTCCTGATATTCAAAACAGCCTTGGCATCATCAGGCGTAATACAGACAGGCTGATTGAGCTTACTCATCAGCTACTTGATTTCAGAAGAACAGAAACTCATAAATACCGGCTTTCATTTACGTATGCCGACATTCCGGCACTTGTTTCTGCTGCCTGTACAGACTTTGCCAGTCTTGCAGAAAGCAAAGGAATACAATTCAACTCTGAATTACCGCGGGAGCCATTTTTTGCGGATGTAGATACAGACGCTTTTAATAAAATTATCTGCAACCTTTTGAGCAATGCTATAAAATACGCTGCATCTAAAGTGCAGGTGTATGTTGTTCCCCCATTGAACAATAAGCTGTATTTTATAATAGAGGTAAAGAACGATGGATACAAAATCCCTGATCATCTTAAGGAAAAAATATTTGAAGCGTTTTACCGGATCGAAGAAACAAACACACAAGCCGGCACCGGGCTGGGCCTTGCCTTATCCCGGTCTTTAACAACGCTGCATGGCGGCACTTTAACACTGAAACCATACGAAGGAAAGATGAATATTTTTTGTCTTACCCTGCCCGTAAAAGACAGTGGAAAGGGTACCGTTCAACCCATTTTTTTTGATGAAAACAAAGATCTATGAAACCAACTGTACTTTTAGTGGAAGACAACAGGGAGTTGCTGGATGTGATCACCGAAGAGCTGAATGAATATTATAATGTATTATCTGCTGCCGATGGCCGGGAGGCGCTGCAAATACTGTCCGGCAAAACAGTACACCTGGTAATAAGCGATGTAATGATGCCTGTAATGGATGGTTTTGAATTGTGCGAAGCCATTAAATCGAACTCCCTATATAGCCATATACCTGTTATATTACTTACTGCTAAAAATATGCTTGAATCGAAAGTGCGGGGGCTGGGGCTGGGCGCCGATGCTTATATTGATAAGCCTTTTGACATGGAATATGTGCTGGCGCAAATTGACAGCCTGCTGGCAAACAGGGAAAAAATAAAAGAGCACTTGGCTCAATCTTCCCTGATTCAGGATCAATCAGCAGATACCGACAAAAATGATGAACCATTTCTTGAAACGCTCACCCAGGCAATCCTTAGTCATATTGACGATACTGAACTGGACATTGACAAGCTTTCAAAATTTATGAATATCAGCAGGACCAGCCTGTTCCGTAAAACAAAGTCTATAACCAATCTTACTCCTAATGAAATGATTAACAGCACCCGCCTAAAAAAAGCTGCGGAGCTGCTCAAAGAAAGCAATTATAAGATTTATGAGGTCTCCTATATGGTAGGCTACACCTCGCAAACACATTTCGGCAGAAATTTTCTTAAACAGTTCGGTGTAACACCAAGTGAGTATCAAAAAAAAGACAGATGACAGTTGACGGGTGATAGACAATGGATTTTAGTATTCAGACTATTCCTCTGAAACCATCAACCATTGGCTATGAACCATGAGCTGCTATTTTCAACTGTCATCTGTCAATCAATCAAAACTGTTATCTCTATTCCTATGGGAATATACCCAGCTCGGCATAGGAAGTAGCTACTTTATTAATGGCCACCACATAAGCGGCAGTACGCATATCTGGTATTTGTTCATTCTTCTTCCATTCTTCCATGATGTCCCTGGTAGCACCAATCATGGTTTCTTCCAAACCACTGTACACAAGGTCTACTTCATCTGCCCCATGCTTGATAAACGACCGGTTCTTTTCGTCTACACGTTTACCGGTCAGTTCTTCAATCTCCTCCAGTATGCGCGCGTTCATGTTTTCGTTGAAGCGTTTTTCCATCCTGCCATAACGAACATGGCTCAGGTTTTTCAACCATTCAAAGTAAGATACAGTAACACCACCTGCATTCAGGTACATATCCGGCACCACCAATACTCCCTTTTCAATAAATACTTCATCCGCTTCAGGAGTTAAAGGTCCGTTAGCAGCTTCTCCTATAATTTTAGCTTTTATACGTGGTGCATTTTCCCCATCTATTACGTTTTCCAACGCTGCGGGAATCAGGATGTCACAATCCAGCTCCAGTCCTGCTTTATTGCTTTCTAAATTAATAGCTCCCGGAAAATTCAGGATGGAACCGGTTCTTTTTCTATGCTCCACCAGTTCATGTACATTAATCCCATCGGGTTTTGAAATAGCGCCTTCATATTCAGCAATACCCACAATAACAGCACCGTTTTCCATAAAGTATTTGGCCGTATGGAAACCCACATTTCCCAGTCCCTGAACTACAATGCGTTTTCCTTCCACACCTACAGTAAGCCCACGTTTCAGCATTTCCTCCTCCATGGAGCAAACTTCCTTCAGGCCATAAAAAACACCTAAGCCGGTAGCCTCCCTGCGGCCGCGAACACCTCCCTGCGAAACAGGCTTTCCTGTTACACATCCAGCGGCATCAATATCCTGCGGGTGCATGGCAGCATAGGTATCCAGTATCCAGGCCATTTCTCTTTCACCGGTACCATAATCAGGTGCAGGCACATCAACAGCAGGTCCTATAAAGCTTTTTTTGATCAGCTCAGAGGTGTAGCGTCTTGTAATTTTTTCAAGTTCATAAGGTGTGTATTTTTTCGGGTCTATCTTTATGCCTCCTTTTCCACCACCAAAAGGCACATTAACAATAGCGCATTTGTACGTCATTAAAGCGGCTAGCGCCATTACCTCGTCCATATTCACCGACATCGAAAAGCGGATACCGCCCTTACACGGTGTTTTGTGATGCGAATGCTGGGCGCGATACGCTTCAATAACCTCAATAGAGCCATCTTCTTTTTTAATGGGAAAGCGCATACGGTAAACAGAGTTACAGGCACTGATTTGTTCCAGCAGCCCTTTATCCCATTTAGTAAACTCGGCTGCCTTGTTGAAGCTTTTTTTAACAGCTCCAAAAAAACTGTAATTATTATCAGACATAGTTCGGATTTTTCAAATATTTGGGCAAAGTTGAAGTGAATCGTTGTTAAAAAAGGTTAATAAATATTTATATTACACCAACGGCAAGCAAATAGCAGAAGCAATGGCATATCAAAAACAAAGCGGGCCTGTTTTATCAATCAGAATACTAAGCCTTTGTTTCGGTGTCTTCCAGCTTTTTTACTTTTCTCTCAATTCTTACTAAATAAAGAATCAATCCCAGCAGGATAATGAGTATTACTACAATCACAACATAAATCCTCCCGCTGCTGTACATCAGGCTTTCTTTAGCCTGTGCAAAAGCCATAGCCGGGAGCAACAGTAAGAACACTAACAAAAATCTCATTGCGCTTCTATTTAATAAAATGTTTTTCTTTAATATAGTACAATCTTATTCTGATCGTTGCAATCCAAACGCCCAGTAAAGTCCAGCCGATAAATGCAGGGTACTGAATCATACGCATGGCAGGACTGGAATCTTTAAAGTTCAGGGCAGGGTTACCATCCTGTCCCGGATGCAGGCTGGGTAAAAGCCTGGGCACCACCATAATAGTAGGAAACAGCATGGCAAAGGCAAAAATATTATAAACGGCGCTGATCCGTGCTTTCTGGTCCATGTCCTGTATGGAGCTTCTCAAAATGAAATAGGCGAAATAAATAAGGAGCGCAACAGCCGTTCCTATCAGCTTGGGCTCCCTGGCCACAGCGCTGAACGAATCAAAAGCAGGGTTATTGGGATCGGCCCAGGTATAGCTAGCCCATACGGCGCCGGTGGCATATCCTAACAAACCAAAAACAATTCCTACCGAAGCATAGTTGCTGGCAGCAATATCGTTCTTTAAACTGCCCTTGCTTAAATAGCGGATAGAATGTACCAAAGAGCAGGTAAACAACACAAACATAGCAGCCCACATACCCACGTGATAAAAAACATTCCGGATAGTTTCCCCGAGCACAGGCAGATTAGGAATTTTAACCAGCAAACCGCCTATAATGGCATATACCAATAAAATCACACAGAGAATTTTCCACCATGCCTTCTTCATACTAAAAACATCAGTTTAAGTTGATAAACACAAAAGTAAGCTTAAAGTTCATAGTTTATTGAATATTAAATTGGGCAGGAAGTAAATTTATGTATGAAGCAATTTAGGTCTTCTGGCTTCCTTAAAGGCTGAAGGCTAAAAGCAAAAAGCTGGAAGCTGAAAGCCCGCTTCTTCTTCGGACCTCGGACCCCGGACTTTCCCTACTTCCTGACCATTCCAAGACGACAGATAAGTAACTATGAGCTGAAGGCTAAAAGCAAAAAGCTGGAAGCTGAAGGCCCGCTTCTTCTTCGGACTTCGGACCCCGGACTTTCCCGACTTCCCGACTTTCCCTCAATCCTTCCAAAGAAAAGGAAAAAGAATAACAGAGAGTAGT
>JASGDI010000107.1:0-7177 GCA_049841335.1 Niabella sp. | reverse complement strand
CTAAAGAACACGATATCCCCGCGTGAGGGATAGCAGCGGCATCCTTTTGCGGAGTGCAACGCAGCAAAAGATATAGCGTATAGCCCGACCGCTGCCGTGCGTCTGCCCTTGTGTGTTGGCAGGGCAGGGGCACACCCTAATAAAAAATTACTTTGCTGGTATCAACTTCTTCAGCTCAACCATCATTTCATCCTTCTCCTTCAGCATTCTTTCGTACAACGCGATCTTTTCTTCATTTAATTTTTTGATCTCTTCTAAAGCCTCCATCCATTTTTCAGAGGTGTTAATTGTTGGGTTGATTTGAAATACTTGACCTGTAGCATTATCATTAACAGTATTTACTGTATTTGCAATTATATTCACTGCCTGCTCTTCATCAAAATTCTGGAAAGCTTCCACAGGTATTTTTAAGGTATCGGATATTTGCTGTAGTAGCGGAGTGTCAATCGTTTCTTTTTGTTCCAGTACGGATATTTTCTTCTGGTTCCAGTCATCTCCCAATTCATAGGCAAGGGCCTCCTGCTTAATCCCCAGCATTTCGCGGAAGCGTTTCACATTGCGGCCTTCGTGTATCTTTTTCTCCATAGTAGTTGTATTAATCATAGGTCAAATTTAAGATTTTTGTTATTCAATAAGCTACTCATAAAGGTAGGTAAAATATCCCTTAAGCAGTATTGCTTTTATATTTTAAAACCTATTCTATTCCGTGGTTTCGGGGTGCTTTGCTGGCTGAGCAACTCCCGGAGAACGGTAAAAATATTTTCGATATCCCTGCTGTTGCCCTTTACCGCTTTTTCCAGCTTTGCCAGCTGCATTAATATTTCTGTATGGGTAAGGATATATTCCCTAAGCCGTGTAAATACCCGGATGATGCGGATATTAACCTCAATGGCCGTTTTACTGTTTAATATACTGGAGAGCATGGACACTCCCTGCTCTGTAAATACATTGGGACGATAACGTGCGCCTCCCCAACCGGCCTTGCCATCCTGCAAACTTGAGGTCACAATTTGTGACCTCAAGTTGGTCCACTCTTTTTCGGTGAGGGTAAACATGAAGTCTTTGGGAAAGCGGTCTTTATTTCTTTTTACACTTTGATTGAAGACCTTTGTTTCTACCCCGTACATTTCGGCCAGATCACGGTCTATCATTACTTTTTGTTTGCGTACTACATAAATACGGTTGAGTATTTTTTGTTCGGCAATGAGGGTTTGGAGTTCTGCTTTTGCCATGGTGTATGGGTTTGGTGTTATGTAAATAGATTAGCCGGCATTCTTTCTTTGTTTAAACTTGAGGTGCCAAAATGGTACCTCAAGATAGTTATTGTTTTGAGTTTTTAATCACCTTATGAAACTGCGTGCATAAATATTCTTTGCAATTTTACTTGATGCTATCTCAATAGGGAGTATCAGCCTGGGCTTGCATAAGGCTAAAAATTGGGGATCAATATTTCGTCAAGCTATTATGTTTTTCCACCTTTTTATTAATAAAAAGGCGGAGCCATCCCGAAAGTTTTCGGGACAAGGCTGTGAAAAAATTGGCTAAAAATGATTCCGTAAGCCTAAACCCGCCAAATTCGCTTCATAAATTCTAATAATCACTTAGATCCCACGGGCTCAGATCCCGATCTATCGGGAGCGGCTTCTTAACGGCTTACAAAATCATTTTCTTAACGCAATTTTTTCAAGGCCACCTCAAAACGCGGAAAACAAAATCGTGTGTAAGCAAACCGGCCTACCGGCAGGCAGGTATTCATTGCTGATGTGCCAGGCAGACCGATGATAGTTACTCCCGCCGGAAATGGCCCGCAACTTCCGATAGATCGGGATCGGCTGCCCTTTTTTGTTCAGCTTTTTTAGCCCCGAAAGCGTTCGGGGAAAAAAGTGGAAAAAGAAAAACTTGTCATTTCAAAGATCATGAATTTAACACTTTTATTGGGCCTCAATATGACGACAACCAAATTGACTTTTAACAGCCTCTCGCCGGAAAGGTCTTCTCAACTTATGTAACCCCCTCGCGTGAGGGATAGAAGCGGATACCTCGCTGAAGGTTTTGCGCCGTAGGTGTGTGGCGGAGTGGCAGCGGACCCGCCTACCGGCAGGCAGGTAGCCCGACCCTGTCATGCGCTGATTTCGTGTGTCGGCAGAGCAGGGCCTTTGTACCACCCGGATGCTCAGCAGGCTATTTTCCAGAATAGCGATTATCCCACTATTTTACCCAATGGATTGTTTGCTTTCGAGCTCAATTATCAGGTCGCTATAAGACCCGTCTATTACATTTTGCTCTGTCAGCCCAAAAAACTTGAAGTAGTGATCGCACTGACTTTTTAGTTCCTCTATGGTGAATGCTTCATGCTCATCAATAGCTTCTACCTCTATAAATGTTCCTAAACTTTCAACAACATCAAAATGAAATTTTACATTGCCTATAAAATAAATTTTTCTCTTTTTATCAACTATCGCTTTCACACCTAATTGCCTTATCAGTATATTTTTCAAAGCAATGTCAGGTATATGCCTGTATAATACTACCTGTGATGCTTTTGAGGTAGCAACATCTTCCCTGTCGTAGTTTATTAAGGAGTTTTCAATATTCCCTTCCCTTAGCTTTAGCCTGCCGTGCTGAACATTAAAGTATGTATCAATCTGATGATCGAGTCCTTTAAATTCAGGATTTAAAGTGAGTAATTTGTTCTCGTACTTTTCGATCCCGGCAACCTTTGCCTTAAACTCAAAATTTTTAATATTCATTTCCTTTTTCTTAATCTTTCAGGATACAGCCCTTATCTATAACTGCATATCTGCCTTCATTTTATGCTCGGGGCAATCAACACGCAGGTCTTTAGTATATAATGGCTGGTTGAGCAATTTACAGAAATGTTTTTGCCCTTTGGCTGACGGCTGATAGTAAGTGCAGGTCATGCACATGCGTTGGATGGTAATGACTTCCGACCTGTTTAAGTGTCGTATAATATTGAGTAGGCTCAAAAGCAGGCCTTCCTTATCATCGGGGTGCAATTGGTCTATTGGTGCACGGAGCTCCTTTGTGAAAAGCGATGTTTTACCGGCAATATCTTTGCCTTTTTTTGTGAGGTGGATGATATAGCTCCTGGTGTCGTGGGGCTCATATTCTTTGGTGATCAGGTCTTTTTGTTCCAGTGTTTTAATAGTATCGCTGATGGTGGCTTTGGTCATGTTGAACTCGTCTGCCAGGTAGCTGACTTTTCTTTTTTCGCTGCTGTGGTAAAGCAGGAAGATGAGCACCTGCACTTGTATAGGGGTTAAAGAAAAGGCCTTGCTTTCCTCCCATAGCAAAACCCGGAAAGCCTGTGCAATCCTTTCCAGCGAAGCCACTATTTTGCTTTCAACGTTTTGGTTCTGGTGTGCCAGCTCAAAGTCGGAGATGTTCATAATTTATTTTTTCATCAACTACAGTTTTCCATTTCATAAATGAAATAGCCTTTTTGCCGGATATCTTTTTCCCATTGCGGTTGTACGGTTTCAATATGGCAAAACATACATTCTTTTGAAGACAGCAATTGCTCTGACTGTCCTTTTGTTTTAAGATATTCTTTGCCATAACTGTATATTACAGCTGTATCTTTTATTTCTGCCGGAGCAATAATATCAAAGTGCATTATTGTACCGTCTTTTTTTATTACATAAGTATCCCAAACAGCTACCTGCATTTTATGATGTTTTATTTTAATAATAAAATGCCCTACAAAGGTAGTTATCCTAACTAAGTAGGGCAAATTTTTTAACCTCTCACATCGGCTATAGAAGCGCCGAAGTTGATGTGCAGCACATTCCCGTTAGGTGTTACCAGGGCGGGAACGGATTTAACACCTGCTTTTTCGGCTTCGTCTATCCTGTTACGGTCTTCGCCAATGTGTACCACTTCTACATTGTCGGAGCCAATAAGGTTAATAATGTCGTGCTCTGCGCTTACACAAACCGGGCAGCCGGCATGATAAAAAACTGATTTTTCCATTTTTAAGCATTAAATTTTTTGTAGCGATATTGCTACTACAAATATAGTTAGGATAACTAACTAATTATAAAAAAGTTTTCAACAATAGTAGAAAGGGGTAGGAGATAGGGGGCTGATCAGTGAAAAGAGAAGGTTGTCCTGCTCCGTCCGCCACGACGGACACCTTCAAGGGAGGACATACAGAACCTCATAAAGAATGGCAAGTCAAAAATGTGTCCACACAATAGCCCATCCCTTAAGAAAAACGGCCATTGAACAATCTAATTGTTTGGGACGCGGTGGGGTGAAGTGATAGGAAATGCAGTAAGAAAAATTTCAGAAATTAATATGAAAACAACCTACGGCCTTTCCACCGTAAGGCTCATAATGCCTATTACTACTTCGTTGGCTAATGTTTTAAGCGTTAAAGCGCTCAGCTCCTTGCTTGCATTTAAGGGAATATCTATAACAGTTCCTGCACCGCCTTCTATAGCCCTTTCGGTAAAGCCTTTAATGGAGCTGTAATTATTAAAGTTTCTTGTGAGCATTCCTGTTTTAAAGATAAGCCGGTAAGGCCTGGGGCCACTTTTAAAAGCAAACCCATCGTTCATATAATCCTGTTCAATAGGCCACCAGTTTTCAGGATTGATCAATGGTAAAGAGTCTTTAGTGCCGTCCTTGTATTCAATATAAATGATCCCGTTAGCTATCTGGCTTTGCTGGTGGTTGGTGGTACCGGCCATTAAAAGATAGGCATGGCCCGACCTGCCGGATAAAGGAATACAGATGCTATCAGGAAAACGATCCCATTGTGATGTATAGGCAATGTTCTTTCCTGAGCCTATATGGAAAGGTATTTTATCCAGGTAGATAGCCTGTTTATTTTTAATGCCTTCATTACTGATCTCCGGCTGAATCAAAGGATAACACCAGTTGCCAATACCCTGCCAGGGGATTTGTAAGGTAGTAGCTGCAGGCCTGGGTGAAAGATATTGGTTGGTAAATGTATGGCTTACATTATCATTCATTATCTGCGAAATGCTGATCGCTTCGTAATTTCCTGTGGCTGCAGCATCCCAATTAGTGATGGTGCTGTAAGAAGTGGTTCCATCCTGCCATTGAAATGTTACTTTGTTAGTCCCTTTTACCAACTGAGCAGCAGGCAGGTTAATGGTTTTGGAACCGGAAGGCGCTATGCTTACTGTTTCCTTAAAGCCGTTTACCGTCATAGTTCCTTGTTTTATTGCGGAAGTATGATTAGTAACTGAAAGCCGGGCTGCGTTTTTAGTATCCTCATCCATTGTCTTTATTTCAACCGAAGGTTTGATATGAACCATAACAGGCGCTGTCCACCTGGCATCACCCTGTCGGAGATTTATTAATAAAGGATGCCTGCCTTCTTTTGCTCCTGAAAATTTTATAGCGCCGGGTTGTACAGATAATTGGGTAAAAGCCTCCCGGGGATCAGTTACTGTTGCAGCTTTGGCCTTTGAAAAGGATAGCTGTGCTGTTTCATGGATAACAGAGCTGACCGGTTCTCCCGTCTTTTCAATTGCATTCCCTGTCCAGGTGATCCGGATGGTATAGCTTTGCTGCGCCCCGGCATTGATCTCTATAACTGGTGCGTGCAATGTCTCTTTCCAGTTACAGGTTGTCTTTTTGCCATTTACATAAACGGCTGCAACACGGTCTTTAAGGGCATTGATACGCAATACCAGGTTCATTTGTTTATTGTACCGTGGTATGATCTTGTAGATTGATGTGTTTCCCTCTTCTTTATAATCAAAAGAAATATTGGGTGTGCCCAGCTTTGCAAACTTCCAGTGCAGGGGAAATCCCGGCTGAATAAGCAATTGATTGTTTAAAGCATCGGGTTGAATGCCGAACAGGCCTTCTGTTAATGTTCTTGCAGCCATGCCAATGGGATCGGCAAAATCGCGGTATAGCTCGCCCCGTACCGCATCATAAAAGGATAATTGCTGAAAGCCTCCCGGGCAGGAGCTTAGGTACATGCTTTCTACCACCGCGCTTTTCCACAGGTGAAAGGCTTTATTGCTTTCGCCGCTTTGCCAGTAAGCCAATGAAGTGTGCAGGTTTTCGGCCAGCGCTATATTGTTGACACTCCAGGTATAGGGTTGCCAGTTGGTAGTTGCCAGGAGGTACAGGTCATTGAACGGTAACCCTTTTGCTGATACAGGTATATGTGGAATGTGATGATCTACATAACGTAACATCTGGTACTGCTGTTGTGGGGTGGCCGTTTCGCCGTCAATAGCATGATAAATGGTCCATAAGCCAGGTGAAGTGTGCAGCAATTGAAGCCCGTTCAGGTCTTTATATTCTGCAAATGTTCCAGCCTCTCCAGACCATAATTTTTGATTCATGGCACTTAATATCTTATTGGCTTCTTGCTCGTACCGGCTGCCATCTTCCCCAACCTGTTTTGCTATTTGCGCTGCCATTTTATTGGCACGGTAATTATATGCAGTAGAATGCGTAACCCCGCCACCACTATATTGCAGTGCATCGCTTGCCCAGATGCAGGCGTAGGCATCGTAAAGCCCGTCATCATCTGCATCAAAATTCCTTTTTTCCCATTGCAGGTGCAATTGAATGGAAGGCCATACTTTTTTAATATATGCTATATCACCGGTGTATTTGAGATGCGTGAGCAATTGATCTATAAATACCAGGTTCATATCGTAGTGATGGGGTTGTATCTTACCATCGGGATGGCGGCATATATATCCATTGCTGAACATGGCATTTCCCATCCTTTCTTTTTGCCGCGCAAAATGTAAAGCGGTGTCCGGCTCTACAGATCCGGGTGTAATGTTGTTTACCTGCGACTTTAAATAGCTGTCGAAGTGAAGGCGGGCACGATCCTGCCAGCCCAGGGCATCGGCCGCATAAGCTCCGCGCCAGGCGGGCAGCCGCATGCGCCATGCTACGGCGCCATGCAGGAAGGAAGGAGCTTCCCATATAGCATCTGCTGCAATGGCCAGCGCACCTCCCAAAGGATTGATATATTCATCCGGTGTTTCAAGTACAATTCTTTCAGCAATGACCTTCCTGGCTTTTTCAGCCTGGCTGAAAATAGTTGCAGCCTGGTTATAGAGCCTTATTTTACTATTGTTTTCAACAAAAAAATAATGTTCACTGTTACTGTCTGCTGGTATCAGGTCTGTTATCACATGTACTTTGG
>JASGDI010000106.1:0-11715 GCA_049841335.1 Niabella sp. | reverse complement strand
CTTCGCTTTTAGATAAAGAGATTCTTAAAAAACCTGAGGATATTGGTGTCGTAATGATGAGGTACCAGGTTTTCTGTATGAATGATGATTACAGTAATGCTGCCATCCTGATAAAGAAAGCTACTGCGGCTACCAATGATTTGGCGGAACTAACGAGGCTCTCCCTGATTGATAAATATGTTCCCGGTTTCAGGGTGAGCCCTGAAACAGAGGAAGCAATGCTAAAAGCTGGTCAAATGGTTTTGTCATTAGAACCGGGACATTATAACGTAGCCATTGCTGTTGCTGAAAGGCTTTGGAAGTTAAATAAAGAAAAAGACAATGCCAGAAGCGTATTGAAAAAAGCTATTGAAGCTCCCAAAAAAAATAAAGAAAAACTGGATAAGGTGTTAGAGTTGATTTTAGCATCTTTAAATAAAGACCGGTTCCCAGACGAAAAGCAGATCAGGAAATGGGAAGATCTCGCTTTTCAAGAAAAAAGTGAATAAAAGGATTCTTCATAAAGCCGTACTATCATTAGGTATTATTTATTTCAGCTCACTATCAAGCAGCGCCTCTATTTGCTGTAGTTTGCCCAATAGGTGATTTTCATCAGCCAGGGATACATTTTTTTTGCTGCTTTCGGTTACAAACCATACCAGCACCATGGAAATATAATCCTGCATATCCTTACCGGGAATTTTGGTCTTAAATTCTACTATTTTTTCGTTGATGATCTTTACCGACTGGCGAACGGTTTGCTCGTCTTCGGGCGACATTTGTACACGGTAGATCCTGTCGGCAATATTGATGTTGGCAGGGATGAGGTTTTGTGCCATAGTGAATAGTGAATGGTGAGTAGTGAATAGTAAGTAGGGAATGTGCTTGCTTGAAACAGGTTGACATTTTTTATAATAGTTCAAACAAATCAAGCTGAGTGTCAAGCCTGTATCGCTCCTGTTTACTGTTAAATATCTTCATTTTCTTTCTTTTGTTGTTTTCTATTGTTTCTAAAGTACCTACTTGCTACTCTCCACTTCCTATTCACAAGCCATGAATCATGAACCGGCTCACACGCTAAGCAGGGCAATACATTTATCAATCTCTTTAATATAGCCATTGATCTTTTTTTCAAAGGCCTTCTTTTCCGCGGGATCCATTAAAGCCTGGCTGTATTTTTTAGCGTCCAGCTGGTGCTGCAGCGCTTCTGCCGCCTGGCTGGCGGAACTTACCTGCTGCCTGGCTTCGGCAAGGGCATCCTTTAATGACTGGTTTTCTTTTACAATGGCCGCATTCTGTTTTATAAGCAATTGTAGCTTTTCCTGTACCTGTTTTATTTTATCTTCAATAACCTGGGACATATATTACCAAAGAGGATTATATAATGGCGAATTTCTTCCTTTCAGGAAAGATACATTAAAATGTAAAATATAAAATGTAGAATATAAAATGTAGAATGTTAAATTTCGTGGAAGGCTGAAAGCAGGAGGCTCAAGGCTTAAAGCTGGTTGCAGTTTACCAGTTACAGGTTACACGGAACATCTTCCCACCTCGGCTTTCGGACTTCCGACCCCGGACTTCCGGACTCTTTTTAAACAACCGTTTCTGTTATATTGATCCACTCCTCGTTAATAGATTCCCGTTCTTTTATGGCATCGTGCAGCGAGGTAGCCTGGACCGCTCCTTTAATAATACCTACCATTACATTATAGTTGCCGTTTATTAAAAATTGCACTGCATGGTAGCCGAAACGTGTTGCCAGTACCCTGTCCGCAGCAGTAGGGGAGCCGCCACGTTGTATGTGTCCCAGGATGCACATGCGCACATCTGTACCGGGCAGTGTTAGTTTAAGATAGTTTTTGATGCCTTCTGCACCCCCATATTCATCGCCTTCAGTAACTACAATCAGGTTCACGTTCTTCTTCCGGGCGTTTTTGTCGCTGAGGGTTTGGGCCAGATGCAGCAGATCGGTTTTTTTTTCGGGGATTAATATACTTTCAGCCCCCGTAGAAATACCGCTGTTGAGCGCAATATAACCCGCATCCCGTCCCATTACCTCCACCACAAACAGGCGCCCGTGGGCTTCCATGGTATCGCGGATCTTGTCGATGGCTTCCATAGCAGTGTTTATAGCAGTATCAAAGCCAATAGTGGAATCAGTGCCTGCCATATCTTTATCTATAGTGCCAGGAATACCAATACACGGTATATCATACTCACTGCTGAAAATTTCCGCACCCCGAAAACTGCCGTCGCCACCAATAATTACCAATGCTTCTATACCATGCTGCTTCAGGTTTTCGTAAGCCCGGGCTCGTCCTTCGGGAGTGATAAACTCTTTACTCCTTGCAGTGCGTAATATGGTACCGCCGCGCTGTATGATATTAGAAACATCGCGATCGCCGAATTTCCGGATATCGTTTTCGATCATACCTGAATAACCACGGTAAATGCCATACACTTCTAAATGATGATGCCATGCTGTTTTAACAACTGCCCTGATAGCGGCATTCATGCCCGGGGCATCCCCACCTGAAGTAAGCACGCCGATTTTTGTCAATTTTCTCGTTTCCATAAGAATGAGTTCTTTATTTCCTGATCTCTGCCTGCAGGTCTGCTTCGAGCGATTTCATGATCTTCTTCATCCATCCGTCTATTTCGCCATCCGTAAGGGTTTTCTCTTCATCAAGGAAGGTAAAATTAACCGCTATGGATTTTTTATCGGTGCCAAGCTTTTCACTTTCAAAAATATCGAACAACTGCACTGCCTGTAACTTTTTAAGGTTCAGCTTTTTTACCTGCTCTTCTACTGCGGCATATTTCAGGGATTTAGGGATCACCATCGCAATATCCCTTTGGACCGCAGGGAATCTGGAAAGTGGTTTAAACTGAACTTTATTGGCCTTTGATCTTTTTACGATCAGATCCCAGTTAAGGTCTGCAAAAAACACAGGTTGTTTTATATCAAAGCTTTCCAGCATTTTTTTGCTAACCAGGCCCAACCGGCCGATTATTTCTTTACCGGTTAATACTTCAAGTCCGTATTGCAGTTGCGGCATTGCTGCTTCATCAAAGCAAACAGCCTCAATGCCTGCCAGCGTTAATACTTTTTCTATCGTGCCTTTTAAGGTAAAGAAATCATTGGCGGAACTTTTACCTTTCCAGGCATCCGCCTGTTTTTTACCGGTAAGATATATACAGAGATGCTCCGGCTCCTCAAATCCGCCTTTACTGTTCACTACATAAGTTCTTCCGTATTCAAACAGCCTCAGGTTATCATTTTTGCGGTTCAGGTTATGCGCAACAATTTCAAGCCCTGTTTCCAGCATCTGCGGGCGCATAATATTAAGTTCTGCGCTCAGGCTGTTCTTCATCTTTACCACTCCTGACAGTTCTTCTTCACTGAAATAGGCTTTGTTGGTAATAGAGTTGGTAAGCACTTCATTAAAACCCAGCCCAGCCAGGTAATGAGCCACTTTTTCCTTTAATATTTCCGTTTCTCGGTTCTCTTCCACTGACGGTGTCATGGTAACAGAAGCCGGTATGTCCACATTATCGAGCCCGTCAATCCTGAGTATTTCTTCAACAATATCTGCAGGCAGGCTGATATCTGGTTTATGATAAGGAACTGCTATTTTAAGAGAGTCAATATCTTCTTTTTCAATTACGAACCCAAGGGCGGTAAGTATTTTTTTTACAGCATCAGGGTGATAGTTTTTACCGCTTAATTTTTTCAGATAATGATATTTGAGTGTAACCGATGTTTTGGGCTTTTCTTCGGGATAAATATCAATAATATTTGAGGCTACTTTTCCGCCGCAAAGCTCCAGGATCAGCGCTGTGGCGCGTTTCAGCACATTTACGGTTGCCGAAATATCAGTTCCTTTTTCAAACCTGGTGGCTGCATCGGTTCTAAGTCCGTGGGCAAAAGAGGTTTTGCGAATGGTGATGCTGTCAAAGCAGGCACTTTCCAGAAAGATATTTTGGGTAGTACCGGTTACACAGCTTTTTAAACCCCCGTAAACACCACCAATGCACATGCCATTTTCCGAGTCACATATCATCAGGTCAAAGCTATTCAGCTTTCTTTCCTTGCCGTCAAGGGAAACAAACGGCGTTCCCTGTGGCAGGTTTTTTACAACCACTTTTTTACCAGCAATTTTATCTGCATCAAAAGCATGTAAGGGCTGCCCTGTTTCGTGCAGAATAAAATTGGTAATATCTACAATATTGCTGATAGGTTTTACACCAATGGCCTGCAGCTTGTTTTGCAACCACTCCGGACTTGGACCTATAGTGACATTATTAATGCAGATGCCACTGTAGCGTGGGCAGGCTGCCGTATTTTCTACCGATACTTCAATAGGGTTTTTGCCTTTGAATGCCGGTAAAGCCTTTATTGCCGGGAGCTTCAACCCGCCATTTTTTTTATCGTGATGGGAAAGATAGGCGGACACATCTCTTGCCACGCCCCAATGGCTCATAGCATCCATTCGGTTAGGGGTGAGGCCTATTTCAAAGAGGGTATCTGTATAAATTTTAAATATTTCAGAAGCCGGGGTACCGGGTTTGGTGTTTCCTGGCAACACCAGGATGCCTTCGTGGGAGTTGCCCAAACCTATTTCATCTTCGGCGCAGATCATGCCCTGGCTTTCTTCGCCACGGATCTTTGCTGCCTTCATAGTAACAGGGTCGCCGGTTGATGGGTAAATAGTAGTTCCAATGGGGGCTACTATTACTTTTTGTCCGGCTGCAACATTAGGAGCGCCGCATACAATGCGCAGGGGTTCCGGCTGGCCGGTATTTACCGTGGTCAGCTTTAATTTATCTGCATTGGGATGTTTTTCGCAGGTAAGTACTTCGCCTGCCACAAGGCCTTTCAGCCCTCCTTTATGAGATTCGTAATGTTCTACAGCTTCTACTTCCAGTCCGATAGAAGTTAAAATATGGCTCAGCCTTTCTGGTTGCACGCTTTCAGGCAGGTACTCGCTCAGCCAATTGTAAGAAATGATCATCTTCTAAAATAAATTTTTGTCCGAAGGACCCCTTCGGGAAGCCGCAAAGATAAGCAAATGGGGAGAAGGGAATAGGTAGTAAGGAGTAGTAAGTAGGGAATTGAAAAGTTTTAAAGTTTAAGGTTCCAGGTTGCAGGTTCAAGTAGCTAAAGGCCGAAGGCATAAGGCTTAATGCTTTTAGCTTCCGGCTTTCAGCCTTTTGCTTTCATCTCGTACCCCGTATCTCGTATTATACTGGTTTCTGTCTAATGTCTATATACTATTGTCTAAGTACTAATATAAAGGAACTCCCCCGCCGGAGCAGGGGAGCAGGTTCATATTAATGGTGTATTGTTTTATTCTTTCGGATCCATGATCCTGCTCATAAATAAAATGGTATTGGATGTTTTTTCGCTGATGATAAAGCCAAACGGGCGGTCACAGATGAATTTGGGAGGTGCTGAAGGTGCACTTGTGGTTTCCACTCCTATTATTGTAACGGCTGCAGCCTCTGTTCCTTCCTCATCCACGGCAGCGAAGGTATTTTGCTTTACAAAACCTACGTACAAAGGCTTTAATTTTCCAAGTCCATCAAGTTCTGCACTTGTATTGAACGCCTTTACCATTCCCATGCTTTTAAGTATTTCGTTAAGTTCAAATTCCTGCTCCAGCCTGAACTTCGGCAAACCTACTTCCACAGAGCGGGTGTAGAAACTATTCTGCAACTGGCCCCAGGCATCAGCATTCATTTTATTCAGAACAGAAGTAAGGCTTTTGCCGGTATTAGGTAAGATCAGGGTTGCGCAGAATTGGCCATTGCCGTAAGGCATTTGTAGTGCTGTGAAATCATTGCCTGATGCCAGCCCGAATGTATCTTTCTGATTCATCATCTTCACGGTTTTTTGCCCTCCTCCTTCTAAGTAAAAAGGCTGGTCTTTTGTATTCTTCTTATCAAATTGAGAGCGCCAGTCTCCTTTGAAATAAAGGGCGTTAAGCAGGAACATGATATGCTCCGGCTTTATTTCATCCAGCACTTTAGGTATTTTCCCATTGGTATTGTCGCTGGCCCATTTATTTATAATGTCTTTATCAGAAGGTATAAAGGGAAGCCCGGTTATTTGCGCATTAAAGGTGTTTTCCATGGTATTGAGGAACGCTTGTTCTACGGTAAACCCGTTTTTATAAAAAATGGCATTGGCCAGCGCCATTTTTACCAGCGGATCGGCTTTGGGCAGTTCTGTTAAAAGTGTTTTGTAGGCGTTGTTCAGCTCTTCCTGTGAAAGGCTCTCTGATCTCAATGCCTTTATTATCTGGGATTTGGTTTCGCCCTGGGCGCCATTTACCAGCATACCCAGCGCAATATGAAGACTTAAAGGCGAAACAAAAATATCTTTACCCGCTCCGGTTTCAGATTGCAGGGTTTTAAAGAAGTGGAACGAAAAATCAGTAAACACATTGGCTACCGGCGCAGCTAATTCTATGGGGTGCTGCACGTTGGACTGCTGGCGCCTTTCAGTTTCCTCGGGGGTATTGCTTTTGCTGCAACTGGATAACATGATCCCGGCAATAAATGAAATGACAATAGCTTTCTTCATATTACTGGCGTTGTTTTGTGTTTATATTATTGGCATAGACGAGAAAAGGGCCTGTTTCGCAACAGGAGGAGTATATTTTTTTCTTGATATAAATTGTTTCTACAGACTGTCAGAAGTGCACCACCTAAAAAACTGAATTTGAGTGAATGGTACAATGGGCATAGTATAAGTTTATTGCTCGTAGCATGATACCGTTTATTGGTCCGGCGTAACGGTCAGACCAGGCTCCCTTTCAAAATGTGCATAACCCCCTTTTTTCTGTACAAAAAATGTTTGGAAATAAAGATTTTTTTCTACCCTTTTTAGGGTCTAAATTCGCCCTTTGATTTCGCGGGTAGATAACAACCTCAACATATAATTTTTAACAAAAACAAGTTGGATTGCGCCCCATCGAATCGTTGGTAATTACTGATGACCGGATATTTTATCGTTTGAATTGAACAATGGACCCTATAAATTTAAATAAAGACAGGAAACAGAAAAGGAGAACAGGCAGTGCAGTGGACCTGGGTACTATGGTGTACGGTAAAGTGCCACCCCAGGCACGTGAGTTGGAAGAAGCCGTACTGGGCGCCATCATGCTGGAGAAAGGCGCTTTTGACGCTGTTATTGAAACCATCCGAAATCCCGAATGTTTTTACGTGGATGCGCACCAACGCATATTCAGGGCTATACAATCGCTGGCCAACAAAAGCCAGCCTATTGATATACTTACCGTGGTAGAGGAGCTGCGCAGCAAAGAAGAACTGGAAATGGTGGGCGGGCCGTACTATGTTACCCGGCTAACCAATACAGTGGTTTCTGCGGCCAATGTAGAATCGCATGCGCGTATCATTATGCAGAAGTTCATTCAACGGGAGCTTATACGTATCAGTGGTGAGATTTTGAGTGATGCCTATGAAGATAGCGCTGATGTATTTGACCTGCTGGACGATGCAGAATCGAAGCTGTTTGAAATTACCAATTCCCACATGAAAAGCACGATGCAGTCCATTGACTCAGTGCTGGTAGATACTATTAAGCGCATTGAAGACCTGCGTCACCGTAACGAAGATGTAACCGGTGTGCCCAGTGGCTTTAAGCCCTTAGATAAAGTTACCTATGGCTGGCAGAACAGCGATCTTATTATACTGGCAGCAAGGCCGGCAGTGGGTAAAACGGCCTTTGCCTTAAACCTGGCGCGTAATGCCATTATGAACCCGGCAAAACCAACGCCGGTGGCTTTCTTCTCCCTGGAAATGAGCGCAGCGCAGCTGGTACAGCGGGTGCTTGCTGCCGAAAGCGAGATCATGCTGGAGAAAATTGCCCGTGGTAAAATGGAAGAGCATGAAATGAAGCAGCTGTACACTAAAGGTATCCAGCGTTTGTCCCAGGCGCCTTTGTTTATTGATGATACGGCAGCGCTGAATATATTTGAGCTGCGCGCTAAATGCCGCAAGCTCAAGAACAAGCATAATATTGGCATGGTGATCATTGACTACCTGCAGCTGATGAGCGGAACCGGTGATAACCGCAATGGTAACCGGGAGCAGGAGATCAGCACTATCAGCCGAAACTTAAAAGGTTTGGCAAAAGAGCTGAATATACCCATCATTGCGCTGTCGCAGTTAAGCCGTGCGGTAGAGACAAGAGGCTCCAAAGATGGCAGCCGTGTGCCGCAACTGAGCGATCTTCGTGAGTCGGGCGCTATTGAGCAGGACGCCGATATGGTAATGTTCTTGTATCGCCCCGATTATTATGATATGAACACCAATGCTGAAGGAGAGGACCAGAAAGGGCTAACGGAAGTTAAAATAGCCAAGCACCGTAACGGTTCTTTGGAAACCATTAAGCTGAAAGCTTTACTGCACATACAAAAATTTATTACCTGGGACGATGACCCGTATAATGCCATTGGGTTAGGTGGCGGCACCTGGCGCCCTGTGAATGACGATGCAGATGGTGGTGGCGCACGGTTGTTCCAGGCGCAAAGCAAAATGAACAATATGAGCGATGATGAGCTGGATGAAGCGCCGTTTTAGGGGGATATAGTTAATGGTTCATTGTTCATAGACCATAGTTCATGGTTTTGTTTCTCCGCAATTCGTAAATAAACATTGGCAAATCGGGATAGGCCTGTATTGGGACATTTATGAGACTTTCGTTTATATTTGAGTTGAGCGTAATCATCAAAACCATGCAAAAAATAAATACTCATCGACAGTTATTATTTATTGTTTTTATAACACTTTTACAAGTGACTGTTTGTTTTGGTCAGACAAAAGCCACAAAGCACACATTTCGGCTATTGACATATGGACTTCCCAACTTTCAAAAACAGAATGCGGAAAATGTTATTTCAAGTAAATGGGGAATCGAATTTTATGCAGTTGCCGGTTGTGATGTATCTCAGGAACTACAAGATAGCGTAGAACAACATAATAAAATTGTAGAACCACTAATTGAAAAGAAGTACGGCAAAAACTGGGAGAAAAAATTTTATAAAGAGGTCGATGATGAATTTGAAAAAGAGGAAAAGGTAATAACATTGGTTGAAAAGCTGCATTATATTGAAAAGCGACAAGTTGAAATGGAGAAAGAAGGTAATGGCTTGCATTACACTATAACACCAATTCAGAACTCAACTAAATACAATGTTTTTGTTCAAGGCTGGGGTAAATGGGATGGTGAAGACGAATGGGTTACCTATTATAAGCTACTCGTTGACTATAAGACCAAATCTGTAAAATTGATAAGCGATAAAATAACCAGGGAATGAGTGCGTGCAACAATCGGCTTGTCTGACTTTGTCAACTGTTACATTAATTGAAAACTTAAAAATATACTTCCCTATTTCTACATAAAAGATTTTGATCCCGGCCAGAGCGGATTAGTGCTGGACGAAGATAATTCGCGCCATGCCATACAGGTATTAAGGATGAAGAACGGCGATTTGATGCACCTGACAGATGGCAAAGGCCATCTCCTTACTGCCGTTATAACCAACGATCATAAAAAGCATTGCGAAGTAAGGATTGATTTTATAGAACCTAAACCAAAAACTGGCCCTGAAGTAACCATTGCCATTGCCCTTACCAAAAATACTGCCCGCTTTGAATGGTTTTTGGAAAAAGCTGCGGAGCTGGGCGTAAGCAGAGTAGTTCCGTTAATTACAAAAAGGACCGAAAAGCAAAAGTTTAAAGAAGAGCGTTTGCAGAATATCCTGGTAAGTGCCATGCTGCAAAGTCAGCAGACATGGTTGTTGCAATTGCAGGCTCCTGTTGTGTTTGATGATTTTATGCATACAGAAGCTTTTCAGGCTGTAGCTAATAAATACATTGCCCATTGTATAGAAACGGATAAGCAATTATTACAATACCATACAACACCGTCTCTTATCCTCATCGGTCCCGAAGGTGATTTTACTCAGGAAGAAATTACAATGGCTTTAGAAAAGGGATATAACCCGGTTACATTAGGGAGTACCCGGTTACGGACCGAAACAGCCGGAATGGTTGCGGCGGCTTTGCTGCGGGTACAGTAAATTTTTCACGTATATCCATCCATGACAGGAAGTCGTTCCCCTTCTCCGCACAGAGAGGGGGTTAAGTCCAAAGGACTCCTTCGGAGGGATAACGCGAAAAATGTTATGCAACCACTAAAGTCTTAATGGCATTGAGCCCGTTACATTACTTTTGCAACTATGTTAACAGCGGTTATTAATGCGGTCATATATACCGGCAATGATATTGTATGTGACAAAGTGCTGCTTATTGAGAACAGTAAGATAGAGGGCTTCATGGATGAAGCTCCTGCCAATGCCACAATATATGATGCAAAAGGGAAGAACATTGCCCCGGCTTTTATAGATATTCAACCTAATGGTGGCTACGATCTGTATTTCTCCAAAGAAGTTTCGGAAGCAGCGCTGGACGATATGTACCAAGCCAGTCTTGACCATGGTACAGGCTTTATAGTTCCCACGCTTATCTCTTCTGATTTTGTAACTATACTAAAGGCTATTGATATAGTAAGGAGTTTTAAGCAAAAGCAACCCGGCGTCTTGGGCATGCACCTTGAAGGGCCTTTTATTAATATTGAAAAGCGTGGTGCACACCCGGCGCATATTATAAGAAAACCTGCTGATGAGGAGCTGCATACAATTGTAAAAGCGGGCAGTGATATCATTAAAATAATTACTATAGCCCCTGAATGTTTTACAGAGCGCCAGCTGCAGCTATTGCTGGATAGCGGTATTAATGTTTCAATAGGGCATAGCAATATTAACTACGACCAGGCGCAGCATTATTTTTCAAAAGGGATCACATTGGTAACGCATTTATATAATGCCATGACGCAGATGGGACACAGGGAATGCGGCCTTGTGGGCGCTACGTTTGACAATAACAATGTGTATGCTCCTCTTATTTTAGACGGCGGCCATTGCCACTACGCCGCGGCAAGAATAGCTTACAGGCAAAAAGGGGATAAGCTTATATTATTGTCCGATGCTTCATTCTTGGGAAGAAAAAAACAGCGGTTCCATTGGGAGAACCTAAGTATTACAATGACGAACGGTTTCTATCGCGATGGCAATGGTAATCTTGGCGGCGCTGCCATATCCATGGCTGATGCGGTAAGCAATGCCGTGAAGCATTTGCAGGTATCGGTGCAGGAAGCCGTGGAAATGGCTACCTGCCGTGTAGCAAAAGCTATAAAAATGGATGATAAGGTGGGCTATATAAAACCGGGTTATGCAGCAAGACTGGTGCTGTTTGATAATAAAATGAAGCTGTTTAAAACTTTGATCTTTTAGAAGCGCGGATGCAGGGAACGCAGGCCATAAAGAATATCTAACAGCTTTATTGGTGCCTGATGATATATCAGTTAAATTTCTGTCCGAAAGAGTCTCCGGCGGCGTCCTCCGAACTCTTGGGCACCTCGATAAAATGTAGTTGTATATACCATTTTTGGTATAGGACAGCAATATTAAAAGTGCTTATTTGCTGTTTCAACAAATTCATTTTTTATGTTACATTTTATCACTTTGGAAGAAGCCGCCGTTATGACCAGGCGGTATCGTGCTAACCGCGAAGCAGTATTGCTGCCTGCGCATCAAAACAAAAATTTACTACCTTTAAGCGAAACCTTTGACAGAGCCGTTATAG
>JASGDI010000105.1:0-3420 GCA_049841335.1 Niabella sp. | reverse complement strand
CATCGGGGCCCTGGGCTGGAACGGCTTTTTGACCTTCGGTATGATGTACTGGCTGATACCTAAGATGTTCAATACGAACCTGTATTCCAGGAAGCTGGCCAGCACCCATTTCTTAATAGGCACTTTAGGTATTGTTTTATATGCCGTGCCTATGTATTGGGCTGCGTTCAGAACCTACTTTATGATGACCGCTTTTACTCCCGAAGGACAGTTACAGTACCAGTTTATAGATGTGGTGCAGTCCATGGTTCCTTTCTACGCGCTCCGGGCTATAGGCGGCACCATTTACCTGGCAGGTGTGATCCTTATGGTATATAACCTTGTTAAAACAGCTAAGCAGGGAAAATTTGTAGAAAGCGAGGAAGCAAGCGCCGCACCTTTAACGAGGGGCTACAAAGCGCCGGCAAAAGCACACTGGCATGAAAAGATCGAGCGTAAACCGGTGATGCTTTTAGTATTAAGCTTTATTGTTGTGGGTATTGGCGGACTTGTTGAAATGGTGCCTACCTTCCTTATAAAAGAAAATGTACCTACCATTGCAAGCGTAAAACCCTATACCCCGCTTGAACTGCACGGACGCGATATTTATATCAAGGAAGGCTGTAACAACTGTCACACGCAAATGATCAGGCCTTTCAGGTATGAAGTAGCGCGTTACGGTGAATATTCCAAAGCAGGCGAATCGGTGTATGACCACCCGCATTTGTGGGGCAGCAAACGTACCGGGCCGGATCTTGCACGCATCGGGGGCAAATATCCTGACAGCTGGCATTTTAACCACATGCTGGAACCTGCCTCCATGGCGCCAGGCTCTGTAATGCCTCCTTATCCCTGGCTGTTTGAAAAATCCATTAATATAGGCGCTACCAATTCAAAAATTCACGCGATGCGAAAATTAGGAGTGCCTTACGAAAAAGGATATGAAGCCGAAGCGGTGAACGATCTTAAAAAACAGGCTGAGAAAATTACAGCCAGCCTGGAGAAAGAGAAAATTAAGATCCCCAGTGATAAAGAGATTGTTGCGCTTATTGCCTATCTGCAACGCCTGGGCACAGACATTAAAGCTGAAAAAACAAGCAAATAAATAATAAATCAAAGGATGAAATTCATTAACTATCTCGAAAAAATAAGCGGAGTCAGCATATTCCCCATTATTTCGCTGGTATTGTTCACGGCAGTATTTCTGCTGGTTATCATATATGCAATGAAAACAAGCCGTGAATCTATTTCAGAAATGGAAAATCTACCTCTTGATGATAATTAAAATAGCTGCAATGAAAAGATTACAATCCATATATAAACCCACCCTGCTACTATTATTCTTTACCCTGCCAGGCATAGCCCCCCTCCTTGCACAGGAGCAGGCTTCAGCCCCGGCAACAGCACCCTCCTTTGTATTAGACGCCAATTCGGTGCTGGTATTTGCGGTAGCGGTGCTGGCTGCAGTTATAGCCGTTTTAGGATATACTTTAAAGGCCTCTCTTGACCTGTATAAAAAGAGAAAGGCTACCACCAAAAGCAGCGGGGAGCAGGTAGCAAAATCAATATTACTGGTTTTCCTGTCATTGGGGGCACTGCAGGCTTTTGGACAGGATGCCGCTGTCACAGCGGCGCCGGTAACCGGTGTATTCTCCGATGCCAAAATACTCCGCTACTTGCTGTTTGGGATCATAGCGCTTGAGCTGATCACCATTTTTGTGCTTGTTTATTGGATACGCTTTTTTACAGGCATAGAAGATCTGCAAAGAGAGAAAGCATTGGAAAGCAAGAAGAAATTTAAAGGAATACCTTCATGGTGGGCTAAGGCCAATAAGCTCAAACCAATGGAAGAAGAGGCCTCGTTAGATGTAGGTCACAGCTACGATGGCATCAGGGAACTGGACAACGCCACCCCGCCATGGTTCACTATTGCGTTTATAGCTTCCATTATATTTGGCTTAGGATATTTATGGCGCTACCATGTGGCAAATGCGGCTCCCAATCAATATGAAGAGTACGAGATTTCTGTAACCAAAGCCAATCTTGAAAAAGAAGCTTATATGAAGTTGAAAGGCGATGATGTAAACGAAAATACCGTAACCATGGTAGACGCAGCAGGGATAGAAGAAGGGAAAAAACTATATACCAATAACTGTGTTGCCTGTCATGGTAACGAGGGACAAGGAGGTGTAGGGCCTAATTTAACAGATGATTACTGGCTGCACGGCGGTAGCCTGGGCGATGTTTTTAAAGTGATAAAGCTGGGTGTTGTAGAAAAAGGTATGATGAGTTGGAAGGATGTATTCTCTGCCGACCAGATAGCCCAGATCTCCAGCTATATAAAAACCATGCACGGCAGCAAACCTGCCGGTGCAAAAGAACCACAGGGAGAGCTGTATAAAGAAGAAGCACCTCAGGCGGCCCCAGCTGACAGCAGCAGTACGGCAAAATTATAGGTTACTTTACGTAATACATGGATACGAGTATCGATCATATCGGACCGCAGAAGGCGGGCAACAGTTTCCGCGACAGGCATAGCAATGTGAACGAGAAAGGTAAGCGTAATTGGGTATATGCGCTGAAGCCCAAAGGGAAACTTTACCGCTACCGTAACTACCTGTCTTTTGTGTACCTGGGTGTATTTTTTGCGCTTCCGTTTATCAAAATAGGCGGAATGCCGGCTGTACAGCTGAACTTTACCGAAGCCAGGTTTATACTCTTCGGCAAGATATTCTGGCCCGATGATTTTTTCATCTTTGCCATTGCGATGATCGCCCTCATTGTTTTTATTGCTTTATTCACCATCATATACGGGCGTGTATTTTGTGGCTGGGTGTGCCCCCAAACCGTTTTCATGGAGTTTGTTTTCAGAAAAATAGAATGGTGGATAGAAGGCACGCCGGCTCAGCAAAAGAAACTCAATGAAAACCAGTGGAACACGGATAAGATCATAAAAAAAGGATTAAAGCACTTTATTTTCCTTTTCATTTCACTTCTCATAGCTCATACTTTTCTCTCTTATATTCTTGGGGTAAAAGAAGTGTTGCACCTTATCCAATCCCCTATATCGGAAAATGCAGGGTTGTTTGTCGGCCTCCTGTTTTTTACGGGCCTGTTTTATTTTGTCTTTGCATTTGTAAGAGATATTGTTTGTACCACCGTTTGCCCTTATGGCCGCCTGCAGGGTGTGTTGTTTGATAAAGATACCATGCAGGTTTCTTACGATTATAACCGCGGCGAGCCCAGGGGAAAGCTGAAAAAGAATGTCAGCCAGCCTGTACTGGGAGATTGCGTTGACTGCAAACTTTGCGTAAATGTTTGTCCTACCGGTATTGATATACGCAACGGTGTGCAGATGGAATGCGTGGGATGCACAGCCTGTATAGACGCCTGCAATGGTGTGATGGAAAAGCTGAGCCGGCCCCTGGGACTGATCCGTAT
>JASGDI010000104.1:0-16525 GCA_049841335.1 Niabella sp. | reverse complement strand
GAGCAAATGCAGCAGGTGGGTATGGATACAAAGTATGTAAAAGTAATGCCCGGGAGCAGTACCCTGTTTAGCGTATGCTTCCAGTACCCCGATAAAACCGGCGGGAATATTACCACCAGCAACAGCGCTTCGGCCCTGGTAACGGCAAATGATATTGACGAATATTTTACCGGGGCAACTACAGTAGGAAAGGAGATCGTATTGTCGGTGCCTGAAGTGCCGCTCACGGCGCGGATCCGGCTGCTGGAGCAGGGCAGAAAACGGAACAGTCTGAATGTCGCTTCCCTGCTTTCGGGTGAAGTGACGGCATTCCGGGAGCAGGGTGGATTTGCTTTAACAGATATCCTGTCTGTAAATATAGATGAGGCGGAAAAAATTTCGGGCGTTGCTGTAACGGATACTTCGAAGGCAACGGTCATTGAGCAATGCGTGCAGGTGCTTCGGGGTGAAAACCCTTCAATAGCTGTTCTGATAACGGATGGGGCAGATGGGGTATATGCTTTTAGCAGGGATACTTCTTTTTACCAGCCGGCTTACCGGGTAACTGCCGTATCAACCGCCGGCGCAGGGGATGCTTTTTTGGCAGGAACCATCTGTGGGTTGTGTTGCGGACTGCCACTTTACGGCAACGCTGAAGAAAGGGATCTACCGGATGCGATAGCATTGGGAAGCCTGCTTGCTGCCTTTTCGGTCACCTCTCCGGATACGATCCACCTGGGAGTCAATGCGGCTAATTTGAAACTTTTTTCAGAACAGATGAGCGCCGGTAAATGGTTCGCACCTCTTTTCAGGAATGCATGTGCATCACAGGAAATATAATTTGAAGAATTGAAACAATAAACAATGAATGAAAGTATTGAACAAAAATGGATACGGACCGGCGGGGCTGTTACTTCGATCGAAAAGGTAATTCCGGAATCGGATATTATTGTGTTCTCACCGCACTTTGATGATTTTCTTTTTATGCTGGGCGGTTATATAAGTGAGCTGCGCAGCGCTGACCTGTTAAGCACTAAAAGAATTTTCATTAAAATACTGTTCTCCCGGAGCAATTATCTGGCAAGAACCGGCGCAGGAAATGCAGACAGGAGTCTCGACAGGGTGAAACTGGCAACCGGTAAACGATTGCTGGAGGACCAGGAATGCCTGGATGAACTGCTGGGACCCTTTAATTACCGGTATGAGCTGATCGGCGAAAACGAATGTTTTGTGCGTGGTAAAATACTGGAAGACGGCGAAATGGAATTTCCGCATGGTATGTATGAAGACTTTAACAAAGAGGACGAGCAAATATTTGAAAGGATGAAGGACCGGATAAGACAACTGGCAGGCAGGGAAGATACTGCCCTGGTTTTTCCGGCAGCTTTCAAGGAGCATATTGATCATTTTATTGTACGGGAGGCGGCGATGGCTGTTGCGGCAGAGACAGCCGGTGTTGCCAAAGCCACCTTCTATTTCCAGGAAGATAAGCCTTACGGGGGTATCGCTACTCAGGAAGAACAACAGCGGATATACCAGTTTGTGCGCCGTAACGGGCTTGCGATTAGAACTTTTGAATTTGACCCGGAATTGATGATCACGTATGCTTTTAAGCATTATGTGAGTCAGGTGGAAGAAGTGTACGAAACCGGTATAAGGGCCCGTGCCCGGCTGTTGCAGGAGCTCCTGGCAGCCGGCAGACCCTGTGATCAGATCTACGTTTTCGGGCAGGAAACATAACTTTTAACTCCATGAGTGCAAATGTAGGTTCCATAAAAGCAACCGGTGCCGTAGTGCATCAGCCAGCTTCGCAGCGGCTCCAGTTCCTTGATGTGATGAAGGGATGCATCATACTGCTGCTGGCTGCTGAAACCTGCCAGGTATATGCTTCTTTTTATAACTTACCCGCTAAAGGCTGGGGGCTGCAATTGGTAGAGCAGTTTTATCATCATCCCTGGCACGGGCTGCGCTTCTGGGACCTGGTGCAGCCATCATTCATGCTGGTAGCGGGTACGGTCTTATATATTTCCTATGCAGGAAAACTGCGGCGTGGAATATCCTGGAAAGATAATCTGCTGCATATAGTGAGCCGGGTGCTGAAGTTGTTCTTTTTAGGTATCGTTATTCTTTCGCTGCAGGCAGGAAAAGTAGTGTGGGAATATTACAATGTGCTTAGCCAGCTTGCTTTCACTACTATGGTCACCTACCTGGTTATACAACGATCGGTACCTTTCATGCTCATGGCGTCCCTGTTGCTGTTAGGGGTTACAGAATTTTGTTACCGCGTTTTTCCCTTACCGGGTTATGCAGATCCCTTCAGCCAGGAGCAGAATTTCGGATTGTGGCTGGATACGTTTATTGTTGGCTATAAAAACCCGGATGGATGGGTGACCTTCAATTGCATACCTACAACAGCTCATACGATCTGGGGCACCTGTGTCGGTAAACTATTTATATCCGGCAGCGGGAAACGGAAAAAACTGCTGACACTGGTCGGTTGGGCGGCGGTAGCCCTGTTTCTCGGGTATGTGCTGGATGGGTCCGACCTTTCTCCTGTTATAAAACGAATTTGTACCAGCTCCTTCATTTTTGTAAGCTGCGGGTGGGTGTTGCTGATCATGGCATTTGTGTACTGGCTGACCGATATTAAAGCGCAAAACAGGTATGCATGGATATTTACGCTGGTGGGCATGAATGCAATATTCATTTACCTGTTCTTTGAAACCGTAGGCTATCAATGGCTGAACGGGGCGGTTGCCGTCTTTGCCGGATGGCCGCTTGACGTATTCGGAGCGGCGCCGGGTGTCAGGGCAATAGTAGTTGCCTTTGCGGCACTCTTTGCAGAATGGTACCTGTGTTACTGGCTGTACCGGAAAAAAATATTCTTTAAGCTATAGGAAGGGCTGGTTGCTATTACCGGCTCTGTATCTTCTAAACCGACCATTTAACTATTAAAAGACGGAAACTATGAGTATCATCATGCGCATCATTCAGCAATTTGATCCCGCCTGCGAAGAAAAATTTATGGTACTGGAACGGCAATTTGATCAGCTGGAAAAGAAGGAGCCGGATTTACCGAAAGGCAAAAGAATGCAGCCGTTTGCAGCAGAGGAGCCGGTAAACACATTGATCTGGCAATGTGAGTTCCCGGATATGGAAACAGCCTGTGAGGCGTTGGACCGGTTTAAGGAAAATGAGACGCATGAACTGTTATTTGCACAACAGGCTCCTTATATCCGGCAGGTAAAAATTGAGTTTTATAAATCGCTTGATTGCTGATAATGATCCGCAAATAAGTGGTTTGTGGGGACACAAACCACGGCCGGCGCCACGGTGAGTGCCCGTCCGACTGGTCATCCGGGGGATCCTCACTGACCGGTAAAAAATAATTTTGATAATGATCTTGATATATCCATTTCTTAATTTAAAACCCTCTAATTATGCAAAAGTTTGCTTTATGCGTACTCCTGGCGACTTTGCTCGCTATCGGTGCCTGTACCAGGCAATCCCCTTTTACTGATGATACCGCGCAGACCACTCTTGTGCGTTCTGTAAAGTCAGTTACTATTACAGTTGATGGAAATGCTTCCGATTGGGCAGGGGTCCCTGCTATTGCTACTGCAACCGGGCAAAGTACAACGGTATTAAAAGTAGCGCAGGATGCCACAAAATTCTATTTCCTGGTTCAGGGAACCGGCATGGGCCCTTATTATGATCTTTTTATTGATACAGATTATAATGCCCTTACCGGGTTCAATGCAGATGTCTGGACCTCGGAAGGATTTGATTTTCTTGTTGAGAATGGCGCGCTGCATGCTTCCACAGGAACCGGGTTTACCTGGAATCTCATAGGAACGGCACCTGTGACATCGGTTGCCGGCAGTACGGTACTGGAAGTAAGCGTATTAAAATCAGCCCTTGGTACTGTAGCCAATTCAATACGGGTAGGCGTGTGGGATATTAATAGTTCCTTTGCGCTCAGGAGCCGTATACCGGTTTCGGGAAATGCTGCTGTATACGGAACACCTCCGCCAACGGGATTGACCGATCAGTTGAACGTGCTGGTGCCGGCTTATTTTAACCCGGTCACTTCGCCTGGCTATTGGAATACACTCAATACAGCCGCTGCTTCGCAGCAGGATCGTGTTTGGGCTATCATTAACCCTGATAACGGGCCGGGAACGGCTGTAGATCCGGCTTATGTTACCGCCGTTAATAATTTCGTTAGCGCCGGCGGACATCCCATCGGGTATGTGGATACAGATTTTGGTAATGTTCCTCTAAGCGTTGTGAAGTCCAATATTGATAAATGGTATGCCTGGTATCCCAATATTGAAGGTATTTTTCTTGACCAGATGACCAACCTCACCAACTGGACCCCCGGTAAAGAGCCCTACTACCAGGAGATATATGACTATATCAATGATCAGCATGACCCGAATTCCCTTGTAGTGGCGAATCCAGGCTCCAATGTTCCGGAGAGTTTCCTGGTTTATAACGGGTGTCGTGTAGCAGATGTATTGGTTACCTATGAGAACGGTTCTTTTTTTGAAACCTGGAACCCCGATCCCTGGACGCTCAGCTATGACCGGGAAAATTTTTGTGTGCTACCTTATAACGCCAGCTCGCAGCAATACAAATCCTACATTGATAATGCGTATTTCCGGAATGTGGGCTGGATCTATGTAACATCGGATACCCTGAATCCGCACCCATGGGATACGCTTCCAACCTATTTTCAAAATTCTATCAATTACCTGATCGCCTATTATTAGCCGTTCGTTAACTGAAGAAACCCGGGTCTTTCCAATGTAAAAACTGGAAAGACCCTTTTTTATAGCAAATAAATTTGTCAGTTAATATGGATCTCTAAGTTTACTGATTTTGGTTTAGAGAACGGCTGTTGTTATTATAACAGATAAGCAAACAGGCAGCTTCTTATTTTCCCACCCTTTGCAGGTACATTTTTACGGCTTCTTTTAAGAAAGGCTTTATGTTTTCCAGGCTCTTGTCATTTATTTCCAGGTAGCGCGTAGTCCTGGCCGTTCCTTTTAATAATTCATGTGGGTCAGGCAAGTCTACACCTTTATAAAAGCTTAATTTAACTCCTTTCTGTGAAGGGAATATGCAGCAGATCATATCGGTATATCGAGTCCCATAAGTGTAAGCTATCATTTTGGCTGGCACATCCGGTTGTTCCGTAATACCCGGCAGGTCTTGTTTCAAAAGATTTCGAAGCACTGATACGGTTTGCTGTACTTTTTCGGGATATGGCCGTAAAAACGCATCTACACTTTCCATCTTCTTTAATTTCGATCAGTATAGCATTGGATCACCTCCCTGATAGAAGGGTAGGCTTTGTGTAAATACGGTGCTATTGCTTCTTTTTTTACCCATTCAATCTTTTCAATATCTTCTTCCGACTGGGGAACCGGCTCTTCATTGCCCGAAAATTTCATTAAGTACCAGTGCGATTCTTTTAAAATATGGTGCGTGCCCTGTTCATAAGTGTGATAAGTAACCGTAAGAGGGGAGAAGAGGCTTATTTTCTGCAGACCGGTCTCTTCCTGCACTTCCCTTATGGCACATTCTTCTATAGTTTCTCCTTTATCTAAATGGCCTTTAGGAAGGTCCCAGCTTCCCCGGCGGAATATCATCAAAAGCTCTTTTTTTTCATTGATAACCAGGCCACCACCGGCTATATGCAGCTCAAATTTTTTGAAGAACTGCTTTTTCAGTTGTTCCAGGTCTTTATATAAGAAAATACCGCAATTAATTTCAGGCAGGGCTATTTCGCGGAGCATGGCTTTTACGGTATGCGTATCCAGCTCATCTATAAAAATGGTATCAGGCCGGTGGTGCAGCTTTTCCAGGTTTTCGTCCAGCTCATCGCAGAGATAAACGGGCTTGTTGTTGATGTAAATAGTTGTGTACATAAATTGATTCGTTTAATCAATCTGCCTTAAATATTCGTGCATTCGTGGCTTAATTTCTATTTTCGCACCTAAAATTAGATACAAGCCATGAATGATGCAAAAGTTGTTGCAGAAAAATTATTACAGGCCAATGCGGTAAAACTAAGTCCTGAAAATCCGTTTACATGGGCCAGCGGATGGAAAAGCCCTATTTATTGCGATAACAGGAGCATTTTATCTTATCCCTTTATACGGGACTTTGTTAAGAGCGAAATGTGCAATGTGCTGTTTGAACAGTTTGGTGAAGCCGATGCCTTAGCCGGGGTGGCTACCGCAGGCATTGCCTGGGGAGCGATGGCTGCCGATCAGTTGAAGCTGCCTTTCCTGTATGTGCGTCCCAAGCCCAAAGATCATGGTTTGGGCAACCAGATAGAGGGAAGATTTGAGCCGGGACAAAAAATTGTGGTGGTGGAAGACCTGGTAAGTACCGGGAAAAGCAGCCTGCAGGCAGTAGATGCTTTGGAAGCCGCCGGCCTGGAAATTGTGGGAATGGTATCCATTTTCACTTACGATTTTGCTGTAGCCAAAGAAACTTTTGAAAAACGCAACCTTAAATATCATCCTTTAACCAGCTATCCTGTTCTGTTGGAGCTTGCTCTTGAAAAAGGTATCATCAAACAGGAGCAGGCCGAATTACTGTTGCAATGGAGAGTAGATCCTGCCAATTGGGCAGGAGTGTAGCCAGGTGATTGTTCCTCATTTTTTGTAGCTGTTTTATACCGATTAATATTTTCAGGCCCCGGAAGCAGGGAAGCGTCAGCCCCTTTTCCGGGGCTGTTTATTGCATGCCGGGCATGGTTGTATAACTTCCTGTCTTTTTGAACCTGCTGTCGAAGTTGGCTTTATTCATTTTAGTGGATTTTTTTTTGATTAAGTTTTTTATTTTTCAGGAGACTGTAATTTTTGTACTAAAATATTTAGCTTTTTGTAATTAAGTGAGGAATTACCCATATGCTAAAATTTGTAGCTTTTATTTGTTTATGTAAATAAATAATTGTCATTTAATTATATTGTTTACTTATAGTAAATTATGTTATTATGTTGCTTTTTATTCACCATAATTTTCATGAATTGCTACATTGTTAAATGCTATACAATGTATTTATTTAAATAATTGTTTAATAATATTTTATATATTAAATATCTACTTTTAGTTTATATTAAAAATATATTTCCTGTTATCTTAATGTATTTTCGCTAACTAAAGTGATATTTTAGCTGATTTTTTGACATAGAAGAAGAATTTTAACGGAAGAAAAATATGAGGCGCATATTTTATCTAAAATTTAATTTTAGATAAAAGCCTTCTTTATACTCTTGATTTTTGTTTTTGATTTGGCAGGATAACTTCTACCCTACCCCACCGGGAAGCGCGCTTATCATAAATTTTAATGAGGAAAGCAGGATCAGTGTAATCCTGCAAAGCAAGAAAATTGACTTTATGTCAGGTTTTATCAAGGAGGGATAAACTATAAAAGAAGGGAGTGTAGGGATTAATTTACGGCAATTTTTACCACGGCATTTTTGTCCAGCTTAAAATTTTTCCATTTGGTTTTCCTGATCATTTCAATGGCTTTTTTTGCCAGTAGCTCATCAGGACTTTCTACAATCTCAAAATCCACCGGGTCGCCGTTATCGTCAACCGTAAATTTAATTTGCAGGGTTTTAGTGGCTTTGGACTGGTCTACACCAAGTCCTGTACCCAACTCTTCATAAAAATGAGCCCAACCCTCTTCAGGGTAAATGATTTCATTTTTCCAGGCTTTTTCTGTTTGTTTTTGAAATTTCCGGTAGTCGCCTACAGACCCGGTAACAGCTTTCTGTTTCTGCCGGCCATATCCGATCACCACTATTTCATTAGAATCGGCTTTGGCTTTTGTTAAAACAATATTGTTCTGCTGTCCGGGTACCAGAGTAGCCACCACATTCTTGTACCCGGTCATATCTACTGACACTTTCAGGCTGCTGTCCCTGGTAGGCAGCATAAAGCTTCCGTCACTTTTAGTGAGCATTTTGTTGTTAACGGCAGCAGCAACAGTAGCGGATGGCAGGGGATTTCCCTGCTTATCGGTTACTTTCCCTGACAGGTAATTGACTGGTTGCGCGGCCGAAACGTGCATATACGCGAATCGCTCCTGCTGGGGCTTGTTCATGGTAGTGGCTACGGCTGTGGCATCTTTCAGTATGCCTGGAGCCTCATCGGCCAGGCTGATTTCTGCGGCCGCCGCTTTTAAGGCTATCTCTTCATGCTTTGGTGGCTTTGTTGCTGCTATAGAGATATGATTTTCTTTTAAAATAGCGCTGGGTTTGCCTGTCCTTACTGTTCCGGCTTTTTTAGCCGGCGCCTCATGGACTGTACCGGAAGTAACGGAATCCACAGGTTTACCGGTCTCTGCAACTTGTTGAACGGTAGTTGCAGGGGAAACTTCTCTAACTTCCCTGTTAATGTTTGCAATGGGAGCTGATGGAACAATATCGTTCTGTTTTTGGGTCAGCCACCAGGCGCTTCCGGCAAGCAGGCCCAGGGTGCAGGCTGCAACGGCCCATCGCCACCATTTTGCCGGCGTCCTTTGTGGCATAGCAACCACGATATTTTCTTTTTCCGCTGTCCCTAAAATGGCAGTTCTTATATCGTTCAGGTGTTTATGGGTAACGGAAGCATCCGCATTTCTGAAACCGTCAATGGCATCGGCCAGCATTGGATCTTTCAATGCAGCTTTTTCCATATCGTGCATTTCCTGCGCGTTCATGCCGCCGTCCAGGTATCTTTTAATATCCTCTGGCCCATAAAAATGATATGTATTGCTATTTGCCTGCATTTTTTTCCATACAAATTTTAAGGTTACGCCGCCCGTTCTGTATCAGGCTGCGTACTTTATTCCAGTCCATCCCCGTTGTTTCAGCTATCTCGTTGTAACATTTATTATCATAATAGAACAGCTGAATACTACTTTTTTGTTCCCCAGGCAGCTTTTCAATGCACTTTTCCAGCCGCTTAAAGGCTTCTTCTTTTTCTATTACACTATCCAGATGCGAAAAATCGTCTGATTGCATAGCGTGCTGCTCTAAATTTACGGTAATGTTCTTTTTGGCGCTGCGCAGCTGCATCAGGCAATAATTTTTGGCAAGCACATATACCCAGCTTTTAAAATGCTGAATTTCATGCTGCGGCACTTTGCGAAGCAGCTCCTGATAAATATTCATTATGGCGTCCTTTGCATCTTCTGCATCTTCCAGGTATTTAAGGCATACACCATACAACAGGTCGCTGTAACGCAGGTATAGCTCCGCCAAAGCGTTCTGATCGCCCGAACGTTTAAACTCAAGCAGCAAATCTTCATCAGTCAGCTGCTTTAAAGATGTTATAGTAAATACCTGTGCCAAATATTATATTATATATAATGCCAGAATCCGGCTTATTACACACGCAATTTAATTTTTTTTCTTTTTATGCAATTTTTTTAAGCGCTGCATCCTAACTGCAAATAAAGGAGCGAAATACTACCGGGGTACATCTTTTTAAAATACTATTATCAGTTTGTAAAAAACACTATTATGAATTACCTGAAATTTTTTGCAGCAGCATTAATATTGCTGGCACTTGCAGCTTTCACCATTGTTAAAAAAACGGTAAAAGGCACTATTACAGATGAAAATAATCAGGCCATATCTTTTGCCACCATTCAGGAAAAAGGGACAAACAATGCAGTGAGCAGTGATGCCAATGGCCATTTCACCATAGAGGTAGAAAATGAAAAATCGGTGCTTATTGTTACTGCGGTTGGCTACCTGCAGCAGGAAACAAAAGTGGGTAAAAGCAGCAAGTTCAATATTATATTAAAGAGCATCAAAAATAAGGTGAATGAGCTGGATGAGGTGGTTGTGGTGGGTTATGGTAAGCAGGAAAAGAAAACCTTCACAGGTGCTGTAGCCCATGCCTCCGTTAGTGCAAGTCCGTCTTATAACTATAACCAATCGGTCAGGATCCGGGGAACCTCATCCTTATATGGCAGCCGGTCGCCTGTGGCAGATGAAAGCTGGCGCTATAATAACAATTTCAGTCGTGAAGGCTATGATAATATAAAAGAGAACCCCTTTTTAAAATCAGCAGATAACCCGTTGTCCACTTTCTCTATTGACGTAGATGGTGCTTCATACAGTAATATCAGGCGTTTTATCAGTAACGGCCAGCTTCCTCCGGATGGCGCGGTGCGTATTGAGGAAATGATCAATTATTTTACGTATAACTATCCGCAACCCGCAGACGATACACCTTTCAGCATTAATACGGAATATACTATTTGTCCGTGGAATGAAAAGCATCACCTGGTTGCTATTGGCTTGCAGGGAAAGAAAATACCTACAGAAAATCTGCCAGCCGCTAATATCGTTTTCCTGATAGATGTAAGCGGCAGCATGTGGTCGCAGGACAAGCTGCCTTTGGTACAATCTTCCATGAAGTTACTGGCAGACCAGCTACGTCCACAGGATAAGGTAGCCATAGTTGTATATGCCGGAAGTGCAGGGTTGGTGCTGCCTTCTACTGATGGTAATGAGAAAACAAAGATCAAAGAAGCCATTGATGCGTTACAGGCAGGAGGCTCTACAGCGGGAGGGGCCGGCATTAAGCTGGCTTATAAGGTAGCGCAGGACAATTTTATTAAGAATGGTAATAACAGGATTGTACTTTGTACTGATGGGGACTTTAATGTAGGTCAGAGCAGTGATGATGAGCTGGAAAGAATGATTGAGGAAAAAAGAAAATCGGGAGTGTATTTAACGGTGCTGGGCTTTGGTACGGGGAATTACCAGGATGCCAAGATGCAGAAGCTGGCCAACAAGGGAAACGGTAACCATGCTTATATTGATAATTTAAGTGAAGCCAGGAAAGTGCTCATCAGCCAGTTTGGAGGTACTATGTTCACTATTGCAAAGGATGTGAAATTACAGGTAGAATTTAACCCGGCTAAAGTACAAGGGTACAGATTGATTGGTTATGAGAACCGGATGCTGGCAAAGGAAGATTTTAACGATGATAAAAAAGACGCCGGTGAACTGGGCAGCGGTCATACGGTTACAGCTCTGTATGAAATTATCCCGGTGGGGGTTGATGCTCCTGAATTGAGGAAGGTGGATGATTTAAAATATCAGAAACCCAAAGGGAAGGCACCTGTATTCAATAACTCCAATGAAGTAATGACAGTAAAATTCCGGTATAAAAAACCGGCGGAAGATAAAAGCCTTTTATTGGAAAAAATAATTTCGGGCAGCCCGGTAGCCTTTAATAATGCCGGCAATAATATAAAGCTTGCAGCCGCTGTGGCAAAGTTTGGTATGCTGCTCAGGAATTCTGAATATAAAGGCGCGGGTGATTATAGTCTGGCTGTAAACATATTGTCACAATTAAATAATGAGGACAAAGGCGGATATCAGAATGAACTGTTAGGATTGATCAGGAAAGCTGCTTTAATTAAATCCGGTACGGCAGAAATGCAAACTTTTAATGAGAAAGAACCAGCTATACGCCGCGTTTCCCGTTAAAAAATATTTTTTGTAACCTCCTGGGAATTAGCAACAACAAGTTTAGAATTAACAGAAACTGTTATAAACTTATGTTCCTGGCATAGTATTTATAATGATAATGCAGAAACAAATTAATCCTGTAAAAATTCTAAACAAAAACTATGAAACGTATATTCATTATTGGTGCCTTAGCGTTAATAGCCGCTACAGGCACTGCAAAAGCTCAGGGATTTGCTGATGCTAAAATAGGTATAAAAGGTGGTTGGAATAATTCAAACATTACCAACGGAAAAGAAGGCAATCTTGATGATAGTAAAAGATTAAACAGCTTCAACGCCGGAGTAGTAGGCGTAATTCCTTTAGGCGCTACATTTGAAGTAAGAACAGGCCTGGATCTTCAATCAAAGGGTATAGAATCTTCTACGGCGCTTGCCGGAGGTATTAAAACAACTTATAAAGTAAACCCTATGTACCTGGAATTACCGGTAAATGTATCTGTAATGTTACCTTTTAATGAGCGTGTAAAAGCTTATATTGGTGCTGGTCCGTATGCAGCCCTGGGTATTGCCGGTAAACTGAAAACTACTACTGAAACCAATGGAGTGACAACTTCAACCTCCCGGAATATTGAATGGGGCGATGACGATCCGTTGGACGGTGATGACAGAAATGGTACAATAGGTTCCGGCCAGTTTAAAAGATTTGATTTTGGTGCAAACATTATTGGCGGTGTAGACTTTGGAAAATTTGGCGTGCATGCGCAATATGGAATTGGTTTAACCAATACAGCGCCGGGCAGCAGCAATGAAAATAATGCTAATAAAAATAACCAGCATCGTGTAGTAGGAGTAAGTGGTGTGTTTTATTTCTAAAACAGGTAAAAACTATCGTGCTCTTTAATGATTTAAGATGATGGCAATGGAAATACTGTAAAGTATAATAAAAATCTCCGGAGCTTTTATCGGGGCAGGTTGAAGCCTGAAAGCAAAGAAGTCAGAAGCGCGAAGGGATTTGCTGCAACGGAATAACGGCACAGAGCAATGGCTTTGTGCCGTTGTAGTTGAGCATCGTTTTGCAAATGTTAAGGTGTAATTGTTTAATTAACTGTTCAACCTGTTTCTAATTTAGTCTTTCAAGCCAAACGAAGTTTTAACAGCAATATAATTTTTCAGATCCACACCAGTTTTTTGGGCTATAGCCATTAGGGTACCAGGTATCAGCACTACCTTAAAACCTATAACCGGTGCACCAGGTAAGGTATTGTCTGACCGGCTGAACCTTATCTGTACCGAACCTTCCCTATATGTATAAAACATATTGTAGGTTACTTTTACATCGGTATTGTTAGCAGGCAGCTCAGCTACATAAGTTATGGGCAGAGCTGTCCATGCAGAAGTGCCAAAGTTAAGTGCGCTATATACCAATACGGCGCCATAATTCACTATATCGCCTGTAAGCTGCGGCAGCGATATGTTGGCTGATTTGTAAACTACTCCATATTCGGTTATATCACTCCAGCTCATTTCGGCGCTGGAAAATACCCGGGCCATAGCGCCTGGGCCGGCAGCTCCTGTTGCTCCGGTAGGTCCTGTTGCGCCCGTAGCCCCCGTAGCTCCGGTAGCTCCGGTAACCCCTGTGGCTCCGGTGCTGCCATTAACGCCTGCGGTACCTTGCGGACCTTGAGGACCAGCAGAGCCGGTATCACCTTTTCTGCAGGAAATAACACACAGTGCAGTTAATATACAGCATGTTAAAAGTATTCCTTTTAATAAGTACAGCGGGTTATTATAGCTGATGTTGAAATGGGGAAAATTATTGTCTTTCATAAATATTGGTTTAGGGGTGGAAAATAGAATGCAGATGAATGTGTTTGCTTCCGTAAAATTACTACCGGTTAATGATTGGAGAGGCATACAGCCTATCACGTATTCAGGTGATGTAGTGCTTTTGCATTATTTTCGCGCAAACTAATTTATTAAAAATGAGCCGCTCTCAATGGTTTGCTGTTACCTGCATTATTCTTTTGGTTACAGCCTGCTTTTTACCGTGGATGCGTATTGAAGACCCTGCTATTACTATAACCGGGATTGATACTACCGGAACCAGGTACGGGAAACCCGGCTATGCCCATTTTATATGGGCAGCATGTATATTGTTATGCACGCTTATTCCCAAAATATGGGCCAAGAGAATGAACCTGCTTTTTGGGGCCGTTAATTTTGCATGGGCCATCAGGAATTTTGGTGTGCTCCCCCAATGTGAAGGAGGTGTTTGTCCTGACAAATTATCAGGGCTCTACCTGGTGCTGGCGGCATCTGCAATACTATTGATCACAACTCTTTTTCCTAAAGAACCGCAAATAAAAAATGAGGATTTGGCCGGTTAGAAGAAACTGCCTGCATAATAGGCTCCTACGGCCGCGGCTATGCCCGACAGGGATATGAGCAGCATACCGTTGATGGGTTTCTGGTTGGATATTTTATATTTAAAGAACCCTAAAAAGGCTAATAATACAAACGGGATAAAGAGCGCAGCATAATCTGGTAATTGCATAAAGTAATTGTTGATCAGAATGATGATACCACCACTCATAAATCCTCCCAACATAGCAAGCGCATAGTTTCGGGGAGTAAGGCTGCTGGTAGCATTATCGCTTTCCTGCCATTCCTTTTCCCATGCCTTATTTTCCTGCAGGGTATCTTCAGTCATTGCTTTTTTTAGCGTATCTTCTATATCTAGGGCCTGGTATATTTTAAGTATCCTGCTTTCTCCGCCGGCGTGCTCCATTTCTTCTTTCCGGGTATAATAGGCCCCTGCAGCCAGGAGTCCGGCTATGAATACTACAGCAATACCCGAATAAAGATATATAAGGTTAACCGCTACTCCCTTTGCCAATAAAAAACAAAACAGGGCCAGTATTACAATAATACCTTCAATGGCTCCCACAATAAAGGCGGGTAAAAAATTATATGATGTGTTAGCGTTATTCAAAAGCTTTTAATGTTTGCTGAATGATAAAAATACATTCTTTTAGCTGTTCTTCGGTAATAATCAGCGGCGGTGCAAATCTTATTTTGTCACCATGAGTAGGTTTTGCCAGTATGCTATTATCTTTCAGCGCCAGGCAAATATCCCAGGCCCTGTTTTCATCATTGCTGTTTATTTCTATAGCATTTAATAAACCTTTACCTCTTACGGCTTTAATGAGGGGAGAGGGTGTTTTTTTTAATTCCTCCCTGAAAATGATACCCAGCTTTTCGGCATTGCCTGCCATGTTCTCATCTGTTAAAACTTGTAGAGCGGCTATAGCTGTTGCACTTGCCAAAGGGTTGCCGCCGTAGGTAGAACCGTGTTCCCCGGGTTTGATGGTAAGCATGATCTCATCATCGGCCAAGATAGCGCTTACCGGCATCATACCGCCGCTTAAGGCTTTTCCCAGCAATACTATATCAGGCCGTACCTTTTCATGATCGCAGGCCAGCATTTTACCGGTACGGCAAAGGCCGGTTTGTATCTCATCCGCAATAAACAAAATATGATGCTGTTCACATAATGTTTTTGCTTTGGTAAGATATCCATCGCCGGGCACCAAAACGCCTGCTTCGCCCTGTATAGGTTCTACCAGGAAACCGGCAATATTATCGGTTGTTTGTAATACCCGTTCCAGGGCAGTGATATCATTGTATGGAATATTAATAAAGCCACCGGTAAAAGGTCCGAAGTTGTTTTTAGATGAAGGGTCACTGCTGAATGAAATAACCGTAGTGGTGCGGCCATGAAAATTATTATTACATACAATGATCTGCGCTTCATTTTCTGCAATACCTTTAACTTTATAAGCCCATTTACGGCAAAGCTTGATAGCTGTTTCAACGGCTTCCACACCGGTGTTCATGGGCAGTACTTTGTTGTAGCCAAACAGCCGGGTGATATATTTTTCAAAGACACCCAGTTTATCATTATAAAAAGCGCGGCTGGTAAGTGTGAGCTGCTGCGCCTGTGCTACAAATGCTTCTACAATTTTGGGGTGACAATGTCCCTGGTTCACGGCCGAGTAGCCGCTCAGAAAGTCGTAATATCTTTTTCCCTCCACATCCCATACATGTACGCCCCGGCCTTTTGTTAAAACCACCGGTAAAGGGTGATAATTATGGGCACCGTATTGTTCTTCTAATTGAATAAAATAATCTGCTGTTGTATTTAAAACTGCTGACATACCAGGATCTTTTTTTAGTTAAATGAAATAAATATTACCGGACGTTAAAAAACTGTCAGTGGTTAAGCAGGTCTAAATGCTGCTGTAAAAAAGATGATATGTTTTGAGCGTTTTTGATGTGTGGGTTTTGCGCAAGGTAACAATAATAAATAAAATAATATTTATTTGCGGATATTTACAGGAAAAATATTCCCCGGGACGGTAATACTAAAATATCAATGAGTATGAAGCAAATTTTATTATACCTGTTGCTGACGACTACTTTTTTTTCCTGCTCGAAAGATGATGATTTCAAGCCGGATGAGCCAAAGATGAAGGCCAACCAGGAAAAAAATGTAAAGTATGGCAGCCATCAATTACAGGCTTTGGATTATTATTTACCTGAAAACCGGTCTGTTACCACTACAAAAGTGATGATATTAATACATGGCGGCGCCTGGGCTGACGGTGATAAAAGTGATGAGACCTTTCAGCCGGTTGTGGATTCCATCAGGAAACGATTACCTGACTGGGCTATTTTTAACCTTAATTACAGGCTTGCAACGGTTACGGGCGGAAACAGGTTTCCTGCACAGGAAGAGGATATTAAAACCGCTATTCAATATATTTATGACAGGCGGCAGACTTTTGCGATCTCTGATAAATGGGTTTTGGCCGGTGCCAGCGCCGGGGCTCATTTGGCCCTGCTGCAGGCATATAAATATAACACACCCATAAAACCAAAAGCTGTGGTAGATTTTTTTGGCCCTGCGGATATGACTGCATTGTATAACGGGTCTGATGCTACAACTAAAATAGGCTTAGGCATATTGTTGAACGGTACACCATCAAG
>JASGDI010000103.1:0-7506 GCA_049841335.1 Niabella sp. | reverse complement strand
ATAAAGTGTACGATGTACGATATGAAAGATGAAAGCGAAAGGCCGAAAGCTGAAGGCAGCGTACACGTTTCCTCTTTCTCTAACTTCCGGACCTCGGACTTTCCGACTTTCGGACTATCTAGATGACAGCAATGAGCTGAACGTACAATGACCAGGTTTATAATCCCAATTGATGTACGGCCGCCTCTACACCCCTGATCTCTGCCAGGCCTTTTAACCTGCCAATAGCTGAGTAGCCGGGGTATGTTTTTTTATGCAGGTCGTCCAGCATCTGATGACCATGGTCGGGTCTCATGGGAATGCTGCGCTGTTGTTCTTTTTGAAGCTGCGTTACATATTGAATAATGGCAACAATATTGCCGTTTCCTTCCAGATGGTTGGCCTCAAAGAAGTTTCCTTCCTCATCCCTGTCCGTACTGCGCAGGTGAAGGAAGTAAACCCGCTCACCATATTTTTTGATCATTGCCAATAGATCATTATCCTTCCTGGCGCTGTAAGAACCGGTGCAAAAACAAAGCCCGGCATTTTTTGAAGGCACGTTCTTAAACAATGCCTCAATATGCTCGTCCTTGCTCATAATACGCGGTAATCCTAAAATCGGGTAGGGCGGATCATCGGGATGGATCGCCAACTGCACGCCATATTCTTCAGCAGCCGGGGCAATTTCATTTAAGAAAGAAAAAAGATTTTGCTGTAATTGGTCTGCAGAAATGTTGCCATATTCATCCAGCAATGATAAAACCTCTTCTGTTGTAAATAATCCGTCAGAACCTGGCAGACCCATCAGGCAGGAAACTTTCAATTTTTCAATTTCACTGAGGCTAAGGCTGTCAAAGAACTTTTTAGCCTTTTTAATATCAGCCTCTTCGTAGTCATTTTCAGCGCCGGGGCGTTTTAAAATAAATACGTCAAAAGTTACAAATTCTTTCCATCCAAATCTTAAACAAAGCGCGCCTGTCCCGGTGGGATAATCCAGGTTGGTACGCACCCAATCCAGTACGGGCATAAAATTGTAGGTAACCACCTTTATATTCTGCTCAGCAAGGTTTTTCATGCTGATCTTATAATTCTCAATCCAGGTTTTGTAATTGCCGTTACGTTTTTTTATATCCTCGTGCACGGGAAGACTTTCCACTACTTCCCAGGTAAGGCCGGCATCTTCAATTGTTTTTTTTCTTTTCTGAATCTCTTCGCTGGTCCATACTTCACCAACCGGTATATGGTGTAAAGCAGTTACTATGCCAGTAGCCCCGGCCTGGCGGATATCGCTTAGCGAAACAGCATCGTTATCACCATACCAGCGCATGGTTTGTATCATTTTATAGCTCATAATGCGCTAAAGTAGAACAAAAACCATTAGGCTGATAATAAATTCTGCTATCTTCAAACAATATATCCAGGCTGAATTGCCTGCCCCTCCGGTAAGGGCGTTGTATACTTGTACTTTAGTACACCTGTCAACCAGAACAGCGCGTGGAGGATTCTTTGTATTGAGGCTTAATAGAACCAATACTTACTAAATATGGGCTTATGTTTAAGCGCCTTGTTAAGCTCTATTTTTGGGCCAAATCATACAAAAACGGCTTCGGGAAACCGAAACCGTTTTGCAAACTTTAAATATATAAAAACTAAACCACAACTCGTGTTACCTGGTCCTTCCGCCTCTTTCTCCACCACCGCGGCTGCTGCTTCTTTCCCCACCGCTACTTATAGAGCGTGAGGGGGACTGGCTGCTTCGGCTCTCAAAGCTCCTGCTGGGTGCACTGCGCTCTACCCGGGGTGCGGACTGCCGCTGCACCTGTGCCTCCCTACGTACCTGCGATTCCCTCTGGGTGTATTCCCGGGCTGATCTTTGCTGCGCTTCGGTCCTGGCCTGACTTTGCCTTTGTACCTGGGCCTGGCGCTGTTGCTGCACTTCTACGCTACGCTGCCTGGTTTCCACTGATCTCTGCTGCTGCGCGGCATCATTGTTGCGTTGCCTCATCTCCGTAGCTCTTTGACCCGACTCGCTGCTGCGTTGTCTTTGCATCTGTTCTGTACGTGCTGCATTTGATGATCCCCCGGAGTTGCCGGCATTGTTACTTCTGCCGGTATTGCTGCGATAAGTACGGTTATCCCCGGAATTATTTCTCCTATTTCCGTTAATGGCGTCCTCCCTGCGCGGAGCACTATTTACACGTACATCACGGTTACTGCCTTCTCCTGAACGGGCGCCGTTACTATAAGTCCTGTTATTATTTCCTGCAGAACCCCTTGAAGCTATGCTATTCCTGTCATAGCGCTGCACTGTTCTTGGAGCATAATCAGACCTGTTAGTGCTTCTTGAAACCGAAGGTCTGTACACAGAAACTGTATTTCTGCTTACTGAGCTTCTGCCCGGCCTGTCGGAAGAACGTACTGACACCGCATTAATACGACCTGTATATCTTTCTACCTCTGTGCGGCGGGGGCCATTTGTATAATATCCACCTCGTCTTCCGCTGTTTCCGCGGCTGTTACCATAATAATTGTTGATGATAGTGGTTCTGCTAAAGATAGTAACGTTGTTGCGGTAAGGATAATAATAGCGACCGATATGTATGGAGCTCATATAACGGCAGGGTGCAAATGTCCAGTAGTCATAAGGAGGGTTATAACTGCCAAACCCTACGCTGATACTGATACCGGGACGAATAGGAGCCCAACCGTAATAGTCGCCGCCACCACGCCACGACACCCATGCGGGAGACCATTCGTAACCCGGAACCCAAAGCCATCCATAATACGGATCATGGAACCAGCGGCCGTAGTGAAAAGGCCCCCATCCCCAATCATAGCCGGAATTCCACATCCAGTCATAATCATTGGTATAAACCCAGTGGCCGTTGGTTGCATAAGGACGGAAATCCGCCCCAAGCCTCGGGCGCCAGGTATAGCCATATTCAGGGTAATCGATCCAGTCGCCATAAGGGCTCAGCTCATCGTAGAAGGTCTGAAAATTAATACTAACCCCTACCCTTGGCTGTCCATCTGCAGGTTTGGCCGAAAGCATTACAAATGCCAGAATCAGCCCGATACCTAAGGAGTTGATGAATCGTTTCATTTTATTTAGCTGTTTAAATTGTTATTGAATTTACGAGAACCTTATTTCTATATTTATGACCGTATAACTGTGTGTAAAGTTGCCTGAATGGTATCTTATTATTTCCCTTAGGACTATTTTATGATTTATTTTGCATTTATAATTTCAATAAAAATCCTTACGGATTGATTACCAATTGTGTTATTCAAACATTCAGTATTTTCAGATTATTCCCTACTTTCACCGCTGATGGCAGTTGACTATTACCAGATATTACAGATTTCACCTTCGGCCAATATGGCCGAAATCAAAACAGCCTACAGAAAACTGGCCCATATTTACCATCCTGATAAAAACCCTGGTAATAAATCTTCACAGGCTTACTTCGACCTTATAAAAGAAGCTTATGAAACACTATCCAATCCGGGCAGAAAAGAACAATACCTCCAGGAAAGATGGCTGGCCAAAGCTCATGGACAATCTTTAGAACAACCTGTAAGAATGCCCGAACATGTTTTAATGCGGGTACTATCGGCCAGCGACCAGATAAGAAAAATGGATGTGTACCGCATGAACAAAGAAGGTATCAAAGATGAATTGAAGCTGTTGCTTTCTGAAAATAATATCACCTTATTAAACGACTTTAATGAAATTCGGGTTAACGATGCGATAGTGAAAGAATTATTGTACACGATTACAGTACTGCCGGCCTCGGTACAGACCGGTTTATTAAAAATACTCAGGCTTATCAATAGTAATTATACTGAAGCGATCAGGAACAAAGAAGAAGAGCTGGAAAATAAAATCTTTTGGGATACCTGGAAGCCCGCATTTATTATTTTAATTGTAGTGCTGCTTTGCATCCTCATATGGGGTACTTCTTTAAAATAAAGGCAGAAAGCTGAAGGCTGAAAGCGGGAGGCAGTCACCGGGAAATATGCAAACATTTTACATTCTACATTTAATATTCTACATTCAACATTCTACTATAAAAACTTTATCTTTCGGAAGCAAAATAAATAACAATGATCCCTATCGGAGATGACAATACCGGCCGCACTATAACCCCATATATTAATTACCTGCTTATTGCCGTTAATATATTCGTCTTTGTTTTTTCACAGGGGCTGGGTACCAACGAATCTTTCCTGATGAGCTATTCGACAGTACCAAAGGAAATATTAACCGGCAGGGATATTGTTGGCGGCGGCCTTCAGCCTACGCCTATCCCGGTTTACGGAACTATTTTTACGGCCATGTTTATGCATGGCGGCATTGCCCATATTGCCGGCAATATGATGTACTTATGGATATTTGGTGACAACCTTGAAAATGTAATGGGACATTTCAAATACCTTGTTTTTTATTTGCTTTGCGGTGTATTAGCCACATTGGCGCATGTTTTCATGTCGGCCTATACCGGCACCGGATTATACGTTCCCAGTCTTGGGGCATCCGGCGCTATATCTGGCGTATTAGGCGGATATATGATGCTGTTTCCCAAAAACAGTATCCGTATGCTGGTGATCCCATTTGTAATAAGAGTGAACGCGTTTATTGCCCTGGGATTGTGGATCGTTTTACAAATAATAGATGGATGGGGCGCTTTAGGCCGTGAAGGTGGCGGTGTAGCTTACGCTGCACATATTGGCGGCTTTATAGCCGGTATTTTATTGGTAAAGCATTTTATAAGCAGGAAGCCTGTCAGAACTGCATAAGCATCAGCCTCATGAAACCTGCTCCAGCAGCTCCCTGAATGCCGCCATAGTGGTTAAAAGATTATCATGAATAAGGGGATCTGCAATCCAGCGTGGAACACTTGCACTTTTATCAGTCATTATTTGGTAGGTTACTCTCAAATGCCCGTTTTTTACTTTTTCCAGCACCCATTTACCCTTAGTGCCTGTAATACGATTTACATTCCTGATTAGAGGAAATTGCCCGGCACTCGCATCTTCAAAATAAATAGGGCATATTGTGCTGCTCATGTCATTTTTGTTAAAAAAATATTTCAGGCTGCAGTCCTGGTCGTTCATAGGCCATGGCATTTTATAGCGTATATAAGTGTACCAGATATCCTCATTTTGAGTAACCGCTATTTTAAAACTCCTGGTATGCTTGTTCCATTTTATACCTTTACGGGGATCTTTCAATAATGCAATCACAGCTTTCGCAGATGCTGCCTTTACTATAAAATCGGCTTTCAGCTCACGTACTGTATTACCATTATATGTTACCCATCTTTCATACAGACAGATATCCTTTTCTTTTTTTATAAGCTCAAATCCGGCAGCATTACATACAGTAATGAACGATAATAGGGCGGCCAGCATCAGGCAACTGTTGGGTATCAGCTTTTTCATTTGTAATAGTTTTATTGCTTCTGTTGTAGATACCTTTAATACCACCAACTACCCGTGTCCCCCTATTTGTTGTAACAAAAAAACTGTAGAATGAAAATAATATAAGCTGTTTAATAAATCTGCATAGGCAATAAAGTATGGCCGAAATACATTGCTGCTCGTTTTACATTATGATGGGTGCAGAAGAATATAACTATGACTAAATTATTACCGGCGCTGCCGCTGAAAAAAGCATATACAGCTAATTGATTATCAATATTTAATAAAATTTCTTTTAAACAGGCGTCCCTCTTAATCAAATATCTTCCCTGCATTGAGAATGCCATTAGGGTCAAACACTTTTTTAATATCCCGCATGAGCTGTAGTTGCTTTTCTTCAAATACAATATCCATAAAGCCCTTTTGTATCAGCCCAATGCCATGCTCACCGCTGATAGTGCCTCCCAGGCCTTTTACCAGCAAGAACAGTTCCCGTACTATTATGTCCATTACAGGGTTTTTATAACTATTGGGGGCGCCTTCTTTTTTTATGCGGATATGCAGGTTGCCATCCCCCGCATGCCCGTAAGCTACCACATCAAAATGATGCCGCTGACCCAGGGTTTTTAATCCTGTAATCAATTTAGGCAGTTCAGCACGCGGCACCACGGCATCTTCTTCAATAGTATACCCTGCCATCTTCACATACTCTGCCACTTTGCGCCGTAGTTTCCAAAGCTCTTCTTTTTGCTGTGCATCCTCTGCAAATAAAAGCTCGCCAGCTTCGTACCGCTCCAGAACAAGAGCTATTTGCTCCATTTCCCTGAACAGCACTTCTGTATCATTGCCGTCCACTTCTATCAGCAGGTGCGCTTCAATACCGTCATTTACAGGTACTGTATAGTTGTCTACCATGCTGCTTACAATTTTCAAGGCATTCATTTCCATAAGCTCCAATGCACTTGGGGTAAATCCCGCCCGAAATATAGCGCTTACGGCCTCACAGGCTTTGTCAAGGCTGGCAAAAGGCGCCAGCATCAGCAAATTATGCTTGGGCAAAGGGATCAGCCTCAGCACAATTTTAGTTACAATGCCTAATGTACCTTCACTGCCCACTATCAGCTGCGTAATATTATATCCTGTAGCATTTTTCAATACATTTGCCCCTGTCCATATAATTTCGCCCGTAGGCAATACCACCTCCAGGTTCAGTACATAGTCCTTTACCACGCCATATTTTACAGCATGTGGGCCGCCACTGTTTTCCGATATATTGCCCCCGATAAAACAGGAGCCTTTACTGGCAGGATCAGGAGGATAGTATAACTCCTTTTCGGCAACAGCCTTTTGCAATACTTCCGTAATAACCCCCGGCTCAGTCATCACCTGTAAATTGCGTTCGTCTATATCCAGTATTTTATCCAGCTTTTCAGTAGAAATAACCACACCTCCCCTATGCGGCAAGGCTCCGCCAGTCAGGCCAGTACCTGCACCACGCGGCGTAACCGGTATTTTATGTTTATTGCAGATCTTTAATATAGCACTAACCTGCTGTGGTGAGGAAGGTTTCAGAACAACATGGGGCCTAAAACTCAGCGTTTCCGTTTCATCATGCGCATAATGCAGCAAACTTTCTTCATCTTCAAAAAAATAATCATTTCCCACAATATTTTTAAACGATCGGGCTATCTCTTCTGTTATCATAGCGGTAGTGGTTCTATTGCTGTAAATATAGTTTTTTAATAGTATGATTAGTCCATAAAAACAACATACTTATCTTTGATAATTCTACAACTACAAAAGAATGGCTGGAATACTGGAACAAATAGGCAATACGCCTTTGATTGAACTAAATAAAGTATCGGTAAATAAAAATGTAAAAATATATGCCAAGCTGGAAGGTAATAATCCTGGAGGTAGCGTAAAAGACCGTGCCGCTTACGGTATGATAAAGGGTGCGTTGGATCGTGGGGAAATTAAGCCGGGCACCCGGCTGATTGAAGCTACCAGCGGCAATACCGGCATTGCCCTGGCAATGATAGCTAACCTGTTTGGCATTAACATAGAACTGGTAATGCCGGAAAGTGCCACACGGGAACGGGT
>JASGDI010000102.1:0-33786 GCA_049841335.1 Niabella sp. | reverse complement strand
CGATAACTCCCGTATGGATATTTTCATATTTTGTGCCAATGGTCCCGGTATCAAATGTCCGGTCTGACCCTAAGTACACCGGTACGGCAGCAGATATATTTATTTCCCTTTTTTCCTGCAGGTCATACGTAAAATAATGTCCCCGGTCACGGTCAAACCAGAACAGGTACCGGTCAGTAGAAGAAGAATTGATCGGGTTTCTTAAATATTCCAGCCGGAAAAAGCTGCGGGCACCATCCCTGAGCGATACCAGCCATACACTGTCCTTACGGGCAAAATTATCCAGTTCCTCCAGATCAAGCATTCCATCACGCCGTATCACCGCATAATCGCTTACACGGTCACCAGATAGTTTTTTATATTCTTCACCCAACTGAAATATTTCACTACTACCCTCCACTCTCATCAGGGCAGCATAACTTTTAGGCTCCAGCCAGGATTTCTTGGGTGATGACCTGCCATACAACAATTGCAGCGACTGGATCAGGGTGTCCCTGTAATGCCAGACGTCCACGGCCACCGCATCCTTACCTGCTTTGCGGGTATCCGTCCATTTATGTTTCAGGTTAAACCGGATGTACCGGTCATTGCCCGTAAAAGAGGCGCTGCCCGCTATGCATAATGACCGGTCAATGCCCGGTGAACCGTCCCGCACCCGTTCTATGGCCTTGTCCATGCCGGCTCTCCAGTACCAGATGGCCGTAGCTGTTTCCCTGCCCTTCTTTTCCTGTACCGTGAACAGCAACTGCCGGCCTGCCTCATCCGCCGCCAGTGCACCGGCGGACAAGTCCGGTCCACGGCCTTCCCATAAGCTGGTCTGCCTGCCGGCTGCAAGATTTACCTGCTGCACACTTTGCAGGCCACTGGTCTGCGTGATACAGAAAAGCGTCTGCCCGCTTTTGTCAGGAAGGTATTGCGTCACGCCTGCCAAACGTAGTGCCCTGCCATCTGCCAGCGGGTGCAGCAGCAGTTCACCATTCTTCAGCCTGCACAGCAGCCAGCGGCCGCTGCTGTCGAACTCATAACTCTTTACGCCTGCTATCTGCTGCTCACGGCCGCTCTGAAAATGATGCAGCACGACCGTTCCTGCACTGTCCTTCAGCTGGAAGGCTATCCAGACGATTTTGTCTGAGGGGCGCTTACGGTTGGTCTGGTAACCTGTTACCGGCCCTGCCTGCCGCGCCAGGCCTTTGCCGAGGGACAGGAAAAACAGGCTGTCCTTAACCATATAAACATACCACCGGCTGTCACCGCTGAACAGGCCGGGCTGACCGCTTCCGTACTCATACCGCCAGCTATTGCCGGTAGACTGAACGATTGCAGATTGGAATCCCGAACGGGTGGCAACCTTGTACACAAAAAAACGGCCGTCATCACTGACAATAACCCCGGGAGGCACCCAGGCCCAGTTGTCCAGCGCAGCAAAGTCAAGAGCAGGCTTGCCGCTTGCAACTGGTTGGGATAGGTAACGGTGATCAATAGAAGTTTGGGCGTGTAACGAAGCGGTAGTTAAGACCAATACAAATGTGAAAAGTACATCACGAATCATAGACTTCATCGTTGTTAAACTAAATAAGGGGGTGAAAAAAATTATAAGACTACTTTTCCTTAACCGGCCAGGTAGGCGTTCCTGAACGCATTTTATCAAGTACAGGTTGGTACTGATTAACGTAAAAGGTATATTCCAAATCCTTACAGATCTGCAAAGCCTTTTCTTCCCATTTAATGGCCTGTTTTACTTTGCCTTGCTTATATAACAGGTTGGCATAGGTGTCCAGCCATATTGGATAGTTTCTTTCTGCCTTACCTTGCTTTGCTACTTTCCCCATCCATTTGGCTGCGCTGGAAAGAGGCGTACCTGTTTCATCTTTAAATATCTGCCACATATGATGGTTCAGGCCCCTGAAAGACCGCTCACTATTGAGGTTGTTTTTTTCGATCCCGTATTTTTCAAGCGCTTTAAAAAGATATTCTCTTAGTCTGGGCGTATTAAAATGTTGTGCATACCAGGTTAACCGGGCGTCCATTGTTACCCGCGCGGCATAGTCATCATTATATTTGGCTTTAATAGCAGCATATAGCTTATCCCAATCTGCTTCAGCAGGGTTCAGTTTTCCTCCCATCATTCCCATTCCTCCCACCTTTATTTTGAGTATGGGTTCCACTACATCTCTCAAGATGATCTGATCTACTATCGACGCTGCGTACTTCTTTTTACCCACCACCCGGTCTACCTTTTTGCCATCAGGATAAAACATCCGGTAAAAAGGAGACTCGCTGGTAAGCGGATGCGCAGTAATAAATTCAATATTCTCCTGCGTATACCATTCTTTTTCATTCCGGGTTACCAGGTAATCCCTGTATTCTTTAGATATCGCCCTGGCTACATCGCCATCGCGCAGCTCCATTGCCTTTTTAAACAGCATGGGCATTGATACGTAAGATTTTTTACCCGCCTGATATTCTTCCAATGCTGCGTAATAAGCTTCATTTGGATCCACATATTTTTGGCCCGGTTTGAGGGCAATAGTGGCGACATCGGTTAACTGCTTCACATTTTGAAAGCCGGATACCCGGTTTGCCAAAGCTCCTTCCGGTGACAGGAACAACAGGGTGGGAAAAGAACGAACCTTATATTCTTTTTCCAGGCGGGCGGCATCTGCATACCAACGCTGCACCTGTGCATCATCATTTTTGGTTTTATCCATCTGTACTTTCACGGCAATAAAATGCTTATTAAATAAAGCGCCTATCGTGTCATTAGGGTAAACCTGCTTATCCATCAATTTACAGGGACCGCACCAGGTAGTATAGGCATCCAGGAAAATATACTTATTTTCTTTTTTTGCTTTTTGCTTCACTCCGCTCCAGCTAAGACCGCTTGCCCACTGAATGCCATTATCAGAAGCATCCTTTGCTGACTGTGCATACACACTAAAAGGAAACAGGATTAAAAATATCCACTTGCTCATGTTCGTAAATAATTATTGTGATTAGAAAAATTTCCCGAATCAGTACCCAGCATTCTGTTTAAGATTAGGAGACTGGTTGATGTCAGTCTGCAAAATCGGGTAAAGCTGCTGGTGCGACTCCCAGGAGGTTTGTCCCTGTGATTTAATCGGGGTAACAACAGACATTACCGCATCTACTTTACCTGTTCTTTTCAGGTCGAGCCACCTATGCCCCCATTCGGTAAACAGCTCCACCTGCCTTTCGTGGAGGATAGCGTCCAGCAAAGCTGACTGGCTGATGCCTGGGTTGGTTGCGCTGAGCAAAGGCAGACGGGCGCGCTTTCTGATTACATCCAGATCTGACAGGGCTGATTGTATTTTGGATTGATGCGCCCGCGCTTCCGCACGAACCAGGTATTGCTCACCCACCCGGAGCACCATTAAAAATTCGGTCATATTCTGTGTGCCGGTTTGAGAAGTAATAGCCGGGTTATTGGCATTTACTTTATACTTATAAGGATGTGTTACCGTACCATAATTGCTGCCGCTTATAAGATATATGGTGGTGTCGATCCAGTTACCATAAATGGCCCTGTTATCCCCGGCTTCAAAAGCTGACAGTAGCTGCGAGCTTAAAAAAGCAGGATTATTGTTATTGGGACCTGCATTGGTAGTGATCAATAGGGTTGCCTCTCTTGTATTAAAAAACTGGTCGACCGGCTGCAATTGCCAGATCGCTTCTTTAGAGTTTTTCAAAAAAACGCTATTTAAGGATGTTGTATCAAAAAGTGCTATGTTGTTAAGTATCTCGGTGGCCTGCGCCTCGGCATTAACATAGTCGCCGCTATATAAATAAGCCCTGGATAAAAGTGCCGTAGCCGCCCAACTGGTAGGTCTTATCCTGTCCGGGGTTGAACCGGTCAGAGTGTTATTCAGGTATTCTGCTGAAAGTAAGGTTTGGGCTTCCCTTAAGTCACTAATAATAGAGCGATAAATATCCTCTTTAGTGCTGTTTGGAAGCTGGGTATTAACTTTGTAATCGGTAGTCAAAGCCAAGGGAACTTCCCCATACAGATTCGTCAAATAAAAATAAAAAAAGGCCCTTAAAAATTTTGCTTCCCCCAGCAATTGCTTTCTAACTAACGGCAAAAGCACTTCTGAGCGCTCATCTGTAAGGCCTTCTATTGCAGCGTTACATCTATAAACCAGGTTAAACATGGGAAGCCAGCTATCTGACCCGGTAACCGGTGGGGTGATAGCCGATAAGGAGTTCCTGTAATACGCATTATGTCTGTCATCTGTATAAGTGCTTGTCAGCGACAGCTCATCTGCTGATAGTGCCGCTAAAAAACTAATACCAGACCTGTTGGTAAAAGAACCCGACTGACCAGACATGGTTGCGAGTATACCGGTAATAGCAGAAATCGCCGTTGAGTTCTCAGTGAACACAGTTGCCTCATCAATACTTCCTGTTTGGGGATCTATTTCTACCAGCTTTTTGCATGCCATGTTCAGTAACATGCATGTCGCCAGTAATATATTGAGATAATATTTGTACGTTTTCTTTTTCATGACTATATATTCTTAAATGATCAAAAACCCAGTTGAATGCCAAAAGTGAGCACACGTAACGGAGGCAGGTTATTGGGTGTTGCATTCCCTGCAGATCCATTTTCCGGATCGAGATTGGTAAATCCTGTAAAAGTGAAGAGGTTTTGCCCTTGCATATTAATAGCACAACTCTGTAACCCGATCCTATTGATGAATTTAGCAGGAAGCTGCCAGGATAGCGCCAGGTTTTCAAGCCGGATATAGGAACCGTAGGCGTATGAATAAAACACATCGCTACTCAAAGCCCTTGGCACTACCGATGCGCCACTACTAAAGCGTACCATTTCAGCCTGGTCGCCCGGCTGCTGCCAACGATTATTGATCACTGAAACCGGTTGGTTACTACGCCCTAACTGAAATCTTCCAGCAGGAGAGATGCTGTTATAATAATATCCGGTAGCAGCACCCAGCGCCCTGATAAAATGAAAAAGGAAACTCAACTGAAAACTCTTATAAGAGAACCTGTTATTCAACCCGCCTGTAAAGTCAGGTAATGGGTTGAATAAAATTGTATTGTCGGTAGGTGCAGAAGGACTTAGTGTAGGATTCCCATTTACATCGTACACCACTCCGGTTCCCGTTAGTGGATCTACACCTGCATAATGGTAAGCCTTAATGACGCCTACCGGCTGGCCTGGAATTATACCGTTATTTCCTGATGCGTAGCTGCTGTTCTCATAATCAGGAAAAGCAATTACTTTATTATCCGGAAGCGTAAAGTTCAAGGCTGCGGACCAGTTCACTTCTTTGGTCTTCACTATTTTGGCATCCAGCATGAATTCCCAGGAAGTGTTCTGAACGGTGGCGGGGAAATTTTGTGAAATAGTTGTAAACCCTGTAGTGCTGGGCAGTCTATAAAGTAATAGTTGATTGGAACACCTGTTCCTGTTGTAACTGGCACCTAAAATGATCCGGTCCTGGAAGACCCCCAATTCTATTCCATAAGACTGTTTGTTCACTTCCTCCCACTGTATATAGCGATTAGACAGCCCTTGCGAATTCAATGCTGATATTCCCTGGTAAGGAAGCGTTAATGAATTTGAAGTATACACGCCCAGATATGCATAATTAGAAATATTGTCACTTCCAGTAACTCCATAACTAGCCCTTAGCTTACCATAACTTAAGAAAGGAAGCGCTTCTTTAAAGAGCTTCTCCTCGGTAAATATCCAGGCTCCGGCAGCGCTGGCAAATGTGTGGTATTTATTGGCATCGCCAAACCGGCTGCTGCCATCCCGCCGGGCATTTACATTGACTATATATTTGTTATCCAGGTTCAGATTTAATCTACCAAATAGGGCTGCATACCTATATTGGGCATCTCCGCTACTCCCTGTAACCGAAGTAGCTGCTCCCAAGCTTTTCATCAATAAATCGCTTGTAAAGCCTGAAGCAGTAACTCTTAGAAACGAGTTAGTATTTTTTTGTATAGTACCGCCGACAACCCCATCTACTTTAACCCTCCCTAACTTTGGCTGGAAGGATAGTTGCGGTTCAATGATCCAAGTATTATTGGCACTTTCCGACCGGAATGACTGCCGAGTAGAAGTGGCTCTGTTTTCTGGTCGAGAGTAATCAAGAGTTGCGGCCCTGAAATTAGACCCTTGTGAAGCGTTATAACCGAATGTAGATTTTAAATGTACACCAGGCAATAAAACATAACTGACAACCGCACTGCTTACAAGGTTTTTCGTTAAATGTTCTACATTCCGAAATAAAATATGCTGTAAGGGATTATCCCAGGTGGAAGAACCTGCTGCATTAGGCGCCCAGTTTAAAGATCCATCAGGATTAAATAATGCAGGGGCAACCGGCTCTAAAGATAAAGCCGCTTGCGTAAGATCTACACCAGGAAGCAGGTTTTCATTTACCAGGTAACTTCCTGAAAGCTGCAGCTTAAATTTTTGATTCAGCGATGCCGTATTGATATTAAAATGAAGGGAGCCGGAGGTACTGGCCATATCCCCTGGGAAGACGTCCGTATCCCGGCGATAAGTTCCCCCGATCAGGTACTGAACCGTTTCTGTACCTCCTGACAAGCTTATATTGGCCCTGGAATTTTTAGCGGTTCCGCCAATCAATACTTCCTGCCAATCGGTATACCGGGTTGTATCCCAATCCCGCAGATCCGGGTTATTGACCAGGTTAGGGCTTAAACCATCATTACGAAAAGCCTCATAACGCATATCCAGGTACTCCCTGGTGTTCATCATATTAGCCTTACGTGTTACCCGTCCCCAGCCCTGCTGAAAACCCGCATTGATCTTAATTTTGCCGGGTTTGCCTTTCTTGGTGGTGATCAATACCACACCATTGGCCCCGCGCGAACCATAGATCGAAGTAGCATCGGCATCTTTTAAGATGTCTATGGATTCTATATCCAGCGGATTTATAAAACTTAAAGGACTGGCCCCTCTTTGTGCATCATTGGAAACGGGGCTTCCTGTACCATCTGGTTCGGAAAAAGTAGGATATGGAATTCCATCAATAACTACCAAAGGTTCGCCACGAGCTTGAACGATATTATTCTGTCCCTGTATCCGTATCCTGACATGCCCGTTATTTACACCTGTGGTCTGGGTTATTTCCACACCCGGTATCCGGCCCTGTAAGGCTAACAGCGGGTTGCTTACCGGCTGCTTCTCAATTTCTTCTGCAGTTACAGTACCGGTGTTTCCGGTAGATAGCCTCCGGGTTGTTTTACCGTAGGCAATGATCTGTAAAGCGTCTAAAGGGCTGTCGTTGCGCTTTAATACAATCGTTCTTAAAGCGCGGGCACTCGCAGCCGAAAGCTCTCTTTTTTCAAAGCCAATATAAGTGATCTCAAGGATCGCCTTTTCATCAACTCCTCTTAAAACAAAATAGCCTTCAGCATTCGTATTGGTTCCCATGTCAGAACCTTTTACCTTCACATTGGCATCCAGAAGACCATTCCCGTCTTCATCAGTAACGCGGCCTGTAACGTCGATGGCCAAAGGTAAAGGCGGTGCATTTATATTTTCCTGTGACTGATTATTACTACTGGTTTGTCTCTCTGCTTTTTTAACGACGATGGTTTTATTGACAATGGCATAGCTAAATGGCTGATCGTGGAAACAGGCTTGAAGCGCCTGCTCCACCGTAACATTTCGCAGGTCCATTGTTACTTTGCCAGCTTCCCGGAGTAGCCGCTCATTAAAGAAAACCTGGTAACCGCTTTGCCGGCTAATTTCCTTTAACACCGTTTGCAGGTCTGCATTTCGCTTGGATATAGTTATTCCCTGGGAATGTCCGCTGGCGCTTGCTGCCAGACAGACCGATAGCAATATAATGGCTACAAGCTTCATAACACGCAGCAGTTGAACAGTTAGGAGCTGTTGCGGGCAGTACCTTATACCATGCACAAGGCGAGTTACCCTGCCTACAGCCGTAATGGTTAAATCCATAACTTTGTACGATCCTGATTACCTCAGGATAGGTTTGGGTTTTGAAATAAGTGATTCTTTGCAGTTTTATTTATTATGGTTAACCCAAACATCCGGGATTCTGCTCCAACAGGATCCCGAACTTGTTTTAAGCCAACCTTATTGAACCCATTATTTGATCACCTCCACTTTCCTTCCGCTCACCTTTACTTTTATATCGCTATACTCCAGCATCTTCACAAATTCAGACAGGCTTACGTCTCTTGACAAGGTTCCACCGAATTGCTCATCCGGAACACCTGAAGGATAGCTTACCTCTATATCATACCAGCGCTCTGCCTGCCTCATCATTTCCTGTATGTTGGTACTGTTGAATTTGAAGAGATTGTTTTTCCAGGCCATTACCTGGTCGATGTCTATATTATTACCGATTGCAGGTTGCTGGCTACCGGCAACTTTTGCCTGTTGTCCCGGCCTGATGGTAACCGCTTGCTGGCTGCTATTGGAGACCTTCACCGATCCTTCCAATAAGGTAATCTTTGTCTCCGATTCGCCATCATAAGCATTCACATTAAAATGCGTACCAAGTACTTCCGTTGTTGTTCCGTTGGCAGTTACCACAAATTTTTTAGTCGGGTCTTTAGCTACCTCAAAATAACCTTCACCCTTTAGTTCTACCTTTCTTTCATCACCCACAAATGCCACCGGGTAAGTAATAGAAGAGCCTGCATTCAGCCATACCCTGGAACCGTCGGATAATGCAATATGAATTACTTTACTACCGCGTGGATTGGTCAATGTGTTATGCTGTAACTCTTTCAAGATTTGTCCGTCAGCCGTTTGATAGGCGATCTGCCCGCTGGCAAGCTTTACCAGCTTTATATTCCCCACTTTAGCTAACTGCCCGTTGTTTACGCTGTCCAAAAATACCCGGCTGCCATCTGCCAGGGTGATCATGGCACGGTTGGTAGCAGGGGCGGAAATGTCGTCCGCTGTTGCTTTAGCAATAACAGGGGGGACGTTTTTTTTATTAACTGCGGTATAAAAATAAATTCCCAGCCCCAGCACTACTATAACGGATGCAGCAATGGCCCACCATTGTCTTTTGAATAATAAAACAGGACGTTTAATGGATATCTCATCGCTCTCTACAGCAGGGAATAACAATCTATTGCGTAACTGCTCCCATATACGCTCCTTCGCCCAATATGTTTCTGCAATACCCGCTTTTAGCTTTTCTTCGTCTAAAAACTCTTCCACAAGTAAACGATTGACCGGCTGCTCGTTCATCCAGGACTCTAATTCCTGCCTGCCTGCGTCAGAAAGCTCCCCGCTTAGGTGTGCTTTAACCAATTCTATAATCCTGTCAATTTCTTCCGGCATCCTGTTTCAATTGTTTATTGCATGTAATACAGCGCTATATGACTATAACAGTATAACTACTTGTTTGTACTATAGAAATTTTGAGAAAACCTGATATTAATTTTAAATATTATTTCGATTGAATACAAGCAATGTCACAGCGTATCAAACTAAATTATTGATTGTCAGATGGGAATATAAAATATGTCGCTCTATTATCTTTTACGGCATCGCAGAAAAAAAATTTCTTATTGCCTGGACAAATCACCTATAATCGCTATAAAGACAGCCCACACTTCTTTGTTTTGGAAAACCTTCCGGAGCGTTTTTAAGGCATTTGCTTTATAGTTGCGAACGGACTGGTTGGTAAGCCCTAAAAGCGTTGCTATTTCTTCGTTGGCTTTTCCTTCAATATAGCTGAGCCTGAAAATCTGGCGTTCCCGGTTGGGTAACTTTTCAATTTCTTCAAATATATATTGATAAACAAGTGCCGTGATTTCTTCTTTTTGACGGCCGTTATTGATATCTGCACCCTGAAGTGTTGCGAAAAAGGCCTCCCTTTGCCGGGCATTCTTATTTTGTTCCCTGCGATTGAGACAGGCATTCCTGGTAACCGTCATCAGGAATGATTTTGCGGACGCCGTATTGTTAAATTGGGTAAACCGCTCCCAAAGCTTTACAAAGCTTTCACTAACAATATCCTCGGCTTCCTGTGCATTTTCCAGCAGCTTTTTGGCAAAATGGTATACCAATTCAAAGTTCTTCTGATACACAAAAGAAAATGCCTTTTGACTGTCCTTTTCCTTTAACGAAAGCCAGTCCTGATCGGTATGCAGATATTTAGGATTCAAGTTAAAGCTTTAAAAATCACCTGGAATAACTGCCAAATGTAAAGTTTAAAATCGAATTTACTTTTATTGTCTTACTCAAGCATGTCTTTTGCAGCCTTCCATTTTCAAAAAAATACCGGATATCTATCAGTACAAACTTATACATCTACTGTTATAGAACAAAGGACTTTTTTAGTCATTATAGTCTCTGTCATCACCTGAGTTCTTTGACATATTGCTACTATACAGGTGGCTCAAATTGCTGAAAGACTGTGCCATGCTCAATAGTGTAATAGTCCTGCTTCAACAGCGCATTGATAATTACCATATTGCGATGCACTGCTAAACCCAGGTCAGCCGCATTAAAACCATGACTATTTAAGTCGGCGTTTTGTACGAAGATGGTTTGATCTTTATCGACAGTATATGGCTTTTGCACATCGAACCAACCGTTTTGATTCCAATTAATACGGTTGCGGATGGATTCGAGAAAGGCAGGTACGTTGTAATGATAGCCCGTTGCCAAAATTACGGAGCTGGTGGTTTGGGTAATTTGTTTATCGGTATCCCTGTGACGAAAAGAAAGGTTGAGTGATTTAGCGGTTTGCTTTATGGCGGTTAATTCCTGTGAAGTATAAATATTGGGTTTGAGCGCGCTGCCCTGTACATCCATTATGTACAACTGGTCATGTATTTGTTCAATGAGTTGCTGGTTAATCCCTTTGTACAGGTAGGCTTGCGAGGCCAGTATTTCGGCTTTAGCTTTCTCAGGTAAGCCATAGAAATAGTCCACGTAATCCGGCGAAGCCATTTCGAGTGCAAAGCGTGAATAATCCATTGGTGCGATCCGGCGAGAACGGGTGCACCAGTTGAGGCTTTGCAATAGGCTTTCGTGCTGCAGCAAATCGTAAAAGATCTCCGCTGCACTTTGACCTGAGCCGATCAGCGTTATATTACCACTTGCCAGCAATGCATGTTTGTGTAACAAATAATCTGATGAGTGGATAACGTTTGAATGTTTCTCTATTTGAATGGATCCAGGAATATAAGGTTGGGTGCCAATACCGATAACCAATTGTTTCGCATGGAACATGCCTTTATCATGGGTAATTGGGTTTCTCCATTCTACGGTATAATATCTTTTAACCGGGTTGTAGGTGATCTTTTCACAGCGATGGTTAAACAACAGATTGGGCAACTGATCCGCCACCCAGCGGCAATACTGGTTGTATTCGATCCGCAACGGGAAGATGTTCTCATGTGCACTGAAACGAAACAGGCGTTTTTGGGTGTGTAGATAGTTAATATACGTGTATGGGCTTTGCGGATTAGCCAGCGTTACCAGGTCTGCAAAGTAAGGTACCTGTAACCGCGCCCAGGGCAACAGTAAACCGGGATGCCAGTTGAAACATTCCCTTTGTTCTAAAAACAGGTATTCGATGCCGGGATGATCCTGTAATAGTGCAGCCAGGCCCAGGTTAAAGGGCCCGATGCCAATGCCGATCAAGTCAAAGACTTTTGTTGTAGCCATAACGTTGCTTAATTCGGTTAATGAAAAAGGCAAGAATATAGGTATCGGCGGTCATAACGGCCATTACCATTGCTGAATGGAAGGTGTCCAGCCTCCTGAAACCGAAGACAGGCAGCAGCCAGCAGATCATTACCCATTGTATAAAGTAGAGCAGCGTAATGTTTTTGCTGGAATAAGTGAGGAGGTGAAAGAAAAGATTATCCTTCGCCCGCTTACTGATCCAGTACCACATACTTAACGCCAGTAGCACAATCCCGAGATGCCAGCAGGTCTCGGGAAAAGGCGTGCGGTAGAATCCATGAGGGTTTATGGTTTTAAATGAAATTTGTTCTATCCAACCTTCTAAAAGTAAAATTAAACCTATCACAGCGCAACGCTTCATGGTTTGCGATTCCTGTTTTTTCAGGTAACAGCCTATGCACAAACCGGCCAAAGGAAAGATCAGCCAGGGAAGCAGTGGGAAGAAAACCTTTGGCGGGTGCCCTGTCGCCAGTCCCGCCAGGTAATGCAGCACGGGCGAAGTCGGTTGCCTGTCCCAAAGCAGCGGGCTGAGGATGGCAACGGCTATTGCCATTCCCAATGCCCACCACTGATAGTTTTTAAATTTATACACCCCATACAAAATTATTTGCGCTATTGCAGCAAAATGCAAGATATCACCCATCCCGGCTAACTGCCACACTGCCGCTTCGGTTCCCTTTATTTCCAATTCCGCTAATACTTCACGCGGCAGCAATCCCAAACTATACGGCACAACAAATTTTAAAATATTGAGCAGGTAACCTGCCAAAAGTAAAGTCGCGGACCTTATCATTATGGAGCGCGCGCTATGCTGCGCTTTCAAGGTAAAGGTGACACCCATCAACAGCATGAGTAACTGGCCTCCTGGGCCTTCGGCAATACTGACCAGGAAATAACCCAATGGTGTGGTATGCACAGATAAGCGGCTATACAACATTCCGGTGTGAATGGCGGGAATAAACAGCACGGTAAAGCCGCGCGCGAGATCGAGCGAAAGCAGACGGTTCATAAGGCGAAGTTTAAAGAGGATCGGATTATACGGGCCTGAAATCCTGCCGGTCGAGGCAATAGAGATTGGCTGTTTTATAAGACAGCTCAATGGTTTTGAGAAAACGAAAACCGGTGTTCATTGCCAGTTGATTGGCGGCATGGTTTTCCCGGTCAGGCTCCGCGAATAGGCGCTGCGCCTCGGGAAAAGAAAAGTAAAACTCCTGGAACAAGCGAAGGGCGTAAAAGCTCCAGCCTTTTTGCATCTGGCGGGGCGGGCACATTAAAATATGCAGGCCACAATCGCCGGATCGCGCCGGAAGATGACCGGCCAGTTCGTCTGCTGGCAGCGCGTACAGCTCTATCTGGCAAACAGGTGCCTGATCCACCAGCCCGATAAAAGCATGTACCTGCGGATTGGACAGGATGCCTTTATACAGGGTTTCGATCATAGAGCGGGAACCTTTTAGCTGCCAGAATTTTTGGGCATAGGCCTGGTTTACCCAATCATAGATCCTGTCGAAATCAAAGTTAGGATCGAGTGAGCGAAAAGAAAATGAAGCATCCAGCTCTGGTACCGACCGGGTAAAGAGCAAGGTGCCGGGCAGGTCATCCGCCGCAGGTTTACACCACAGGCGGGGAATGGTTTGCAGGGCTTTATTTGTGTTCATGTGCAACAATTTTTATAGCCTGCAAGCTACCGGCCCGATGTGCAAAGTATCAGACAAAAAATTAGTAAAAAAGCACATAAACTAAATTTCTATGGAAAGTCTAACGATTGTACAGGAAGGCGTCGGCGTGCTGGAATTGCTTACCAGCGTTCCGGAAGAGCTGGCGCGTTATGTATTAAAGACCGCTATGCCGGTCGGTCTGATGGGTGAAGGATTCAAAGCGCTGTTCCAGCGCCTGGCCGGTAAGGGATTTACTATCTGGATCAGCCGGTATTGGATGACGAACTCCACCGTACTGCTGGCAACGGGCCACGAACCCGCCCTGGAACTGCGGATTGCCTTGCGCAATAAAATTAAAGGTACCTGGGAGGATGTACGGCAACCTGAACTCCCTGCATTGTACTACCAGATGAGCTTTGTACCTCATATTGCCACCCGTGCCTGTTTTGACGCCGATGTGGATTATGAAACTTTTGATATTCATTTTGAGCTGGACTATCTAAAAGAACTGGGTATTGACTATAAAGTTTTTCAACTTTTTATTGAACAAGTGCTGAAAGACCAGCCAACTGATCTAAGCCCAACTCCACGCCGTTGCCCAGCTTTAATGCTGGAAGCAGTTCAGGCGATCCTGCGCAATCATTACAGTGAGCAGGGTAAAGCATGGCTGTTGCAAAACAATGTGGAGAATATCTTGTTGGCGGCATTGGAAGACGTAGACCGGCTGGAAACCATACTGCCGGATCTAAGCGAAGCACAAATAGATGCGTTATATGAAGTGAAACGCCTGATTGATGAAAGCCTTCCTTATTATCCGGGCAATAAAAAGCTTTGCCAGCAAAGTTATCTCAATTTCTTTACGCTGAATTTTGGTTTCAAACGTCAATTTGGTACAACACCCTATAAGTACTATAATCATTTGCGGATGCAGTTAAGTAAAGATTTGCTGTTGCGTGGCGAACCGATCTCCTCCGTTGCTGCGGAAGTGGATTTTCTTTCTCCGCGGGCGTTTGCCAGGGCTTTTAAAGAAATGTATAGTATGTCGCCAACGGAATACCGGGCAACGTATAGGAAATAAGCGAGATCGGCCCTTCCAATAGTAATAATCTACTTGCAGGAAAAATTGTAATATCAAACTACAAATGTCAATATTTGTAGTGTAAAATTACAAATATGGAGACGCTCGAAAAGCAGTTTAAATTGAATAAAGGCTCTATCTAAAAGCCTCCTTATGATGTCTCCATCTTACAGAAAAATTGTGGATGATGCTAAAATAACTGTGCCAACAATAATCGCCGAAGTGTTAGACGAGATATCCGAACAGGATGTTTACAAATATATAGGTTTACGTTTTCGTAAACAGAATAAACAAGTAAACATGACAGGTCCCGGGAGATATATCAATAGCCGGGTTTGCCAAAATATTGCCATAGCTTAAATGGATTCCCTTAAGTATTTTAACCAATTTACACACTGCTCAACATTTCTCTTTGTTTCTGCTACCATATTTCTGATAAACGGGCTTCTTTCTGCCTGTTCGATGTGACTGTCCAGTATAGTGCATAATCTTTCATGCAGCTTTTGGTTTGCCTTAGCTATTTCCCGTATTTCCTTTCCGATAACTGTTGCCGCAATCTCTTCAAGACTGCGAGGATCATTGTCATCTGCGAATTGATCGGTGTGGTTTTCATAAATGAAGTCTGCCTGAAGGTCAAAGTAATGGCTTATAATATTTGCAATATCCCGTGGGTCCTTTGCCCTGCGTTCGGGCCTGTCATCAAAAGCAATAAGCTTCAATAAAACTATAGACGGGAGTGTCGCTATTTTAAAAGAATGGCCGGTCATTAGCTCAACCCTTTCCGTTCCTGATTGATGCACTTCATCCAACCCATCTATTTTTATTGAGCTTAATCCCTCTGACTGGAGCGTAATGCTATCGTCAATTGCTATTTCACCAAAAGGCAGTATATCTACCTGTATACCTGTCGGACTAATCACCACGAAAGCATTTTCTTTTGAATTTTTAAAACCATGATGCTGTTCAAGGTACTCACGGACGGCATCATACGCTGCATAACTGCCAACGAGTATAGCAAAGTCTACATCTTTTGTTCCTCTGAAAGTTTTTTGCCCCCTGGCATACCATACGTCACGGGCAATAGCCCCGATAATATAAAAATCAACTCCTGACGCATTAAATGTATCTTCCAGTGCACTAAATACTTCTTTTAGTTCACTTTCTCTTATTTCACTGAAGCTCATATTTAATTTTTTGATCGTAAATCATCATTGCTGTTTCATGACAGCGCGGATCATCTGTCAGCAGCAGGTCCGCATAAATTAATACTGCCGGTGCATACATTTTTTGATCGTAAAGATCGGCTGTCCAGAATTTTTGGAAAATTCGGATGTTACCATTTTCATTTGGTACGATTCTCCATTTTTTCACCAGCTCTGCTTTTTGTACGGTATAAACAGTGAGTATCTCCGGATTCAGATAATTGGTTAAGAGATCGGCGCCCGGTTCTCCGCTCCATACTGCTTTACCGGCATCAAGGGGTAATTGCTTCCAGTCGACTTTGTTTGCATGTAAGAAATTATATGCGCCGAGGTATAGCGCAGGTTTCAACTTTTCGCCGTAAGCGGTTACCCATCGCTCCAGTAGTTCCTTTCGATTCTGTAATCTAAACTCTTTCTTATTTACCGCAAGTAAATATCCCAGTTCCTGCAGACCATCTATGATATTCTTAATATTACCTAATGCCACCCCTGCTCCGGCTGCGATTTGCCGATAGGGTAAATTAATAGCATCCTCATTAATCAGCAGGTAAAAAATAACTTTTAACCCGGTTTTCGTAAACGCCTTGTTGGTAGTGGCTTGTTTCGGTGGTGTGTATTTGTTCCCGTCTATCCAAATTGTCTGATCAGGTGTTTTGATAAAAATATTCCCGGCTGCATCCACATGATTAATCCCATAATTTCTTAGCTGTTCCTTTATCGTTGGAAATATTTTTTCTGCCATGATCATGTAGTTGGGATTTTTATCCCTTTCTATTAATAACCCGGGCAGTTGGTATTGTCTTAGCTCTTTTCTTATCTGCACTTTGAAAACCGGAAGGTCTTTGGGGTTGGTAATATGAAGTTCACCCGCATAGTCCAGGTTGAGCATTTTGAGATTACCTTGAAAATAGCCTTCAAATCTTGCATTTTTACGCAACATGGGTAAAACCGTATCTACCAACTGGTTTTCGTTCATTTTTTGAATATTTTTAGCTTCGTGAACATTCTCAATTTATGAACAAAAGTAAACATTTTGTGCATAATGTTCAAATTTTTAACCTGTTCACGTTTCCTGAACAAATAAGGCTACATGCTATTTAATTGTTTTATAAGTTCTTAGGTTTCAAAGCTGAGGAATTCAAAACCTCTTGTGGCCCCAGGTTACTGGCCGGGAAATTCGACGGATTGTCGTTTCATTCGTCAATAACCGGGCTTGCCAAAATATTGCCATAGCTTATAGATACCCATCACCTGCCGGGTGCGGATAACCGTCATACTGCCTTTCAGCATAAGGGCAATTTCTGGCAATGGAACGCCCTGTTCATAATGCAAGCGGATTACCTGCTGCATATCGGGAGGTAGCATGGAGATAGCTGTATTAACCTGCTGCTTTGAATACATCCGGTTCATGGCCCGCCACCAGGCTTGTCTCTCTTTATTGTTGTTAAGTCCCATGCGGTTTTTCAGCCGCAACATATCTCCTCTATCATTTTTGTGCAACAAAACCGGTGTCTAACTTAGGCAGTTCTATGTCTAAAACAGACAAAGTTGCATTTATTAATTTTTGGTCCCATCTTACTTGTTTTATGTCTGCTGATCGGCTCTCCGGCTATGCATCTTTGTGTTGTCAATAAAACAAGATTATGCAAAATGTGATTACGTGGGAGCAGCTCTCCATTTACCTTTTTATTTTTCTTATCCTTTATTATGCGGTTGTACTGGCCTTATTCTATCGCCATGATCTGGTAAGGCTGGGCAACCGCTTTACTAAAGAAGGTTCGCCGGATACTGTTGACGATACGGAGGAATCGCTTTCATCCGATGAAGGCGATACACTCTATACTGATGTGCATGAGTTAATGAAAAATTGCAGGGATGTTTTTATTAATGTTACCAATGCTCCTATAGACAAGGTGAAGCTGATAGCCGATCTGCGCAGTAAAGTAAAGTTATATCCCCAAATCAAGGGGACGGCTTTCCAGGCATCTATGTCTAATCACTTCGCGCAGGAGGCATCGCATCGTTTGGGCGTTGAACTGGAAGATGATGAACTGGAACAAATCTGGCAATAGCCAGGAAGATATGGCCTCCGTTTCCCTCGTGTGCAGCATAAGATAAGGTGGGAAGGATCGGGAGCGGGGGCCGCCTACATCCTGTCCGCAAAGCTCATCCCTCTTACGGTGGTCGTCTCAGCCATTGGGATGGGCAGCGGCAGGTTTTTAAAAATTACTGCTTATTGTTTATAAGGCAGTGCGCGTGATAAGGTGTGAAAGGAAGTTCTTAATAATTATAAAAAGCAGAAGTGTGTATGAAAATGTGGAGCGGGACTGCTTTGGGCAGCAGAAAGGCGAAGCTGTATTTGCTTGCCGGTGTAGTTCTTTTAATAAATGGCCTGCATGCGTCCGCCCAGGATGGCAGCGCAGGCATTGAGCAGGCCAACTCATTGGTTAGGCAGTATTTTGATACGGGTATAAATCTAATGTATGCGGTGGGTGCGGTACTCGGGTTGATTGGGGCGGTGCGCGTTTATCAAAGATGGAGCGCGGGTGACCCGCATACCGGGCAGATCGCGGCATCCTGGTTTGGTAGCTGTATTTTTTTAGTCATTGTAGCGACGGTTTTAAGGAGCTTCTTTGGTCTTTAAGTTTATGGCAAGCGTATATAAAATCAACAGGGGCGTTAACCAGCCGGTAATGTTTCGCGGCTTGAAGGCTCAATATATCTGGTATTTAGGCGGTGGATTGGTGATCCTCCTGATTTCCTTTGCTGTCCTGTATATCTGTGGTGTCAATATGTTTGTTTGTCTCGGCATTATATTCATTGCAGGCGGTATTCTTTTTAAAAAGGTATATAGCATGAGCCGCAAATATGGTGAGCATGGGTTAATGAAAAAGATCGGCAAACGCCAGGTACCTGGGCTGATCAAATGTAATAGCAGGAAAGTGTTTATAAGATAATGTGGGTAACCACTATTGTGAAGTAAAGAAAAAAGTGTGTATGGAAAAATGGTTAGCTGAGCTCATGCCCATCATGGACGTGGAGCATGATTGTATAGTAAGCAAACAGGGAGATATCTCTATTGTATTTAAGGTAACGCTTCCCGAAGTGTTCACACAATCGGATGATAACTATGAAGCGTTGCACCAGGGCTTTATAAAAGCGATCAAGGTGCTGCCCAAATTTACAGTGTTCCATAAGCAGGATTATTTTGTGCAATCGAGATTTCAGGCGGATACTGCAAATAATAGCTCTTTTCTTTCCGGGAGCAGCGACCGGTTCTTTGAGGGACGGCCTTATTTAAAGCATGACTGTTATATCACGCTGACCAAAAAGCCTGCGGGCAGGAAAATATCCAGTTCTGTATTTTCCAGTTTGCTACGCCCAACCATTGTTCCGGAGCAAACCGTTAACCGGAGCGCTTTACAGGATTTTGAGGATAGCGCGGGACAGTTTGCAAGAATACTTTCGGATGCAGGTGTGCAGCTCGAACGATTAAAGACCAAAGAGCTTGTTAGCCAAAAAAATAAAGTTGGATTGATTGAACGGTATTGCACTTTGTCAGAGCGGCCGGATCATCTGCTGGTAAAGGATTTACAGTTAAAAGACAAATTCGTCATTGGTGATCAGCATTGCCAGCTCTATACTTTGGCGGATGTTACCGACCTGCCGTCGCTTTGCGGCTCGCGGATCAATTATGATAAGTATTCAACCGACCGGACAAAGTTCTCCATCGGTTTTGCTTCTACGCTCGGTTTATTGCTTCCTTGTAACCATGTGTACAATCAATACGTTTTTATAGGTGATGCAGGAGTTACTATGAAAAAGCTGGAGAGCAAAAGGTTGCGGCTGCAATCACTGGCAGCGTATTCTCGTGAGAATGCTATTGCGCGGGATGCAGTCGGGGATTTTCTCAATGAATGCGTGAGCGAACAAAGGCTGCCGGTAAAAGCGCATTTTAATGTGCTGGTATGGACCGATAACCCTGATGAACTAAAAGAGATCAAGAACAAAGTCACTTCTGCACTGGCGCAAATGGAAGCGGCCGTAAAGCTGGAAACTGCCGGGGCTGCGCAAATATGGTGGGCGGGGATTCCGGGAAACAGCGGCGACTTTCCTATGAACGATACATTCGACACGTTCGCAGAGCAAGCCTGCTGCTTCCTGAACCTGGAAACCAATTACCAGGATTCGAACAGTGAAATAGGCATCCGGCTGGGCGACCGGTTGACCGGCAAACCTGTGTTTTCGGACATCAGCGATGAGCCGGTAAGGAAAGGTATTTGCACCAACAGGAATAAATTCATATTGGGGCCCTCCCCATGCCGGGCCATTCTTAATTGAGTGGCCCGGCATTAATCTGGATCAGGAAAGAGCTTCTTCACGAACCACATGGTAAGAAGCTACTATGAAAGTGGAGCACATATAGTGCTCGTGGATGTGGGGCATAGCTATAAGGGATTATGCGATTTAGTGAACGGATACTACTTCACTTACTCGGAGCAAGACCCGATCCGGTTCAATCCTTTCTATATCGGGGAAGGTGATAGCCTGGACATTGAAAAAAAAGAGAGCATTAAAACGCTCTTGTTAGCTCTTTGGAAAAAAGACGATGAATCTTTCACGCGCAGCGAATACGTGGCATTATCCAATGCTTTGCAGGGTTACTTTGACAAGCTGGAAAAAGACAAAAGTATTTTTCCCTGTTTCAATAGCTTTTATGAATACGTGCAGACGGATTTTCTGGAGGTCTTGAAAAAGGAGAACGTTCGGGAGAAATATTTTGATATTGATAATTTTCTCTTTGTTCTGCGTCCTTTCTACTCCGGTGGAGAGTTTGATTACTTGTTGAACGCGACGAAGAATCTGGATCTCTTGCAGCAACGCTTTATTGTCTTTGAGCTGGATAATATAAAAGATCATGCAATTTTTCCCGTGGTTACGCTGATCATCATGGAAGTTTTTATTTCCAAAATGCGTAAGCTGAAAGGCATTCGGAAGATGATCTTAATTGAAGAAGCCTGGAAAGCACTGATGAGGGAAGGGTTTGCAGCGTACATCAAATATCTTTTTAAGACCGTTAGGAAGCACTTTGGTGAGGCCATTGTCGTAACCCAGGAGATCGAAGATATTATTTCTTCTCCCGTTGTCAAACAGGCGATCATTAATAATTCGGATTGCAAGATATTGCTTGACCAGAGTAAGTATCAGAATAAGTTTGATGATATACAGGTGCTCTTAGGGTTGACGGAAAAAGAAAAGGCATTAGTGTTATCTGTCAATAAAGCCAATGATCCAACAAAGAAATATAAAGAGGTCTTTATCAGCCTGGGCGGTACGCTCTCAAAGGTTTATCGCACAGAAGTTTCGCTGGAAGAATATCTGGCTTATACAACGGAAGAACGCGAAAAGGTAAAAGTACAACAGTACGCGGCTAAGTACGGCAGTATCGAAAAAGGGATTGAGGCGCTGGCCGCTGAAATGACATCGTAATCAAATGGTAGGTTATGCAAATAAAACAGACTTTAAAAATGTGCCCATTGTATCTGTCTTTCCTGGTCAGCTATATGATGAGCTGCAACCGGATTTCCAATGACAGGGTAATGAGTTTTATACCAGGAGTATATGAGCGCAGGATCAGTAACGAATATTCAAAAGGAAGCGACCGGCTGATCGTAAAACACCAGCATGGCAATGTATATATGATTGAAAAAAGGTCAGCCATTGTTCGCATCCGGGATGGCGTGGATCAGCCGGTAAAATATGATACTGCTACCTGGACGGGTATTTATGACAGTAGGGACCAGGTGATCTATGAGCAGCGAAAAGGAAAAGTGATCTCTTTTAAACCAAATGAGAACAAACTGCTGGTTGGGGCATCGGTATATAGAAAAGTAAAATAGAAAAAAGTTGTTATGAAAAAAGTATTGGTAGTATTGACGCTTTGCATTGGTCTTACGATCATGCCTACACAAAAGAGCCACGCTGTTGTTTGGGTGGTAGTGAAAGCAGCACTGGTAAAAGTGATCAAAGCGATGGACCTTGCGGTACAGCGCTTGCAGAATAAAACCATCTGGTTACAGAATGCCCAAAAGACATTGGAGAATACACTATCCAAAGTAAAGCTGGATGAAATTTCCGATTGGGTGAAAAAGAACAAAGAGCAATACGCAAAGTATTATGATGAGCTGGCGCAGGTAAAAGAGGCCATCACGGGATATCAACGGGTCAAATCCATTATGCAAAAACAGGTGCGGGTAGTAGAAGAATACAAAAGGGCTTTTGGCCTCTTTAAGCAGGATAAACATTTTACGCCGGACGAAATTGCCTATATGACAAAAGTGTATTCCGGTATTGTGGATGAGAGTTTAAAGAACCTGGATCAGCTCTTTTTGGTAGTGGGCACGCTGAATACTAAAATGACCGATGGTAAGCGCCTGGAAATTATCACCAAAGCAGCAGAAGGTATTGATGAAACGCTAAGCGACCTGCGGATGTTCAATTCACAGAACATCCGTCTGAGCCTGCAACGGTCCAAAGACCTTCAGGAAGTGCAGACAGTAAAAGCATTATATGGAATTGAATAAGGAGGCGTATTATGAAACGACTATTTATTATTACGGTTATCTTTTTTGCAGGTGTTTCGATGGCCCCGGCGCAGGGCATTAAGGAATGGTTTAGCCAGAAGCAAACCCAAACCCAGTACCTCATACAGCAAATAGCTGCATTAAAAATATATACCGGGTATTTACAAAAAGGCTATAAAATCATCCAGGGCGGGTTAAACACGATTGGCGATATTAAAGATGGGCACTTCAAATTAGACCAGGTTTTCTTTGACGAATTGGGAGCCATTAATCCGAACGTAAAACGTTACGCCCGTGTCGCAGATATTATTACCCTAAATATACAGGTCATCCAGCTTTCGGGTAAGGCAATGAAAGACGCAGAGGCAAGCGATCGGTTTAATCCTGATGAGCTGGGTTATGCGAGGAGGGTTTTTGATAATGTGCATAATGATTGTGATGAGCTGATTGATGAGTTAACGCAAATACTCAGTTCCGGTGAATTGCAGTTAAGCGATGATGAGCGAATCAAGCGGATTGACCGGGTATATGCAGAAATGAAAGATCGCTACAGCTTCATTAATAGTTTCTGTAAAGACCTGGAAAGACTGCGCATCGGGCGCAGCCAGGATTTAAAGGATGTAAATACGCTACAAAAATTATACAGGTAATGAAACGGAGCATAATCATTTCTTATAATAAGTGAAAAAGCTTTATGCGGAGTTCTCCCGCTTTGGCGGGACAGGCTATCCGACAATAAAATAAAAAAAACATACGGATGAAAAAGTGGTTAGTGGTTACAGGTGTATTTTCTTTATGTATGGTTGGCCCTGTGCGGGTTTCTGCACAGGAGGCAGAACTGGCGCAACTGGCACTTAATATTGAGAAGCTGGCGCAGTTCAAACAAATTCTTTCTGATCTGAAAAAGGGTTATGAAATTCTCACTGGTGGCTATAATGTGGTTAAAAATATATCAGAGGGCAATTTCAAGCTGCACCAGGCATTTTTGGATGGACTTATGGAAGTAAGCCCTGCCGTTAAAAAATACAAGCGTGTCGGCGATATTATTGACTACCAGCTCAGGATGGTAAGTGAATATAAATCGGCTTTTAACCGTTTTAAGCAAAGCGGCCAGTTTACGGATCATGAAATAGGCTATATCGGCAAAGTATACAGTAACCTGATCGGCCAGAGCTTGGAAAATTTAGATGACCTATCAGTAGTTATTACATCCGGTAAACTACGAATGTCGGATGAAGAAAGGCTGGCAGCGATAGACGATATTTATAAGGAGGTGGCGGATAAACTCGGGTTCCTGCGGGCGTTTAACAACCAGACCCAGGTACTGGCATTGCAGCGGGCCAAAGAATTGAAAGACGTAAAGGTAATGAAGGGATTGTACGGCAACCCCTGATCATTTCGGATGATGTGCGGTGGTATGGATAGTGGAGACTGGTAAAATTTGAAATGAAATGAGGAAAGTTTGGAAAACTGCGGCGTTTGCCGTGGTAGTGGGCATGTTATTGCCAATAACAACACAGGCACAGGTAATTAGCGGCTGGGCGGATGAGATACAAAGCCTGCATAGTGTGCTGGAACAGTTGTATGATGAAATGCTGCCGATGTGCAGCGAGCTGATCGGTGTAGGCCGGGGACTTGCCGGGTTTGCAGCGTTATGGTTTATTGCTGCCAGGGTGTGGGGGCATATATCACGGGCAGAAAGTATTGACTTTTACCCCCTGTTCAAACCCTTTGTGATCGGCTTCGCTGTCGCTGTTTTCCCGTCAGTAATAGCACTTGTTAATGGTGTGATGCAACCGTTGGCAGACGGCACTAAAAATATGGTAGAACATTCCGATGCGGCTGTGGAAGCATTGCTAAAACAAAAAGAGGAAGCCGTAAAAAATTCTGACGTCTACCAGATGTATGTCGGCCCTACCGGGGAAGGCGACCGGGATAAATGGTACAAATACACGCATCCTGACGAAGATACGGAGGATGAAGGCTGGATGGAAGCCGTTGGCAATGATATCCGTTTTGCTGCTGCTAAGTTTGGTTACAATTTCCGTAATGGTATTAAAGAAGCAATCGCAGAAGTGCTGCAGCTACTCTTTGCAGCAGCTTCGCTTGCGATCAATACTATGCGCACTTTTAATTTAATTATTCTCGCTATACTGGGGCCTTTAGTTTTCGGATTAAGTGTGTTTGATGGGTTCGGCCATACACTCAAACATTGGCTCGCCCGCTATATCAATGTCTTTTTATGGCTGCCTATATGCAACCTTTTCGGGGCGGTTATCGGAAAGATACAGGAAAACATGCTTAAGATAGATATCAGCCAGGTAGCAGAAACCGGGGATACTTTTTTCAGCCGTACAGATTTGGGCTATATGATCTTTCTCATCATCGGCATACTGGGCTATTTCTCTGTGCCCAATATTGCCAACCAGGTGCTATGGGTAGGTGGTGGTGATGCGCTGACAGGTAAGGCCACCGGTGCCGCTATGGCGGCGGGCAGCCTGGCAGGCGGCGTTGCGGGAGGTTTGGCCGGTGCTGCCGTAGGCAGGGCTTTGGAGACCGCTGGTAATATTGCGAAAGCACCTTACGATATCCATAAGGGGTATTCGGGTAAAGATACCGGGTCAGGTTTGGCAGCGGATATCGGAAGCAGTATTGGTAAATCCGGCGCTTATATGTATGACAAACTGAAAGGAGGCAATAAAAAGGAAGAATAAGATATGTTCAAAAAGATGAAAAATATTGATACCGCATTCCGGTATGTGCGTTTGTTCACGATCATGATAGTAACGGGTAGTTTACTGCTCTGCGGTTATATGGCCCATCGCACCAGCGCTACACTGATTGCAGGCCGGGGTAAAGTATATGTGCTGGTCAATGGAAAATTAGTGGAAGCCGTTGCGGAAGACCGGAACCTGCCGGTAGAATTAAGGGATCATATCCGAACCTTTCACACATTGTTTTTCACCTTATCCCCGGATGAAAAGGCGATCCAGTCGCAAGTTACCAAAGCGCTGTACCTGGCTGATGGTTCCGCGCGGCGTATTTACCAGAACATGAAAGAAGCGGGGTATTATAATAATATGATATCGGGTAATATTTCCCAGGCTATAGAAATAGACAGCATCGAACTGGATATGGCAAAAGCGCCATATCAGTTTCGTTGTACCGGCAGGCAATATATTACCCGGCCAACCTCGGTTCTGACACGTAGTATTGCCACACAGGGATATATCCGCACAGGGCTGGTGCAAAGCGATAATAATAACCACGGCTTTTTAATTGAACGCTGGGAGATCATCAGTAACCAGGATATTAAAACAGAAAGCCGTTAAAACGAAGATATGTTTAAGCTATTCAGGAAAAGAAGGGATAAACCTTCGGTGATGTACGGGGTATTTCAAAAATTAGGGCAGACCGTTGAGCGAAAGCAGCGCAAAGCAGCGGACTACCTCAACCAAAAGACCGCCACGCTCTCGCGCAGGCAAACGGTTACTGGGCTGGTGATTTTTTGCCTGCTGTTTGGGGGCAGTTCTGGGTTTACGATCTGGCATTCGCTCCGGTCTGCATCCGGGGGCGTTCGCATCCAGACAATAAAGGTCCCGGCTCATACTATTATTCCCGGTGACAATATTCCCGATGATGCGATACTGAATAGCACGGAGCTGAACCGAATAAAATCCTTTCGCCGGTACCTGGATAGTCTGCAATGGACCAAGGAAGGTAAAGTTGTTTATGACAGCATAGCAAAGTACAGGCCGGGTCTGTTGGATAGCCTGGCTTTTATAGAATATCAATTACAAATAAATATAAGTGAACATGAAAAAACAAAGTGAAGAAAGTCCGCAGTACTCGGCTAAGGTACTCAGGCAACGAAAGTTTTTATTAATAGCACCGGTATTGGTTGTACCGTTTTTGATTCTGCTATTATGGACTACCGGATTGGTGGGTAACGCAAAAGAAGCATCGCCGACTGCATCTTTACAGGGACTGAATTTAAACCTGCCCTCGGCGGCACCGGCAAAGGACAGCAATTGGGATAAGCTCAGGTATTATGAGCAGGCAGATAAAGATTCTGCGAAGCTAAAGGTGCAATTACGTAGCGATCCTTTTTACCAGTCTTTGGATGATGAAGAGTTCAGTATGGATGGTGTGTCGGAAGCGGATTATGCGGAAAGCATATACGGCGATAAGCAACCTGCCTCTTTTCATAAGCAGGACCGGAATGAGCAAAAGGTATATCAAAAGCTTTCACGGCTGCAACGTGAATTGAACCGGGAGCCAGAAAGGGAACTACCCGAACCCTCACATGCTGCGACTGCTGCCAATGCCGATATCGAGCGACTGGAAAATATGATGCAGCAAATGCAGTCGAGTAAAGAACCCGATACAGAACTGAATCAGTTAAATGATATGCTTGGTAAAATCATGGACATTCAAAACCCGGAACGGGTACAGGAACGGCTTCGCCAGCAATCGGAGCAAAATAAGAAGCAGGCTTTTGCACTCGAAGCGCCTCCTGAAAATGTAATCTCCCGGCTGGAACCCCGCCAGGATTTTTCCACCATGCTCAATCGGTATAATGGTGATACGCTGCCCGGCGCTTTTCAATCGTATGTAAACAGCAACCGGTTTTACTCACTGGATGACGCTGCTGCGTTAATGCAGCCGGGACGTGCCATATCAGCCGTAGTACCGGAAGCGCAAACACTAGTAAGCGGCGCTACTGTGAAGCTGCGCTTATCAGAAGATGTGTATATCGCCGGAGTTAAAGTGCCAAAGAATCATTTTGTATATGGGCAGGCTTCGCTAAACGGTGATCGTTTGCAGGTTGCTATTTCCTCTATCGAGTTCAATAAAAGAATACTGCCGGTAGCGCTCACAGTCTATGACAAAAAAGATGGGCTGGCAGGCATCAATATTCCCGGAGCGATCACACGGGATATAGCTAAAAACTCGGCGGCTCAATCCGTGCAGGGCCTGGGTACGATCAGCTCCCTTGATCCTTCCTTTGGCGCACAAATGGCTACTGCCGGTTTGAATATGGCCCAGAACCTGGTAGGCAGAAGCGCCAAGCTGGTGCGGGTAACGGTGGCTGCGGGTTATGCTGTGCTGCTTAAAGATGATAATCAAAAGTAATTTATTAATAATTTAAAATTTCCAAGTGATGAACAGATTTTGTGTGACCCGGTTATTGGGATTTATCTTTTTACTTGCCGGCGGGCGTAGTATGGCTCAGGACAGCGAAGTACCGGCAACAACTATTACACCTTATAATATAGCCGTAAGTTACTACCAGACGACCAATCTTATCTTCCCGTATGCTGTCAAAAGCGTTGATGTGGGCAGCAGTGCGGTACTCGCACAGAAAGCAAAAAATGTTGAAAATATCCTTCAGCTAAAAGCAGGGGCTGAGCAATTTGCACCTACCAATATATCTGTAGTAACCGATGACGGTAAGTTTTACTCTTTTGTCCTGCACTATAATGACAACCCTTCCAACCTGAATATCCGTTTTGGAAGCAGCGGGCCGGTACAGTTTGCAGGTGATTTGCCCAATGCGCGGCTACTCAACCAGGAAGCCTGGCAGGTGCTCACCATGCGTCCTTTTATGTACCTGCAAAATAATGAACAGGCGCTCCGGCTGCGGTTAAACGGGATCTTTCATTCCCAGGATAATTTGTGGCTGAAGCTGGATATAAGAAACCAATCCCAGGTAGATTTTCAACCGGCATCGCTACGCTTTTTTCTCAGGGATAAAAAACGGGTGAAGCGCACGGCAATTAATGAAACGGAAGTCCTTCCATTATTTACACCGGAGTTGAACGCCGTTAAAGGTAATGGTTCATCCGTATGGCCGTTGGCCTTTAAGCCGTTTACCGTACCCAGGCATCAGCGCTTTATTGTGCAGGCAACGGATGAAAGCGGCGGCCGTATGATCGTATTGCCCATAAAGAGCCGCTTCTTCCTTAAAGCGCATCGACTGCGTTAACGGTAAACACCCATTACGCGGCTTTCGGTGTTACCAGCAAACAATTTTTCAAGTATTAAAATTAAAGAAATGAAGATAATATTTCAATCTATTATAATCTTGTGCACTGCACTTACTCTTTTTATAACCGGCTGTAAGAAAAATGAAGATAAGCGGCCTGTACCGACAGTATCAGATACTGAACCTGCTAATTTTCTGAACCCTTATGATAGTTTTGGCTACTGGCATAACGTGATCCTGGATTCTATTGAGCAGCATCGCACTGTGGGAAGGTCTGTAAATTTTGATCGTTCCTGTGGGCTGATCCGAAGATTTTACAGGATGAAGGATTGGCCGGAGCTTAAGGAGTCTCATTTTGCTCAAATTCCGCAAGTGGTGACAGATGCGGCAACGGATATTTATGGATTCATTGACCGGTCTCCATGGAGCGATTCAGTAAAAGCGAGATTACTGCAACTTACCAATATTATCCTACAGCCCGAAGCAGATACGCTCACGTATCCCCAGTTAAAAGAGGTTGTTGGTTGTTTCGAGAACGGAGTGCTGCAAAGTTCCCTGGCCGTAAAAGATAAAGAAGTCTTATTGAAAAGCAGTGCCATTGCAAGATATTCTGCTTACCGATGGAAACAACGCCCGGAATTGCATGGGATCTATGATCATAATATGTTGCTAAAGTTTAACCAGGAAAATGGATTTGCAACAGCGCCCATAGCCGCTTTAAAAAGCAAACAGGACGGGTTTTTTACCAGAGTGGGCAAATGGATTGCTGTTACTGCTATTGATATCAGTGGCGCCATTACTGATCTTAGTGTAGCGTCCGGCGCTGCCGCCAGTGATTTTATGAAAGAAGTGTTTAAAGCACATTAATACTACATCTGATCATGAGCAGCGACATTTTTAAAGGTATGGAGAAGTCGGAGATAGTGGCATTGGGTGCCAGGTTGACCAAAGAAAAAGAACAGGGCAACCGGTTTGCAGCCATACAGATCAAAGGAAACAGCCTTTCAGAAAAAGATATAGGCTTTTACAAAACTCCTTTTGAAGCGACCAAACATATATTCATGGCGCCAACAGCCAATGGTTTTTATATGCTTAGTTCAATCAGCTCGCTGGAGCAGGATATGAAACTCACGCTGGAAAATAAACCCATTGAAATGGAGCAAAAGGCTGCTATGAAGCGATCAAGGGGATTGGATATGGAACGGTAGCATAATTAGTTACTGTGTTAAAAATAAAGGATCATGTCAGACGGGGGAGTGTACAGGAAAGATGCAGAAGAAATAAGAGATTTCTTACGCAAGGAATCGGAAAACGGTAATCGGTTCGTTTCTTTTGAAGCAGGAAAGCAAGGCTTAACCAGGGGAGATTTTGCCGTTTTCAAAACTTCCTTTGAAGCGCTTGAACATGCTTATGAGCATTCAACCGACTATGATCAATATACGGTAAAGTCAATTACTGCGATCGAAAAGGCATTGGATAGGCTGATTGATCTTGACAAGGAAATAGACCGGCTGCTCAGCGTTGAGAGGGGCTTAGACCGATTGCCAGGTATTGGGAAGGATCAGCGGCAGACCTTTGAATGGTCGTCAGAGCAGCAACTAAAGGAAACTTTCATCAAGGTCCTTTCTGATAAAATGGCAAAGGCGGATTGGTATTTTGAGCAAAACCGGGATGACATTCTTCGTTGGTATAAGGGGCGTGATGAAATGATGAATATAACAGACGATCTAAAGGCATTGTCCCGGTTGGATGGAGGATTGGAGGATGCTAAAAAATTATGGAACCAATATGCCCCGGACACTGGTGTACCGGCACCGGGGCATTTCTCCAATCCTGAACTACTAAACAGCATATCGGGCGGACTGATCATAAATGACGATGGACCTGCAGTGCAAAAGCTACTACAGGAACAGCAGGAAAAAGGAAATCGTTATGTAGCGTTTGGTAGAGACCCGTCAATACCACCCCATGACAGGTTCAACGGCTTTCGCACACGTTTGGATGCCGAGCTTTTTGCCGAAGTGATGGATAGAGTGAATCGTCTTTATCATGTTCGTTCTGTTGCTCATCTGCAACAGGAGATAAAAAATGTATTAGAGCCGGATAAAGGACGTTTTCTACAGGAAATTGACACACGCTTGCGGTTGAATCAATACGAATTGAACAATCAACGCTCCCTGGATGAGAGACAAATGAACATGAATACCCCTGTAAGACAAATGACCGTACAAGAGCTAAGGGACAGTTTTGTGAAACACCTTTCTGAAAAAATGTCCAAAGCTGATTGGTATTATGCTTATTCCGATGATTCAAAGGTGTGGAATCGCGGCCATGACCAGGTTGAGCAAATTAAGGAAGAGCTTAGATTATTGTCCATACTGGACAACAGCTCCGATCAGGCGCAAAAGCTATGGAAGCAATATGTGCCATCGTATTCAGTGCAGGAGCCGGCTTTTTTTTCCAACCCCGCTGAGTTGAGTGGCGTGTTAGGTGGATATATATTGAAAAAGGATATTGCTAATGTACAGGAGGTACTTGGCACCATGCAAAGCAATGGGAGCCGCTTTGTAGTGTTTGAGAGTGATCCTTTAACAACCGCAAAAGAGCGGTTTACCGGGTTCACTACAGCGATCGAAGCGCACCATTTTGCTAATGAAAATGTTTCTACGGGGAAAAATTGTATTCTGTCTTCTATCGCTGATCTCAAAGAAGATCTCCAGCGCGTTTCGGAGCCGGGTATGGATAAGAAGTTTGCCCTTGTAAGAATGATGGAAATATTACCAGGTGCGGATAAACTCCATCGTAGCACGGAGCTATCCCGATAGTTTAAAACTAGTGAACAACCAAAAAAGTGAAGCATGTATCTGAAGCAGTTGATTGGTTTTTTGATAAAGGCGAGCAGTGATAACCGAATAGGGCCTCAGCATGTAGCCTTATACATTGCGATATTCCAGGAATGGTGCATAAAAGGGAAAGCCCCGGTGTCTGTTTCGCTGGCCCGTTTGCGGGAAGTGGCAAAGATCGGCCGGACCACCTATCATAAATGTATGAACGAACTGGAAGCGTATGGGTATATAAAGTATGTACGCTCATATAGCCCGATATTGGGCAGTGTGGTGTACCTGGTGGAGATAGATGTGTGATTTTTTCTTTGAGTCATAATTAAGGAGGTCGTGATGGGTGAGGTGGATTTAATTATACTGACAAAAGAACACTTAGAGGAGTTCAGATCAAGGTTATTGGAAGATATAAAGGAGTTAATAAAACCACTTTTTGACGAAAAACCTGAAAATGAAAAACCTGAACCCAAAAAGTGGCTACGAAGCAATGAAGTTTTAGAAATGTTAGGGATATCAATGGGAACTCTTCAAAAACATTCTCATGGAGGAAAATTAACTCCAACAAAAATAGGTGGCTTGAATTTTTATAGCAGGGAGGAAATTATAAAAATTTTGAATAGGGAAGATTAATCTTCCTTATTTTTTTGAGATAAGATTATTACTTACAATTCCGCTTTTTCAAAAAAATGCACTTTTCTTGGTTTTAAAAAAGTTTTAAAAAAGTTTTTTTCAAAAAAAATGAGTTGCAAGAACCCTTGCAACTCATTGATTATCAAGTGGAGGATATCGGAGTCGAACCGACGACCTCTTGCATGCCATGCAAGCGCTCTAGCCAGCTGAGCTAATCCCCCGTTCTTATCTTAATTATAAGAAGGAGGCGAAATTAAAGGAAACAGACTATTTATCCAACACCAAAGTAAACTTTATTTACCGCTGCTTTTTTCTCCTGACAGGTCAGGTATTTCCGCTTTCCGTATTTTACCTGCAGTATCTCTTAGCGCATGTGCAATCTTTTTATCAGTTTTCGCACCTATTATCCGTACGGCTGCTTCTCTTACAAGAAAAGGCACTATAAGCCTTGGCAGCCAGCCGGCACGCTTTAATAAAATCTTTCTTATTAAAAACTCGCTTGCCCGCCTGATACCAAATTTTACAAGAGGATTGGTAGTTCCAGACTGGAATATACCACCCGCATTTTTTTTAATACCGGAAAATGGGTTCACTTCCTGCTTTATAGCTTCAAAAGAATAACTGATGCCAGCCTTACTAGCCCTTAAACGGGCTTTAAGTCGCTTTTTCTCAGCCATCAGGTCCTCATAGTTATTGATTTCGGGCTTAGTCATAAATTTTGTTTATGATAATATTTCGTATAGAATTGATAATATTTTTTTTCATCAACACAATTAAAAGCAATATGATAAACAGTCCCCCCGCAACAATGAAGAAACCTGATACCTGGCTGTTTAATTGCTGCCCAATCCACCAGCTTAACCCCAGGAAGGCAAAAAAGAGCGCAAAAAGCAATAATATAAAAAGAAAAAAAGCTACAAACAATGAGGCGCCCAGCTTACTGCCCTTATCTGTAATATTTACTACAGACAGCCTGTAGTAAGTCTTTGCTATTTCTTCTATATTGTCTGCTATATCTTCTACCTTATCTTTTATTTCGAACATAGAATTATGTTTATGCAGTTAAATAAAAAGGTTGCCAGCATCCTTTCATCACAAAATAATTATCATGAAAAATTTGCGGACAACCTTTCTAAGCTAATCAAGAAATTAACTTAATTTATTTTCATATTCATCTGTTACTCCGGAATACGTTTCCTGCGCCTTGTTTTTAGCCTTTTTTAATTTTTCTTTGGCTTTATGGGAAAGATCAGATAAATTTTCTTTGCCCGATTCTATGAGGCTCCCCAGCGAATCGGCCCAGTCACTTGTGGTATTTTTAATTTTCTTTCTGGTTTTTTTCCCTTCTTCTGTATAAAACAATAAGCCTATTGCTACACCCGCAGCTGCAGCTCCTAAAATACCTAACAGAATCTTGTCCCTATTTTTCATAATTGAACTGTTTTACAATGAACGAATTGATTTACTTAGTCAAGTTACCTAAAAAATCGTACCAAAAAAAACCGCTCATAAAATAATTAATCATTTATCCAAAAATTAGTCACCCAGGTTTTGTACTTCTTTATTTAACCAGCGTTTTACCGCTGCAGTGGTTATTGATTTCGGCCTTTCCAGCGGCATACCTAAAGCCCTGTCCCAGCAAAGGCTTGAAAGCACACCTAATGCACGGCTTACAGCAAACAGCACAGTGTAATATTCATACTCCACCATGCCGTAATGTACCAATAATGCCCCGCTATGGGCATCTACATTAGGCCAGGGGTTTTTTACCTTACCCAGGCTTTCCAAAATGGGGGGTACTGTTTCATAAATCCGCCAGACAGTGTTTACCAGGTGATCATTGGGCATGTATTTTTTACCAAACTCCATCTGGGCCGTAAAGCGGGGATCTGTTTTACGTAATACCGCATGCCCATACCCCGGAACCACCTTGCCTTCAGCCAGTGTTTTTTTCACATATTCTGCAATTTGCTCATTTGTGGGGCTCTCTGTTTTCAGGTATTGCTGCATTTCAAATATCCACTTAATCACTTCCTGGTTGGCCAGGCCATGCAGCGGACCGGCCAAACCGTTCATACCGGCTGCGTAGCTCAGG
>JASGDI010000101.1:0-17101 GCA_049841335.1 Niabella sp. | reverse complement strand
TTCAGTATCCTGTATCCAGCAACCAGAACCCAGTATCCTGTAACCGTATACATATCCCCGGTCTTCTGACTTCGGTCTTTCCGACTTTCGGACTTTTCAGTTATAAGTATAGAATTTCTATATCATATATTTGATTAGGTTTAAAGGTTCAAAGTTCCACTGCATTCAGTATCCTGTATCCAGCAACCAGTATCCTATAACCGTATACATATCCCCGGTCTTCTGACTTCTGACCCCCGACTTCCGGACTTTTCCGTCTTTCCAACTTTTTACCTACTTTCACACCCATGTCCACTACTATTTGTTTTGATTTTGGCAATACCCGGAAAAAGGCTGCTGTTTTTGTCAATAGCGAAATATCGAAAGTGCTCACCCTGGAAGATGACGCCAATGCTACCATTGAGTCTTTAATGAACACTTACAGGCCCGACCGGTCCATTTTATCATCGGTAATTGATCATAATCCCGAGATGGAAGCAATATTGAAAAGAAATACCCGTTTCCACCTGCTCAATCATACTTCAAAGCTGCCTATCACCTCACCTGCGGCCAAACCTGAAACTATTGGTGCAGACAGGCTGGCCATTGCTGCAGGCGGAGTACATCTTTTCCCTAGTAAAAACCTGTTACTGATAGGTTTAGGCACCTGTATCACTATCAATTTTATCAATAAATACAAAGAATTTATAGGAGGGTCAATTTCTCCTGGACTGGAAATACGGCTGAGATCACTGCAATATTATACAGCCAAGCTGCCTTATGTTGTTCCAAAGGCGGATGTACCGCTTATAGGATACGACACGGACACTAATATTCTGGCGGGAATTATCTTAGGAATGGCTTATGAACTGGATGGTTTTATTGATGCCTATAAGGCTAAATTCGACAACTTTAACGTGGTATTAACCGGCGGTGATGTACAACATTTGGCATCACACATTAAAAACAGGATATTTGCCGACCCTGATTTAATATTTAAAGGCCTATATGCTATTAGTGAAATTAACAATGCTTAGGAATCTGGATGTCTCTGTAAAGTGCCTGGCATTAACTATATCTTTCATTTTTTTATTTTTTGTAGCTTCTGCACAGGATAACTCTCCCTACTCCAGGTATGGATTGGGCAATCAAACACCCACAACCAATGTAACCAACAGGGGAATGGGCGGTGTGGCCGCAGCTTATAATGACGGCTATACCGTTAACTATGCCAACCCTGCTTCTTTTTCTTTTTTCCAGTCTTCGCAGGAGCCCGGCTCCAGGAAACTGAACTCCGGCCGCGTAGTATTTAATGTGGGTGCCGATGGGCAGGGACGTACCATTACCGACAGGGAAGGACAGGCAAAGTTTACTTCACCCAATATTCTTTTCAGCCATGTAATGGTAGGAGTGCCGCTAAGAAAAAACTGGGGTATGGCCTTAGGCATAAGACCTATTACCAGCATCAGCTATAAAATGCAAAATGTTGGCAATAAATACGATCCCAACAGCGGCCAGTTAATAGACACGTCCACCACACTGTATGAAGGACAGGGAGGAGCCTACCTGGGCTCTTTAGGTACGGCGGTTAAGTTCAGAACGGGCAAAACCCAATATCTTAGCCTGGGTATTAATGGCGGCTATATGTTTGGAAGCAGGGACTATAATTCGCGCTTATCGTTGTTTAATGACTCTACAGCGTATGCCAGCGCTCACTTTGAGCATAAAACCAGCATGGCCGGCCTTTATTTTGATGCAGGTTTACAATATCATTTAAAAGCCAGCGAAAAAATATACGTAGGACTTGGCGCTTATGGGAACTGGAAGCAAAAGATCAATACTAACAGGAACACCGTAGCCCAAACCTATACCTACAGCAGTGAAACGGGATATATTGCAATAGATACAGCTACTTTTACCAGTAATGAAAAAAATAATTTTATGTATCCCTCAAGCATTACCGGCGGATTTACGATACAGAAAATGGGAAATATGTTAGAAAATGAAGCCGGATGGATGTTTGGAGCAGATTTCACACATAATAACTGGAATGAGTTCAGGTTTGAAGGAAAGGTTGACAGCGCCGTAAAAAGCAACTGGCAGGTAAAAGTGGGAGCAGAGTTTCACCCGGCGCCCAAAAAGAATGTATTTAGCCGTACCGCTTACAGGATTGGCTTTTTCACCGGGCCCGATTATATCTATACCCATAATACAACAACCCCGGTATTAGGTATAACTGCCGGCCTGGGTTTGCCTATTGCCAACTACAGCATGATGAGCAGACAGTCCAGTATGATCAATTTAAGCTTTGAATATATTAAGCGGGGTAATAACAGCAATATTATCAAAGAAAACCTGTACAGGCTTTCAGTTGGTTTTTCGCTTACCGATCTGTGGTTTGGAGGCAAAACCAAGTATTACGAGGATTAATACAAAGCTGTTACTATCTTAGCAGCCATTTCAATATTTGTACGTTGAAGAACTTTATTGTTTTTATAGCTGCGATCATCTTATGCACCTCCTGCGAAAACAGTGAGAGCGATATAAAAGCGCTCAATACAAAATCTGTTCAGAAAGATGAAGCTGTTATGGTAGAAAGCTATTTGTCGCAGAAGGGCAAAGTAAAAGCCAAGCTAACCTCGCCGTTAATGCTTCGCATTATGGCGGCTACTTTTTCAGATACTCCTTATGTTGAGTTTCCCAAAACCCTGCACGTGGATTTTTTTAACGATGAAAAGACAATTGAAAGCAGGCTTGACAGTAAATATGGAAAATATTTTGAATCACTTAATAAAGTGTATTTAAAAGATAGTGTGAAGGTAGTAAGTGCGAAAGGCGATACTTTAACCTGCGATGATCTTTGGTGGGACCAGGACAAGCAGCTGTTTTATACAGACAGGCCGGCTACTTTGAAATCACTGACCGCTCTTCCTATTTATGGTAAAAACGGGTTAGAGGCCACGCAGGATTTTAAACGCATTACGTTTAAACAGGTAGAAGACAGCCGCCTGCTAACGGATGGAGAGGCTATCCCCGGAAGGCCAGCCACAACAGCCCCTGCTGCAGATACAGCCGCGCAAACCCGGTAAAAGTTACCAGAGTAAACAGGAAGGCTACATGAAAGCAAAGCAGTTTTTCCGTGTTCATTTATTTCTCTTGAATATTTATTATTGTTTTTCAGCCAAGAGGAACTTTTGATATGATTGTCCATCTGTAAACTAAAAATTTATGTCCCTTAAAAATCGAACCGCATTTATTACCGGCGCCAGCCGTGGTATTGGCAAAGCAATAGCCCTGCGTTTGGCTAAAGAAGGCGCTAATATTGTGGTTGCTGCAAAATCGGTAAGAGAAAATGAAAAGCTGGGAGGCACTATTTTTACTGCAGCTGAAGAAATTGAAGCGGCCGGGGGAAAGGCATTGGCCGTTCCCTGCGATATAAGGGATGAAGTCATGATACAGGAAGCAGTGGCCCGGACTATAGATAAGTTTGGCGGAATTGATATGGTGATCAACAATGCATCGGCTATAGCGCTCACCAAAACCGGGGAAACCAAAACCAACCGCTTCGACCTGATGCACGATATTAATGTGCGGGGCACTTTTCTGGTTACCAAAAACTGCCTGCCGCATTTGTTAAAGTCAGATCACGCACATATACTTACCCTTTCCCCACCTCTGAACTTAAATCCCAAATGGCTGGGCGCCCATGTGGCTTATACTATGAGCAAGTATAATATGACGATGATGGCCTTAGGCTGGGCAGAGGAGTTTAAGCATATACCTGTAGCCGCCAACGCACTTTGGCCACGCACCACTATAGATACTGCGGCAGTAAGGAACCTGTTGGGAGGGGAAGCCCTGGCAAACATGAGTCGCAAGCCTGGTATTATGGCCGATGCAGCTTTTTATATAGTGAGCCAGAATCCCAGGAACTGTACCGGTAACAGCTTTACAGATGAGCAGGTGCTGCGGCAAAATGGCATTACTGATTTTACCTCCTATTCGGTAGTAAAAGAAGCACAACTATATACAGATCTGTTCCTGGATGAATGACGCAGGAGAGTATTAGTTGACAGAGGACAGTTGACTGTCAATTACCGACCCTATTGCGGAGCTGTTCCCGGTCGGAAAAATGTCCCCCGCCAGAGGGGGGAAGTTTGGAAGCCTGTTATTTAGACTGCAGATGAAGGGGGAGGATAGAAAACTGCTAACTTCATAGTTATGAAAAACCAGTTTGAAAATCACCATTACAATAAAGCACTTCGGCCGTATGCCAGCCGTCTTAGAAAAGAAATGACCAAAGCCGAAGCCTGTCTGTAGAAGTACATTTTACGTGCCAAACAGCTAAAAGGATATTCGTTCCATCTTTCGCTTGCCTCCCGGCCAGTGCATTGAGGTCACTTAATACAGATTCCGGGTATGCCCAGGTCTGGTCCGAAGGTCCAGAGGACTCCCAAGGAGACTCCCTTGGAGAGACCTGAGCAGGATGAGATTTCTCCTTCCACTCCGGTAGTTATCGGAGTTTCAGTCGAAATGACAATCTACATGATTCCTATCTCTTTTGCTTTTTTCTGTAGAAATGCCAATGCTGCTTCCCTGTTATTTTGCACTTCCCCGTCAAGGATGGCGTCTTTCAGGCTGTCTTTTAAAATACCTACCGGTCTGGAGGGGTTCAGGTTGAACAGCTGCATGATCTCCAACCCGTCTACAGGCGGCTGCCAGTTCCTGATCTGGTCTTTTTCTTCCACCTCCTTACAGCGTTCGCGCACCAGCTTAAAGTTTTCCAGGTAGCGCTTTACCTTCTGTTTGTTCTTACTGGTAATGTCGGCTTCGCAAAGCATCATGAGCGCATCAAAATCCTCCCCGGCATCAAATAGCAGGCGGCGAATGGCAGAATCGGTAATATTTTCCTTAGTAAGGCTAATAGGGCGCAGGTGCAGTTCTACCAGCTTTTTTACGAAACGCATTTTTTCATTGCCGGGCAGTTTGAGCGCGTTGAAAATTTTAGGAACCATTCTTCCGCCTACAACTTCATGGCCGTGGAAAGTCCAGCCATGCCCCTCTTCAAATTTTTTGGTAGCCGGCTTTGCAATGTCGTGCAGGATGGCGGCCCATCTCAACCACAGGTCATCAGATTTTTTTGCTACATTATCCAGCACCTGCAGGGTATGGTAAAAATTATCCTTGTGCCCGTGCCCGTCAATATATTCAGCGCCGGCTAAAGCCACCATTTTAGGGAAGATGATCTTTAATAATCCTGTTTTATACAACAGGTCAAAACCAATGGATGGTTTGGGTGACAGGATAATCTTATTCAGTTCGTCTGTGATCCTTTCCTGCGAAATGATCCTTATTCTTTCTGCCTGTTCGGTAATGGCTAGTAAAGTTTCGCCTGCAATGGTAAAGTTTAATTGTGTGGCAAACCTTATAGCGCGCATCATACGCAACGGGTCATCACTAAAGGTCTGTTCCGGTCCAAGCGGAGTGATAATTATTTTTTCTTCGAGATGTTTTATCCCGTCGAACGGGTCTACCAGCCTGCCAAAGTTGTCTTTGTTTAAGCTGATAGCCAGCGCGTTGATCGTAAAATCACGCCTTTTTTGATCATCTTCAAGTGTACCCGGCGCTACCTCTGGCTTACGGCTGTTACGCTGATAGCTTTCCTTACGGGCGCCTACAAATTCAATATCGAAGGATCCCCCACCCTTCAGAAAGGGCACTATTTGTGCTGTTCCGAAATTTTTAAAGAAATTGACACGCGGTGCCGGATCAAACTTTTTCGCGACCGCGCTCGCCAACTTAATACCATCTCCCACACAAACAATATCCGCATCTTTTGTAGGGCGGCCTAACAGCTTATCGCGTACAAAGCCACCTACGAGGTAGCTTTCCAGGTTAAGCTCCTGTGCAGCTTTGGCTATTGTATCAATAATAAAGCTTTCCTGGTCGTTCAATTCAATTTCCATGCGGGACAAAGATAAACGAGTTTCGATTCCTTTTTAACTCCTGATCACTTCCACTGCTCCGTTTTTCCATCGTATAATAGCAGAGGGTTGTGCCGGTTGATGATCATCCTGCCTGTATTTTACACAGTAATCTACTCCCGACTTTATAGCTTCGCTGATGGAAGAAAAATCAGGGGCAACCGGCTCTCCCGATATATTGGCCGACGTAGATACGATGGGTTTCCCTAACCGCTTAATAAGCGCTTTGCAGAAATCTTCATTACATACCCGGATAGCAATGCTGCCATCACTGGCTAATAAATTTTCGGCAAAACCCAGGCCGTTTTCGTAAATAACCGTTGTGGGTTTTGTGGCAGTTTCCAGGTAATCGAACAGGCTAAGATCTACGGCTGCTGTATATTGCATTATATCCCGCTCTGTAGCTACCAGCACAATCAGGGCCTTACTATCATCACGTTTTTTCAGCTCATATACTTTTTTAACAGCCGCTTCGTTAGTGGCATCGCAGCCAATGCCCCAAACTGTATCGGTAGGATAAAGTATGGTGCCTCCGCTCTTCAATACTTCAACAGCTTTTTTTATATCTTCTTCAAAGTCCATAGCTTTTGTTTGAATTCAACTCTGCTTACTATTCACTATTCGCCATTCTGCGCTGATACTCACTTTCTTGCCGATTGGTAGATATTCATTACTGACTGTACATAAGCATCCTGTGCAAACTTTTTTACATTCTGAAAACCTTTTTCAATGGCCCGTTCCCGGTAGCCGGCATCGCCATAAAACTTTCTGAACCCTTCGGCCATTGCTTCAGGACTTCCAGGATCAGCTAAAAAAGCAGCATCGCCTGCAATTTCGGGCATGCATGATGTGGTAGAAGTAATTACCGGTACTCCTCCGGACATGGCCTCAATAACGGGCATTCCGAACCCTTCATAAAAAGAAGGATAGATCATAGCGGTAGATAGCTGGTATAATGCAGGAAAATCCCCTGTTTCTATAAATGGCTGCTTACCTGCAGCAGCTAACTCATCTGAAAGAAAGATCACTTTGTGCTCTAAATGATTTTCAGAAAGATATTGCTTTACCCTTTCCTTATAGGCCCCGCCCTTACCTACCACAACCAGAGGCAGGGGTATTTCTTTTTGAACCAGGTGTAAGGCTTTGCATATATTCAGCAGGTTTTTTCTTTCGATGATGGTGCCCACATGCAGGAAAAACTGATCCGGCAGCTGATACTTTTCACGGACTTCCTCTTTTTTTTCGTCGCTTTCTATAACGTTAAAAATGGGATCGCAGCTTTGGTAGGCTACTTCTACCTTTGAGGGGTCAGTATCATACAGCTTTATAATATGCTGTTTTGTTTCTTCGCTGATGGCCATCACTTTGCTGGCATTGCGGCAGGCATACCTCAGCTTGGTACGGTATATTTTTACATCAATAGGTTTAAAATCCTTAGGGTACAGCTCCGGAAAAAGATCATGAATAGTAACAACAGAAGGGATTCCTGTTTTAGGAATCCCAATAGGTATTTCCTGGCTGGGGCCATGATACAAATCTATGTGCAGTTTTTTAAGATCCCCGGTGACCCATTTGCTGCGCCAGGCGCTTCTTAATATTTTGTGCAATGGAGATTGAGGCAGGATTTCATGAATATTGGCTGTTTCGGGTTTGAACAGCTTTCCAGGCTTTGGATTAAATAAATAATATTCATTATTGGGGTAATGAGCAGCCAGCAGTTTTATCATTACCCGGCTGAAAAAACCGAGGCCGGTGCCATTGTGGTAAGCCCTTTTAGCATCAAAACCAATATTCATGGCGCAAAGATAACCATTGGCTATTGACCATTGTCTTTTGACCATTCACAGCTATCTTTGCCCCCACAAAATTTTACTATGCAAGATTTAATTTTAGAGGCCTGGGCCGACAGGGAGCTATTGAAAACAAAAAAATACAGCGATGCCGTAAGAGAAGTAATTGAATCGCTGGATAAAGGAAATTTGCGGGTTGCTGAAAAAGTAGAAAACAAATGGAAAGTTAACGAATGGGTGAAGCAGGCTATACTGATGTACTTTGCTATACAGCCTATGCAAACATGGGACGTGCCGCCATTTGAGTTTTACGATAAAATGTTGCTGAAAAAAGATTATGAAAAGCTGGGCGTACGTGCGGTTCCTCATGCTGTGGCGCGTTATGGCTCATACCTTGCCAGGAATGTAGTGCTGATGCCATCCTATGTGAACATCGGTGCTTATGTAGATGAAGGTACTATGGTGGACACATGGGCAACAGTAGGCAGCTGTGCGCAGATTGGTAAAGGCGTGCACCTGAGTGGTGGCGTAGGTATTGGCGGGGTACTGGAACCCCTGCAGGCAAGCCCGGTTATTATTGAAGATGGCTGTTTCCTGGGTAGCCGCTCTATAGTAGTAGAAGGCGTGATTGTAGAGAAAGAAGCAGTGCTTGGCGCCAATGTGGTGCTTACCAAAAGTACAAGAATCATAGATGTAAGCAACGAAGTAGGCATTGAGTCGAGGGGCCGCATTCCTGCACGCAGCGTGGTAATTCCGGGGAGTTATTCCAAAAAATTCCCTGCCGGGGAATACCAGGTGCCCTGTGCCCTGATTATCGGGAAACGTAAAGCCAGCACAGACCTGAAAACCAGCCTGAATGATGCTTTGCGTGATTTTAACGTGAGTGTTTAGTGTAGTTAACCGAGGATAGATGATAGCTGACGAATGATTTCGATGCGTCTTTTATTAAATCATTGACAGCGCTTCTGTCGTCTATTTTTCGTCGCATTCCGAAATCTTTTTGGAATACTGCACAATATAAATAATCTTTAAGATGATAGTGACCAGGTAGCAGTCCGGGTAAAAGACTGCATCTGTCATCTGCCATCTGTCAACTTAAAATATCTTTTATCAAGGCCCTTGTCTATAAATCAACCGGCAGCTGGTACACTGTTAAGGATGAACAGGGTAAGACCCATAATGCCCGTATGAAGGGGGTGTTCAAGATAGATGATATTACCAGCACTAACCCCATTGCAGTGGGAGATGAAGTAACGATTGAAATAGAGAACGAAGCTGAAGCTACAGCCACCATTACCGAAATTCTGCCGCGCAGAAATTATATCAACCGGCAATCACCGCGTCAAAAATATCATCAGCATATTATTGCGGCCAACCTTGATCAGTCTTTACTTGTAGCCACTTTAAAAGACCCCAGAACCTCGCAGGGATTTATTGACCGCTTTTTAGTGGTTTGCGAGATGTACCATGTTCCGGCTATTATCATTTTCAATAAAACCGATATTTACCGAGACAAAGAATTCAGAAAACTGGAAGAACTGAGCAGCATGTACCGCTCTTTAAATTACCAGGTATTTGCTATCAGCGTGGAAAAGAACGAGGGGCTGGAAGCGCTGCATCAATTGCTGGAAGATAAGATCACTTTGGTCAGCGGGCATAGCGGTGTGGGCAAATCAACATTTATTAATTATTTATTACCCGGACAGGAAATTAAAACCCAGGACGTAAGCGGGTGGAGTGGCAAGGGAATGCACACCACTACTTTTGCTACCATGTATGACCTGCCCGATAGCGGAAAGATCATTGATACGCCGGGCATCAGGGAGCTGGCGGTTGCCGGTTTGGATAAGGAAGAGCTGTCTCATTATTTTCCCGAAATGCGCAATAGGCTTAACAACTGCCACTATAATAATTGCATGCACATTAACGAGCCCGGTTGCGCAATTAAGCAGGCGGTAATAGACGGGGAAATATACGAAGACCGGTATGTGAGCTATGTGAATATATTGGACAGCATGGGAAGCAAAAATTACTGAATGATATAGCTGTTTTAAACGTGGCTGTGTGAGGAGAGGACGCCTCGCACTTTGTATGCTATCGCCTTATGACGATATATAACTATTGCACTAATATAATCTATCGCGGCGCTTCATTCACACCATCAAACCAACTGCTGTACTTTACATAATTATTAGCAATCCGGTTGATCTGGCCGCTTACCAGTTCCTCCGAAATACTTTTTACTTTTTTAGCGGGCACACCTGCATAAATACTGCCCGCTTCACAGATGGTATTTTCCAGAACAACGGCGCCTGCAGCAATGATAGTATTGCTGTGCACCACAGCATTATCCATAACAATAGCACCCATCCCAATTAATACATTATCCTGCACTGTACAGCCGTGTACAATAGCATTATGCCCAATAGAAACATTGTTCCCGATAGTAGTGCCTGCGCCCTGATAGGTACAATGAATACAGGCTCCGTCCTGTACGTTCACTTTATTGCCCATCTTAATAAAATTTACATCGCCACGCAGTACTGCATTAAACCAGATACTGCACTGGTTGCCCATCTGCACATCACCTACAATAGTGGCATTGGGTGCAACAAAACAATCGGCTCCAAATTGTGGTTCCTTTCCTTCAACGGGTAATATTACCGGCATAACTTGTTTTTTGCTAAGATAATAAAATGATAATCGCTGTGTGCAGTCTCCCGATTTCGGCTGGAAACGAGCCTTACCGCAAAAACTTTTGTGCTTCTCAAGGTTCAGACAATTAGTTACATTTGCCCGATGCAGGAAAAAATAGATAAGATAAAAGAGTTATATAAAGAATGGAGCGGCCAGGAACCTGCTTCAATAGATATATTACCGCAGGCTGGGAGCGAGCGCCGTTACTTCAGGCTTTGGAATGAAAATAAAGAGCCGGTAATAGGTACACATGGCGCCAATATCCCGGAAAATGAATCGTTCCTGTATTTTTCTGAACAGTTTTCAACAAAGGGATTACCGGTTGCCAATATTTATGCGGTCAGCAAAGACAGGCAGTTTTACCTGCAGGAAGATTTTGGCGATGTATCGCTGATCAGCCGACTGGAAAAGGAAGGATATACAACCGGGGTATATGCCTTGTTTAAACAGAGCCTGAAAAAGCTGGCTAAGCTGCAGGTAGAAGGTGATAAAGGCCTGGATTACAGTAAATGCCTTACCAACAGTGAGTTTGGCAAGCAGGCTATTATGGCCGATCTGCTGTATTTCAAATATTATTTTTTAGACGCATTACGTAAACCGTATGATAAGCAAAAGCTGATAGACGATTTTGAAGCGCTAAGTACTTATCTTACCCATACCGATCACAAATTCTTTATGTTCCGCGACTTTCAAAGCCGGAATATACAAATAACCTCACTCCCCAACCCCCTCTCCGAAGAAGAGGGGGAGCAGGTGCATTTTATCGACTACCAGGGCGGAATGAAAGGCGCGCCACAATATGATGTGGCCTCTTTATTATGGCAGGCCCGTGCCGCATTGCCCGAAGACTGGAAAAAAGAGCTTTTGAAAGATTATATGGCGGAGCTGGAACCCTTGCTGGACAAACCTCTGAACAAATCCAGCTTTAAAAGCCAGTATAATGGTTATGTATTGATACGGTTGCTGCAGGTATTGGGCGCTTATGGCTTCAGGGGCCTGTTTGAAAGAAAGGCGCACTTTCTGACCAGCATACCTCTTGCATTAAAGAACTTAAAAGTATTTATAGAAACGCATCCTATGGGTATTTCAGTACCCGAATTTGATAAAGTGTTACAGCTATGCGTGGCCGACGAAATAATACAGCAGTTCACTCCTGTACAGGCAACAACCGAAACCCCGCTTGTGGTAAAAGTGTGCAGCTTTTCTTTCAAAAAAGGGCTGCCGATAGAAGATAAGGAGAATGGAGGTGGTTTTGTATTTGATTGCAGGGGCATATTGAATCCCGGGCGGGTAGAAAGTATGAAATGCCAGACCGGCCGGGATAAGGATGTGATACAATTTTTAGAACAGCAGACAAAAATGCCTGAATTTTTGCATAGTGTTTTTGACGTGGTGGACATAAGCGTGGAAGATTATATCAAGCGCGGTTTTGACAGCTTATACGTAAGCTTTGGCTGCACCGGTGGCCAGCATCGTAGTGTATATGCAGCTGACGCTTTAGCAAGGCATTTGAAAAATAAGTTTAAGGTTAAGGTTGAACTGAACCACTGGGTGCAGGATGCGAATAGATGGCTCAATACACCACCCCCACCCCCTGAAGGGGAGGTCAGCGCGCCAGTTCCTGAAAAATAATTATTTCGATGAAACGAAAAATGCACGCCGGGGCTGAAAAAATTATATATCAAAGAGCAAGAGAACTTAGAGATAGAGCAACCCCTGCCGAAGAAATTCTTTGGGGATATTTGAAAACGAGGCCTCATGGATTAAAGTTCAGGCGCCAGCATCCGTATTCAATTTATATTCTTGATTTTTATTGCCATGCATTGAAATTGGTTATTGAAATAGATGGGAGCGTGCATTTGAGAGGAGATGTAAAGGAGAATGATAGGGCGAGGCAGAAATTACTGGAAGTAGATGGATTGCAGGTATTACGTTTTACAAATGACGATGTAGAAAAGAATTTAGAAAAGGTAATAATAAAAATTCAAGAAGTTATTTTAAGTAACAAGATGAATACTAAAGACAATACTAGCGTACTACAGCCTGGAAAGGCAGCCGGGCTCTCCCCTTTAGGGGTTGGGGGGGTGCATGGCTCTGCTCTCATCTTCTGCGCCGGCCTGGGCACCCGTTTCAAACCCTGGACAGACAAGCATCCTAAAGCACTGGCTGTGATCAACGGGAAGTCCCTGCTGCAGAGAAACATTGAGTACCTGCAACAGTATGGTATCAGAGATGTGATTGTAAATGTGCATCATTTTGCTGACCAGATCGAGGAAGCTGTGAAGGAAAATAATGGCTGGGGAAGTAATATTATTATCAGCGATGAACGCGATGCCGTACTGGAGACCGGTGGTGGATTAGTTCATGCAAAGCATTTATTCAAACCGGGAGAAAAATTTATTACCTGCAATGCAGATATATTGACCGATTTAGACATTAATCAATTGCTTGCCTTTCACGAGCAGGAAAAGCCATTGATCTCCTTTGCCGTAAGCAACAGGAAAACCTCCCGTAACTTATTGTTTGATGAAAACAACAGGCTTTGCGGCTGGCGAAATAATTCAACAGGCGAAGAAAGAATATCAGTTCCTAAAGATCATTTAATCGCTAAGGCTTACGATTGCGTGGCAGTATTTGAGCATAACGTGTTTGATCATGTCAGGTTTTCAGGGAAATTTTCTTTGATTGATCTGTACCTCGATCTGGCTAAAACCCAAAAGATAACAGGTTTTAATCATAGCGGTGACAGATGGGTGGATGTAGGCAAGCCGGAAAGCGTGGCTGTAGCTGAAGCAATGTTTCCTGAAAAGTAAATCAATTAACAGGTTGAAAGGTTGATAAGGAAAATATCCTTGTCAACCTTTCAATTTTTCAACTAACCCTACTTCGCCACCTGCATCGGGTTTTTACCTGTGCTTTGTCCGCGCCGAGGACCTTTTTCTGTTTTTTGAGAAAAAGCTTTAAATCTTGTGGGTGCGGGCATGGTGCCCCAGGTATTGTTGGTTACATCAATATCGGCTGTTTCCTGTAGCGGATCTAATTGTATAGAAGCCACTTCTTTATTCTTTACAAAGAACTTTTTCACCTGCTGCTCATTGTGCCTCCATATTTGTGCAGGGATACGATCTATCTCTTTAGTCCCATCTTTATAGGTCCATTCAATAATGATCGGCATTACCAGGCCGCCTTTATTGCCAAAGCTGAGCTCGTAAAAGTATTTGTTGGCAAATTTTTCTTTGGCTTCGGGGGTCAGCGCTGTAACAGTCATAGGCATATCAACAGTAAATGTTTGCGTGGTATCTACTTTCTCCATGCCGCGTGCATAGCGCCAGTAAAAATCACGGGCTTCCGGGTTAATATCGGTATAAAAGTGGATGTTTTTGTCTTCCCGGTTGTGGATTTTTGAAATATCATCATAAGGATTGGTAGCCGGAGCCGCTATCTTTTTTTGTATAGAAGTTGCTTTAGGCAACTCGCTGTTAAGGTCTGCTTTTGCATATTTAACGGTATCCAAAGAAATGTCAACCGGCTGTATGCCATAGAACCAGCCACGCCAGAACCAGTCCAGGTCCTCACCGCTGGCATCTTCCATAGTGCGGAAAAAGTCAGCAGGTGTGGGATGTTTGAAGGCCCAGCGACGCGCATACTCTTTAAATGCAAAGTCAAACAGTTCACGGCCCATAATGGTTTCGCGTAAAATATTTAAAGCCGTAGCCGGTTTAGTATAGGCATTCGGACCAAAACCAATGATATTTTCGGAATTGGTCATTATGGGTTCCAGTTGCTCTTTGGGCAATTTCATATAGTCCACAATAGCTCCGGCCCAGCCTTTTTTAGTAGGAAATTTATTATCCCATAGTTCTTCAGTAAGATACTCCACAAAGCTGTTCAATCCTTCGTCCATCCAGCTCCACTGGCGTTCATCACTATTTACGATCATGGGGAAAAAATTATGTCCCACCTCGTGTATAATCACGCCAAGCATCCCGTTCTTTACAGATTCGCTGTAAGTGCCGTCTTTTTCAGTGCGTCCATAGTTAAAACAGATCATCGGGTACTCCATACCGTTGGCGGCTTCCACGCTCTGGGCAACAGGATAGGGATAAGGAAACGTAAAGTCGGAATAGGTTTTAATAGTATGAGCAACGGCAAGTGTTGAAAACTTTCTATATAAACCATAGGCCTCTTTACCGTAAAAGCTCATGCACATGATCTTTTTACCGTTTACCAGCTGCGGCATGGCATCCCATATAAATTTCCGGGAGGATGTCCAGGCAAAATCCCTCACATTATCGGCTTTAAATATCCATGTTTTGGTTTTGCTGCTTTTGCTTTTTTCGGCAGCGGTAGCTTCGGCAAGCGTTACAATTTCAACAGGCTCCTTTGCCTTTGCAGCCTGGTTGTAACGGGCCATCCGGGCAGGACTTAGCACCTCTGCGTAGTTCTGACATTCACCGGTAGCTCCAACTATATGATCGGCTGGGACCGTCATCTGAACCCTGTAATTGCCAAAGGTTAAGGCAAACTCCCCACGACCTGTAAACTGGTGGTTTTGCCACCCCTGGAAATCGCTGTACACACATACACGGGGGAACCATTGCGTTATGGTGTACAGGTTATTGCCATCTTCTGCAAAATGCTCGTAACCGCCACGGCCTCCATCTTTCATCCGGTCAATGATTTTATACGACCAGTCTATTTTGATAATATATCTCTGGCCGGGTTTTAAAGGCGTTGGCAGATCTACCCGCATCATGGTTTTGTTGATCGTATATTTTAATGCCATGCCATTGGCATCGGTGATCTTTTTTATTGTAACGCCTTTACCGTTATCCACTTTTCCGGTTTTCTCCTCTATTGTTTGTAATGCAGCATCGGTAAGCTCCTGCGGCATTTGAGATGATGTTTGATAGTTGGCATTATTGATATTGCTATGCTGATTTTCATCTAACTGGAACCAGATATAGGTAAGCACATCCGGCGAATTATTGAAATAATCCAGCGTTTCGCTTCCCGTTAAAATATTATTTTTTTCATCCAGCTCGCATTTTATATCATAATCGCAACGCTGCTGCCAGTATTTGGGGCCGGGTGCGCCGCTGGCAGTGCGGTATTCATTGGGAGTTGGTAAAATAGTACCCAGTTGCTCAAATTTATTTCCGTGATTGCTGGTGGGGTTATTTTGGATATCCTGTGCAAAGGAGGATGCGTATAATCCTAAGCCGGCAATGAATAAAGATAGTTTATGCATACTACTTGTTATGTGCGTTATAGTTAGATATTAATTTTGCTCATAGTCAATGGGCGTTAACTATGAATCTTTTGCCGGGATAATAAAAAATCAACCCGGAATCCTTTCAATTGCCATTTTTGCAGCAAAAGCAAAAACAGCCAGTGATACTACGAATATATAAACTCTTTGAGGAATTTTTATAAGATCGAGCAGGAGTTTACTGATCAGCAGGATGATCAATACCACCACCACCTGGCCGGCCTCCAATCCTACATTAAAGCCAAAAAGCCCCCAGCCCAGCGACTGATCACTGGCCAGCATCATCCTGATGGAATTGGCAAAGCCCAGGCCATGTATTAAGCCAAAAAAGAGTGCAAGGAAATAATTACTGTTTACATTTTTCACAGGTTTGCCATTGACCATATTCCAGAGTGCCGTGAGAACAATAGTTACAGGAATCAAAAATTCTACCCAGGAAGAAGAAATGCGTATAATGTCCAGCACGCTAAGCGCTAATGTAAGCGAGTGCCCGATGGTGAAAGCCGTCACCAGTACCAACACTTTTTTCCAGTCTTTGAACGTGTAAACAACCGCCAATGCTAAAATAAACAGCTGGTGGTCTAGCGCATCGGTGCTGATAATATGTTTCCAGCCTTCAGTAAAGTAAAAGTTAAAATCCGTCATATTTTTGTGAAGTTAGCATGTTTAAAGGTTGAAAAGTTAACAATACACCCATCCTGATGCTAACTTTTCGCACATGAATAAAGCTACTTTTTGATCTTCATGCTATTTTCGCAAAATATGTTAGCGGCAGTAATGATCAATAAATGGCTCTTGAGCCTGCTTTTAAGCTTTGCAAATGTACATCCTTACCACATAAGCGCTACTGAAATGGAGTACGATGCAAAAAGCAAAAGAGTAGAGATCAGCACCAAAATCTTTACAGATGATTTTGAGCATATACTGGCAAAATTATATAAACAGAAAACCGATCTTTCCAGCCAGGCTTTAAGGCCGCAAATGACCCTACTGGTAGAGAAATATATCACAACACATCTTAGCCTGAAAAGCAATAATAAAATTTTACCGCTTAAGCTATTTGGCTGGGAAGTTGATCATGAAGCAGTGTATGTTTATACGGTAGCTAATGCTCCCGTTTTTGATCCCAAAAATATTACCGTTGAAAAAACAGTTTTGTACAATCTGTTTGATGACCAGGTGAACATTATCCATTTTATATACAACGGCAGGAGGATAAGCAATAAGCTGGTGTATCCCGAAAAAAAAGTGCAGTTGTCTTTTTAAGCTTTAAGCTGTGTGAAGGGAAGGCGCTCCACACTTATATGTTATCTCATGGCGATGGAGAAACACATAAAACGGGCGATTTGTCCAACACCCTACCCCTGTTACTATCTGCT
>JASGDI010000100.1:0-26568 GCA_049841335.1 Niabella sp. | reverse complement strand
GCGGAAGTAGCTCATTTGGTAGAGCACGACCTTGCCAAGGTCGGGGTGGCCGGTTCGAGCCCGGTCTTCCGCTCTGAAAAATCCTCTCTTCAGAGAGGATTTTTTTTGACGAATTCCGTCGGCCCTGGTGGTGGAATTGGTAGACACGCAGGACTTAAAATCCTGTGGGCAGCAATGTCCGTGCGGGTTCAAGTCCCGCCTGGGGCACTGATTATTAATCAGATAGAAAGGTTCACGAAAGTGAGCCTTTTTTGTTTAGCCGAAGTTTGCACACAATTTGCACACAAAAACTTTCAAAGGATTTAATATAGTATTATCTTAACGAACATATTTGAGCGATTTTAAACAGCTATCTTTGAGCCATGTCACAATTCAATATTGGCGATAAAGTTAAATTACTACCTCCGTTTTCAACAACTCGTATCTACACTATTCTTTCGATAGAAGGCTCGTATGCTACGTTGTTTCGCAAAGGTGAACATAAAAACCTGGTGATCTACATCAAGTGTATTAAAAAACTGGATTGACAAAGCACCAAACAAGTTTTGATCACCGGTAAAAACTGCTTTACATTATCTGCAAAATAGGAAGAGCTGATATGCCGCGCTGGTTTCAGAGAAATGATACCAAGTACGCTGTTTCGAAGCTTCGAAACAGCCTTTCTATATCCGGTGCCTGTCAGTGTATATTATCTTTCTTTAATAAATTATCTTCCCTTTGTTTATAAGTGATCTTACAGGCGATATTCTTGCTACTGCTTCTGCCGAACAGGTTGCATCAATAAGCACGAAGTTGGCAGCATTTCCGGGTTTGGGCCATTGCTGAACACCTTTGTCATCCAGCGGAAGCACATTTGCTGTAGCAAGTTTTAAGCTTCTTGACAATAAAAACTCGGTGGAATAACCATACAACTGTGCCATCAAATTGGCTTTCTGTAATACGCTTCCTGATCCGAAAGTGCTCCAATGATCTATAATGCTGTCGTTACCCGTCAGCACTGTCACATTGTGTTTATACAAAACGGGTATCGGCATGATCAGTCCTCCAAACGGTATAGTAGATACGATACCTATATGGGCAGCACTCAATTGTTCTGCTATTCCTTCCTGTTTTACTTTATCCAGTTTCCCTAAAACAAAGCAATGGCTTATATATGTTTTTCCCTTTAAAACAGGATTTTCGTTCACTTTTTTAATAAGATATTCTACTGTTTTCAAACCCGACTCTCCGGATTCGTGCAAGTGTATATCTATTCCTTTGTTATTATCCAACGCTAGCTGAACCGTAAAATCTATTGTTTTTTCGATGGCTCCATCAATGCTGTAAGGGTCAACACCACCGATAAAATCAATATCCATCTGCGCCGCATCTTTCAGATAGGGTACCGAATCGGTATAAAAAACACCATGCTGGGGAAAGGCTACCAGCTCTGCCCCAAAGCCGTCCTTTTTGTTTTCGAGCGCTTTCTGCAGGTTTTTGAGAGATTGCAATTCTGAAGTAGGCTCAATATTTACATGGCTTCTTGCAAAAGAAGAACCTTTTGATTGCAGCAATTCAATCAGTTTCTCAGCGTGATCTGTGGATGTTTTCAGCATCTCCGGTAAAATTTGCTGTTCCAGTGCTATCATGCCTTTTACACCACCTCCTTTGCGCCTGGTTGTACGCCAGGGGCCGCCATAAAAGGTTTTATCCAGGTGAATATGCATATCCTTAAACGAGGGAAGCATCAGCAATCCCTTAGCATCAACAGCGTGGGGATCATTCGGTGTATTAGCCGAAATACTTTTGATCTTTCCATTACTGATGGTAACAGCAAACAATCCGGTTTTAGTATGAATAACTTCACTGTCCTCATACCCGAACCCGGTTTCCAGCCTTACATTTTTAAAAGTATAATCTTTACTCATGAGCTTATTTTCATCGTTCCCTGGCAGCGAAGCAGAAGTGCTTCCGGCATCCAGCGATCCGGGCGCAAAAGCCATTCCGGCAAAACCTAAACCTGACTTTATTAAAAAATTCTTACGGGAAATTGCTGATTTACGCATAGACTGAAAATATTTATCACAAAGCTAATCAAATAGGGGCCCCTGCTGTGTGCAGGATTTATTTCAATGCTTGAAAGATTTATTACTGCCCGGATAATAATGATAAATATTTCAAGCAAAAGGATCAATTTTACAATGAAATAGCCGGTATTATACTTTACTTTGTTGCTGTAAATTGTCAATTAGTGAAATGACGTTATGAAAACATTATTGCTATTATTACTGATGGGCACATTTGCATCTTGCAGTGCAAATGATAAGCCCTTAACAAATGAAACGATCATGCAACAGGAAGATATTATAAAACTGGTTGTCAAAAACGATGTGGAGGGCGTAAGGAGAGCGCTTGCTAACGGAGCCAGCGTATATACGCAGGATAAAAATAAACGCAGCTTACTATTGCTGGCAACGATCGGCAAACAGGCAGAAATGGCAAAGCTGCTGGTGGAAAAAGGGGCAGATGTAAATTTGCAGGACAATATACAGGACAGTCCGTTTCTTTACGCAGGCGCAAGCGGGCAAACAGACTTGGTCAGGCTGTTTTTGGTCAATGGCGCCCGGTTTGATCTTTTTAACAGGTATAACGGAACTGCATTGATCCCTGCCTGCGAACGGGGGCATATAGAAACGGTAAAAGTACTGGTAAACACCAGGGGATTTCCCATCAACCATGTAAACCGTTTGGGATGGACGGCTTTGATGGAAGCTATTGTTTTGGGTGATGGAAGTAAAAAATACCAACAAATTACACAGATACTTAAAGATGGCGGCGCAGATCTGGAAATACCAGATCATGATGGCGTTACACCGTTGCAACATGCCAAAAGCCGCGGCTTTACAGCAATAGTGAAAATTTTATCAAAGTAATATTAGTATCAAAACCGGCTGTGCAGGAACATGAATGAGCCGGGTTCTTTTTCCCTTCATTCATGTTTTTTTGTTAATTTCCCCTGAGTACTTTAAATACAGTAAACAGTTTTAATGACAGGGTCGGCTGATAAAAATAAATATGTGCCGGTTATAGGTATCCGGGAGTTTAGAAAAAGCCAGCTGGCAGGCCGTGATGAACTGCTGTTTAACGAGCTGCATGGAGAAAGGCATATAGATAAACCACACAAGCACGATTTTTTTATTATTATATTATTCGACAGGGCACAAGGGATTCATACAATAGATTTCCGTGATTATGCGATAGAGAACAGGCAGATACATGTTTTATTTCCCGGCCAGGTGCACCGGTGGGATATTAAACCTAAAACAATCGGGTACCAGTTAATGATCGATCGCGTCTTTTTTGAACGGTTTGCACCGTATTTCCGCTTTTCTTTTACGAATTACATGAACCATCCCGTCATCCCTGCAACTCCTGATAGTTTTCAACTATTGAAGTACGAGTTTGATGCCATAAAGGATGAGCTCAATTCCGCCAATTCGCTCAAAGACATTATCAGTGCAAGGGCTGCCGTTATTGCTGCAATTGTAAGCAAGGAAGCCGAAAACCTTTTCAGTGATTTAAAAGTGTACCAGTCGAACCCAAGGCTGGCGAAATTTAATATGTTCATTGAGCAGCATTTTAGAGAAGAAAAGCTGGTTACTTTTTATGCATCAAAGCTTCATATATCTGCCAATTATCTGAATATCCTTTGCAGAAAACACCTTCATGCATCTGCCACTCAATTAATCCAGCAACGGGTTCTGCTAGAGGCTAAACGGCTTCTTCAGTCAACAGATCTTTCTATAAAAGAAATTGCTTTTGAACTTGGATTTGTAGATCATGCTTACTTCTCCAATTTTTTCAAAGGCCAGGCAGGAGTTACTCCAACAGTGTTCAGGGCAAAATAGCTTATCAAAATGACCCGTAAACTTTATCGGGGCTGACATTGGCTCCCGCTTTTTTCATACGGCTGCTCATAAGCAGGTTATAACACTAAAATACTTGGTTTATTGAAATGGGAAAAAGATGTTAGGTTTCATGATGTACCCGATCAATTAGTTCTATTGGATAAAATTCACCATTGTTAAGGGCGTCAACCAGATGCCTATTAAAAACACACAACACAACCACCTTCAGAAGCGAGTGGATACGAAGACCATTTCAATCCTGGAAAGCCGCGCCGGGAGCGAGTCAAAAATTTATTTCTGGCACATTTGCCCGCACCACTTACAAAAGATAATTTTTTGCATTTCCATCAACAAACATAAAACAGACAGCCGGGGAGAAAAAGGACAAAAAACAGGGGCATTAGGCAACCATTGTGTGTAGATAAATTTTAAAAAGAAGAAATCAAAAACTATCGAGTAGACAGATCCGGCAAAAGTTTATATTATGAGCATATTATTGGCTGCTATGGCCTGAAGGAATACAAGTTTTTATGCTAAGTATTGGCTATAAAGGATTTAGATAAAATTTTGAATATCAGTTTCATCTGGTATTTTTATTAACTTTGTATTATATAGATTTTCTTTTACGAGGATGAAGACAGTTGAAAAATACACGACTTTTGAACAGCTAAAAGCTGCTGAAAAATCCGCTTCGGATACCAAAGCGAGTTTGAAAAAGCATGCCAGCTTTGAGATGCTTGTGAATAAGATCTATATAGCCAAAACAGGTAAAAGCATTGCATCCAAAGCCGCTACTTTAAATGGTAAATAATACTTCCGATAGTTTATTAACCGTTTGTAAATTGCTCCAAAAGCACCAGGTGCTGTATTTATTAGTAGGCGGAACCGCAGTAGCGCTAAATGGTTATTTCCGCTTATCAATAAATGATTCTGGTGAATTAACAGAAAAGCCGGATATTGACGTTTGGTATAACCCCACCTACCAAAATTATTTTAAACTGATCAAGGTTATAGAAGAGTTGGTTACGATGTTTCTGAATATAAAAGTGAAAAAAGCCCAAATCCACGTTCTTCATTTTTTAAACTAAAATTTGATGACTTTTCTTTGGATCTTATCCCACAAATTAAAGCACCGGTAAAGTTTATTGATGCATACAAGAGAAAATATACCGTTGAAATTGAAGGCATCTCAATTAATGTAATAGGCTATCCGGATCTTATCCTGGATAAACAGGCCCTGGGGCGAAAAAAGGATATGGAGGACGTTCAGCAGCTTAAAAATTTAAAGAATAAAAATTAGCAGCCAGGCTACTTTGAATAAAGTCCCTAATGTCCCGCTTCCCTTAGTTTTATAATCCCAAAGTATTTTCCCTTTGTTTGGTTTGGATAAACTCTGGATTTACTGCAAGTGTGAGTCTCTTTCAAAACTATTCCGACAATAATTATTGAGTGTATCCGTATCCTGGATCTGGAAACCAGCGTGTATGAACCGTGGAACCGCAGGGTAAGATGTTTTCATGATAACTATCAGAATGAAATCATGATCGCAAAGTTGGGGGCAACAAGCGGTATGCAGACCAACTGTTTTTCGGACTGAACCTGGGCAGCGAACGGCACAGGATTAGGTGGGCACGCAAATGCAGTTTGTTTTTGGAGAGCGGTACTGGAAGGCAAATACCGTGACCCCGTTTTTAGTGTACACAAAGAAAAATGGCTAATATAATTGGGCTTTTGAGACATCTTTATTTCAAAACCCTGATCTTGACATTTCGGTAGCTCACTTCATTACCATGATCCTGTAAAAGGATATGCCCTTTATCGGCTTCTCCAAAATTTTTCCACATCTTATATTTACTAACTTTAACCAGTTCCCGGAACTCAGACGACTTACGCTGATATTCCAGTACTTTTTTCCCGTTTAGCCAATGTTCTATATGGTTGTTGGGATAAACAATTACTTTGCCGGTATTCCATTCTCCGATGGGGCGGGTGGCCCCGGTTTTATCGGATGTTTTCAGATCATAAAGAGAAGCTAATGTGCGGTTGCCATTGCGACCCAGCTTAGCATCGGGGTGCACTTCATCATCTAATATCTGATATTCTAAACCAATAGCAGATGCGCCTGTTTTTTCTTTAAGCGTAACAAAATATTTTACGCCGCTATTAGCACCTTTGGTCAGTTTAAAGTCGAAGCTAAGTTCGAACGCACTATATTGATCTGTTGTTACAATATCTCCGGCATTCTGCGATTCAGAACCATCAGTAGCCTGTATGGTTAAGATTCCGTCTTTTATGATCCAGCCGTTTGCTACTGTCGGAAAACTATCGGAATGGGCTCCACGCCAGCCTTTCGTGCTTTTGCCATCAAATAATAATATCCAGCCGGCTTTTTTTTCACTCTTCGTTAAGCTGTTTATTTTTTGGGCATGCAACACATTACATGTAAACAAGAGCAGTACAAAGGCAATTGCTTTGCTGATTAGATTGATATTCATTGTAATTTATTTTTAGCTAAAGTGATGTGTGTTGTATGAATCAGTATTTAAAAATTTTTCCGTTAACCATAACTTCCTGTTTCTGTTCATCGAAAATGGCTTTAGTACCGGTATGCGAAGCAGCTGTAGTCATAATATTCGCTATACTGTGGCTGTAACCTGCTTCAACTGGAGCGTTTGGTTGTTTGCGACTACGCACACATTCCATCCAGTTGCGTACATGATTGGAAGTAAGTACATCGCCGCCAGTATTTGCGGATGCCACTACCTGTTCATTATTGGGTAAGCTTAATGTTGGCAGCAAGTTAGGTTTCATGTTCATAGCGGCGGCCATTTTTTCGGTGAGACCTCCTTTCGGAGATATTTTATTGGTAATAAGATTGAGCTCACCGCCGTTGGAATAGTATATTTCTGAAGGACGTTCTTCTCCATTGTGCATACGCGATCCAAAGGTTACCTGGAAACCTTGGCTAAGGTCATCCTGCGGTCCATAATCAAAAGTTGCCATGATAGTGTCCCAGTTGCGGCGGCCATCCTTCCATTGATAAATTCCGCCATTGGCAACCACGCTGCGCGGATGTTTAAGACCAGTAAACCAGTGTACCGTATCTATCTGATGACTCATCCACTGACCAGGGAGGCCGGATGAGTAAGGCCAAAACAGACGATATTCGAGGTAAATGCGGGGATCGAATTTTTCAAAAGGGCGGTTCATTAAAAACCGCTTCCAGTCGGTATCCTGCTCCTTCAATTCTTTCAGCAACTCGGGGCGGCGCCAACGTCCCGGCTGGTTCACATTCCAGGTTAATTCGACCATAGTAATGGGTCCGAATTTTCCGGATTTTATAAATTCATTAGCCGCATGATAGTTGGCCCCACTGCGGCGCTGCGAGCCTATCTGTACAATTTTTCCGGTTTCTTTTACTGCTTTAAGTGCCGCACGATTGTCATCCATCGTTTCCGCAAAAGGCTTCTCAACATAGGCATCGCAACCTGCTTTTACCGCTTCTATAGTATGCAAAACATGTTGAAAATCGGCTGTGCCAATAAATACAGCGTCAACCATCCTGCTGTTATACATTTCTTCATTATTGCGGAAGACCTTTACATTATTCTGCATTTTTTCTTTCCACATGGCAGCCCCCTGTTCGCGGCGCAGTTTCCATATATCAGCAACAGCAACAACTTCAAAATTCAGTTCCTTGTAATGATTTATAAAGCAGGGCATATGAGAGAAGCGGTGGCGATCTGAAAAACCTACTACACCAACCCGAACGCGGTCGTTCGAACCCAAAATACGGCTGTAACTTTTAGCACTGAAAACATTATGGGATAAGATAATGCTGGCACCGGCAACTGAAGCCTGCTTAATAAATGTGCGACGTGATTTTTTCATCTGATTGATAAAAGTTTTGAGTATTTCTATGAGTGCAATCGAATAAGAAAGAATCTGTAACAATAAACTCGCTGCATCACAAAATTATTAAAACGTTATAAGCGTTTTATTAGGTTGCCGGTTGTGTTGGAAGAATAATAAACCTATGCTTACTCAAAATCAATATGTTGTATGGAAATAGCAGCCTGTTTTTGAAACAATTAGTCAAATGATTGAACAACGTGGATAATAGTTAGACAGGTATAGCTGTGCTTAATAAACCGGAAGTACAGATTTTGAACAGACATTTTGAGTCCTTTTGACAGAGTATTAAATATTTTATAATGAGTTATAAAGTATTTGAGGAAAATTGTTTTGCGGGATAATTTGGAACGATTCGACAAAATGTTGAATAGGGTATGCAAAAAATGTTCTGTTGCTTTACACCTGGAAAAGTGCGAAGGTTTAAACGATTGCGCCTGTAACGCGAGACTCTTTATAGTTTGCCGGGAGAGTAAACAGGCCATCTGCAATAACCTCACTATCAGAAATGATACGCTCGAATTTCATTTGGAAACGATTAAAAGACTATTATGAAGAAAAGTTTCAAAAGAATCAGGCAATGCGCAGCCTTTACCCTGTATAGAAAATGTTTATTACTAAAATTATTTTCACTCCTGGTATTTTTACTGTTGCTCTCTTTTGATACCTATGCACAGGAGCAGGTTATAACGGGGAAGATTACAGACTCTTTGGGTACCGGGTTGGCTGATGTCACCGTGGTGATAAAAGGAACTGGCATTAGTACAAAAACCAGCATAGCTGGCGATTTTAGTATTGGAGCAGGCAAGGGCGCCGTTTTAGAAATATCGCATGTAAGCTATATTAGCCGGCTATAATGGTTATGATGCCAATACCGAAATATGGACTAACTGGCAGGATGCAGTGGCTGATGAAGATACGAATTAAGGATAGGGTTGTAAGTAATTATTAAAATTTAAACAAGTTCAATAAAAACAGAGTATGTGTAAAAAACTATTTTTATCGCTGTTGGCGGTTTTCTCTTTTCAGTTGTTGTTTGCCCAACAGGGCTTGCTTGCTAAATTTCCAAAGGGATCAACGCCCAAAGAAGTAGGTAAACGATTAGGCTATCATTTTGTGGACGGCAGGCATGATCTTTATGCTGCCCGGTGGATACACTATGCCGAAGTATGTACCTGGAATGGTGCTCTTGACTATGCAATGAAAGTAAATGACCGCAAACTCATTAAGCTCCTGCAGGATAAGTTCGAACCTTTTTTCACTTATGAAAAAGCGCTGCTACCTCCTATGAACCATGTGGACTACAATATGTTTGGCAGCCTGGCACTGAAACTGTACCAGATAACACAGGACGAACGTTACAAGAAAAAAGGGTTGGAGTATGCCGATACGCAATGGGAACTGCCAAAGAATGCAAACCGTGAGGAAAGAGCCTGGGCTGATAAAGGTTTTTCCTGGCAAACACGCCTGTGGATTGACGACATGTACATGATCACAGTAGTACAGGGCGAGGCATATAAAGTAACCGGCGACAGAAAATATCTTGACCGTGCAGCGAAAGAAATGGTGATGTACTTAGATGAGCTACAGCGTCCCAACGGGCTTTTCTATCATGCGCCGGATGTACCTTATTATTGGGGAAGAGGAGATGGCTGGATGGCGGTAGGTATGCCTGACCTTTTGCGTATGATGCCCGAAGATCACAAAGACCGCCCGCGCATTATGGAAGGTTACCTGAAAATGATGAAAAGCCTGAAAAGTTATCAAAGGCCCAACGGCATGTGGAACCAGCTTATTGATGAAGCGGATTTCTGGTCCGAAACATCCGGAACTGCGATGTTCACCTATGCATTTATTATAGGCGTTCAGCAAGGGTGGCTAGATGCTGCTGAATATGCCTCTGCAGCCCGAAAAGCATGGTTAGCTATGATCCCCTATATTGACAAACGGAATAATGTAACAGAAGTTTGTATCGGTACCGGTAAAAAAAATGATAAGCAATATTATTACGACCGTCCACGCAATGCGGGCGACCTTCACGGCCAGGCACCTTATCTGTGGTGCGCAGCTGCACTTATAGTGAAATAAGCTGCGATCATTTAGGCCCAGATAAAGTGTTATAAGATGGTATAAGAGATGCTGATGTGTATAATGGGGTCTATCTCTGGTAATAGCGATAATGATCATAGTATATTGTTGAACTTGCTAGCCTACGTTAAAAATTAAAGAACAACTCAGGAAATGATTTTTTAAAAATTATATGCATAAGATAATCGTTTGTTTCAGCATTCTTATCTCTTCATTGTCGAGGGCTCAATCCATTGAAAGTGTCTTTAACATTGATATCTGTGTTTATGGAGGTACATCTGCTGGAGTTATAGCAGCTTATACGGCAGCACTCCAGAAAAAGAATGTAATACTGGTTGAGCCCGGATATCGGTTAGGTGGTTTATCTGCAGGTGGATTAGGTTTCACTGATATTGGCAATAAATATGTGGTCACCGGGTTGGCCAGGGATTTTTACCGGCGTATTGGGCAGCATTATGGAAAATTTGAGCAATGGATATTCGAGCCCAAAGTCGCCGAAGCGATATTTCTTGATTACATAAAAAGATCGGGTTGCCGGGTTGTATATGGGAAAAGGTTACGTAAGGTCAATAAGTCAGGGACCGTTATACAATCAGTAGAATTAGAAAATTCCGACGGGTCTTCAGGGCTGGTACAGGTAAAAGCCAGACAGTTCATTGATTGCTCCTATGAAGGAGACATGATGGCGAAGGCCGGAGTTAGTTATACAACGGGAAGAGAACCCAATTCCCGATATAATGAAACATACAATGGCGTGCAGTTAAGAGAGAAGCACCAGTTCCCTAACGGTGTGGACCCGTACGTGATACCTGGAAAACCAGAGAGCGGACTGTTATGGGGCATCAGCGCTCAACTATTAAGTGAAGCTGGTTCCGGTGATAAAAAAATACAGGCTTATAATTTCAGGATCTGCCTGAGCAGCGATTCCGAAAATCAATTACCCATAGAGCGTCCTGATAACTACGATTCTACCCGGTACGAACTGTTACTACGTTACCTTTCTGTAAAGCCTGCAAAGAGTCTCGGTGAGATCCTGAAAATAGACCTGATGCCTAACCGCAAAACAGATATCAATAACCAGGGACCTTTTTCTACAGATATGATCGGGATGAATTATAACTATCCCGATGGTGATTACGCAACAAGAGCAAAGATCTTTCAGGATCATGTAGATTATACCAAGGGACTTTTGTATTTCATTGGGCATGATGTGAGAATGCCGGTACATCTTAGAGAACAGATGCTGAAGTGGGGATATCCGAAAGATGAATATTTGGAATCACAGTACTGGACTCCTCAGCTTTATATCCGGGAGGCGCGACGTATGGTTGGTGAATACGTAATGACACAGGCCAATTGTGAAGGCAGGGAAATTGTAGATGATGGTGTGGGCATGGCCGCATATACAATGGACTCTCATAATGCGCAACGTATCGTATGGAATGGCATGGTTAAGAATGAGGGAGATGTACAGATCAAAGGGGTACAGCCTTTTCCCATAGCGTACCGTTCTATTACACCTGACCGGAAGGAATGCACCAATCTGCTTGTTCCGGTGTGCCTGTCCGCAAGTCATATTGCTTATGGCTCCATCAGGATGGAACCCGTGTTTATGGTGCTGGGGCAATCTGCTGCTATGGCCGCTTCATTGGCTATTAATAAGGGTGTTGGGGTGCAGGAGGTAAGTATAAAATCTTTGCAACAACAATTAAAGGACGATCCGCTGGCCGATAGTAGTACCCCGGAAATACTTGTTGATGACAGCGAAGTTAAAACGATTTCGGGGGAATGGAAAAAGGAAAGTACAGGAGGCTATGGCCCCTCATTTTTATTCAACAATACCAAATCCGCCGCCAGTGCGCGTTTTGAGCCTTACATTAAAAATCCGGGCAGCTATAAAATTTATTTTTATTACCCGAGACTGCAAAAAGCCTCTGATGTGCTGCAGCTTAAAGTACATGATGGAAAGCGCCCGGTATTGAAGACTGTTCACAGCAAAGATATAAAGATAGCAGGCCAGACATCCGGAGAGTGGGTAGAGCTTGGACTATATACGTTACCCAAAGGACGAAAATCCTATGTGGAAATATCCAATCAAAATGCCAATGGCGCCGTAGCCGCAGATGCCGTATTATTTGTGCCTGTAATGAAATAATAGTTAATGAAACGATGATGATATATTCCAGAAAGCGTTTTATCAGTCAGGGTGTTTCCTGTATGGCCGCACTTTTTATTGCTGACCATTTGCCGGCACAGTCAGAGCACAAAACGGTAACAGGAGCAGCGTTTATAAACAAAGGAGGCCAGCCGGCTGTCAATAGTGGTATTGGCGGAAATAATACAGTTGACCTGTTGGGGCGTATTGACAAAGATTGTCTTACCTATCAGCCCAAACTTACTATTTTGATGATAGGCACTAATGATATGAACAGTGTAAAGCATGTGCCTGTTGATCAATACGAAAAAAATCTTTCGAAACTTTCTGAGCGTATTATGAAAAGTAAGAGCAAATTACTGCTGATGACTATTCTCCCAGCCTATGAGCCTTATTTGCTTACCCGCCACCCGGCATCTTTTTATAACCCTGAAGGTGTGAGCGGCAGGAGAAAGCAGGTTAATGATGTTATTCGGAAAATTGCAAAACAATATAAAGCGCATCTTCTGGATATGGAGCAAAGGTTCCTGGCCGTTGGAAAAATCGGAAAGGACAAGGATTCGCTGATTCAGAATGAAGCCAACTCCAATAAAACGGATGGTATTCACCCTACGCCAAACGGCTACCGGTTTATGGCGCTTGCCGTATATGATTATATCATGTACCACAATTTGCCTAAAGGCGGTATAGTATGTTTTGGAGACAGCATAACTAAAGGTGACGGGTCTGCTAATGGCGAAAGTTATCCCGGATACCTGAACAAATTATTAACTACAACCTGAGATATTGACCTCCTCAGTGTTTCATGATATTTCAATATGTATTTTTTATGTTAAAAGCAAACCGTTTTTTATTTACAGTTATTGTTACCATACAATTGCTGCATTCAAATGCACAGCAGGCTGGTTTTGAAATGAGCCCTTCTGCGGCACAGTCTGTATTTTTAAAACCTGGTAAAAGCCCTGGAGCTGCCTGGTATTTGCAAAAAGCAAGTGAGGCTGGTTCCGGAGAAGTTATTTCTTCTGTTACCTATAAGGCTGAGGGCTGGTTGCCGGCAATTGTGCCAGGAACGGTTTTAAACAGTTTGGTCCATAACAAGGTATATCCTGATCCCTATTATGGCGATAATAACCGCCGCTCGCGCAATCTTATTCCGGATCTGCATGAGGCCGGGAAAGAATTTTATCATTACTGGTTTAGAACAGAGTTCAAGGTTCCTGCTGAATTAAATGGTAAAAAGTTATGGCTAAAGCTGCATGGTATCAACTACCGGGCGACCGTTTGGCTGAACGGTAAAAAGCTGGGCACCATGGCTGGTATGTTTGAAGCTGGCAATTTTGATATTACGGATATTGCAAACCGCAAAGGCAGGAATGTTTTAGCGGTAGATGTATTGCCGGTGGATGTTCCTGGCGATGTTTACAGGAATAACAAAAAACGCACCGGAGCAGTAGGAGAGAACAACAACGGAGGTGATGGGGAAATTGGGAAGAATGTAACCATGCTGATGTCTGTTGGCTGGGACTTTACTTCGCCGGATGGTATTCGCGACAGGAATACAGGAATATGGAGAGATGTGGAACTGTACACTACAGGCAATGTGGTATTGCAGGATCCCTTTGTTCAGACTTTTTTGCCTTTGCCTGATACGAGCTTCTCTATGCAAACAGTATCAGTTGATGTAAAAAATACAACAAACGTTAAACAAAAAGGAAAGCTTACGGGTACTATTGCAGGCACCGCTATTCGCATCGAGGCCGATGTGGAGCTGCAACCGGGAGAAATAAAACAAGTTGTTTTTCGACCGGATAACTATCCGCAGCTTAAAATGAAGAACCCTAAACTGTGGTGGCCACTTTATAAAGGTAATCAGCATTTATATTCATTAAAGCTGGAGTTCAAACAAGGTAATGAAGTTGCTCATGGGCTTACCACCCGTTTTGGTGTACGTCAGGTTCAAACAGATCAAAATACACCAGATAGTTCCCGCAGGTTTATTGTAAACGGGCACCCCGTATTCATCAGGGGTACAAATTGGGTTCCGGAAGCCATGTTGCGAAGCTCTGCAGAAAGAACAAGAACAGAACTTCGTTATACAAAACAGGCTGGGTTTAACCTGGTGCGGCTTTGGGCAGGCGGCATAGCAGAGTCCGACGAGTTTTACAGGGCCTGTGATGAGCTGGGGCTGCTGGTGTGGAATGAGTTCTGGATCACGGGCGATACCCGCTTTCCGCAGGATACGGCTCTTTATTTTCAAAACCTCAGGGCTACTGTTAAGCGGATACGTTCACATCCCTCGGTAGCTTACTATGTAGCTTCCAACGAATCAAAGGAGCTTCCGGGAACGAAGGCAGTTATACATGAGCTGGATTCTACTATTGGTTACCAGGAACAATCCGAATGCTGCGGCATACATGACGGGAGCCCCTATAAGTATGAAAACCCTATGCAGTATTTTGAAAATACCGCGTCTCCAAGGGGCAGCCGGGTTGATGGATTCAATCCCGAATACGGTACACCCAGCCTGCCATTGGTAGAGTCATTGCGGGAAATGATGCCCGAAAAAGACCTTTGGCCTATCAATGACTCTGTATGGAATTACCTGGACGGGAATGGTTTTCACAATATGAATACAAAATACAGGGAAGCGGTGAACCAGTTCGGAGCGTCATCCTCTATTGATGAATATGCGCGAAAGGCGCAGCTGGTAGGGGCGATGAACTATCGTGCTATTTGTGAAGTATGGAATTATAATAAATTTGGCTGGGGAGACAGATTTGCCTCCGGCTTTTTGTTCTGGTATCACAACAGCCCCTTGCCGCAAACGGCAAGCCGTATGTATGATTGGTATCTCCGTCCTACGGCGGCGCTATATTATGCACAAAACGGTCTGGCCCCATTACACCCGCAATTTGATTATTATAAGAATACGGTTTCAGTGTATAACGATTATCGGAGAGTGTTTACCAATTATACTATAGAGGCAAAGGTTTATGATTTGAACTCAAAGCTGGTGCATAGCCAGTCAAAGAAAATAAATATTCCGGCAGACGGGTTAGTGAAAGATGCGCTAAAGCTGGATTTTAATGACAATATTACACAGGTTCATTTTATCAAATTGATATTAAGATCTTCTGCCGGTAAGGAAGTTGGCGAAGCGTTTTACTGGAGATCGAAGGATGTTTATAAAGGAGCCTGGACAATGACGGGTCCTGCAGTTTCGGGATTTTCCGACATTGACAAGATGCCTGAAGCAGCTTTAACTGGTAGTGTGAAAAAAAGAGAGGTCAACGGAAAAGTATTTTTAAATGTGCGCATCAATAATACATCTGATAAAATAGCATTCTTTACGCAGGTAAGGCTAATGGATAAAGAGAGCGCCGTGTTGCCCGCAACGTTTTACTCTGATAATTTCTTTTCCCTTTTGCCGGGAGAGGTGCGGAACATTACAATAGAAGTATCAAGGGAAAATTGGCCTAAAGCAAAAAGGCTCGTAACTGAATCTATAAACGCAGGCCAGATCACGCTATCAGTTTTTTGAATATACATAAAACCCGTTATATTCCGCCGGATATGCTGGATTTAAGATATGTTGTAGGCAGAAGTGCCAGGATTAACGGTCTCTTGAGATAATAAATACACTTTGGCCATTACCGGGCAATTTAATAAATTCATGAATGAAAAAACTATGGATACTTCTGATATGTGTTTGTTTTTCGTTTTGCCTACCTGCACAACTAGTAGCAAAGCCGTCTTTAGTTTATACAGATGGTCTTGCTCTTAATTTGATAGGCCAGGCTTTCCCTTTACAAAACAGTTATCACCGTATCGACACTACGCTTCATCAGGATTTTCCCACGGTAATTAAAAGATTACTGACCCAGGCTGCAGGACTTGTTATCAGTTTTAAAACCAACAGTCCGCGTATTGCAGCTAAGTGGTGTGTGACAAACTCGAGAGCAGGTAATAACATGACACCTATCATGAATAAAGGGTTAGATTTATATATCAAGCGAGATGGCGTATGGCAGTTTGCAGGAGTGGGGCGGCCTGATGCGGTATGTAATGAATACGTATTGGTACAGGACATGGACGAAACAGAAAAAGAATGTTTGCTCTATCTGCCATTATATGATGAAGTTAAAAGTCTGTCGGTAGGTGTTGACAGCGGTTGTCATATTACTGCAGGTGAAGATCCGTTTAGAAAGATGCGGGTGGCCGTATATGGTTCGAGTATTACGCAGGGCGCGTCTGCCAGCAGGCCTGGAATGGCTTATCTGGCAAGGCTTTCAAGAGATATGGGTATTAATTTTATTAACCTTGGCCTGAGCGGAAATGGCAAAATGGAAAAAGAAGTAGCCGATATGCTGGCAGGTATCCGGGCAGATGCATTTGTACTTGATTGTTTTGCTAATCCCAGTCCTGAGCAGATTACACAACGGACTGCCTATGTGGTCAAAACAATCAGGGCAGCCCATCCCCATGTACCTATCATTATGATACAGGCCGGTTTTCGTGAAAGTGGCAATTTTAATTCTGCTATTGCTAATATCGCGCGCTTAAAAGATAAAAATGTACAGGCTGAGTTCGAAAAGCTAAAAAAGGAAGGGATTAAAAAGCTTTACCTGATCCGGGGAGATAATCTTTTAGGTAGAGATCATGAAGCTACAACAGACGGCATTCATCCCAACGATCTGGGTTTTGACAGGATGCTACAGGTGATCAAACCTGAAATGGTTAAAATTCTTAGATAAAACGCTTTTGTTTGATATGTGTGTTAACACAAGAGTTTGGGTCAACAGCCGTTGTAGCAATAGGCGTATGGGGTAAATTAGAAACAGTTGTTGGCTGTTGTATTACAGATAAAGTAAATTTAAAATTCTGAATTTCATGAATAGTAGCTTTTTACGGTTGTTGTTTTTAATAACTTTTTTTCCTGTTGCCCTGCTTGCAGCGGCGCAGCAACAGCTTCCGGACTGGGCATTGGGCCCTTTTATAAGACCGGCGCATATTAATCCCATTCTTTCTCCGGATACGCAAAGTGTTTTCTTCGATCCTATAAGTAAGCAGAACGTTGCCTGGGAGGCAGGCGATGTATTTAACCCCGCAGCGGCTGTGAAAAACAATAGGATATATGTATTGTATCGTGCAGAAGATAAGTCAGGAATGGGGATCGGCAGGCGAACCTCCAGGTTAGGCATGGCTGAAAGCAGGGATGGCATTAAAATGAAGAAAAGAAGTAAGCCGGTTTTTTATCCGGACGAAGACGGCCAGAAAGAATTTGAATGGCCGGGTGGTTGCGAAGATCCGCGCATTGCGGTTACGGAAAACGGGTTGTATGTGATGTTATACACTCAGTGGAACAGGAAAGTGGCACGCCTGGCGGTGGCCACTTCCAGAGACCTGATTAACTGGACCAAGCATGGCCCGGCATTCCAGAAGGCGTATGACGGACGGTTTAAAGACCTGTTCTGCAAATCGGGATCTATTGTCACAAAAGTGGAAAACGGCAGACAGGTAATCACTAAGCTGAACGGAAAGTACATTATGTATTGGGGCGAACGTTTCATGAACATTGCTACTTCAGACGACCTGATCAACTGGAATCCTACCCTGGATGAAAACAACAAGTTAGACCTGGTAGTAAGGCCCAGACAGGGTTATTTTGACAGCGACCTGACGGAATGCGGACCTCCTGCTATTATCACTGACAAAGGTATCCTGGTTTTGTATAACGGTAAAAATAAAGGGAACAGTGACAGGGATACTAATTACACAGCCAATACATACGCGGCGGGTCAGGTGTTGTTCGACCTGAACAATCCCTCAAAGGTTATAGACCGTTTGGATAAGCCGTTCTTTATTCCTACGGAGCCTTTTGAAAAAAGCGGTCAATACCCGGCCGGTACCGTTTTTATTGAAGGCCTTGTTTATTTCAAAAACAAATGGTTCCTGTATTACGGCTGTGCAGATAGCAGGGTAGGGGTTGCCATTTATAATCCCCAGGCTAATAACTGATAAAAAGGAAAAATAAGGTTTTTCAGCCGTTGGTATAGTACGTACGGAGTCATGCAGCCGTACAAAGCCCTCCTAACCGGGGGCGCAGGCAGATACCGGCAAAAGGAAAAAGCCACTTACTCTCTTGGCAATGAGTTAAAATATTCTATAGGAGATACTTTAAAGTATTTCTGAAAATTGCGGCTGAAAAGGCTTTGAGAGCTGTAACCTACCATCTTCGAAATTTCGTAGAACGTAAATTCATTCTCAGCAATTAAACTGGCAGCTTTTTTAAGGCGCGTGATATCAATTAATTCTTTTGGAGATAGCGAGGATAGTGATTTGATCTTGCGATATAACGTAGTGCGGCTCATGAACATGTGCTCGGCAAGCATATCTATATCAATATTGGAGTCTTTAATATTTTCTCGGATATACTCATCCAGTTTCTTCAGAAAGGCTTCATCTGTTTTTGAATGCGCCATTACCCTTACATCCTCAAATGGCGAACTGGCAAAATGATCTTTTATTTTCCGGCGGTTTTTAAGTAGGTTGGCAATTTGCACTTGCAGCAATTCTGATGAGAAGGGCTTTTGTATATAAGCGTCTGCTCCAACTTCCAGTCCTTCAATGTGAGCCTTATATGTATTTTTAGAAGTTAATAAAATGATGGGGATATGGCAGTATTCAACAGTGGATTTAATAAGCCTGCATAGTTCAAACCCGTCAATGCCCGGCATCATAATGTCTGATATAATCAGGTGAATAATTTCTTTATCTAAAATGGTCTGTGCAATTTCTCCATTAATAGCAAGATGTAGTTTGTAGGTATCTCCCAAAACCACAGATAAGAACTCCAGGATATCTTCGTTATCATCAATAATAAGAATACTTTCAGTCATACTATTTTATCTTTTTCCAACTGCTTAATTGAAATTCAAATTTTTGATGTATAGGCAGTTGCAGCTCAAAAATAATTAAATCTGTTTCACCAGAGATCAATCGCAGGGATCCGTTGTGCAGCTCTGTAAGCGATTTGGCAAGCGATAGTCCTATACCGGTTCCCGGCTTATTATTTGCCCGCAACCTCACAAAGGGCTCAAATATCTGCTGCCTGAATTCTTCGGGTATACCTTTACCATCGTTGTTAAAACTAATCATAAAATATTCATCAGCATCGTTTACAGTACCTATATTTACTGTAGCCCTGGTAGCAGCATATTTAATAGCGTTCGATACCATATTGGTACATATTTTAACGAAAGCTTCTCTGTCTACAAATGCCATAAAGTGGCTCGCCGGCAATTCCAGATTCAGATCAATACCATTGTTATCAGCTTGCTGTTTGAATCCTGTTACCACGTCAGTAACCAGCGTAGCTATATCTGTTTTTACGAAGTTTAAGCTGAACTGGTCCGCCTCAGTCTTTCTAAAGTCGAGCAATTGGCTGGTCAGCTCTGTCAGGCGCCGGGCATTTTTTTCAGCTATTGTGAGGCTTTTCTTAACATCAGGTTCTTTTCCGAATTTTTTGCTCAGCCATTCGATAGGCCCGGCAATAAGCGTAAGCGGGGTTTGTATCTCATGTGTGATATTAGTAAAAAATTCGATTTTGGCCTGGTAAATTTCTTTTTCCTTTTCGTGCTCGAACAATTGTATCTTTCTCAGGTTTTTGCGTTCGAGGTATTGCCGGTATAAACGGTCAGCAACAAATATACCTGTACCTAAGAGCAGCAGATATAACAGGTAAGCGATGTTGCTTTTCCAGAAGGGCGGGAGAATTTTTATGAGCAGCCGCCGTTCCTTACCGGTCCAGCTTCCTGTGTTGCTTTCAGCCTGAACAATAAATTCATAGGTACCGTGAGTAAGATCGGTAAAATAGGCTTTACGATTGGTATTGAGATAGGTCCACGACCTGTCAATACCTTTCATCATATATTTATAACGGGTTGCTTCGGGAGAAGAAAAGTTCAGTGCTGCAAACTCAATGCTGAAATTGTTTTGATCGTATTTCAATGTAACAGTATCCGTATATAAAATAGATTTGGAAAGAGGGCTGTTGTGCTCACCGGGCGCTATTTCTATATTATTAATTTGGAGACCTGTAATATAAGTAGGGGGGCTGGGCTCTTTTTGGTTAAATAAAGCCGGGTTAAAAGCAACCATTCCTTTAACAGAACCGAAGTACATTTTGCCATCAGTGTGCTTATAGGCTGAGTTGTAATTGAACTGATCGGTTATCAGTCCATTGGCTTGTGTATACACTTTTATTTGTTCTGTACGCAGATCAAAACAAATAAGACCTTTAAGGGAGCTGATCCACAAATGCTTTGAATGGTCTTCCAGTATACTGTACAATACGTTGCTGGGCAACCCGTTTGCTGTCGTGTATCTTTTGATGGTTTTCCTGTCAGGGCTTAGTTTTATAAGCCCGCAGCCGGTAGTGGTAAACCATAAAGCATGATTGCTGTCCTCAAAAATATTGTACACGGGAAACTCGTTGATCGTTTGACCTTTTGTAGTATCGCCAAACTGTAAATTGCCATGCCGGCCGGTTTGGGGATTATAATAAAAGGCGCCCTCCTTTACACTGCCTGTCCAGATATTCCCCTCTGAGTCTTCAAAAATATCATAAACATAAGTGTTGAAAGGTATTTGGGGGATGCGCTTAAATGTTTTATGCTGTGTATCATACTCAAATAAACCGGCATTACGATAGGCGCTGCCCACCAGCAGGCGGTTGTTTTTGGTCCGGTAGATCGAAATGACAAAATCACTTACCGGGCCGCCGTTCTTATCGCTGATAAGCTTAAACCGGTCTGTAATCAAGCCGGTACGCATATCCATTATTTCCATGCCCTGAAGAAAGGGGCCGATAAATAACTCGTTCCCCCAAGCAAGCAGGCCATGTATATTGGGGTAAGAGAGGCTCCCTTTTTTGCCAGTAGCTGTATAGTTTGTAAATATTCCTGTTTTTAAATCCAGTTTGCTAATACCTGCATCTTCAGTGCCTATCCATAAGTGGCCACTGTTGTCAGAACAAATCTCTCTCACTGCGTTTCCTGAAATAGAATTCATATCCGGTAGCGGATAATACTTTTCAAATCGTGCATTATCCTTTGAGTAATAATTCAGGCCGCCAAAAAAAGTACCGGCCCACATACCGCCCTGATTATCCCTGCATAATGCATAAACAGCATTGTCTGCCACGGCATAAGGGTCACCTGCCCGCTTTTTCAGGTTGATGCTTGTATGGGCGGCTAAGTCGTAAATGTAAATCCCCGATTCGGTAGCGATCCAGTACTGCCCATCGTTGTCCGCTGCAATGTCGCGAACAAATATGTCTTTATTTTCATCAGCACCCAGAGGTAAGGATTTAACAATGCCGGTTTTAGTATGGTAGCTTTTTAATCCCTGTTTAAAACAGCCTATCAATAGCTCGTTATTATGGATAGGGTATATTTTGCTGATAGACCGGGCATTTGCAGGTAAGCTTTTATTAACGATCCTTATCTTGGTACCGGACTTTTTTGAGGAGTTGTAAATGCTAATGTTGCCATCATTATCCCCCAGCCATAAATTCATATTGGAGTCAAGGGCAATACAGGATGCCGGTATTTTTAAATGCTCAACCCTGTTTTCTGCCTGTATGTATTTGTAAAGGGAAAACTGAACAAGAAACCACAGGTTGTTATCACTGTCTATAACAATGTTGCTGGTATATTCCTTAGGAACAGTTTGCAGTTCAACAAGCACTTCTTTGTACGGGTCATATTTAAAAAGACCCTTGCCGGTACCTATCCAGATCATCCGGTTTTTATCTTCAGCTATAGCGTTTATAACATCATTTCCAAGGCTGCCGAATTTATCGCTATTGTTTTTGTAGGTTTTAAAAGAATAACCGTCAAAACGGTTCAAACCGCCACGGGTTCCTATCCATATTAAACCTTTGCTATCCTGTATTACAGTGGTTACCGCATTATGCACTAACCCGTCATCCACCTGGTAATGTTTAAAGTAATATTGGCCGTAACAGGAGGAAATGATAATCTGCAATAACAAATTCAGCAAAACAATGTGATAGAAGAATTTCATAATTACTAATTCAAATATAAATAATGAGTTTAAAACATTCTGGGTTTTAAAAGGAATTGTATCAACGGTTGCAGTGCGTAATACATATTTGATACGATTCGTCAAAATATTGAACAAAGTATTCAGCCCGGGTTTACTTATTTTGATGCGTATCAAATGCTACACCTTTTCAGGCAGAAAAGATATATGACGACGATTCAGCTTACAAGGCAGAAGGAATTGCAGGTTGGGAAAATCAGGTTATTACAATAAATGAATACTATGCGCTCACTTTTATCGCTACTGTTATTATGTTTTATGTTTCGGGGTAGTGCCCAGCAGCTGGTGTTACCGGGTGACCATGCTGACCCTTCGGTAGTTAAAATTGGCAATGAATATTGGGCTGCAGGTACAACCTCAAACTGGTTTCCAGCTTTCACTTTATACTGTTCCAACGATCTTGTAAACTGGAGAGCCTCAGGGCATGTGTTTACAGAAATGCCCGTTTGGGCTGACTATTATATGTGGGCACCCGAAATCACTTATGATAACGGGAAAGTATATATGTATTATACTGCCCACAAAAAAAACGGAAGTTTATGTGTAGCGGTAGCAGTAGCAGACAAACCCGAAGGTCCGTATAAAGATCTGGGCCCGCTTGTATGCCAGGAAAATGGTTCCATAGATGCCTTTCCCGTTCGTGATGAGAATGGAAAATTATATATCATATGGAAAGAAGATGGTAACAGTGTTGGTAAGCCTACCCCGATCTGGGCAGCGGAAATGAGAGAGGACAGGACTGCCCTGGTAGGTGAAAAAAAAGAGCTTTTCCGCGCGGATGCGCCCTGGGAAAAAGGACTGGTGGAAGGTATTTCTATAATAAAACATAACGGGTACTTCTATGCATTGTATGCGGGGGCCGCCTGTTGCGGTAAAACATGTACCTATGGAACAGGTATTGCGAGATCAAAGAGTCTTCTTGGGCCATGGGAAAAATATCCGGGTAATCCCGTATTGTCAGGCAATGCAGACTGGAAGTGTCCTGGTCATGGAACACCTGTTGAAAAGGATGGAAAATTTTATTTTCTTTATCACGCTTATAGCACAGGCAGCGGGGCTTATGGAGGACGGCAGGGGCTGTTAAATGAATTTGAATTTACACCGGATGGATGGCTGCGGTTTTTAAATGGCCATAACTATGGCAAATTGATAAGTAACGGAAAAATTGTGGATGATTTTTCGGGCGCTAAGCTTGCTGATAGCTGGCATTGGAGCATATTCCGGAATGTACAATATACAGTTTCACAAAATATCTTAAAACTAAAGGCACTTCCGGGCGCCTCTGGAGCGTACCTTGGCCGGTCGGTTTTGGCCCATAATTATAATGCCGAAGTTACCATACTGAAAAAATCTGCATCGCAGGCGGGCCTTGCCCTGATAGGGGATGATAAAAATATGGTATATGCAACAGTTGATAACAACCAGATTCGTTTAGTACAATTAAAGAAAGATAAAGCAGAAACGATTGCCCAAAAGACAATCAAAATGCCTTCGGAGTTAGTACTGAAAGTAAAGGTTGAGAACAACACGCAGGCCACTTTTATGTACAGTACCGATGGCGCACAATTTAAAATATTAAATGAAGGTGCAGTTGATATTTCTTACCTGCCTCCGTGGGACAGGGCTGTACGTGTAGGATTAGTTTCAATAGGATCCGCAGGACAGGCTGCGCTTTTTAAAAGGTTTGTTTTGGATAGTCAATAATCAGGGCTGCATACAATGAAATTACTGGTAGGGAAATTCTTTTGATAATTTAATGAGCTTAACTATATCTAATGAAGACAAAAACTATAGTGCTTGGTTTATTTTTATTGTGCGGGCTTTATGCGGCAGCCCAGTTCCAGATAGAAAACAAGAGAACTGTATCCGGTGTTTATTTCCCTGGTATAAAAATATTGTATGATACAGCAGATGCTATATCTGTAAAAACTACTGTACAATTGTTGGCAAAAGATGTGCAGCAGGTAACGGGTTCACTATCCGGTATTTATACCAGCCCTGTGAGTGCCGAGATAATGGTGATAGCCGGAACCTTGAACAGCAAATGGATAAGAGAACTGGCAAATGCCCGGAAGATTAAAGTGGATTCGCTTCAGGGCCAATGGGAGCGTTATGGTATTTTTATAATAGATCGCCCTTTTCCTAAAGTGAAGCGTGCGCTTGTTGTTGCAGGCAGCGATCGGCGTGCCGTTTCCTTTGGATTGTTTTCCATTTCCGAAGCGCTGGGCGTTTCTCCCTGGTATTGGTGGGCAGATGTTCCCGTAAAGAAAAATAAAACAATCAGCCTTCGGGTGCAGGATTATATTTCGCCTTCACCAAGTGTTAAGTTCCGGGGCATCTTTATCAATGATGAGGATTGGGGGTTGCTACCCTGGGCAAAAAATACTTTTGATCCGCAATTAAAAGATATTGGGCCTAAAACCTATGCAAAGGTTTTTGAGCTGCTGCTCAGATTAAAAGCCAATTATCTGTGTCCGGCTATGCATGAAGCCTCGGGCGCCTTTAATAAATATCCTGAAAACAAAATGCTGGCAGATTCCTTCGGCATTGTAATGGGATCAACACACCCTGAGCCTTTGTTGTTTAATAATGCCAGTGAGTGGGATAAAAAAAAGATGGGCGACTGGAATTATATGACCAACAGGCAAAATATCGTGGCAGCGCTTGATAAAAGGGTTAGTGAAAACTCACAGTATGAAAATGTATATACTCTTGCATTACGGGGCCTGCATGATAAACAAATGTCCGGAGATTATAGCCTGTCCGACCGGTTACGCCTCGTAAACCAGGCGATAACCGATCAAAGGGACATTTTAAAAAAATATATTAACAAGCCATTAGATGAAATCCCCCAAATATTTGTGCCCTATAAAGAAGTACTGGAATTGTATAACGCAGGACTTAAAATCCCGGAGGATGTAACGATCGTGTGGCCGGATGATAACTATGGCTATATAAAGCGGTTAAGTAATGAAACCGAGCAAAAAAGGTCTGGAGGCTCAGGCGTTTATTATCATGCTTCTTACCTGGGCATTCCACACGATTATTTATGGCTGAGCTCTTCCACGCCCAATCTTATGTTTGAAGAATTGAGCAAAGCTTACAAAACCGGTGCTAACAGATTATGGTTGCTGAATGCCGGGGATATAAAATCCTGTGAGCAGCCTGTAACCCTGTTCTTACACATGGCCTATTCCCTTGATTCGTTTAGCTTCGATAATACACCGCTTTTTCCTGCAAAGTGGTTGTCGGAACAATTCGGCATCCGGTATTATGACCAACTGGTAAAAATAACACAGCTTTATACCCGGCTGGCATTTATACGCAAGCCCGAGCACATGGGCTGGGGGTTTGAATGGAACTCCAACAAATATCCGCGCGAACGGCCCACTGATACAGAGTTTTCTTTCGATAATTATGAGGAAGCGCAAAACAGGTTGAAACAGTACAGTGACCTGGGACAGATGGTAGAGCAGCTTTATACACAACTGCCGGAGGAATGGCAGCCGGCTTTTTATCAATTGGTGTATTACCCTTCAAAAGGTGCGGAATACATGAACAAAAAATGGTTATATGCACAGCTTAGCCGGGAGTATTTTCACCAAAAACGTGCATCCACCAATGATATTCGGCAAAAGGCGCTATTATATCAGGACAGCCTTATTTATATTACACAACAGTATAGCACGCTTTTAAAGGGCAAATGGAACCGCGTTATGTCGTTGCGTCAGGGGGTAACGGCGTCTTATTTTGAAAAGCCGGTTTTAGACTCACTCACTGTTCCGCAACAGGGAGTACTTAAAATTCAGGCAGCAGGTTCAAACCATATAGCCGGACTGAAGTATGTGCTACCTGCTTTCAGTAAGATTGGTAAGCAGCCTGTTTATTTTGAGCTGTACAATACCGGGCAACAGGCTATACCTTTTACCATCTCTTCCGATAACGGATGGCTTAAGCTCAGCAAAGTAAGCGGACTATTGGAAAAGCAGGAGCGGATTACTGTTGATGTGGATTGGAGTAAATTACGGGCGGGAACGGATTATCAGGGTATTATACAAATAAAAGGGAAGGGTACTACGCAATGGCTCTACGTTTCCGTACCCAACCCATCGTTGCCTCCTGCTGATTCGTTAAAAGATATTTCCATAGAAATGAATGGATATGTTTCCATACCGGGAGCGGCATTCAACAGGAAAAAAGAAAGCAATACGGTCAAAATAGCTGTAATTGATGAGTTGGGTATTGAAGGACGTTCTGTGCTGATGGGCGATCCCACCGGACCTGTGAACGACCCCCGGCGCAGCGATGCACCTTATGTTGAATATGATTTCTATACGGTTGGCCGCGGCATGGTAAATGTCTATACTTATGTATTGCCCGTCTTTCCTCTGTCAACAG
>JASGDI010000099.1:0-3551 GCA_049841335.1 Niabella sp. | reverse complement strand
GGCTGATAATTTGCTGCAATGCAATTACAAGATGCGATGCAATAAGTATAGGGTCTATTGTCGAATGGGGAGCAGCAGCATGGCCGCCTTTTCCTTTTATGGTAAAATACAGTTCATCGGCACTGGCCATTACCTTACCACCCCTGAAACTTACTTTCCCTGTTTCGAGGGCCGGGTGTACATGCAGCCCGAAAATGGCCGATGGCGCAGGATTTTCTAAAACACCTTCATTGATTAAGAGGCTGGCTCCGCCGGGATTTTTTTCTTCGCCGGGCTGAAATATCAGCTTCACGGTGCCTTCCCATTCGTCTTTCAATTCTTCCAGGATTTTTGCAGCACCTAAAAGGCAGGCCGTATGTACATCATGACCGCAGGCGTGCATTACTCCTTCATTAACCGACCGGTAGGGCACTTTATTAGCCTCCGTAATAGGAAGGGCATCCATATCAGCACGAAGTGCTATTATTTTTTTACCAGGATTTTTCCCTTTTATTAACCCGATGACACCAGTTTGTGCCTTTATTTCGAATGGTATATTTAATTCAGCCAGTTTTTGCTGAATAAAAGCTGAAGTGTTAAACTCCTGGTAGCTCAGCTCGGGATGAGCATGCAGGTGCTGCCTTATGCTGATAAACTCAGGAGCATATTTTTTTGCAAGGGATTGTATTTTTCCAATCATCAGGCAAACGTACAGAAAAATTTTTATGCGGATAGAATGCACCGGGTTTGACAGTCACGGTCTGACCCGTAAAATTCATAGCTGAGTCTCAAGACAGGCATTGTGTATGGACCGTGGACTCAGTGTCATACGTACGAAGCTCTCAAAAGGAGTGCCAGCCTGTCCAAGGGACTCCTTTCGGAGAGCTTGTCGAAGGCTAACTTTGGTTATCAATATTTCGTCAAGCTCAATATGACAACCAAATTAACTTTTGACAGTCACTGGAGAGTTCCGTTTATATAGGCTGCCATATAGCAGGGACGATGAGCCGAGCCCCGTATAAGCGGGGTAAACTGTAGCAAAACCGCTGCCACCTGTTTATCTGCCAGGTAAATAAACCGGATGTGATTTAATCTTCCGTTTCGTTTTCTTCAGGTTTTACTTCAACTGTATCGTTCATGATAAAAATGTTGCCGGGGAATACGGAGGCCATTCTTTTTTGATAAGCCTGGGCATCGTTCCTGGAAGTAAAATTGCCGGCTTTTACTTTATAATAAGGCGCCTGGTACCACATGTAGGCTTTAAGCTCCGGGAAGTTGGTTAGTACCTTTGTACGCGCAGCAATGGCTTCTGCACGGTTGGTGCTGCTCACTACAAGCAGCCTGTAACCTTTGGCAGTTCTGCGTTTGGCAGTGTTACGGGTAGAAAGGTCGTTGGCTTCGGCCTGTTTTTTTAGTAATATATCAATGCGGGGATCTTTATAAACGTTAACACTGCCCGTTGTCTGGGCCAGCAAACCGGAGGTGAAAAAAAGCATTGGAACTAACGGCAGAAATTTCATCATTTATTCTATTTATTTTTCTTAGATTAGTTTTTTTGTTAAAACGTTGCTTTTACAAAATTAACAGAACCCGGGCAATTGCAGGGTCAAAAATACTTAAAACATTTTTTATGAATGACAGCACTGAAGTGATTGGATATATGGCCACCTTCATTCTTGTACTATCTTTTTTGCCCCGGAACATCAAATATATCAGGAGTATCAATTTTTTTGCCTGTGTGCTTTTTGTTGTTTACGGAATTTTACTGGGGTTTAAATGGCCTATTATTTTAAGTAACGGCGCTATTGCGCTCATTCAGCTGTATTATTTATATTTTAGCAGGAAAACCAGCGATATAAAGTGAGTTTGTAACCTGCCAACTTATCCTATTTTTGCGCCATTATAAGAATGATGCAAATCCAACCCGCTGTAGCAATAGTTATTTTAAACTGGAATGGTAAAAAATACCTCGAAGAATTTTTACCGTTTTTGTTTACTACCACGTATCCCCGGTACAGGGTGATTGTGGCAGATAATGGCTCTGCTGATGATTCCTTATCTTTTTTGGAGGAAACCTATCCTTCCATAGAAATTATAAAGCTTGATGATAACTATGGCTTTGCCAAAGGATATAATATAGCACTGAAACAGGTGGAAGCGGATTATTATATTTTACTGAATTCGGATGTGAAAGTAACTACAGGCTGGATTGAGCCAATGATTAGCCTGTTGGAGCAGGATCAACAAATAGCTGCCTGTCAGCCTAAACTGTTATCTTATCATCAGCCTGAGTATTTTGAATATGCCGGTGCAGCAGGAGGATGGCTGGACCATTATGGTTACCCGTTTGCAATGGGCCGTGTATTTGATATTTGTGAAGCTGATACGGGGCAATATAACCGGGCGCAACCTATATTCTGGGCTTCCGGAGCAGCTTTATGTGTGCGTGCGTCCGTTTTTCATGAGGCCGGTGGATTTGATGATTATTTTTTTGCACACCAGGAAGAGATTGACCTGTGCTGGCGCATACAGTTATCAGGCTATAAAATTTATAGCTGCCCTTCCTCATTGGTGTACCATGTTGGCGGAGGTACATTGCCCAAAGGCAATTCTTTAAAAACCTATTTGAACTTTCGCAACAACAACATTATGATCTATAAAAACATGTATGGCTGGCGAAAGTGGTATGTACTTACTGCAAGGGCTTTGCTGGATACGGTTTCTGCTTTTAAAAGCCTGTTAAAAGGCGACAGGGGATACTTTGCAGCAGTGTTCAGGGCCCATTTATCTTTTATAAAATGGATATGGACAGACCAGAAGAAGAGCGTCTTCCCCAAAAATAAAAAGGCCCCTTTGCATGGATACCTCAGAAAAAATATTGCCTGGGCACATTTTGTAGAAGGTAAAAAGAAGTTCTCTGAACTGGTTTGTGATAAATAGAATGAGCGTAAAAAATGCCTTACCGGGTTGATTGTTTTTAGGCTGTTTCCTTTATTTTTGCATCATAACAATATATTACATGGAACCATTAGATGTAGAAAAACTTAAAGAACAGGAGTACCAGGAAAGTCTTGAGAATTATGAAAAGAACGACTTCAGACAGAGCTGGGTAAGAGCTTCTGCCTATATATTCTATTTGAGTATTGCCTGCTTCTTTTTAATGACATGGGGTGGTTGTTACAAGCTGTATACTAAAAAGTTTGAGAAGCCCAAAGTGCATGTACAGGAGAGCACTCTTTATACTCCCAAGTACAAATAATTTTGGGAAATTATTTTGCTGTAAACGAAAAGCCTCTTATATTTGCATCCCCTTTATAAAGTAAAGGTAATCAATACAAAAGTTCTTTTAAGCGGAAGTAGCTCATTTGGTAGAGCACGACCTTGCCAAGGTCGGGGTGGCCGGTTCGAGCCCGGTCTTCCGCTCCAAAAAAGTCCTCTTGCCCGGTAAGGCGGAGGATTTTTTTTGAAGCCCCGGTGGTGGAATTGGTAGACACGCAGGACTTAAAATCCTGTGACCCGCAACGGTCGTAACGGTTCAACTCCGTTCCGGGGCACTTGATAATTAATCAGGG
>JASGDI010000098.1:0-11194 GCA_049841335.1 Niabella sp. | reverse complement strand
ACTGAAAAACGCCGCATGGCTTTATTGGTTTTAGCTGAAATGCTGTACACACCTGTATTGGAAGCCACCCAGATGCTATCCCCATCCGGTAATAAACTGCTTCCATACTTTATTTCGTTATTCAGCAGGTTCAGCTGCTGTGTGGTATAGTTCAGCACACAAAGGCCCTTGCCCTGCACAAACACCAGCGTACGCCCTTTATTATCGAAACAGATATCCTGTACCCCGTATTGGTAGCTCTTTTTAGTGCTTTCATCAACAAAAGGGATTTGCAATGCAATGGTAGCTGCATCTTTACAAATGATCAGGCCCTGCAATTCAGAAGCAATTAAAATATTGTTGTTCGTATCGCACTTAATGGTTTTAATAACTTCCCTGTCGAACCTGATGAGCTTTCCCGAGAAATCTTTATAAAAAATAGTGGTAAAATTATCAGTAATCCTGTTCAAGCGGCAAACGCCCAGGCGTGTTCCCAGCCAAAGATTACCTGCTTTGTCTTCAGTAATACCATAAACAACACTGCTTAACAGGGAAGTGGTATCCATGAACCTGTTGTGATATACTTTAAAACTGTATCCGTCAAAACGGTTCAGTCCGTCCAGCGTACCAAACCACATGAACCCCTTTTTATCCTGGTAGATGGAACGTACCGTTTCATTAGATAATCCCTGCTCAATGCCTAACCTGGTTACAGGCGACTGGGCTATTGCAGAACAGCACGCTAATAGTAATAACAGGTGAGCGTATAGTTTTTTAAATTCGAACATCTGCATCATCATTGTTGAGAAAGGGAAAGGCAAATATATACATCGCAAGGGATAAATTGGTGCGTACAAATGCGCTGCCGGACCTTATCCCCGAAAGGCTGACCAAAAACTAACGTCTGCCTGATGTCACAGTGACCTTGACAAACTGTTGACGAAGGCTAACTTCATAGTTATACTTATACACCCCCATCAAAATGAAAACAGTATCACAATCAGAGCGGACACACGAATTTTTTTTCGCTGTAACAGGTCATTCATGATGTTAATTTACAATGCCACAAATGCACGAATAAGCGCCAAAAGGCGCTATTAATGCTCATTTTAAAAATAAAAATCACATTTTTCTTATTCGTGTGTTTTGTACAACATATTTTAAACATTTAAGCGCTCGTACTGCTTCGCCGGGCCGGTTTCAAATCTATTTTTCTAAATTCCGTAAACCCTGCGCCAGAATATCCCCATAACTTTTGTTGAGTATCAGGCTGGAGAATTTTTCCCAGGGATACCATTTTAAATTGAAATCCATATAGCCCTGCAATGCCAGGGAATCCTTCCTGTAATCTTTATTTACCTGCCAGCCGCTGATCACGGAACGCGCTCCTTTCTGCATACTTACCACTACTGCACTATCGGTTGATTCTTTTACCGAAAGCAAGACATCACCAATGTTCGCTTTTACTACCCTGCCGTTCTGTACCTGTACATCTTTCATATCTGCATTTTCAAAGCCCGGATACCAGTTTTTCCATTGTGCCAGATCCCGTACCTTATTTAAAACACTGTCATTACTGTTGGCTATGCTGACCATCCTGAAAACACGAATATGAGAAGGAATAAAAAAGGACACTATGCAAGCCAGCGCAAAGAATGCAATACCGCTTAAAAGTATAAGCCTGATAAATTTCATGGGGTAAATGTAAAATATAAAATGTAAAATGATGAATACAGGGCGAGCGTACAAATTTGCTTCTTCAAATATCCGGACAAACAATGCGCAGCTACGCAGCGCTTTTAAATTCGGAATTAACCTTTTCTATAAACAGAATACCGCTACGCGGTAAGATAAAGCCCCAATTCAACCGTATGGCGATATGTTTAAATTTATGTGTCTCCTCTGATGATGAATGTAAAATTTTACATTTTCCCCTACTCCCACTTCATTACTTTTATTACAATCATATAAATAATAATGATCCATATACCCAAGATCCCTATCTCCTTCCAGCAATCGTACAAATGAAGACCTTCAAACGATATTTTCCGCATGGCATTATTAAACTGCGTTAAAGGCAATGCCTGGCAAAGGTTCTGCAACCATTGAGGAAATACGCTGATGGAGAAAAAAGTGCCCGACAACAGCATCTGGGGAAAGCCAAACAAGTTAATGAGCAACGGGATACTAGTATCGGTTTTGGCCACACTGCTGAATATAAGCCCCACACCCATAAGCAGGAAAAGCATATAGATAGTAAGCACGATCATTTCAAAAAAAGTAAGGGCACCGTTCACCAGTGTAAACTTTAAAAAGAAATGACCGAAAAGTATCAGAACAATAACGTTGATCAGCTGAAACACCAACCGGCTGGCGCCAATGCCGATAAGGATATTTATTTTTTTTATAGGAGAAGCATAAAACCTTTTTAATACCAGTTGTTCGCGCAGATTAAAAAAAACAAAAGATATACCGAACATGGTGGCAAATAAAATGGAAAAGCCCAGCTGTCCCGGTAATACAAAATCTATCTGCCGGTATTTTTTACCGGGAACAATTTCTGGAACAAATGAATATTCCCGTTGTAGCTTGTGCGCCTCATCCAGCTCGATCTGCAAAGCCTGGTAATCGAGTGCACGGATCAGGTTATATACGCTACCACCACCTGCTTCGCTGGATAAAAGGTGTACTTTATAGTAAGTAGCGGAATCTTTTTTAACCGGCTGTATGTCCATTACAGCGGCAAGGTTTCCTTTTTTGAGATCGGCGTAGGCTTTAGCAGTGTCGCTACCGTAAGCAACTATTTTCACCCTCGGGCTGCTTGCAATGCTATCGTACAAAGCACTGGCAGTATCGCTGACTGGACTAACAGCAATCCTGAAGGGATCAGCAGGGCGCTCGCTGAAAGCGCCAAAAATCAATATAAATACTATGGGAAAAAGAAAGCTGAAAAATAATGAGGACGGCTGGCTGAAGATAGCTTTAAAGCTTGCTTTTGTTACCGCCCACAAAGCCCTTGACTGACTATACGACATTTATGAATTTGAAATTTCTAATTTCTGAGCGGAAATTATTTTATAATAAAATCAAACGGAAGCCTCGCCTGCGCCCCGTTGGTCATATCTTTTACCTTTAACAGCTGCCGGTAAACCTTGTAATAATCAGGCCCCAGTTGCTCCTGCATTTTTGTATGCGTTATAGCAGCTTTATCCAAACCCAGGATGCGCTCTATTAAGCTTGCCGGCTTAGGATACTCCGCTATTTTATAATCGCTCAGCTTTGCCTTTTTAGCAGCAGCAGCAATAGCCGCATTAAGTCCGCCATAAGCATCTATAAGCCCGGCTTCCTTAGCCTTCAGCCCGGTCCAAACCCTTCCCTGAGCTATGGTTTCAACATAAGCAGTATCTTTTTTGCGCCCTTCTGCAACACGTTGCTTAAAATCGGTATATATTTTTTCTATACTCACCTGGATCAATTGCTTCTCCTGCTCCGTCATAGGATGATCCATGTTCCCGGCATTGGCCAGGGGCCCGGTTTGCACACCATCAAAAGTTATACCCAGCTTGTTCTTAAAGAAAGCGCTCATATCAGGCACTACTCCAAAAACACCTATCGAACCTGTAATGGTATTTTTTGAAGCAAAAATACTATCTGCCGCAGCGGATATATAATAACCGCCTGATGCTGCAACATCGCCAAAGCTTACCATTAAAGGTTTCTCTTTTTTGGCAAGACTCATTTCACGCCAGATGTTTTCGCTTGCCAGGGCGCTACCTCCGCCTGAGTTTACGCGAACCACAATGGCCTTAATGGATTTATCCAAACGCGCCTTTCTCAAAAGGTCGATATAATTAAGGCTGCCGATATTATCTTCCTTGCCCTTTCCATCTACAATATCGCCGGTGGCATATATCACCGCAATCTTATCGCCTTTTCCCCCAAATCCCGAATTGGCAGCAGCATATTTGCTGATGCTTACAAAACCGATCTTCGTATCCTTATCAATTTTCAGGCGGCTTTTAATCTCATCTTTAATTTCATCATCATATTTCACACCGTCTATCAGCTTATATTTTACAGCATCCTCCGGGGTTTGTACAGCGCCTGTATTGGCAAGGTTATGCAAGGTAGCCGTATCTGTTTTTCTTTCCGCAGCTGTTTTTAGCAGGAAGTCATTATAAATATCCTCCAGCCACACAGTTGTCTGCAACCTGTTAGCCTCGGTCATTTTTTCCACACGCAACGGTTCGGTAGCGCTTTTAAACTTACCTGCATAAAAGATCTGGGGTTTGATATCCAGCTTATCCAGTGTGCCCTTCAAAAACATATAATTTACACTAAATCCTACCCATTCAAAAAAACCTTTGGGGCTTACATAAATTTTATCTGCCACATTTGCTACGCTGTAAGCTCTCTGGGGCATCACATCCGCGTAGGCCATTATAAATTTCTTTGACGATTTAAAATCAATCAGGGCATTACGGATCTCATCGCTGTTGGCAAACCCATTGCCATTGCCATTAGCCGTTAAAAGTATGCCGCTGATATTTTTATCATCTTTCGCTTTTTCAATCAACCGGATCACATCAAAAAAAGAAGGCGTCTCTTCCAGCGATTCTGATTGAATGACATCCTGCAAATCCTTCTGCTGCCTTTCTGCATAGGTTTTGCTGAGGTCTATTTCCAGCACCGACTTTTCACCGATAACCGCTGCCGATTTTGACATGGCGCTGCCGGCTACACCGGCAAAAACAAAAAATAGTACAAAACAAAAAACGGCCAAGGCCAGGAAAACAGCCAGGAAAATTTTTAAGAAGGATTTCATTCGTAAACATTTATTGATTTTAGCCGAAAGCTCCGATAACTAACCAGAAAGACTACATGAACCTTTCATTTTACAGGGGTCTTTTTATTGTGTCATCGCCTGTGCTACTATCATCTATCTTGCCACGCTCGTTTTATCGCCACTGCAAACCCCGGCAATATTTTTAGCTACCAGCTTTATAAACGCCAAAAATAAAGATATTTGACATGGTTTATGAAAAATAAAGTGAACGAAACATATCTTATTACCGGCACCAACCTGGGCAACAGGATGGAAAATCTTAATACAGCTACGGCCCTTATCGAAAAAGATATGGGCACAGTAATAAAAAGCTCTCCGGTTTACGAAACAGAACCCTGGGGTTTGGCAAATCAGCCGTCTTTTTACAACCAGGTGATACTTGTGCATACTCACCTGACAGCCAGCGGGGTTTTGGCGGTTATCAATAAAATAGAGAAAGCCATGGGGCGTATAAGATTGGAAAAGTACGGAGCAAGAATTATGGATATTGATATTTTATTTTTCAACCATGAAATTCATCATACGGAAACACTGACCATTCCGCACCCCCGTATTACAGAAAGGAATTTTGTTTTAATGCCGTTGGCAGAAATAGCCGGTGATTTTATTCACCCGGTGCTGCATCGGCCGGTAAGCACCCTGTTAAAGCAAAGCAAAGACCCGTTATATGCGAAGAAGGTAAGGTGAGATAAATACTAAAGTCTGTAGTGCTTCAAAAGGTTTCAATATTGGAACCATATAAGTTGATGAAATGAAACAAAAACTTTAATCCCAAACTGCTCCGCTTTATATTTGCTACAGATCCGGGGTATCCTGTCATCTGTAAACTGTCAACTGTCATCTTAATTTGCAATACGAGTTCATAACCATAGAAGGTAATATTGGCGCCGGCAAAACCACACTGGCAACGCAGCTTAGCAAATATTATAATGCCAGGCTGGTGCTGGAAGCTTTTGCAGATAATCCCTTTCTGCCTAAGTTTTACAAAAATCCCCAACAATTTGCTTTTCCGCTGGAGCTCTTTTTTATGGCCGAGCGTTACAAACAGTTACAGGAAATGCTGGTTCAGAAAAATATGTTCCAGCAGGTAACCATAAGCGATTACCTTTTTACCAAATCATTACTCTTTGCCAAAGTAACGCTTACAGAAGATGAGTTCAGGCTTTATCAGCGCCTCTTCGATATTGTACAGCAAAATCTTATTCATCCGCAAATATTGATCTACCTGCACGCTCCTGTACGAAAACTGCAGGAAAACATAAAAAAACGCCAGAGGGACTACGAACAAAATATACCGGACGATTATTTATCCAACATACAGGATACTTACCTGCAATACATACGTTTACTAAATATGCCAGTGCTGTTAGTAGATGCCTCCGGTGCCGATTTTTTAACTAACGATAAGCATCTTACCATCATTTATAACGCGCTGGAGCGGGAATACGAACCGGGCATACATCCTGTTTTGCTGCCGTAAAAGAAGGTTTCAAGTTCCGGTAGCCAGCATCCAGTAAAATGTACGATGTACGGTTTACGATGTACGGTATGAAAGCGAAACGCTGAAAGCTCTCTTTACTACGATTGAATATTGATATATTGAAATTTGATTATCGAATATTTTCCGATTGTGTATAGAATATCCGAACACTTAATATTCAATGCTCAATGAAAACACTGAAAGTAAAAAGCCGAAAGCTTTATGCATCAAGCCTTATGCTTTTGGCTTCCTGCCACAAATTCCAACGCTCAACTTTACGTTCTATATTTTAAATTTGCCCCTCAATGGCAAGTACACCTCCTACTGAGATCCAGATTACCAACGACCCTTTTGCAGCTGTTCGCATACCAGAATACCGGAACCTAATGATAGGCCGTTTTACTTTTGTGGCGGCCATGCGCATGATCACTACTGTTGTAGGCTGGTGGATCTATCAGCTAACGAAAGACCCTTTAGCTATTGGTTTGATAGGGCTTTCAGAAGTAATACCTGCCCTTTCTTTAGCGCTTTATTCAGGCCATCGTGTAGATACAAAAGATAAAAGAAGACTGATATTGCAAGGCATTTGCGGTTATTTAATTGCGGCCCTTACCCTGTTTACACTTTCTACGAACGAGGCGCAGGAACTTCTGCATACCAGCCATATTGCATGGTTCATATATGGCGTATTCTTTTTTACAGGCATCCTGAGATCTTTTGTAGGTCCCTGTTTCAGTGCCATGATCGCCACTATTGTACCAAGAAACCTGTTACAGAATGCTACTACCTGGAACCAGGGCACCTGGCTTTCCGCATCGGTTACCGGCCATGCAGTAGGCGGATTTTTAATCGCTTTGATTGGTATCAGCTCTACTTTACTGGTTATAAGCAGCATGGTTTTTCTCAGCATTATTTTCCTGTTTCAGCTAAAGCCTAAACCTCCTTTCCAGAGGCCTGTTGAAGGCAGTGAGATTGGGTTTACACAGGCTCCGGAAAAGAAAACCTGGGAAAGCATCAGGGAAGGGCTGGCTTTTGTATTTCGTACCAAGGCCTTACTTGCGGCTATGGCGCTTGATATGTTTGCGGTGCTGTTTGGAGGGGCCGTTGCTATGATCCCGGTATTTGCCAGCGATATTCTGAAAATAGGTCCCAAAGGATTTGGATGGCTCAATGCAGCTACCGATATCGGCGCCATTTTTATTGTTGTCCTCCTTACTTTACGGCCTATGAAAAAAGCACAGGGAAGAAAAATGCTCCTTGCTGTTGCCGGTTTTGGCACCTGTATTATATTATTCGGACTCTCAAAAATATTCTGGCTCTCATTTTTTGTACTGGTACTTGCCGGTATGCTTGATGGCGTAAGCGTTGTGGTAAGAGGTACTGTAATGCAGTTGCTCACTCCGGACCACATGCGGGGCCGTGTAAGCAGCGTAAGCGGCATGTTTGTACTCAGCAGTAATGAGCTCGGCCAGTTTGAAAGCGGCGTTATGTCCCGAGCCCTGGGAGTTATCCCTTCTGTAATTTTTGGCGGCTGCATGACCTTAGCCGTGGTGATCACTACCTGGTTTAAAGCCCCTACGCTGCGGAAGTTTGAATATTGATAACGGAGGGAAGTTGACAGATGATAGCTGACAGTTACTAGTTGTATGATCTATAGACATAGAACATTGGCAAAGGCTTAATAATAAAAAGAGGCTGCCCTGCTTTTGAGACAACCCCTTCAACAACTTAAAAACAAATATACCGTTATATTACCCTTACTTTCAAAACCCCTTCAATAGATTTAATTTTCGAAAGGCTTTCTTCAGTAGTTGCAGTTTCAAGATCAATGATCGTGTATGCATAATCGCCACGGCTTTTATTAATCATATCACCGATATTAAGGCCCGATTCGGCTAAAGCTGTGGATATCTGGCCTAACATATTAGGAATGTTTTTATGAGCCACCGTAACACGCTGAGCGCCGGATAACGGCATTTCGCAATTAGGATAGTTCACAGAATTCCTGATATTACCGGTCTCAAGGTACACTTTCGTTTGCCTTGCTGCCATATCCGCGCAGTTATCTTCTGATTCCGGTGTTGAAGCTCCCAGGTGGGGAATGGTGATAACGCCCGGCTGGTTGATCATTTTTTCGTTGGGAAAATCAGTAACATAAGCGCTAACAATTCCATTTCCGATGGCAGTCAGGATATCATCATCGTTCACCAGCTCTCCGCGTGAAAGGTTGATGATGCGCACGCCTTTTTTCATCTGAGCAAAGGCATCTGCGTTTAAAGTACCTTTGGTTTGCGAGTTATAAGGCATATGCAGTGTTATATAATCTGCATTTTCAAAAATAGTTTTAAGGTCATTCGCCTTTCTTACAGCCCTTGATAAGCCCCACGCAGCATCTACCGAAATATAAGGATCATAACCCAGCACTTCCATACCCAGGTTAGTAGCAGCATTGGCAATTAATACCCCGATAGCACCCAGGCCAATTACGCCTAACACCTTGCCTTCTATTTCCGGACCAACAAACTGCGACTTTCCTTTCTCTACTTCTTTAACTACATCCTGCGTTAAAGAATTAGCCCAGTTAATGCCTTCGACAATCTTCCGGGAAGAAATGAGCATAGACGCAATAGCCAGCTCTTTTACTGCATTGGCATTGGCACCGGGTGTATTAAAAACAACAATACCTCTTTCTGCAAACCTGTCAACAGGTATATTATTAACACCTGCACCAGCGCGGGCGATGCTTAAAACCGACTCCGGCAGCTCCATTTCGTGCATAGAAGCACTTCTCAGCAATATGCCATCGGGAGCTGCTGCATTGTCATCAATGATATAATTTTCTCCAAATTTCTCTAAACCTGTTTTGGCAATTTTATTTAGCGTTTTTATTGTATAACCCATTACTCGCTTAATATTATTAATTATGAATTATTAATTACTGATTATTTATTTGCTGCTTCAAAATTCTTCATAAAGTCCACCAGCTTTTGTACGCCTTCGAGAGAAATAGCATTGTAAATGCTGGCTCTCATTCCCCCTACTGAACGGTGACCTTTCAGCTGAACGAAACCTGCTGCTGTAGCTTCTTTGATAAATTTGGCATCTATTTCTTCGTTTCCTGTAACAAAAGGAATATTCATTACCGAACGGTCTTTACCGGCTACAGTGCTTTTGAACAGGGAAGACTCATCCAGGAAGTTGTAAAGCGTATTCGCTTTTTCTATGTTGATCTTCTCCATAACATCTACACCTCCCTTTTCCTTCAGCCAGTTCAGCACAAGCCCCATCAGGTAAATACCATAAGTAGGAGGCGTGTTGTACATACTGCCATTTTCAATATGCTCTTTATAGTTGAACATGGTTGGAGTAAAGTCCATAGCATTACCCGCCAGGTCTTCCCTGATGATAACCACGGTAACACCTGCAGGACCCAGATTCTTTTGCGCACCGGCATATATCAACCCGAACCTAGACACGTCATAATGCCTGGAAAGAATATCAGAAGACATATCGCCTACCAGGGGCACATTACCCGTATCGGGCAATACTGCATATCTTGTACCATAGATCGTATTATTGGTAGTGATGTGAAAATAATCAGCATCCTTATCAAATTTTGATGCATCCAGCTCCGGTATATAGTTGAACATTTTATCTTCAGAAGAGGCAATCACATTTATAGTACCGTAACGCTTTGCTTCTTTGATAGCTTTTTTAGACCACGTGCCTGTATTTACGTAATCCGCTTTTTTATTTTTATTCATCAGGTTTAAAGGAACCATTGCAAACTGCGATGATGCCCCACCCTGAAGAAATAATATTTTATAGTTATCCGGAACCTGCATCAGTTCACGCAATGTGCTTTCTGTCGAGTCAAGAATGGCCATGAAGTCTTTGGAGCGGTGGCTCATTTCCATTACGCTCATACCACTTGTGCCATAGCACAACATTTCACTTTGTGCCTTTTTCAAAACCTCTTCCGGAAGTGCAGAAGGGCCGGCTGAGAAATTGTAAACTCTTTGCATTGCCTGTTTAATTATTGTTTAAAATATTGAGGCGCAAATTTAAACTTATCCAACCGAATTACCATCCTGTAATGTTAGTTTTTAACAGTTATGCACATTTGGTGAATAAACTTATGCCGATTGTACATCCGTAGCAGGCCCGTATGATTGGTATAAACGGCTGCTTTATGGGTATTATACAAGGAACGTTTATCTAAAATAAGAATCCGTTTTGTATAACAATATGCCGACCATAACTGGTGAATAAGCTGTGTGAGGCGTCCTCGCCTTATACCCCTATTGTATCGCCTTGGGGCGATAAATATACGCACAAAAAGGGCGATTTGCCCTACATCCAGACAATCCATTAAGATTTGAACTAAATAAATACCATCCGTCTCCCCCTTTAATTTAGCATAAAGCAGGAATATATTTTAGGCAAAAAGATCACTAAGCCTGTTATAAATGCTACGATTGCCATAACCAGTACAGCACCTGCACTGAGATCTTTAATTACTTTTATCTGTGTATGACGCTCAGCTGACACAAAATCGGAAAGCTTTTCTACCGCAGTGTTAAACATCTCGAAAGCTATAACTAAGCCTATACAAATTAAAACAGCTATAAATTCTGCGGTCGAAATTCGTAAAACAAATCCGCCTGTAATGGCAGCAATAGCAGCAATTATATGCACCTTCATGTTCTGTTCTGAGCGGACGGCCCGGCTCAACCCGTTAAAAGCATACCCAAAGCTCCGTGCTAATTTTTTGAAAGAGAAAATGCTGCCCATACCCTGCAAAGCTACATAACTGTCTGTTTAAATATCTTTGATAAACAAAAACATTTATACACTCACTGCTAATTGCAATGGTTCGATACCTTTTT
>JASGDI010000097.1:0-59137 GCA_049841335.1 Niabella sp. | reverse complement strand
GCATCTTCTTTATCCCGTATGGCAAATGTGGTTCCGTTATTGGCATCAAAGCTGCGGGTTTGCTGCCTGATGGGTTCTCCCGACTCAACCATTTTAATCAATCGCTGTGCTTCAAAGTCAATAGCCCGCTTTACGTTACGGATAGAGTTGAGGTTTTTTACTTCCACTTTGGTGCCCAGTTTTTCATCGCCTTTTTTTCTTACAGAGATATTGGCATCGCAACGCATGCTGCCTTCCTCCATATTTCCGTCGCATACACCCAGGTAACGCACCAGTTTTCTGAGTTCGCTTACATAGGCAAATGCTTCATCACTGCTGCGGAGATCGGGTTCGGTAACAATTTCTACCAGGGGCGTACCGGCACGGTTATAATCCACCGCGGTATTGTTTTCATCCACATCATGCAGGCTTTTCCCGGCATCTTCTTCCAGGTGAATACGATTCAGCCTTATGTTTTTTTCACCTGCGGCAGTTTTGACCGTTACATAGCCGTTTTTACAGATAGGTGTAGTATGCTGGGATATCTGGTACCCTTTGGGCAAATCTGGATAAAAATAATTTTTACGCGCGAAATAGTTTTTGTTTTCTATTTCGCAATGGCAGGCCAGCCCCATTTTTATAGCATGGCCAATAGCCTGGCGGTTCATCTTAGGCAAAGTGCCGGGATGTGCCAATGTAATGGGACTTACATGTGTATTGGGTTCGGCGCCAAAAGCAATGCTGTCTCCACAAAATAATTTGCTTTGCGTAAGTAACTGTGCATGAACCTCAAGGCCTATCACTATTTCGTATTGATCATTTATCGTACTCATCGGAAACTGTAAAAATAAGTAGTTTGTTGTAAACCTATAAGGTTTCGAACACCTTATAGGTTTACAACAGAAAAGCCGGCAGTTTTAACTACCGGCTTTCAAAAACCTAAACCACAAAACTCCTTTTAAAAATGGCTGAAATATCAGCACACTGCATCATTAAAAAACTAATATTTAAAACAACAAACTAAAACTGTTTTTGTTCAATTCATCTAAAATAGCCGCTACAGATCTGCTGTTTTTATTTTTTTGCGAAGTTGTACCTCAATGTTTTCTGTGCGCCCTTTGCGATCTATTTTTAACTTTATGGAGGAGCCTGAGCGGCTTTTCCGGGTTTGGGCAATCATATCATCTGCGTTATTTACAGGTGTGCTGTTGGCTTCTTTAATCACATCGCCCTCTTTCAGGCCTGCCTTGTCCGCATCAGAGCCTTTTTCCACTTCAATTACTTTAACCCCTGCTCCTGTTTCTACATCCTGTATTTTTATGCCGAGTTTAGGGCCACTGCCTATGCTGAAATTCGGGTTAGTCTGAATATGCCATCTCCTGTTGCTGTTTCCCAATTCGCTTTGAAGATTTCCCAAAATATCATTCAGCTCAAAGTTAGGAGAGGCATTAAAGGTCATTGTCTGCGGGGCTTTCCATTTAGTAAGTTCTGCCGTAACAGTAGCCTTTTTACCATCTCTCGTATAACTGATCTCTACCTTATCTCCCGGATTTTTGTCTTTCAGGGATTTGGACAATTCATCGGGTGATGCTATTTTTTCGCCATTTACTGCCGTGATAATATCCCCTTCCTTTAACCCGGCTTTTTCAGCGGCACTTTCATCACTCACGCTTCTTACAATCACACCCTCTTCGGTTTTCTCAGTGGTTACGCCCAGCATGGCTTTGTTGGCTGCCAACGGAACATAGGACATATTTCCTCTGAATATTCGGGGTCCGTCACCAAGACCATAGTCAAGGGTGCCGCTAAAATTATCAAGATCCTTAATCTTCATGCGCTTAACAGTAATATCCCCTTTCTCATCTTCCTTTAAAGGCTTTCCGTTTACGGTAATATTTTCCCCGTCTACCACAATATTCATTTTGCCGTTATCGGTTCCTTTTTTTGTGATAATGATCCGCTCCACATCTTTGCCCGACTCTTTTTCCTGGGCAAATAAAATTCCCGGAAGCGCTGCTGTTATTAACAAAAGTATTTTTTTCATTTTTCAGGATTTAAATTCTCTACGTCAAATTTCGTACTTCAAAGATAGGGGAATTTTAAAAATACGAAACGTTTCGGAAGTGTTAATATTTCATTATGCGCGAGTGGTGTTCTTTTATCCGCTTGGTTTAATATCTTCTTAAATACTTTCAAAGATGGCTGTTACTTATCTGCTTTTCCTGTTTTGAGCGGGGCACCGCATTTCTTACAGAATAAAGCATCTGAAGCATGGTTCTTATTGCTGCAATTGCTGCACACGCGGTCATCATTTTCCATGTCCCTGTACCTGGAAACCAGCGAGGCCGACATAATACCTGTGGGTACAGCTATAATAGCATAACCCAGGATCATGATAAACGAGGCAATAATTTTGCCTATGACGGTCATTGGCGCCACATCGCCGTAGCCAACCGTGGTAATGGTAACAATTGCCCAGTAAATGCTTTGGGGAATACTGTGAAAACCCGGGTTATGCTTGTACTCGATCACATACATTAATGACCCGAGAAAAATAGTGAGCAGCACAATAAAAAAAAGAAAGACCATGATCTTGCTGAAGCTACGCAGCAATGCAAACATCATATACCGGCTTTCGTCCAGTAAACGCACCATGCGGAAAATACGAAATACCCGCAGCAAGCGGAAAGATCGTATGATCATGAGCATGTGCCAGTTGGGCAGTATAAAATCCAGGTAAGAAGGAAGGATGGCCAGGAAATCAATAACGCCATAAAAGCTTCGCGCATATCTTTTTGCCTCCCGCACACAATACAGCCGCAGCAGGTATTCTATAGTAAAAACCACCATAAAAACATAATCAAGAACATGAAAGGCTTTAGCATATGCAATGGCTATAGACTCAACACTTTCCAATATTAGCAGTGTAATATTGACCAGGATAAGGATAAACAACCCGGTATCAAATAACTTTCCCGCAGGCGTGCTGTTTTGAAAAATGGTTACATACAGCCAATGCCTGAAGCTGCCTTTTTCTTCAGGGGCGTTCTGGTCCTGCAACACATCATGCTTGTCGGGTATCAGTCGGAAAAAAGACATCAACCAAAGTAAAATTAAAAAACGGAAAATGGAAATATTTATAAAGGATTTGAGCACCCTGAACAGGAAAGCGGGTTTAAGATAAAGTGGTTGTAGCCCTGCTTTTGCTTTTTCCAGGCAGGCACGGTTATACACCGGCCTCCCGGCCTGCATAAGGCAGGTTTTCAGCCTATAAGCTAAAACAAACTATTTAAATCAGCCCTTTTACCACTTCTATCACTTTCTGCAAATTACCGGCGTCCTGACCACCGGCAGTAGCCAGTGTTTTTTGTCCGCCGCCACCGCCCTTAATTAACGGTGCAATGTGCTGTTTAATGATCTGGCCGGCATCAAGACCTTTTGCAGCCACCACGTTTTCTGCAATGCTTACTGCCACAAACGGCTTGCCTCCAATGTTGGCACAAAGCACCACTGCAAAATCTTTCAGGTGGTTTTTCAGATCTGCACAAAGCTTCTTCAGCGCATCGGCATTGCTTACTTCCACTACATCCCCGATAAAGTTCACCTGGTTAATGATCTCGTCTTTATGCAACAGTTCATTGCGGATACCCACCAATTCACGGGCCTCCAGGCGCTCTACATGCTTTTCAAGCGCTGCTTTCTCCGCTATAAGCTTTTCTACCGCTTTTATAGGGTCATTGGTTTTTAATAATTCATTCAGCGCTTTATTCTGGTTCAGGCGCTCATACATATACTGTAATGCAGCCGGACCGGTAAGCGCTTCAATACGGCGCACGCCTGCTGCAACGGCGGATTCGCCGGTAATGACAAATAGCCCAATCATCCCGGTATGCAGCACATGGGTACCGCCGCAAAGCTCCACACTAAAAGGAATTGCTTCCGCTTCCCTTGTTCCGGGGGAGAAGGTGTCCCGCACTGGCGGGACGGATGAGGTACGGGGATCAATTGTAACCACTCTTACCACATCACCATATTTTTCGCCAAATAAAGCCATCGCTCCCAATTTGAGAGCCTCATCTTTAGGCATTTCCCTGATTGTCACCGGCAGGTTTTCCCTGATCTTTTCGTTTACAATGCGTTCCACCTGGCGCAGTTCATCATCTGTAATTTTTGCAAAATGCGATACGTCAAAACGCAGCACATCCGGAGAAACCAGCGAGCCTTTCTGGTTCACATGCGTACCCAGCACCTGCTTTAAAGCCGCATGTAGTAAGTGCGTTGCTGTGTGATTGTAAGTGGTGTACACCCTTTTTTCCGTATCAACAATGGCCCTTAAAGGCTGATCAATATTTTCAGGAAGCCTGTCAGTAAAATGTATGATCAGGTCATTTTCCTTCTTTGTATCAGTAATAATTAATTCTTCATCATTAATTATTAATTTCCCTTTATCCCCTACTTGTCCGCCGCTTTCGGCATAAAAAGGTGTTTTTTCCAGAACCAGTTGATACTGCTCTTTACCCTTTGCGGAAACCTTACGGTACCTGGTCACTCTTGTACCTGTGTTCAGGTCTTCGTATCCTACAAATTGGGAAGGAACCTCTTCCCCAACCAAAATCCAGTCTTCAGTATCCACGGCTGTGGCAGCACGGGAGCGTTCTTTCTGCTGTTTCATTTCGGCTTCAAAACCCTCCTCATCTACAGTAAGATTATTTTCAGATGCGATCAGCCGGGTAAGATCTGCCGGGAAACCATAAGTATCATACAGTTCAAAAGCATCTTTGCCATTTATACGGCCTCCGCTTGCAGACTTAATGATATCATCAATTCTCCTTAACCCTTTTTCCAATGTGCGCAGGAAGGAATCTTCCTCTTCCCTGATCACTTTTGTAACAAAAGCTTCCTGCTGCTTTAATTCGGGGAACACCTGCTCAAACTGAGCAGCTATTACCGGTACCAGTTGACTGAGCAAAGGCTGCTTATAGTCCAGGTATGAATAATAATAGCGAACGGCGCGGCGCAAAATGCGGCGGATCACATAGCCTGCTCCTGTGTTGGACGGCAACTGTCCATCGGCAATAGTAAAGCTGATGGCACGTATATGATCTGCCAAAACGCGGAAGGCGATGGCCTCTTTACTATCGCTATAGTCGTATTCTTTACCAATAATTTTTTCTATTGCAGCAATGGTTCCTGTAAATACATCCGTATCGTAATTACTGGTTTTGCCCTGCAATACGCGAACCAGCCGTTCAAAACCCATACCAGTGTCTACATGTTTAGCAGGCAAGGGCTCCAGGCTACTATCTTTTTTCCTGTTGAACTGGATAAATACATTATTCCATATTTCTATTACCTGCGGATGATCAGCATTTACAAGTGTTTTGCCATCAACAGTTGCTCTTTCTTCCTCCGGGCGGCAGTCTATATGTATCTCCGAACAGGGGCCGCAGGGGCCGGTATCGCCCATTTCCCAGAAATTATCTTTTTTCTTTCCTTTTAAGATCCTTTCAGGGCTTATCCATTTAGCCCATTCGTCATAGGCTTCCTCATCAAAAGGCAAACCTTCTTTTTCATCTCCCTCAAAAACAGTTACATACAGGCGGTCTTTATCAATTTTATAAACCAATGTAAGTAATTCCCAGCTCCACTCAATCGCTTCTTTTTTAAAGTAATCCCCAAAACTCCAGTTACCCAGCATTTCAAACATGGTATGGTGATAGGTATCTACGCCTACTTCTTCCAGGTCGTTATGTTTACCGCTTACGCGCAGGCACTTCTGGGTATCGGCTACACGGGAATGTGGACTTTGCTTATTGCCCAGGAAATAGTCCTTGAACTGGTTCATGCCCGCATTGGTGAACATGAGCGTAGGGTCGTTTTTTATAACAATAGGTGCGGAAGGAACTATATGGTGGCCTTTGCTTTTAAAAAAATCGAGAAACTGCTGTCTTATTTCACTGCTGGTCATTGTATTATTTTAAGGGCTGCAAAGATAGAGAGAAGTCGGCAAGACGGAAAGTCTGAAAAGTCAGGAAGTCCGGGGGCCGGAGGTTGGATGCAGCTTCCTGCCTGTGTTAATGATTAACATGCCTGTTTCCTGTTGTAGCCACCACTGAATATTGATTATCCGTATTGAAAACTGGCTAATTGCAGGTATAGTTTTTCTATACGATCATATAATCACCCGGGCTCGTACCCTTAACCGGGGCCGGGTTGATCATTTGCGGCTTACGTCGGATGAGGTACGTTCAACTCTTCCGACTTCCTGACTTTCCGACTCCTGACTTTATTATTTACCGCTCATCCAAAAACGATGTTATCTATTTAGCCAAATCATTAAATTCGTGGTTTCACATAACAAAACATTCCCCAAATTAAACGTATGCAAAGAATTTTGACTGTTTTTTTCCTGGTACTGATGGCATTCCAGGTTTCCGTATCCACGGCCCAAAGAAAGAGTAAAAAAAATCAGCCTGCACCGGCGCCAATTGCTAAAACTGATACTACTAAAAAAGCGGTTGTTGGCCCTCCCGGCCAGCCTAAACCGTATAAGGATGTTATTACCGGTAAGGCTGTTACAACAAAAGGCATGTTTACCTTGCACAAAATTGATGACAAATATTTTTTCGAGATACCCAACGACATGTTTGAGCGTGATATATTAGTGGTAGCACGCCTTTCCAAAGCCGCTGCCGGTTTCAGAACCGGCGCCAGCTATGCAGGAGACCAGATCAACTCCAATACAATCCGTTTTGAAAAAGGCCCTAATAACAGGATCTATTTAAAACGCACTTCGTTCCGGGAAATTGGCCGCGACAGTACAGATGGTATGTACCATAATGTGATGAACAGTAATATTCAGCCTATCGGCGCTTCTTTTGAAGTGAAAGCCTGGGCGCCCGGCAATAACGGTGCAGTGATTGAAGTAACAGACTATATGAACGGTGATAACGACTACCTTTTCTTTTCACCGGTCATTAAAAAGATGCTGGGAATAGGCGCCATTCAATCTGATAAATCATACATATTGCAGGCTAAGGCATTTCCGGCCAACATAGAGGTGAAAACAGTTAAAACCTACATGTACACGCCGGTAACTCCTCCCGGCACGCCTCCCAACCCCTACGCGGTAAGCACACCACTTACATTTGAACTGAACACTTCTATGGTGCTGCTGCCAAAAGTGCCTATGCAGCCCCGGTATTTTGATGACAGGGTGGGGTATTTTACTACGCAAACGATCACCGATTTTGACTTAAACCCACAGGGGATTGACCAGTACCGCTACATTGCCCGTTACAGGCTGGAACCGAAAGACGAGGATATTGAAAAATATAAACGCGGCGAGCTGGTAGAGCCTAAAAAGCAGATCGTTTATTATATAGATCCTACTACTCCCAAAAAATGGGTGCCTTACCTGATACAGGGCGTAAACGACTGGCAGGTGGCTTTTGAAAAAGCAGGATTTAAAAATGCCATTGTAGGAAAAATAGCACCAACCTATGAAGAAGATAGTACTTTTAGCCTGGAAGACGCGCGAAACAGCGCTATTATCTATAAGCCTTCTGATATTCCTAATGCCAGCGGCCCTCATGTGCACGATCCGCGTAGCGGGGAGATCATGGAAAGTCATATCAACTGGTATCATAATGTTATGAGCCTGGTACGCAACTGGTATATGGTTCAAACCGCTGCCGTTGATCCCAAAGCGCGCAAAATGGAGTTTGATGATGAGCTGATGGGGCAGCTGATCCGCTTTGTAAGCAGCCACGAAGTGGGGCATACTCTGGGGCTGAGGCACAATTTCGGCTCTTCTTCTACCGTTCCTGTAGAAAAACTGAGGGACAAAGCCTGGGTTGAAGCTAACGGGCATACGCCTTCTATCATGGACTACGCACGTTTTAACTATGTGGCACAGCCTGAAGACAATATTTCGGAAAAGGGACTGTTTCCCCGTATCGGCGATTATGATACCTGGGCCATTGAGTGGGGTTACCGCTGGTATCCTGAAGTTAAAAACGCCGACCAGGAAGTGCCCTTGCTGAATAAAATCACAATGGATAGATTAAAAAACCCACGCCTCTGGTGGGGCGATGGCGAGGGCTACCGGGATGACCCGAGAAGCCAGACGGAAGACCTGGGCGATAATGCAATGAAGGCCGGCAGCTATGGTATCAAAAACCTGAAAAGAATTATTGAAAATATTCCCCAATACACCCATCAAAGCAACAAGGATTTTGCCAGCCTGGGAACGATTTATGGCGAAATTGCCGGCCAGTTCAGGAGGTATATAGGCCACGTAACCGGAAATATCGGGGGGTTGGAACGTACTCCTAAACGCATCGAGCAAAAGGGACCCGTATACCAGTTCACGCCCAAATCAAAGCAGAAGGAAGCAATGAGCTGGCTGCAAAACAATGTTTTTGCTACACCTACCTGGCTTCTTAAGCAAAATTATACCGCATTAACCGGTCAAAATCCGTTATCCATCCTGGCCTGGGTTCAGGATAGAGCCTTATCAGGCACGGTTGATGCAGGTACTCTATACAGGTTGAGCAGGTTTGAAGCCGAGGAGGGCTCCAAAGCCTATAGTCCCCATGAAATGCTGGGCGACTTGAGGAAATCAATATTTTCTGAACTGGCTTCCCGTAAAGCGATTGATTTATACCGCAGGCAACTGCAAAAAGCCCTGGTAGAAAAACTGATAACGCTTTCTGTTCCTCCGAAGCCCAACCAGGAAGCTGCAAACAAAGCGGGCAGCAGCTATGTTAACCCTGCCACAATTGATGTTGTATCGGTGGTGAAGGGCCAGCTGCGCATCCTTGCCGGGGAGATCCGCAGCGCAGCTAACAGCTACGGCGATGCAGCATCTAAAAATCATTTACTGGATTTACAGGACAGGATCAAAATGGCGCTTGATCCGAAATAAGAACAGCAGCTTTGCTATATCGCTGAAGCGGTGGATTTTTCCATCGCTTTTTTGTTTTCCGATAAGGAGAAACAGGCTAAAAAGAAAAAAGGCCCTTCCGTAGAAACGGATTGACCTCTAACGATTGCTTGCCATATGAAAAATCTTAATAAAATCTCTTTTTGACCCTTACCCTTCAATTTCCTTAATCACAATACGAATATAATACATACTTTTTTGTTTATATATACCAATTTTCTCTATTTACAGGATGCCAAACGCTGTTTTTACTATCAAAAACCGTTCTTTTACAATAACTTGCCTGTTATTTTTAAGTTATATCTAAGGATATTTCTTGTTTTTTTTATTATTAGGTTTATTTTTGTTTTAATGCCGAAAAAGCCAAGCGATATACTATTTCAACTGATCCGCTCATTAGAAAAAGCAGAAAAAAGACACTTTAAGCTTTATATAACCCGCAGTTCGGGCAACGAAGACCTTAAGATCATCAAACTGTTTGATGTATTGGATAAAATGGACACTTACGATGAGAAAGTTCTTCTGAAAAAACTAAAAGACGTTACCAAACCCCAGCTGTCTAATTTAAAATCGCATTTATATAAAGAGCTTTTGGCCAGCCTGAGGTTGCTAAAGAGTAATGACAGCCTGGATCTGCAGTTGAACGAGCTTTTTGATTCGGCTCATATACTTTATAAAAAAGGCCTTTTTTTTCAAAGCCTCAGGGCTATTGACAAAGCCAAGGAAGTAGCAAAGCTTAACCAGAAATTTTTCTTTTTACCGCTGCTGCTCTCGCTGGAGAAAAGAATTGAGGCCCTCAACGTAACCGATACCTTTAAGACCCGTATTGACGAGCTTTCTGAAGAAGCGAATGAGGCAAACATGAAGCTGGATATGATCACCAGGTTGTCCAATCTTTCGCTGCAGATGTACGGCTTTTTTATTGCTAATGGTCATGCCCGGAACGAGGACGAGGAAGATAAGGTGAAAAAGTTCTTCCGGCAATCCCTGCCTTCAGGGTCGGCACAGCAGGAAGGCTTTTACGAAAGGTTATATTATTACCAAAGCTATACCTGGTATGCTTTTATCCGGCAGGATTTTTTAATGTACTACAGGTACTCCCGTAAATGGGTTGATCTTTTTGAAGAGAAGCCCAATATGAAAAGGGTAGAAACCGGGCACTTCATCAAGGGATACCATAACCTGCTGAATGCCCATTTTGACCTCAGGAACTATGCAGCGCTGAAAAGGGTGCTGAAAGAATTTGAGGCATTTTCACAAACCAAGCGCGTGCAGGATAATGAGAACTTCACTGTTCAGTCCTTTGTTTATATAGCGGGAGCCAAAATCAACTTTTATAATATAACCGGTTTATGCGAAGAGGGTATTAAAGAGATCCCGCAGATTGAGGAAAAGATACAGGAATATGACCTGTTCCTGGACAGGCACCGGGTAATGGTGCTGAATTATAAAATAGCCCTGCTATATTACCTGGCAGGAGATTACAGCACCTGCATTGACTACCTGCAAAAGATCATTAATGACTCTTCTGATCTGCGTACAGACCTGCAATGCTATGCCCGGCTGATGCACCTGCTGGCCCATTACGAGCTGGGCAACCTGGAATTAATGGAATCGCTGACCCGCTCAGTTTTCCGGTATATGTCGCGCATGAAAAACCTCACTATCATTGAGCAGGAAATGTTCCGGTTTTTACGTAATTCCTTCAAGTTTACGGGCAGGCAACTGAAGCCTGAATTTGAACAGGTACTGCAAAAAGTAAAGCACCTGGAAGGTAACCGTTTTGAAACCCGTTCACTGGCTTATCTTGATATTATTTCGTGGCTGGAAAGCAAGGTTGCAGGAAAACCTATGCAGGAAATTGTGTATAATAAATACATGAAAAGTAAACGCAGGCTTGAAGCCGGTAACAGTGAGGATTCAAAATAAAAGATAAAAATATCTTTTATTTTGAAGATTTGATCTACCTTTGCCCCGAAAGCGCGTTTTTATGAGTGTTCATAAGGATATTGAAAATATAGAAGACATCAAACTGTTAGTGAACAGCTTCTATGGCAAGATAAGGGAGCACGAGCTGCTGGGCCCTATCTTTAACGGAGTAATACAAAACCGATGGCCCGAACACCTGGAAAAAATGTATCGCTTCTGGCAAACAGTTTTACTGGAAGACCATACTTATTTTGGCAGCCCTTTCCCGCCCCACGCCAAACTACCTGTAGCAAAAGAACATTTTGACGCATGGCTTGAAACCTGGCGTGCTACCCTTCATGATCATTTTACCGGCCCAAAAGCCGATGAAGCCCAATGGCGCGGTGAAAAAATGGCCACCATGTTCCTCTATAAAATAGAATATTACAGGAACAGCACCGCAACACCTTTAATGTAATACCCTCCCTTTTACATAACTATATTCTTAGCCTTTCCCTGTTTTATTTTCTACAAGGTGTAACATTTTACTTTCTTGTACGACTAATGTATGTAAGCAAGGAAGTAAACACAATGTGTGAAAAGGTTGCATTACCGCTATGCTTTTCACCCGTTAAAAATTGCGGTTCACCGGCTATTTTAATACGGTTCACCATTATCCTCTTGCCTTACAGCATGCACCGGGCGTATGTTTGTGAAACAAATACAATAACACAACTTAATATTTAAAAATTAATTTAAAATGAAAAATTTAATTCTTTCCGCAGCCGTTATGTTATCTCTTACCTTTAGTGCCTCTGCAGCTTCTAAGGAACCAGTAAGCGAAAAAGCACAAAAGACATTCTACACAATATTCAAAGATGCAGATAATGTAAGCTGGAGCAATACAGGCAGGCAATACAATGCCTTCTTTGTTGCCGATAATATTAAAACCCGCGCCATGTTTGACGCAAAAGGCAACCTGGTGCAAACCATCCGTTATTACAGTGAAGAAGAGCTGCCGGAAAATGTTCTTTACAGCGTGAAGAAAACATACAAAGGCAAAGAAGTGTTTGGTGTAACAGAAGTGGCAAATCAGTATGGTGTACACTACAGAATTGTATTGAGGGATGAAAAAACCTATACACACATTAATGCCAATAATATGGGCGAAACCGAAGTGGTATCAAAATATAAAAGAGCAGATAAATAGGCTGCGGTGTACCGGTGGCTATAGCCACAGCCTGACAATTTTTTTTCTCATGTAAAACAATCGGAGAGGGTAGTCTTATCTTCTCCCTTTTTTATTTTGTAGCATAGTGCTTATATATCAATACCCCTGAGCTTTCTGTATAACTTGAGCGCATATACATCTGTCATGCCCGATATAAAATCGAGTATGTGCATCGTTTTTTCATAAGGGGTTCCTGCTTCATCAAATATAAACTGGCTGGGGAGCAACGCCAGTATTTTCTGATGCTCTTTGTCTCTTTTCTCCTTTGGTGTTAAAGCTGCAGTAACAAAGTCTTCTACCAGCCCGGACATGATGCGGTAACCTGCTATTTCCAGTTCTATTACCTTTTTAGCGTTATAGATCTTATTCACCGATATTTTACTGATCTTGTCCAATACGTCCTGCATTCCGGGTATTGCATCCATCAGGCTTTTATTGAAGGTGCCTGAAAGTATAGCCTCCCGGTTATGCCAGAACACATCACTGCATTTATACGTTAAGGTATTAATAGCTTTGGCCCTCAGATAAGCTATTGACTCATTGGCATCGCCACGCAGGCTGGCTGCCATTTTTTTCACCCGGTCTATACTGTCAGGGTGGTGCTGAATAACAGAGAGCAGGATGTCATGCACTTCTTCATAGCTTAAAAGACCCAGCCGGTGGGCATCTTCAAAATCAATAATATTATAGCATATATCATCTGCTGCTTCTACAATAAATACAAAGGGATGGCGCCTGAACACCACTACTCCATCGGTATCATCGGGAATCATATTCAGCTCTTTTGCTATGCTCCGGAATACCGGTTCATCCATATTAAAATATCCGTACTTCTTCCGGTGAACAAATCCTTTAGCAGCGGCACTCGATTCGCAGGGATATTTAATAACAGATCCCAGAGTGCTGTAAGTAAGCCGGAACCCTCCTTCGGCCCTGCCATTCTGATGCATGGTTAAAATGCGCAGCGCATTGGCATTGCCTTCAAAAGTAGTGAGGTCTTTCCATTGGGCCTCACTGAAAAGCTGCTTAAACGCCATGTCTTCGGGATCTGAAGTATCTCTTCTCCTGAAATATTTTGAAATGGCATCTTCTCCGGAGTGCCCGAACGCCGGGTTGCCCAGATCATGCGCGATGCAGGCTGCTGCTATTACATATTTCAGGTCGCTGGTATAAAACGTGAAGGCCTTTTGATCTTTCTTTACTTCATCCAGCTCACCCATCCGCTCTCCTATCAGGCCTCCTAAGGAGCGACCCACACTGGCTACTTCCAGGGAATGAGTAAGGCGGTTATGTACAAAAATCTCTTCAGGCAAAGGGAACACCTGCGTTTTATTTTGCAGCCGCCTGAAAGGGCTTGAGAAGATGATGCGGTCCCAATCTCTTTCAAAATCGCTTCGTATATCAGTTGTGGTGCTCTCCATCCCATACCGTTTGGAAGAGAAGCAATTATTCCAGGTCATAGCCATGCTTAGAAATTTAATGTGCCAAAATTAGAGGAAAGAGATTATGATTATTGCTAACCATTTCTTTGATCCGGACAACCCTGCCGGATTAAAAAGCCGGGACAAATGTAGCGTTTCCGAAAATTCTTTCGTCTTATAAGTTAAAACATGTTTTATGAAGAAATTAATATTGCTCTTTGCCACAATATCTTTTATTTCATGCAATAAGAACAGGGTTGATCTGTCATCGAACCCTATTGACTCAAATATAAAGATTGAATTCAGGGAAGAATTAAGCGCAACATCCAGGCAGCCTTACCTGCTTTGCATAACAGAAAAGGCGTACCCCTGCATCAATTATCCTATATTAACAGAAGAAAAATTTGAAAATAACAGGCTGAGCGTAACTTTTACAAAAGTAGTAGAGACTGAGTTCTGCCTTACGGCAATCGGCCCGGCCAGGACTGGAGTCAACCTGCCCTCAGAAAACGGTACTTATGAGATCGGGTTACATAACGGAAAATTTTCCAATACCGGAACACTTGTTATATCAGATGAAAAAGTAGATATCCTGTTTGAAAAAACCAGGGGCATTGATATCCTCAGACAAACCACAAGAAGGGTACCTCCCAACACGTATTGGGGAACGATTGGTTATCACTCTGCAGGCACGGGTAATAAAGTAAATGAGTTTCTGGAAAAAGCATCCGTATTAGGTGCCGACTTTCGCAAACAAACACCGGGTCATTACTTTTTTTATGAAATTGATAAAAACGGGAACATTGTAACCCATACAGAAACTTCAGGATATCATTTCTCCAAAAAATTCATCTTTCAATTTACAGGCGATGAAGCATCTTTTAAAAGCCAAATAAAACAACTCGCAAAAACATATTTTGGCGACATGAACATCAGTATTGAAACCTACAAGGGCGAGCACATTTACAACTGGAATTAGTACAAGTAACAAAAAGGTTTGATTTTAGGTGATAAATCATCTATTTTGTATTATGAATAAATACTTCTTACTTATTTTTTTACTTTCCTTCTCCATTGTAAATGCCCAGATCTCTGAGAAGAGCCTGAAAAAGCATATCAGCTATCTGGCTTCAGACAAAATGAAAGGACGCCAAACGGGAAGCAAGGAAGTTGAAATGGCGGCAACATATATTGAAAAGCAATTCAAAAAATACGGGCTCACTCCTATGGGAGAAAACGGGTTTCGCCAGGGCTTTGAAGCTAAAGTAAAAAGAGTGGTGGTTACTGACAGCATCAGGAAAGCAGATAATATCATCGGGTTTTTAGATAACGGCGCTGCATATAGCATCGTTATCGGGGCTCATTATGATCATATCGGGTATGGAGACCTGGGCAATAGCAAGGATTCTCTGAATATTGGAAAAATTCATAACGGTGCAGATGATAATGCCTCGGGAACGGCAGGGCTGCTGGAACTTGCCAAATATTACACTAAAAATAAAACTAAAGAACCTTTTAATTTACTTTTCATTGCCTTTGGAGCAGAAGAATTAGGGCTTGTAGGTTCAAAATATTTTGTGGAAAACCCGACTGTGCCCCTGGACAAGATCCATTGGATGCTGAATATGGATATGATTGGCAGATACAATCCTGATAACGGCGTAGCTGTGATTGGGTATGGCACCAGCTCTTATTTTCCTGAAATTTTTAAAGGTGTTACATCAGACATAAAGTTCTATACAAGCAAGGACGGCAACGGAGGCTCAGACCAGACCTCGTTTTACAAAAAGAATGTTCCCGTTTTATTTTTTCATACCGGCGGACACCCCGATTATCACAAAACGGGCGATGATACGCATAAAATAGACTTTAAAGCCTTAAGGTCTATCCTGGAATTAGAAAGGAATGTCATTGACAGATCCATGAGCGTTCCGAAAATGGACTTTATCTGGACGAATTAAAAAGACATTTTACGGGAGCTGCAGCCCTCCGTTCCCCCAGAACCTGTATTGCGAATACTTTAATTATTTACTAATATTACTCCTCCCTGCGGTTGGATAGTCAATAAAATTTTCCCATTCTTATTCAAACTTACCTGTTTTAGATCCGGGCTACGATCCTGTTTATCCGAGTAAAGAGACAGTTTTGATCCGGCTAACATAGGAAGTGTTACTTCAATCTTTTTAGCTTGCTTTTCAGCATTTATACCTGCAATATACCATTGGCTCCCGTTACGCCTAGCCAGGATACAGTATTTTCCGGGGTAGCCATCAATGAATACCGTTTCGTCCCATGTTGAAGGAACATTTTTCATAAAGTCAATTACAAAATCTGGAAATTCATCAAGGTTATTTGGCGCAATCGCAAACATCTGAACCGGATTTTGAAATAATACAGCTGTTGCTAACTGGAAAATATCTGTTGTTTTTCTTGTGTTCCCCCCATTATTATTTCTGTTATGGCGTTTATTGAGCAGAACAGGGCCAAACTCCATGCCTCCAACCGTATTGCGTATGAACGGATGTAAACTGGCATTACAGGCTTCATTGTCATTAGCGTATTGCGTAAAAATCAAATTTTCTGAAGCCAGTACCGCCTCGCTTCCTACATAGTTGGGGTACATACGCTCCCAACCCCTTGGCAACGTACAACCATGGAATATAACCATCAACCCATAATCGTTCGCGTCGGAAAGTATTTCTTCATACAATCTTATGGTTTCCTGCTTATCTCCTCCAAAAAAATCCACTTTCAGCCCTTTTACTCCGTTTTCCTTTAACCACTTCATTTCTTTTTTACGGGCGATAGCATTATCCATTTTATGTTTAGGACCCTGAAGTGTATTGTTCCAATATCCGTTGGAGTTATACCAAAGAAAAACCCCTACGCCTTTTGACCGGGCATATTTTATCAGTTCGGACATTCGTTCATACCCTATCTGTGTATCCCAAAATGCATCTATTAAGATATACTCGTATCCCAGTTCAGCGGCAAGGTTAATATAAGTAACCTGATCCTCATAATTCATACTGTTATCCTGCCACATGATCCAGCTCCATGTGCCTCGTCCAAACTTATATCCCGTTGACGGTTCGTATAACGGTTCAACCACATCAAAAGGAACAGTAGTTTCAACAACCGGCTTCAGGTTATCCCCAACGGTAATGGTGCGCCAGGGCGTTTCGCCCGGTAAAGCAATAGCAGGCTTTGAGGTCCCAATCCCGTTGTTTTCACCCGGCTCAGGAAAGGCAATGGTGTACAATCCATCTTTTGTTCCTTCACTTAATTTTGACCCGCAATACGTACTGCTTACCCCTGTTTCTGAAATTAAGGCCCAACCATTATTCCCCACATGAAAAAGTCCGGGAAAAGTATAACCCACTCTATATTTTGACGGTGTTCCGATCGCCTCATCAGGCACATATTCTTCTTCATAACTGGGCTTGGTTCTCTTCCACCCAATCATCGGGGAGGCTTGTGGCGTTAAAAAAGTTGTAGTAAATTCCGGAAATTTAAATCCTGTCAATTCTTTTTCAATTACGCAAGCTGCTGCTTCCCCGTTTCCCGGCAGTATGTATTTTATGGCAATATCATTATTACTTACACGAAAAACGACACTTATTTTCTCCTTTTTAGAAGTCTGGTAGGTAGTAACCAGTTCAGTTGCCTGATAGTTTACCCGGCTTTTTTTTATCCGGGTTTCGGTATATGTTTTATTGATAACGGATTCTTTCCTGTCCACAAAAACCAGACCTTTACTAAAATCACTAACATCGGTTATCATGCCTAAAGGAGAGTGCTCCAGTATCCGTTTATTTTTATACGAAACATCATAGTAAATCGCTCCTGAATGATTTAAAAAGACCGTTAATTTCAGATTCTTATCGGGACTGGTAATTGATATATCTTCTGCATAAGAATTTATTGATACGAATAAAATCAGGATTGTACTAATAATGAGCTGCTTCATTTTTGTTTTTCTTATTCAATGGTTACATGATCATTACCGGGCATGAAAACCCTGTAATGCCTACTGGCAAAAAATCTTAGATGCTTTTACCGGCTATTCGGATCACATCACTCTTATTTTATAATGCTAATGGTATACGAATACTTATATTCTTTTTCCCGGAAACGATACTGGTCTAGAGGTTTAGCACCCCAGGAGTTTAACCCGGCTACGCCACGCTGGAATAAATCCACATTGAGCACCACCCTATCCACGGGTTTTACATCTGAAGGATGCTGTTGCTTTTTGGTGGTACCGGGATCCCAGTCTTCGGTACGGTAATTGGTGGCGCTTACATGAAGTGGCTGTGCCCCTGTAACACGTATGCCTTTTCCATCTTTATCGGTAAGTGTAAACCAGCGCACATCTGTTTTGTTACCGGCTTCCTGCGGACGATAGTAAGGGAATGCCTGGTCTTCCACGTTACCCTTCCAGATGCCCATGAACGCATCTTCCTTCCTGTCCACATAATTTTCCCAGGGCCCGCGGCCGTACCAGGTAAAATTATTGAAGTGCTTAGACAGCTCCATATTCATACCAAAGCGCATCATTTCAGGCAGATCATCGGCTGACGCCTTATAATGAGAAGCAATGGTAAGACTGCCGTCTTTATTAACTGTATAAGCTACGCTCACCACTGCATCTACCCCGGCAGGTTTGATCTCATAATTTATAGTAACAGTACCCTCCTTATCATTCATACCTTTAAAAGTGGTTCTCTGAGCATGAGAAGCGGCATCCCATAAGCGAAGATGATATTGCTCCCCCGAGCCAAAATCATTATCGGTTGGGGCACGCCAGAAATTGACTTTGGGAAGTTTTCCAAATAACCAACCGATAGAACTGTTGATGGACGCAAGTCCGCGCCCGTTCTTATAGAACTCGTAAGAGACACCGTTAGCAGAAAGTGTTAGCTTATCACCTTCTTCTTTCTTTTCTACATTGCTTCCATTGTCCTTTGCAGCAGCAAAGTAGCTGTTATTATTGAATGCAAATTCACCTTTAGCTGTTTCAAATCCTGTCGGTAAAAACTGTGTAGCGTTTTTAGTATAAGCATATACCTGCAAATAGTATTCTGTTCCGGGCGCTGCGTTTATTCCGGGAAGGTTCAGCTTTACATCCTTCCTTGAATCGGCTGCAATAGTAACATCAAAGTTGCCGGTAGCAGCCGTTTCACCATTCTTCAATAGCACCCATTTAAAAGTATAATCTTTCGGTGTAACAGGAATAAACTTAAAATCGTTGATAACGGTTATAACACCATTGTTTACCTCTTTTGCTTCAAATAATATATTCTGATATACTTTTTTGACAATATGCGTATGAGGCAGGTATTGCTGGTCGGGTGAAATGATACCGTCCATACAGAAGTTGCCATCATTCAGCTTATTATAACCGTACAGATCGCCACCATAAGCCCAATACTCACGGCCCTGCTCATCTTTGGTTTTATAACCGTGGTTATACCACTCCCAGATAAAGCCGCCCTGCATGTTTTTACTGGTGCGCATCAAATCCCAATATTCCTGGAAGTTGCCCATGCTGTTACCCATGGCGTGGGCGTACTCGCACATGATATAAGGGCGGCCCAGGTCTTTTTTCGCATCGCGCAGCATATCTCCCCAGGAGGGATACATGTGGCAGATAATATCGGTGTTCCTGTCTCTCTGGTAAGCCTGCTCGTACTGCACCGGTCGGCTTTTATCCCTGGCCTTTGCCCAGTCATACATGGTAAAGAAAGCCTTGCCGTTGCTGGCTTCGTTACCTAAAGACCAGAAGATAACAGACGCATGGTTCTTATCTCTTTCGATTAAACGTTTTACACGATCCAGGTGCGCTTCCTGCCATTCAGGAAAATTAGAAACATTATCAGGGCCATAACCCAGGCCATGCGATTCGAGGTTGGTTTCATCAACTAAATAAATACCGTATTCATCACATAATTTATACCACAAAGGCTGCTGTGGGTAGTGAGAAGTACGAACAGCATTAATGTTCAGCTCCTTGAACAGCTGTATGTTCCGCAACATAACAGTTTCATCTACCACCTGCCCGGTATTGGTATTGAACTCATGCAGGTTCACTCCTTTAAAATACACTTTCTTCCCGTTGATGAATACCTGCCCGTCTTTGATCTCCACTTTTCTAAAACCGATACGGTGTGAAGTAGCTTCAACGATGTTGTTTTTACCATCTTTTAGAGTGATCAGCATATTGTACAGGTTGGGTGTTTCGGCAGTCCACTGCAACGGTGATTTTACTGTGCCTTCAAACCATAAAGAGTCTGTACTGTTTGGAGCAACATTGATTTTTTTTGTTTGTGTAAATACTTTTTTGCCCGCTTTATCCAGGATACTTACTTCAACAGTTTGTGCAGCGGTATTATTGCTATAGTTTTTAATTTTTACATCAGTACTGAACAACCCGTTTTTATACTTTGCGTCCAGATCGGCATGAGAGAAAAAATCCAGGATGCGTGTTTGCGCGGTGCTGTACAGGTATACATTCCTGTTGATGCCGCCCAGGCGCCACATATCCTGGTCTTCCAAATACGTGCCATCGCTGAACTTATGTACTTCGCAGGCCAATAAGTTTTTTCCGGGGCGTATATAGGGAGTGATATCAAATTCAGCAGGGCTTTTGGCATTCTCCGTATAACCCACTTTTTTACCATTCACCCATACATACATAGAGTTGGTCCCCCCTTCAAAATGAAGAAATACTTTCCTGCCGTCCCAGCTTTGGGGTATATCAAACTCATGCCGGTAAGCGCCGGTTGGAGAATCATCCCTGTTAATGAAAGGAGGGTTTTTAGGGAAGCCAAAGCCGGTATTAACATACATGGGAATACCGTAGCCATTAAATTCCCAGTTGCCGGGTACCGGCATCAGGGTCCAGCCTGATTGACCGGAAATCTGGTTAGGAGTTCCTTTCTTAGGTGATGCAACACTGGTAACATTGTAGCCCTCTTCAAAAAAACCGGCAGGTACATCGGCTATTTTATCCGTCCAGTAAAACTGCCAGTTACCATTCAATGATTGATAATAAGGCGATCCCTTATAGCCGTTAACTGCGGCCTGCGCCTCTGTTGCATAAGGCAATGCCGTAGCTCGTGTATCTTCTTTATTAATAGCAAATACTTCGGGGTTCTCCCAATCAGGTTTAGTTTGGCCATAAACACTACTAATAAGGCTGCTGTAAGCCAGGACTAACAAAACTATTTTTTTCATTTAACAACTTTATGATTTAAAAATATAGCAAAGTGTATTTACAAACATATTAAATTCCTAATCCAATTGTGGGCACATCTCAATTGGTATATATATCTACAAAAATGTACCCGGCAGAAGGATTATATTGGTTTTATTTCCTTCCTTTTTCCGACTTGAAGGGTCGAATACCTTTTAAAGGCCGCATCACTCTATAAATATATGAACCTTTGGGTTCATGCCTGTTCCTGACGAATCATATTTTTTCGTGTTCCAGCAATTTACAAAAATACCTGGCAGATAACATTGTCACAGTATATAGCAACCCTCGGCTTAATAAACAATCTCTCTAATTCCATCCCTTTTGAGAAAAACCTTCAAAGAACCCTTATTGTCTATTATTTTATTAACCGGCACCAGCTCATCTTTTTTCCATTTTTCTCCCGACCGTTTCCAAAGCATCAATGTTATATAAGTATGTTCCTTTCCTGCATCCAGTTTACCAGAAACATTTACTACACGGCTATGCTCGCTCTGCGGATGTACGCGCCTGGTATCAACATCATATATCTTATCCCAGCCTTCATAATTGATCATGGCCAACTGGTATATGCCGTTATCAATAATAACCACATCCTTCCCTTTCACTTTTTTCTTCGTTGTTTTAATGGCTCCCTTTAAGTCAGGTAAGGCATAATGGCCCAGCCGCAGCTCTGTTGCTACATCGGCGCCTACTTTATCTATTCTTAATATCCCGTTGGGAAGGGGCATATCGGCCAACTTCAATTTTATATGGGGATTTGTTTCCAATACTGCTTCCCTGTAATAAATACCGTTATCAAAGTTTTTGAAATCATACAAACGTAAAGGCTCCCATTCATTCTTTGCATTCTTAATAATATAATTCATAGAGATCACACCTTCCACGCTATCTGCCTGCCAGGGGAAAGCGCTGTTATAAGAAAGCCTGTTGTAATTTTCGCTGGCGCGGAAGGTTTCCCAGGCCCCAATCAGTTTTACCTTGCACCAGGCACGTATTTCCGAAGCACCGATATTGGGATAATCGGTAACCAATATATTGGCCGTATCAGCAAAATGGTTATACACCCGGCCTTTCTTCATTTCCGTATCCCAGGCCCCGTCATTCTCCGTTGCCGTCCAGAAAGGACTGTCTTTGGGTAACATCAATGCAAAAAAAGCCTTGCCCATCCAGTAAACACTTCCCCGGCAACTATAAGGTTGCACCGCTGGTTCAAAAGAACCATACACACCAAGCGTGGGAACATTATCTTTTAAAAAATCAGGATGGGTTAAAAACTGCTTCATTACGCCGGACGCAATCCTCCGCATCCAGCCATAATTCACTTTGGGATCATTTTGTAACCCCATCAAAGCAAAAGGTACCACAGAACCGATCCTGTAGGTCATGCTTCTTCCCCATACAATCATTTCCCCGTCTTTGCTGAACATATAGGGATAGGTGGCTTTCAGATCATCAAAGTTTTTAAGGAACTTTTCAGCATATACAGGATAATATTTCTTCCCAAAATATTCTGTCCATAGCGGACCATACATCTGGAAAGCCCACATGCTGTAATAATCATAAGCAGGCGCATCGTTGTACCAGCCGCTGCCGCGGTAATGCTCCAATGATTTATCCAGGTATTCAACCAGCAGCTTTTCGTTGACAGCATAGCCCTTCATTTTAAAGAAGCTCAACACAAAAATGTTAAAGAACTTCCAGTTGGAGCCCACTGTTTTACCATCGCCATAGCTTAGCATAGTATGTGCCAGGAGATCTTTTTGCTCTTTGCTTAAAGGGTCGAACAGCACTTCAGGAGCATAAAACAGAGAAACTGCCAAAGCGCCAAACTCTACAAGGATCTGGCTGGGGCCGCCCCCTTTTTCCTGCGGCTTAATATAAGATTGGCTTTGGGGATTCAGCAGATTCAAGATCTGGTGACGGTAATAATCGGCCACACGAATATTATGTAATACCAGGTTTGAGTCTTCTTTCAGCAATGGCGCTGCTATGAACAAAGTGCGGCTCAGCCCTTCCAGCTTTTCTGTTGGCACCTGTGCTACTGACCTGGGATAGCTTTTGCCTGGCTCTTTGGGGAACTGCATCGGGTCATCTATATTGTCAATATAGCTGAATGCACCCCGCAGCAGGTACAGGCCCATTTGCTTCCAGTGCTCTCGGGTAATACCAGTTTTAGGGCTCAATTTATAATCCGGGTTATCTATCTTAAATAAAGGCTGGTTGGGCACACGCTTTTGCTGTAATGCTTTTTCCAAACCGTTAGCCGCGTTTTGTGCAAACGCTGAACAACTACAGCAAATAAAAACCGCGGATAAAATAAAAACGTTTCTCATTTGTTAATATAAATGATCTTTTTAATTACTTATCTTTTATCAAATACTTTTAAGTCCCACTTATCCATCCATTTTAATACCGGCAATTCATTTTCAAAAAATACAGGTAACCAAACATAGCGACCGTCTATAGGATTCTTAGGACGCCACCTGTCTGCCATGAATATGAAAGCATCCTTTTTCCCTGCTACAGGCAAGATGTAAGTACCCTGGGACTGGAAAGTAGTTTGTGCACCGCTGCCTTTGCAGGGATTTGGAAGCAGCTTCCACTCTCCCATCATACTATCTGCAACAAGTAACCGTGCTGCATTAGGTTCCCACCCTGTACATCCTGAGGTAATCATATAATACCTGCCATTTCTTTTAAGGACAGCGGGCGCTTCATTGTGCCCTTCAGGCGCTACGCGAATATATTTACCTGTATGGCGCGTATAGTCATCTGACAATTCAGCTATATGTAAAGTAAGGTTTTCTTCAGATGAATAAATATGATAGGCTTTGCCGTTATCATCAACAAACAAGGTCATATCCCTGGACATCTGCCCCCCATAAAAATGTTGCCGCACAAACAATCCATCCTCAACACTCATCTTCCATTCACTGGTCCACCACTCTTTATAGTCCTCGGGCTTTACTTTCAGCTTCCTCTGCATGGCGGTCATGTTCAGCGGCCAGTAGCCCGGATTCACCCTTGAAGCATGTAAAAACCTATAAGGGCCGGTTACTTTATCACTTATTGCTACGGCTGTATAGGCTGCCCCATATCCCTGACCCGCTAGTTCAAGATGAAAATACATCACAAACTTTTGGGTGTTCTTGTTATAGATCACTTTGGGTCGTTCAATGATACACCCTTTCCGTGTTATACTTTCTGTGTCATCATCCACGGCAAAAGCTACACCCTCATTGCTCCAGTTATACAGATCTTTAGAAGAATAACAGGTTACTCCCACATAAGCATTATTGGATCGCTCGCCCTTATGTTCCCCAAACCAATAATAAGTTCCGTTATGGAATAATATACCGCCCCCATGCGCATTGATATGATTCCCCTGGTTGTCCTTCCATATCTCACCAGGCATAAATACCTGTTGCTTCTGCTGGGCTAATAATACTCCAACAAAGCAAAAAGAGGCATATATAGTTAAACCATATTTTAGCATCGCGACCTTTTTATTTTTAAGATTTAAAAAAGAATTTGAGAAAATGATGCTGCTGTCCCGAAAGGAATGTCAGCCTGAGCTTGTCGAAGACTAACAAGTCGAGTCTCAATATTTCGTCTCCCGATAGCCATCGCGACAATATGACAACAAATTGACTTTTGAGACAACTTCACCATCTTATTCACTTCTGAGCCATACTTTCATTTTTCCTGCACCACGGTTCGACCAGGAATAGTAGGGTATAAAATTCCAGGTTTGCTGCGCTCCGTCTTTAGCGATAATTTCGTTGATGCCACCCAGTTTATTTGCATTGTAACGCACTTCAAAGCTGGATGGTGTAAAGATTTTATCGAACGTATCATTATTATCAATACCTTCCACGCAATATACCAGCGGGCCGCACTGTACCGCAGTTTTCCCTTTATTTTCAGCAACAAGCAGGTTGGATGAAATATTTCTTACTCCAAACGGGAACTGGACCTCTACCTTATCGCCTTTCTCCCACTTTTTATCAATTACGATATAACCATTCTGAACCTGGTAGTTTTGCTTTTTTGAATTCACATATAACGTAATAGTATTTGCTACCGGGTTTTGATAAGTATACAGCTGCGATACTGTTTTATCAGTTGCCCAGTCCGGCACCCGGATCTTAAGGGCAAAAGTTGTTTTCTTAGCCGGGTTTACATTCAATTCCACGCCGGGCCCATAGGGGTATTGCGTATTTTGTATAATATTTACATCCGTATTATTGAAGTGTATTTTGGCCTTGTTGGCGGCAAAAAGGTTTACATAAATCCCTTCTTTATCTGTATCATAAATCAATGCCGGTATAGATGGCAGAAATCGGATCAGGTTAGTAGGACAGCAAGGGCAATCGAACCAGCCCGCACGGGTAAGATTTCCCTGGTTGAATTTATACACGCTATCTGATTCTAACGGATTAGGATAGAAGAAAGCTTTGCCATCGAGCGAAATGCCCGGCAATACACCGTTGTAAAGCATACGCTCCAGCACGTTATAGTAATCCGCATCTCCAAAAGTTCGGAACATCCTGTCGGCCCACATTACACCGCCTATTGCAGCACAGGTTTCATTATAAGCAGAAAGATTAGGTAATTCATAATTTTTACCAAAGGCTTCGCCATCGTGCCTAGCGCCAATACCACCTGTTACATACATTTTCTGATGAACCATGTTGTGCCATAAATTCTTAATAGTGGTTTTATACTTTTCATCGCCTGTTATAGCGGCTACATCTGTGATACCTGCATAAAAATATACTGCGCGTACAGCGTGCCCCACTACTTCATCCTGCTCCAGAACCGGTTTGGCATCCTGCCAGTATTCACCCCGGGGTTTCCGGTGTTCAGATGTGCCGCGCAGATCAATGAATTTCTTAGCCAGGCTGAAATAATCTTTATTCCCTGTAATTAAATAGAGTTTTATCAGGCCGGTCTCTACAATTTCATGACCGGGAATATCATAATTGTCAGGAGCGCTGAATACTTTAACCAGCAGATCCGCATTTTTAAGGGCAATGTTTAATAGATTTTTCTTTCCGGTAGCATAATAGTGCGTTGCAGCAGCTTCAAAAAGGTGTCCGCTATTGTATAGTTCATGGCTCATTTCAAGATTGTCCCATCTTTGTTTGCATTCACCCACCCATTTAGCAGGGGCTGCTGCAGGATTAATGGTACGCCAGGTAGTAAGATAACCATCCGGTTCCTGCCCCCGCGCTATAATAGCAATATATTTATCAAGCAGCGCATCCAGTTCTTTATCGGGAGATGAAACTAATGTAAGAGAAGCTCCTTCTATGATCTTATAAGGATCCGTATCATCAAAAGGCATTTTACCCAATACTTTGCCGGTGCCGCCTTTTATTACCTTTTCTGCCGTTAAGAAATTTTCAAACCGTCCGTTCTCTTCACATTTTTGCAAAGCAAATGGAATAGTTACCTGCTGGATCTGGCGAATTTTAGGTAGCCAGAAATTATCGGTTAACTGCACCTGCCGCAGATCTACTTTTTGTATAGCATAATTGCTTATTTCCAGCGACTGTGCCAATACCAGCGTTGCAGAAAGCAATGGTATAAGACCGAATAGTACTTTTTTCATGGTAATCAATCTTATTTAAGAGATTATTCAAGGTCATTTTTTGTCAGTAAATTTATACATTTCTGTTGCGGCCAGTAAAAATGCGCCCACGCCAAATGGGGCTGTGGAGTTTTTATCAACAACCTGTCCGGGGATGGCTTTTTCACCAATAGGCTGCACATACCCTACCTTACCGTCTGGCTGCAATGCGGTTTGGCTGAGATACTCCCATGCCTTTGATACGGTTGGGGCATATTCCTTTTTATCTAAATAGCCGTTATTCATTCCCCATAACAAACCGTAAGTAAAAAAAGCGGTGCCGCTGGTTTCGGGACCCGGCGCATATTGAGGATCGAGCATACTGCGCGTCCAGTAACCTTCGGGCTGTTGCGACCTTTTAATAGTTTCAGCCATTCCCTTAAACTTAGTAATATATTCATTCCTGTACGGGTCTGTTTCAGGCAGATCGGAAAGTACTTTTGCAAAAGCTGCTATCACCCAACCGTTGCCCCTTGCCCAGAAGTCTTTTTTACCATTTGCCGTTTTATGTTTGGGATAAATGTATTTAGCATCGCGATAATAAATTTTTTCATCCGCATCATACATGATGGAATTGGCATATTCAAAATACTCCCAAAGTTTGCTAAGATACTGCTGGTTACCGGTTACATGGTATAGCTTAGTCATTACCGGCATCACCATGTACAGCCCATCAGCCCACCACCAGTAATCATTATGGGGCGTGCTCATCTGGTATTCCATTACTTCCCTTGCCCGGGCTATTTTTTTGTCCTCCTTTATCTTATCCAGGTTGTATAAATCAATATACACCTGGAAGCAGGTTTGCCAGTCGCCAAACAGCACATGCTTATTGGTTTCGCCATAGTTGTATTTCCATTCGGCTTTATTAGCGGATGTAGCGCCCATCCATTGATTTTTTTCTGCCCACTTTTCGGAGTATGTCTTGTATACTGTATTCCCTGTCAGTTCATAAGCAGCCATATTACCTGTATGATAGGCGGCTTCATCCCAAAAAGCCCAGCGGGGAGCCGGATGGGTTTGCTGCCAGTAGGTATTAGCCAGGTTAATTGCAGACAGAACCTGTTCAGAACCTGGCTTTTTATATAAAGCATTATTTTGCATAGTGCCACAGCAGGTAAAGAACAATGCCCCTGCAACCGATAATAGTTTTAAATTCATACCCTTTTGATAATTAAAAAAGAAGCTACTCACAACATTCTTTTCTGTTGTAATATAGCTTCTTCTTTTTATAAGAAATTACTCCGTTTTGTCTTCATCTGCCACAGCCTCCTGCCAGGTTTCCCATTTAGGAGTATTGGCATCATAACCATCATAACCATAATTCTGGCTAAGCTCTCCCCTGTTATTAGCTGTAATGGAAGAATTAGGAATTGGCCAATAGAGGTTGCATTTATCTATTTTGTAATTAAGGGTGCGGTTGTTGGAGTTGATACCTCCACGATTATACATACCACCATTGTTGATAACACGCCTGTACCAATAGCTTCCGCCTGTTAAATCCGTACCTGAACTTTTATCATAGGTATCTACATTATAAACATTACCCCATTCATCAGGCTTGCCGCTTACAGCAAGACAGTAGGAAACACGGCTCAGTTCCATGTGCCTCCATTCTTCGAGGTATAGTTCACGGGCACGTTCGTTCATTATATCGCCGATGGTAACTGTGGTATAAAGCTGGGTACAGTTTGCTCTTTTTCTTATTTCATTCACGTCAGTAGCAGCTCCTGCAGCATCACCGAGGTAAAATTTAGCTTCTGCACGTAACAGGTAGGCTTCTGCCAGCCGATAGAGATACCAGTCTGCATTACTACCTTTAGAAGCTCCGGCATATGCATTGGCGCCTAAGTTGGCTTCGGCCTCTGCATCTGTTATAAATATTTTATAATGGGGCCAGTCGAACCAGGAGCGAATTGTATCGGTACATAAAATAGCTCCTGTAGTAGGATGGTATAGCATAAGCTTCTGTCCTCTATATGCATTACCGGCCGTACCATATTTAAGTGAATCCATTCTCACCCAGTTTCCTACCCTGCTGTTGTGCCTGAGGTCATCAACATCCTCTGTTCCGTTAACCACCCACAGCCCGTGCTGAGCAAAAGGAGTAGGACGGAAGGTACCTATACCACGACCCAGCGCCCGGCCATAATCGAGGTCTGCACGGTAATTCCCGCTATTGCGCGCATAAAGATCCAGAGCATTTTGGCCACCGGGCGTTTTCAGGTTGCCAGAGTTATAAAGTGGTGCAAAAATACGCATCGTAGCAAAAGTTATATTAGACTGTGCACCACGGTTAGGCATGCCCATGATCGTTTCTGTATTAGCAGCAATCAATTTATTTTCAGGACGATGCAGATCCCAGATCACATTACGGGTAACAGTCCAGGTTTGAGGCTCTCCACCTGGATAAAAAGTACCAAAATTGCTTTTCATTAACGCATACCCCGACTGATTGATCAGTATATCCGCCTGATCTTTGGCTTTCTGAAACTGCCCTGTGGCCAGGTAACATTTAATGAGCAACATACGGCAGGCCCCTTTATTAACCATGCCGGTATATGTCATGTCTTTTTGTTCCGGAACCCACTCAACTGCAAATTCCATATCCTTGGTGATCATGTCCAAAATCGCCGCCTTTTTAGTGCTCCGGTAATTTTGCTTGGGCACTTCCAGGATTTTAGTGATCAGCGGCACATCCCCATATTGAAAAACCAGGGCAAAATAGCGGAACGCACGATGAAAATAAGCTCTTCCCTTGTAAATGTTCTTGGTAGTAGCGTCCAGACTCTCCACTTTGTCTACATAAGAGAGCACAGTATTTGCGTATTTAATACCATTGTACGTCTCTTCCCAGTAATGATTAATATAGTTACCATCATTACCACCTGGTCCTGCTGCGCCCCCGGTGGGCTTTAGTCCATCGGCAAAATTATAGTTGACGCTGTTGCCATCCACATCGGTTTTACCGTATACCGCCAGGTCCGAAAACATATATTCTGTTCCTATGACAACAGAATTGGCATTTGCGCCTGTATTTGTCCAGTAAGAACGTATATGCCGGTCGCTGATAGCCAATGCCGCCTTTAAGCCGGATTCGGTATTAAAGGTAGTGGTAGGTTCGTATATTGAAAGCGGGTCCGGTTTCAGAAAATCTTTGGAACAGCCACTCATCAGCGCTGAACCGCATACAGCTGCCACCAGGGAAATTGCTGACAACGTTTTTTTATTTTTATATATAAAGAAGTTCATATCTGATTTTTTTTAGAATGTTACATTTAATCCAAGTGAGAAAATACGGGTGGCCAAACCTCCGGTTTCAGGATCGCCATATTCCCAGTCTTTTTGCCATACTGCCACATTGCGAACAGAGCCATACAACTTAACTTTCTGAACATTCAGCCTGTTAGCCAATAGCTTTGGCAGCGAATAGCCAAAAGATATATTTTCCAAACGAATAAAGGACCTGTCATACAGTTTGTCCGCACCGGCTCCGCTGGGCGCCATAGCATCCAGCCGGGCATATTCGTTAGTAGGATTCTCAGGAGTCCAATACTCCTTAGAGAAAGTATTAAAATTGTAAGTAATCAACGAGCCGCCATTGTCCTTGTTCAGGTAGTTGCCGTTCAGGCTCTTATGTCCCATGTAGGAATAAATATTAAATGAAAAGTTCCAGTTTTTAAAAAACGTAAAATCATTCCGTAACTGCCAGTTAAGAGGTGGGGCTGTTTGTCCCAGAAATTCACGATCCTTATCATTGTACACAGGTGTAACACTGCCATCCGCATTTACCCTGTCATCAGCAGTATAGTTATTCGCTACTTTAGGATCACCGGGTTTCTGCCCATATTTTGCAGCTTCTTCTGCCTCATTTGCTTGCCAGATACCTGTAACACGGTAGTTCCAGATAGCGCTGATGGGTTTCCCGATAAACCACCCGTTGGACCTGTCATCCATTTCTTTCTGTCCGATAACATTTCCCTGGGCATCCAGTATATCCTCATTTTGATAATACAGATGTTTGATGATATTCTTGTTATAGGAAACACTCAGACTTGTTTTCCATTCCAGCACATCGTTTTTAATATTCAAGGAATTGATAAAAATTTCAACACCCTTGTTCCGTACTTCACCGAGGTTGGTTATAATACTGGGGAATCCTGTAAAAGGAGGAAGGCGTTGAGACATGATCATATCATGAGTTCTCATTGAATAGTAATCAACAGATCCTGTGATGCGGTCGTTCAAGAACCCAAAGTCCAGACCAAAATTTAATGAAGCGGTTTTTTCCCATTGCAAATTGGGGTTGGCCATACGGTCTACCAGCAAATATTTTACCTCCTCCATGGTTCCATTATTCAGTATGTAACCCATAGTTGCACCCAGGCCAGCGCCTAAATTGGCTAAAGACACATAGGGGTCTGCCAGAGAGCGATTACCATTTTCACCCCAGGACGCACGTAGTTTACCGGTGCTCAATATGCTGTTTTTGCTAAAGAATTTTTCGTTGGTAAATGCCCAGGCAAATGCTAAAGAGGGGAAAACGGCATAGGGATTATTTTGCCCAAATGCAGAATAACCATCACGACGAACAGAGGTTGTGAGCATATAGCGGTTATCGTAAGAATAGAAAAGGCGTGCCAGCAGTGCATCTGCAGTTTCGTGAGAATCGTAAGTAGAAAAAGCGCTATTCTCTTTTGTTGCGTTAGAAGTGTTATGGAAACCCAGCGCATCTGAGGGGAGAATATTGCGCGCTTCAATTTTATCCTGCCAGTACCGGCGCTCTTCAGCCTCCTGCACCAATGTCAGATTTACACGATGCTTTTCTGCGAATGTCTGCTCCCAGGTAATGGTATTATTGAGCGACCAGTCAAATCTCTTGGCATGTTCACGGTTCACCCCCCGGTTTACCGGAACAGACTCGGGAAGTGCAGCCGACATGAAGTAACGGTCATAGAACCATTGAAAACGAGGTGACGCGTTGAATGAATAAGTAATGTTAAAAGGCAGCTTTACTTTGGCATTTAATATAGTATTAAGTACAGTAAAGCCTTTTTCAAGATCCAGGTATTGTTTGTCAAAATCGTGGCTGAACCCTCTTTTTATGCTTCCATCTCCCATTGGGAATTGTGACAAACTTCCATCTGCCTCGCGATAATGGCTGTATGGGGAGTTACGGATTTGGTTAGCATCCCAATAATTCAGGCCCAAACCTGGCTGTAAGTCGCCATCGCTGCGATCCTGGAAGTTAACATTAGCCCCAATCTCTAACCATTTGTTCACTTTTCCCTCTAACTTTAAATTAGAGCGAACTGCCTGATAGTCATTGTATTTTACGGCACCTTCGTTACGCAGATAGCCCAGAGACATATAATAGTTCATCTTGTCATTAGCGCCCGATACGCTGGCATTATAATCCTGGTTAAATCCGGTTCTGAAAGTATGCTTATACCAATCGAATGTATTTCCTGCCAGATAGTCGTTCAACACACCGCCTTCAAGCCCTAAACGCCGGGCATAGATGCTTGCATCTGATTCTCCGCTGCTATTGGTAGTATATGCCCGCCACTGTTCCAGTGAGATTCCATATTTCCCCAGGTTATCAGGGCTGTCATAATAGCCCGGTTTGCTCAACATAGAAGGAGTCTGATATGCTTCGTATACCCCTGTTGTGGCATTTTTTCCATAAGTATCTTTTTTATACCAATCTTCACGATATTTCATATAAGCGTCTGGGCCAAACACTTCACGATAGGCGCTTTTAGTGGTAGCGCCAAAATTAGCGCTGAAATTTACCACCGGCTTGCCCTGTTTCCCTTTTTTAGTAGTGATGATAATTACACCACTCGCCGCCCTTGATCCGTAAACGGCTGCTGCAGAAGCATCCTTCAAAACGTCAATTTGCCCGATATCATCGGGATTGATCTCTGATAATTCACCATAAAAGATCATACCATCGAGAATGATCAACGGGTCATTATGCCCGCCGGCAGTATATACCGAGCGCTGCCCACGGATCTGCATAGAGCCTCCGCCCTTTGCTGAAGGATCGTACCCAACCTGCAAACCCGGCGTTCCGCGAAGGATATCCTGCACGGTGTTGGGATTCTCATTAGCCAGGTTATCAGGGCGTATTTGTACAACGGCGCCTGTTAGATCTTTTTTCCGCATTGTACCATAACCTATTACTACCACTTCATCCATGGCCGGAGAGGATGCTGCCACTAATGTAACGTTGATCTCAAGATTATTGCCCACTTCCATTTCCTGGGAAGCGTACCCTATAGCGGAGAATTGTATTTTATCTCCTTTTGCGGCACTGATGGAATAAGCTCCCTCCTCATTGGTAGAAGTACCTACGCTCTTTCCTGTAACGGTTACAGAAACACCGGGGATGGCGGCACCTTTTGAATCAATAACAATCCCTTTTACAACAACCTGCGCAGTAGCTACTGCGGAGCAAAGGGTGAAAAGGAGCAAGAGAGGAGCGGTTTTCCACAGCCTCAATCGCCATAATTTTGATTTGTGATGCATAAACAATCGTTTTAAAATTTAATAAATACAAACAATACAATACAGCGTAGTGCTGTTTACAACGTGAAAATAAATCAGCAGTACCCCTGTGCCAGGGGAGAAATCAATATAAATAGGGGGTTATTCTGGTATAAATATTTTTGGCTGATATTGGCTCATAAAATTTACATAATCATGTATTAATCAACAAAATAAGATTAAATATCATAAGTAAAGAAAGGGGGTATTTTCTGGTAATTCGTTCAACGCAGGGGTTTGCGTTGGGGTTCCCCGGCGAGCTCGGAACGACATGTGTTAATAAGGGCAACTTTTTTACTCCTACTCCATCTTTTTAATTGTTTTCCCTTTCAATTGCTGATTTATTGAATCATACCATTCCTAATAAATGAGGAACGTAACATTATACTGATCAGTAAAACTATAGGGAAAAAGATGTTGTTCGTGTTCTGAAATCCGCTTACAAAGATTTGAGGTCACCCCAATATATAGTACTGTTTTCTGGTAGTTATATAAATGAATCCTCCTTTTTTCATTCCGGTTAAGTTAACCCCTGTAAGTTAGATCGAATATTTATATTTTCATCATTATACCGCACTTTTACTCCTGGCGGTCAGTATGTTTTGATGAAATTTCGCTTTATTCCCGGATTTCGAGGATTACGTTCTGCGACAGGGACTTCGTTGAGATTCCTCCGCTCCGGCCGGGACGACAAAGGAAATATAACGGGACAACGAGGGGATGATGATACGAGACCTTATAAGTTTTAAAAACCTATAAAGTCTGTATTTTCTGGTACACTCTCACATAATCCACTTCATACCTGCTTGGAAAAGAGGTGCCGGACGGGTCACCGCCGTTATCGCCACCAATGGCAAGGTTCAGCAGCAGGTAATGAGGCTGCTGAAAAGGATTACTGCCATCAGGATTGACAGCATCGCTCAACCTGACCTCGTTAAGCAAAAGATCATCAACATACAGCCTTATAAAATGCTCATCCCAATCCATGCGCCAGGTATGAAACGACTTGTCCCAATCCGGATCATTAAAAGAAGTATATGGTTTTTTGGTAGTAAACCATTTTGCTTTATACCTTTCAGCAGTACCGGTAGCTACATTGGCCAGGATATCGCCTTTATAATATTCCATAATATCAATCTCACCATTTGATGGCCACTCGCCTTTTTGCCCTAATGTCCATATAGCAGGCCATAAACCCGGCCGCGCTATAATTTTTGCACGTATTTCAAAACGGCCATATTGAAAGGCTTTTTTTCCACGGGTATTGATGCTGGCTGAAGTATAGGTGATATCCTTCCGCTTCTCCTTCCAGTTATTGCTTCCCTCTTTATAAACAGGGTTCGGCCTGTTTTCCCTGCGGGCTTCTATGATCAGTTTCCCGTTTTCACACCAGGCATTTTGGGTTTGATACCATTGCAATTCATTATTTCTCACAAACCCTTTTTCAAACTGCCAGATGGAAGTATCTACCATACCGTTTTTGTTGAACTCATCGGCCCAAACCAGTTTGTAATCCTCCGGGGGAATTGTTACTTTATTACTATCTGCAGCAAACAGGGTTAGTGCAATAGCTGATTTGATTAATATCATAGAAATAATTTTGTTTTTAATCGGCCTCTCACGCTGGTCTCTTGATCAGTGCGCCTGCGTTACTTAATCTTTTAATTTGGCTCATTTGCAAAGGAAAATACTTTTGGGTATAATCAAGTGACGGGTATGCCCAGGTCCGGAGATCAGAGCAAGAAAAAACGACGATAAGGGTACTTATTAGAAAGTAACCGTAACATCCTTTAAACCGGAAGCACTAAATGTAACTTTTATGGCCCCTGTTTTTCCCGGCTTTTTTACATAAGCAATTAACCGGCCTCTGAAAGTTTTCTGCTTATTGTCAGTATAATCGCCCATATCACTATTATCTCCTGCCTCCAGGCCCAATAAAGTTCCACCGCCTGTTATAGTACAGGTAATTTCCGCATCAGCATTTGTTACAGCCACACCATTTTTATCTACCACCTGCACTGCTACCTGTGCTACCTGGTCTTTATCACGGCCCGTATTTGTGATCACTTTTATTGCATACGGCACATCTGATGTTTTCACGCTGTAAACAGCAATGGTTTTGCCTGCTTCATCTATCCCCTCGGCTTTTAATTCACCGGGCTGATAAGGCACATCCCAGTAAATGATGCCTGTTTTGGTATCATAATTTTTTATATCGCCTATCTGCCTGCCGTTGAGCGTAAGCCTGGCCTTAGGAGCATTGGTATAGCATACTACGCGTATGGTTTGTCCTTCTTTATAATTCCAGCCCGACCAGGCGTCCATTGAAAGCGCCTCTTCTTTTCTGCCTTCTGTCTGTGATAAAACATCTTTGGAATTACTACTTCCAACAGGATAAGTGCCTATATACACCATCGGCTTCTCGGCCCAAAGCGATTGCCTGAAATAGCCGCGGGGTTTAATAAAACCGCCGAAATCCAGCAGCCCCGAATAAAATCCTCTTGAAGGCCACCTGCCGGATTCTCCCAGATAGTCAATACCCGTCCATAGAAACTGGCCGAAAATATACTCGTTATCGGTTACAGCTTTCCATGCCCCGAAATCGTGGCGGTTCTCACTTCCATATATCACCCGCTGAGGATATTTTTTATGGTCACTTATGTAGCGGCTCTCTGTATAATTATATCCTGCAATATCCAAAGCACCGGGATACTCTGTTTCGTTAGACATAGCAACACCTGCCAGACCGGCTGTTACAGGTCTCGACCGGTCATATTGCCGTACCACCGCTGCCAGCTTTTTAGCAATTACACCCAGGCGCATAGCATCCGGAGCGTCTTTTTTATAGCCGCCAAACGCTTTTTGAGTAAAGCCCCCATCTCCATCAAGAATAGGATGAGAATAAGGATCGTTAGGATAATCTACTTCATTACCAATGCTCCATGCAAAAACGGAGATATGGTTTCTGTCGCGCCTTGCCATATCCGCTAAGTCTTTTTCTCCCCACTCTTCAAAGAAATCATAAGTTCCCTGGAAACCAGGTGTGCCTACATTCCAACCCTCTAACCATTTACGTTTAGGAAACTCCCATTCATCGAAAGCCTCGTTCAATACCAGTAAACCCAGTTCATCACAAAGTTCATAAAACAGCGTACCCTGCGGATTGTGGCTGGTTCTTACCGCATTTACTCCCACTTCCTTTAAGTTCATCAATCTTCTGCGCCAAACCTCTTTATACATTGCAGCACCTAATACGCCGGCATCGTGATGCAGACAAACGCCTTTTACTTTCATCCATTCACCATTTAATGCAAAACCCTTGTTGGGATCAAAAGTAAGATGCCTGAACCCTGTAACAGTAGTGTTAGCGTCCAGCTGCTTTCCGTCTTTCAACACTTTAGTATGCAGCTTATACAAAACAGGGTTTTTGAGGCTCCATAACTGCGGATCAGCAATGTTGATTTGTGCAGATTGTTTGCCCGATGAATGGGCTGCAACAGTAATGGTATTGCTTGTTTGCCCAACCACTTTATTGGCCGCATTAAGCAATTCGCTTACAACAGTAACTTTCTGGCTTTTGCTTTCTGTATTTACAATATCTGTCTCTATATGAAGTGTTCCGGCATTATTGGCTACTTCGGGATATGCATAAACGCCCCATTGCGCAATATGCACAGGATTGGCATACACCAGCCATACATCGCGGTAAATACCTGAACCGGTGTACCAGCGTGAGTCGGCATCGCGGTGGTGATCTGCCTTCACTAATATCTCGTTGGGTTGATTGAACCGGATGTAAGGAGTGATATCATACATAAATGAGATATATCCGTTAGGTCTTTTACCCACCGATTTCCCATTTACAAAAACTTCACTGCGGTTATACACCCCTTCAAAGTACAGGTACACCTGTTTGCCGGATGCAGGAACCACAACAGTTTTTTTATACCAGCCAATGCCACCAGGCAGGTAGCCCATACTGCTTGCATTTTTAGGATCGAGCTTTTGTTTCACGCTCCAATCGTGCGGCAAATCTACTTTTTGCCATTGCGCATTGGCCGCAGGCGAAGCCGCTATGGTATCAGTGCTGTTCAATGAGAACATCCAGCCGTTGTTTAATTTTTGAGCATTACCAAAACCCGGCTGGGCAAGCAGTCCGTTAAAGCAAGCCGATAAGGCTATCAAAAACAATAAAGAAAAACGTGAGATCATAACTATTAAAATATTTAATACCGAATTAACTTAAACTTTCCTGTTACCAAGAGGCTGTCTCCAAAAAGGTGGTCAGCCTGAGCTTGACGAAGGCTAATACTTTGGTTGTCAATATTTCGTCAGGCTCAACATGACAACCAAACCGACATAGGAGACAAGCTCCTACTTTGCTTTTACCACTCCAACACCCCTATGCGTAGGAACCACCTGCTTGATGCTTCCATCTGCATTGAATTCCAGCTTATCTATACATACTTCGCGGTGATAACCCGCAGCCCTGCCCATCTTTATGCCGTTGGGATAGCTGAAACGATGGTAAACAATATACCATTCATCTTTACCCGGTATTTGAATGACCGAGTTATGGCCGGCCCCGTAAATACCTTCAGAGGCTTCCTTTTCTATCACTACATTATTGGCGGGGATCGTTATTTTTCCATCGGGCGTTTGCGAAGTACCATAGCGCACCTTATAGTTAGGACTGCGGGTATCATCCTCGCTCCACATAAAATAATAAGTACCGTTCCTGTAAAAAACATAAGTACCCTCCCGGTACGTTTTATCAGGTGTATTTATTTTGAGCGTTCCGGGCTTTAAGGAGATCATATCATCACTCAGCTCTGCAACTGCCAGGTAACCATTGCCCCAATACAGGTAGCTTTTGCCAGTTTGCGGATCAGTAAACACGTCGGGATCTATCTCCTGGCCTCCTTTTATGCCTGCGGGCTTGTCTGCAATCAGCGGCTTACCCAAATCCACGAAAGGGCCGGTGGGATGGTCAGCAACCGCAACCCCAATTTTTTGAGCGGCAGTGAAATAGTAGAAGTATTTGTATTGCCCGTTGATCTTCTTTTCGATAATACAGGGCGCCCAGGCATTTCGGTTAGCCCAGCTCACCTGCGTGGGTAGGTCAAGCATTACGCCCTCGTCTTTCCAGTTCACCAGATCGGGCGAAGAAAATACTTTAAAATAATTACCGCTCCAGCCATCAAAGCCATCGCTGGTAGGATAGATATAAAACTTACCCGTTTTCTCCGAATACAAAACTTCAGGATCAGCATAGTACCCGTTCAATACCGGGTTGTTGTTTTTTATGGCCTGAACCTGGAAAGTTTGAGGCTTTTGCCCCGCAATGGAAACCGTATAAGCTACCGGCCCTTTGGAAAAATTCCTGGTTTTTGAAGTAATCTTAACACCCGGTACTTTGCCAAACTGAGGATCAAATTGCCGGAGGTCAGTATCAGGTAACACCGGTAGCAACAGTTTTTTTGCAGCAGTATCCAATACAATGTTATTGCGTTTAACCTGCTTTGCCTGTACATTGGTGATTACTCCTTCGGCAGTCATCCATTTACCGGTGAGCCGTTCCATCTCCTGGCGGGTGATGGGCAGCACGGTTCCGTGTCGTGGATGAAAGTTCATTGAGACTTCATTATCCACTACTTTAAAATTTTCCAGGTCGGTGGTTTTCGTAAACTGGTATTTTCCCTTAGTGTACACATCATACATCAGGATATAACCAGTTCCATCGTTCAGTTTAAACACTCCGGCACCCTCTACCGGGTCTTTGGTTTGCTGCACATATTGATCGCGCAGCACATATCCTTCTGTCAGTTTATCGGAAACCGCTATTTTAATCCCATTACCGGACCCTTCCGTTTTAAAGAATAAATAATATTTCCCGTCTTTATAAACAATATCACCATCTATGCAGGCGGTACCATGCGGATTATAAAATAATTGCTTCGGTTCGGTTTCCAGGCCGGTAAAATCTTTATTGGCATAAGCGTAATAAATTACATCAGGATCATCTCCTGCCCTCATTGACCAGTAAATCAGATATTTGTCTTTTTCTGCATCATAAATGGTTTGCGGAGCCCAAACCCTGTTTACGTTTTCAAATGACTTAAAGGTTTGAGGAATGTTCACTATAGCTGATGTCCAGTTTACCAGGTCGGTTGATTTCAGCAGCACCATAGCCCTGTTAGAATTCCAGCCATTGGCCGAAACCATATCGGTAACCACCATATAAAAAGTCTTTCCATCAGCACCGCGCAATATATGCGGATCGCGCACACCACCTGTGGAGCTGATATCCTCTGACAGTATTACCGGTTTATTGTTATTTAAAGCAGTGTAATGGTAACCGTCTTCGCTTATTGCAAAACGAATGGCTTCCTCATTCTTACTATTGCCGGTAAAATAGGAAAACAGGTAACCACCGTACCGGGAGTTATTATCTTTATTACTTTTTTTACCCCCCTGTGCAAAAAGCAGGAAGCCGGCAAATACCGATACCAGTAAAAGAAAAAATTTCTTCATATTTTAATAATATTCTGCTTTATAAAGAATACCGCCAACCGTTAAAAAATCCAAGGCACTTCTTCGCAAACGTTTGCGCAAACTTAGGGACAATTCAATAATTGTCAAAAAAACAATTACAAAATAAGTATATTCCTGTAAAAGGGAGGGAGTGAAATTCATTTAAAAAGAGGGACAAACTCGTATATTTTAAAAGTTCGTAAAGGCGGTCTATCTCATTCTTAATAATGCATTTATTATTGATTATCAATGCGCAGGTTATCTGTCATTTTACCGCGATATTGCTTAATATATTCTGTAGGTTTCATTTTAAAGAGGCGGGTAAACTGCTCCCTGAAATATTTCACATCACTAAAGCCAACGGCATAGGCTACTTGTGTAACCGTATCATTGGTGGTAATTAAGAACTCGGCGGCCTTACGCAACCGTAAAAAACGGATAAACGAATTAACTGACTGGCCGGAGATCAGCTTAATCCGTTTGTACAAATAAGAATGGCTCACACCCATTTCGCGGGCCAGTGTTTCAATGTTAAAGGAGTTGTCGTCCAGGTATTTTTCTACTATCACAATACATTTATCTAAAAGCTCCTGGTATTCGGCCGGCACTTTCTGCTCCTCTGCAGGTGCAGCAGCCTTTTTAAGTGTAACCTGGTCGTAAAAATATTGCTGCAGGTTAGCCCGGCTTTTAAAAATGCTGTTAACCCGCGCCAGCAGGAGATCTTTACTAAATGGTTTTGTAATATAATAATCCGCACCCTCTTCTGTTCCCTTTAATTCCACCTCCTGGGAAGTATGGGCTGTAAGCAAAATAACCGCCAAATGATTAGTATTCTGGTCGGTTTTAATGGCTTTACATAGTTCAATACCGTCCATTTCAGGCATAGTGATATCGGAAATGATCAGCTCAGGCTTTTTATCACGCACCATTTGCAGACCTTCTTCACCATTAGAAGCTGTATAAACCAGGTAATTCCGGCCCAGTACCGACGCCACATAGTTCCGTATCTCATTATCGTCATCTACAACCAGGATAGCTTTTTTAGCAGTAAGTGCCGGCACTTCTGGAATAAAGGCAATACCAGGTTCATCGGCTTCTTCAAAATCATTGGCGTTAATGGTTTCGGCAGCTTCCGGTAAATCTTCTGTAACCTGGATGTCTGCAAAATGCTCTTTACCTAAGCGCAGCTCTAATGTAAACCGGGTACCCTTATTTAAAGTACTTTGATAAGCAATAGCGCCTTTATGCATATCAGTAAACTGCTTCACCATGTATAATCCGATACCAAAACCCAGCTTTACATGTCCCTGTGCCTGGTAAAACCTTTCAAATATGGCATTACCCGTCCCTTCGGGGATGCCTGCGCCGGTATCCTCAATCACCGTTGTTACTATATCCTCGTTCCGGCTTACTTTAATGTGGATTTCACCTTCTTTGGGCGTATATTTAAAAGCATTGGCTATAAGGTTATACAGTATGATCTCAATTTTAGCTTTATCTCCATAAAGCGCTATCGGCTCCTCAATACCCTCTATGATATAACGGATATTCCTGGTTTTAGCTTCGTGCTTAAAATAATAAAACACTGTATTGCAGAGCCTGCTGAAATCAAATTTGCCTACATGCAACTCTTCGGCCCCTTCTTCAATTTTCCTGAACAATAACAACTGGTCTGTAAGGCTTAACAGGCGCGTGGCATTCAGCCCGATCACGCGAAGCTCTTCTTTTTCTTCACCCTGGTACTGGTTCATCAGGTCCTGCACAGGATTAATAATCATGGTAAGCGGGGTTCTGAACTCATGCGAGATATTGGTAAAGAAAGACAGCCGTTTCTGGTTAATTTCTTTTTCCTTTTCGTTAATCACCCTCTCGGTTTCTCTTTCGGCCTTTTCTTTTTCGTATTCGGCGTGAGTCTTTTCCAGCTCGGCACGCTGCACTTCTTTTTCCATACGCTCACTTTCCAGCTCTGCTTTGCGCATTTCCTCATCCATCCGGGCCAGCTTCAGCTCATATTTTATTTTAGCCTGAGCCGTTTTGTACCGCAGGTAAAGAACAATAAGGCTGCCGATAGAAAGCAGGTATAAAGTGTAGGCCCACCAGGTACGGTACCAGGGAGGCAGCACGCTTATTTTTACTACTGTTTCCTGTGTATTCCAGGTACCCTCGGCATTGGTAGATTTTATGCGCAATGTGTAAGAACCTTCCCGGATATTATTATACGTTACCGACCGGGAGCTACCACTAAGGCTCCAGTCTTTATCCCAGCCTTCAAGGTAATAGGCATACTGGATCTTATTGGGAGCAGAGTATTCAAGTGCAGCAAATTGTATAGATAAAATGGCTTCATTATAAGGAACGGTGAGCACTGCTATATCGCCACTGTTATTGGTCCTGTAGTCATTATCATCTGATAGGTCTTTATTATTAACCCTGAGCGAAGTAATGACCACCCGGGGAAAATAGGTTCTTACAGAAACTTTGGACGGGTCAAAAATATTGAACCCGTTATTCCCTCCAAAAACAAGCTCACCTGATTGTAACTTAAGAGCAGCACGATAGGAAAACTGGTCATTCTGCAAGCCATCCGACTCATAAAAGCTATTGATCTTTTTTGTTTGGGGAGCAAACCTGTTGAGGCCGTTGGAAGTGCTGATCCATAAATACCCGCTGTTATCTTCCAGGATATTCATTACTGTATTGCTTGAAAGCCCCTCTTCTTCGGAATAACGGGCAGCAATTTTACCTTCCTTCCTGTCGAACAGTATAAGGCCCCCTCCTTCTGCACCGATCCAGAAATTACCTTTTGAATCTTCATAAATAGCGCGTACGGTTTTGCCTATTTCATAAAATTGGTGCTTCCTGTTAACCCGGTCAATTTTTATCAGTTGTGATGCATTGCCGGCCCATAAGGTATGATTCCTGTCTTCCTTTATAGACATCAGATCGCCCAAATTCTGATCAAATGCCTCAAATTGATCAAGCTCCTTATTATATAAATATAAATGGCCGTTTTCGTAGGTTGTGGCCCACAGGTTATTTTCCAGATCCAGATAAACGCGAATAGCTATTTTATTTTCATAGCCATCAGTATTAATTAACCGGTAATTTTTTATACTGCCACTTTTTGTCAGCCGGTTCACGCCGCCGCCAAAAGTGGCGATCCAGGTATTTTGCTCCGCATCCTGTGTAATGCTGCTAATGATATTGTTAGAAAGAAAGGGTGTTTGATACACCGTAAAGTGATCCCGCCTGCTGTTCCATACATTTACACCACCACCATCTGTCCCTATCCAAAGACTGCCCTTTGGATCCTCAAAAAAAGAGGTAATAAAATTATTGGAAAGTTCCGGATAAAAAGGGCCTCTTCTGATGGTAGTAAACATGTTGCCCGAAATGTCAAACACATTAATACCGCCCTTATTGGTGCCGATCCATTTCCGTGACTCTTTATCAATAAAAATGGTAAGGATGGTTTTTGCAGAAACCAGTCCGGGTTGCCGGCCCCGGTCTATATTTGATACCTGCCCGGTATGGGTATCCAGTATATCAATACCTCCGCCGTCGGTGCCGATCCATAGTTTGCCTCCGGCATCTGCGCTTAGCGCCGTAACATAATTAGCGCTCAGCTTACCATCATCGGCAGTATAGTGGGAAAGGATGGCTTTTTGAGAAACCGAATATTTATACAATCCTGTAGAAGCGCCCAGCCATAAATTCCCCTGTTCATCAGCCAGCATCTTATTTACAGGAAGGTTAATAAGTGATACATCCACAGCATCCAACTGCCGGGTTTTATAATTATACTGATGCAATCCACTGCCCGAGACAAATACCCAGGTACGTTTCTGCCTGTCCATATACATAGCCTGCACAGCGGAAAAAGCGCTTACACTTCCATCTGTATTCCGTAAAGGTACCTGTATGGCAACCTTTTCATTTTTTAGTTTGATGATAAGCCCCGAGCCGCTGGTTCCTAAAAACATATTTCCCACAGCGTCTTTTTCTATACTGTTTATATAAGCCGTAATACGCGCCTCCTGCTTTGTTCTGTAAGAAAGGCAGTAAACCGGTGTCACCTTATTCGTAACTGGATTATAAGTAACCGCACCCTGCCCCATACCAACCCACAAATTGCGGTCATTGTCTTCATTTATAGCAGAAATATAATTATGCGGCAGAGACGCAGAATCGTTGATCCGATTGCGCAATATCTTAAATTCATAGCCATCATAGCGGTTCAGCCCGTCATAGGTACCAAACCACATAAAGCCCCTGCTATCCTGGAAAATTGCGCGCACAGAATTATTGGACAACCCCTGAGAACTGCCCAGGTATTTGGGCTTATAGGTTTCCTGTGCACCCGGTGCAACAAATAAAAAAAGTAAAAAAACAGTTATAAAGGAATGCTTGTGCCACATGGTCAGGCACAAGGTAATAAAAAAGGGCAAAACCGGGTGTATCGGGTAAGAAAAGGGGACATAACATTTCAATGATGTACATTTTACCACAGAGGTGGCGGAGGTATACATAGCGTATGCAGAGGTCATATCCGACTAAAAAATTTCTGTGTATTCTGTGGTTTCTGTGAGCAACATTCAGGTCAAACCAAATACCTTTATCTCTCACAGACTACGTGGAAGAACACAGAAATATTTCAGTGTTCTCAGTGAATAACTCTGTGAAGCCCTGTGGTTTTTGAATGTTAGCCCCCTAAAAAATCCTCCCCTCCGAAGAAGAAAACCTTATAACAAAAAGCCGGGAGAAAATCCCCCCGGCGTCATAAGAATGGAGCAGCCTCGCTTAAGAGACAGGTAGCTTATTTGAACCTGTAGCTAATGCCTATAGAAAAGGCTTTATTGGTTGCTTTTGCCCCGTCCGAATCTGTTAAAATGTTGGAAAGCCCCATACTATAATGGATTCCGGCTCCAAATTTCTTTGTGAAATGATAATTAAAGCCGCCTCTAAGCCCGAAATCTGATTTAGCCAGACCTTCTTCAATTTTAGTATATTTTAAGTCTTCATCGTCATAATAACTACTTGCAGCTGCGTATTGTGAGGTAGGGCTGATGCCACCAAGATCATCCTCTTCACCCGGCACTATTTTGCTTTTGCCGCTGAGGAGCACCGCTGCATATAAGCCTAATTCGGCTTTTAAATTACCGGCAATTTCATACTGTGCGGTAACAGGGACGGTTATGTAGCTCAGCTTAACATTGATACCGCTAATCATATCATCAGGAGGAAATTTATATCCGAGCGCATTATATTGCAGTTGGGGCTTAATGCTTAGCTTATCTGCTACCGGAAGCTCTGCAAAGAAACCAATCTGCGGCCCCAGCATACTTTTAGGTTTGTCCCAAACATCGGTTTTGTACGACACATTGCTTATATTTAAGCCTGCTGTTACTCCATAGTGAACGTCCTGGGCATATACAGACATATACAAAGCCAGCGAGGTAATGGTTACGATAATCTTTTTCATGATGTTGAAGTTTGATTTTGGTGAATATTTGATTTAAGTTTTTAGAACGGAGGACCGCTTTAGCCTCTATCCTGTAATTTGTTTTTGATATATCGTGATCCTCCTTAACAGGTCATCAAAACTTTTAAAAAAATTATCCTATGCAGACCACCCCCGGAATGATTATTATCCATTTCATCAATTTTTTTATTAGCTTGCCTCAATAAACATCTGCAGATGAAAAAAGACGAAATACCACAGGATGACGGGGCGTTAGGCCGTATAGCCAGGGAGGTTACCTATGTGGTAGGCGAAGATGGCAAATATGAAACAGCCCAAAGCTCTGGCTGGGATGTTAAAACCGAAGCGCTCAATGTGGCCTGGAGCGAGGTGGAAAGAAAAATAGAAGCAGCCAGACAAAAGGTGCTAAACGGGACCGCCAGCCCCATACTCTATTTCATGGAAAAGAAAATAATGGACCTGTCTATCTTATCTTCATACACCGGCTTTTGGAAATGGACCATCAAACGACATCTCAAACCCGCTGTATTTAAAACCCTTTCGGAAGAAAAACTGAAAAAATACGCCAGCCTTTTTGAAGTATCTATAGCGGAATTAAAGCATCCGTTTAACATACCATAGCTTTATGGAACTGCTATGAACTATACACCATGAACGATGAACCTTAAATAAAATATCTTGGAACTTCAGCATACTAACTTTCATCACCTGCAGGCGGCGCATTGTGAAAATGGCGTTACTACCGCACTGCTTCATCATTATGGTATAACAAAAATTACCGAGCCCCTCGCTTTTGGCATTGGCTCGGGGTTATTTTACGTTCAGCTCCCGTTTATGAAAGTGAACGGAGGACCTGCTATTTCATTTCGCACCATGCCAGGACTTATTTTTAAAAGAACCTGCACTGCGCTGGGAGTTCCGGTTACCCGGAAAAAATACAACTCGCACGAAAAAGCTATGCGCGAGCTGGATGAAAGGCTGGCTGCGGGTAAACCCACTGCCTGCCAGGTAGGTGTTTTTTACCTCACTTATTTTCCGAAGGAATATCGTTTTCATTTCAATGCACACAATCTTATTGTTGTAGATAAGCAGGGCGATCATTATTATATCAGCGACCCGATCATGGAGGAGCTGGTTACCATGAACAGTTACGAACTGGAACGCGTGCGCTTTGCCAAAGGTGCTTTTGCACCACGCGGGCAAATGTATTATCCTGGTGATAACCTGGCAGAACCCTCCGATGAACAAATGCGACAGGGCATTATTACAGGTATTAAAAGAAACTGCCGCGATATGCTGATGATACCCGGCTCATTTGGAGGAGCGAAGGGCATTGCTTACACAGGCCGCCAGATCAAAAAATGGAAAAACAAGCTGGGTGATGAAAAAGCCCGCACCTACCTGGCCCAGTTAGTGCGTATGCAGGAAGAGATTGGTACGGGTGGTGGTGGCTTCAGGTTTATTTATGGCGCCTTTTTACAGCAGGCCCATGCCTATTTACCTGTTGACGAGCTATTGGATGTATCGCAGCAGATAACGGCCAGCGGCGATAAATGGCGCGATGCCGCCATACAGGCTTCGGGCATTTATAAAGGGCGCCTCGGCGCGCAGGCTGATTATGATAATATGGGCGACCGGCTTATTGAAATTTCAGAGCTGGAAAAAAAAGCATTTAAAAAGCTGCGGGAAGCCATAAAAACGGTGAAGTAATTTTACGGTTCAGAGGTTAGTTCTTTGTGCCATTTCGGTTTATACACCTGCTTATGCAAAAGATATTTATTTTAATAGTATCGTTTTTTGTTTCGAACGCTGGTTACTCCCAAACCCAACTTACGGAGCAGGTAGCCATGCAGCTTAGCAAAATGCCCCTGCATTGCATTCCCACAGAATTTCCTAATAAAACCTCTCATTTAAGCGATGGACCGGAAGATGCCCGCTTGCTGCCACATGAGTTGCACCCGGTTTTTTATGGCTGCCTCGACTGGCACAGCAGCGTGCACGGGCATTGGATGCTGGTGAGGCTTTTAAAACTATTTCCGCAACTACCCGGCAGGGATAGTATTGTTGCTCTTTTAGACCAATCCTTCCAGTTGCAGAAAATGCAGCAGGAAGCTAACTATTTTGGTAAGTACACCGCATCAAAAGGATATGAGCGCACTTATGGCTGGGCATGGCTGCTAAAGCTGGATGAAGAGCTGCTTACATGGAACGATCCACTTGCTAAAAAATGGCATGAGTCCATGCAGCCACTTACTCAGAAAATTGAATCGCTCTGGAAAGAATTTCTGCCCAAACAAACCTATCCTAACCGTACCGGAGTGCATGGCAACACTGCTTTTGGATTGTGCTTCGCGCTGGACTGGGCCAGGGCTAAAAACGATACATCATTTGAAAGACTGATCATTCACCGTGCTAAGGATTTTTATTTTAATAATAAAACAATTCCCGCCCACTTGGAGCCGGATGGTTCAGACTTTTTCTCTCCCAGCCTGATGGCAGCCGACCTGATGCACCGTATTTTGCCACAGGCAGCATTTGTGAAATGGCTGAATGATTATTATACCGGAACAGGTATAAAGCGCATTTGCAAAGCACCCACAGTAAGCGATCGCAACGATTACCAGATCGTTCACCTGGACGGTCTTAGCTTCAGCCGAGCCTGGTGCATGAAAGGTATTGCCGGTAAACTGCCTGCCGGTCATAAATACAAGGCCCTTTTCAAAGCAGCAGCTAATGATTTTTTAAACGAATCCTTACCAAAGATATTCAGCGGCGGTTATGGCGGCGAGCACTGGCTGGCTTCGTTTGCTGTATATGCTTTATCAGTAAATAATTCCTTTTTAATACTTTCGTTTGAATGAACGCAGTTAAGGTAGAACAACTTTCTTTTAATTATAAAAATCAGTCTTCGCTGATAAGCAATTTATCGTTTACCATTGAAGCTGGTGAGCGGTTTGGTATTTTCGGTCCTAACGGTGCGGGAAAAACCACACTGATGAGTCTGATAACCGGACTGCTTCCGTATAAACAGGGAAGCATTAAAGTATTTGACAAGGAAGTGGCCCTCAATAAAAAAGAGGTGAATAAAATGATTGGGCTGGTACCTCAGGATTTTTCTTTTTACGAAGATCTGAGCCCGGCTGAAAATATGGCGTTTTTTGGCGCCTGGTATGGTTTGGATGCAGCAACAATAAAACAGAGGACCCGGGATCTTTTGAAGATGATGGGTCTGGATGATGTAGCCGATACTCCGGTGAAATCTTTTTCCGGTGGTATGAAACGCCGGGTGAACCTGGCTATTGGCGTTATGAATCACCCGCGTGTGCTGTTCCTGGATGAGCCTACTGTAGGAGTTGATGTACAATCAAGAAATGCAATCATATCTTTTTTAAAAGACATTAACAAAACAGGCACTACACTTATTTACACATCGCACCAGTTAAGTGAGGCCGAAGACCTCTGCAATACGGTAGCGCTTTTTGACGAGGGGGCCATTATTGTAAAAGATACGCTTAACAACCTGTTAAAAGATCATGAACAGCAGGGCCTGGAAGGCTTATTCCTGGAGCTGACAGGCAGGGCTTATCGTGATTGATATTTTTAATTATTTGCTCCTGTGCATCATCATTAATTTTAGCTTTCGGCACTACAGGCAGATGAAAAATTTCATGAAAGTTTAGCATCAGCGCTATTTTGGCAGATTATTTGTGTTACCTTAGAAGCGATTAATAACCGATTAAAAAATGATTTATGAATAAGCTAATTACAGGATTTGCGTTAGGTTTAATTGTGGGTATTCTTTACGCTCCTGACAAAGGAACACATACTCGCAGAAAGATAAGTGATAAAGGTAATGATCTGAAAAACCAGTTTGCGGATTTTATTGACAGTGTGGCTGCAAAGTTTGAGCATACCGCAGATGAAATAGAAGATTATGCGAACATGAAAACAGAAAATATCCGTTCAGAAGCTATTTAAGCAGGAACTTAACTATTGAGCCTTATTATCAATTTAATAAAAGCTGTCCACGGGGCAGCTTTTGTTTTAGGTAAGCCTGTATCTCTTTCCCGGAAGGCTTTGAATAATATTTTGCATTTCCAGGTTAAGCATACAAACTGCAACAGTGCTGCTGCATAAGCCGCTTTGCCAGTTAATTTCATCTATGCTTAATTCGCCCTTTTCACTAAGCAGGTTAACGATCATTTTTTCATCTGCTGTTAAGTTAACAAATAGTTGCTTTGTCTTATTGGCCTGGGCTTTTTGGGGGCTGATCCATCCCATGGTTTCCAGTAGTTGCTTAACATCCGTAAGTAACATGGCATTATTGGTTTTGATAAGCTGGTTGCAGCCGCTGCTTTTTTTATCCGTAACCTTCCCGGGGTAAGCAAATACATCCCTGTTATAACCATTGGCAAGCTCTGCCGTTATAATGCTGCCTCCTTTGATATCTGTTTCCATAACAATAGTAGCATCGCTTATCCCGGCCACAATACGGTTGCGGCTGGGGAAGTTGTGCCGGTCCGGTTTGGTTTTAGTCCTGAATTCTGTGAGCAATCCGCCGTTTTTTATCATTTCCCTGGCCACTCCTGCATGGGAGGAAGGATACATTTTATCAAGGCCATGGGCCAAAACACCCACTGTTGCTACCTTATTTTTTAAAGCCGCTTTGTGCGCTACGGAATCAATACCATAAGCCAGGCCGCTTACTACCAGCACGCCTGACGAGGCAAGCCCTTCTATCAGCTTTTCGGTTTCAGCTTTGCCATAATCGGTATGGGTGCGTGAACCTACAACAGCTACTATTTTAGACTGATTTAAATCGGCATCACCGCGATAATACAACAGCGTTGGCGCATCGTAACAGTTTAGCAGCCGTTGCGGGTAAGCAGGGTCTTTTATAAAAAGCGGTTGTATCTTATACTTTTCAATGAAGGCCAGCTCTTCTTCAGCGGCGGCAAAATCATTAAAGTTCCTGATGCTCCTGATCCTTACCTCTCCCAGCCCTTCTATCTTCTCAAGTGCTGATATCCTGGCTTTGAATATTTCCTCCGGCTCAAAATGCGCTAATAAATTACGGGCCTGTACACAGCCAATATGGGGGATAAGTGTTAGTGCTATCTGGTATAAAAGCGGGTTTTTCATGCTATTCAGGTTGCCCTAAAATTAGCATCTATTTTTAAGAAAAAATCCTGATAAATAACCAAACGGCCGGTGCAGCAAACAATATAGAATCAAACCTGTCTAAAAAACCGCCATGTCCCGGCATAATATGGCCGCTATCCTTTACACCGGCCATCCGTTTTAATTTTGATTCGAACAGGTCGCCGAAGGTTCCGCTTATAGCAGCAATAGCGCTTATTGCTATACCTGCTGGCGCAATAACCCAAAAAATTCCTTTCAGGAAAATTAAGGAATACAGTAACCATGTTAGCGCCGCGCTCAATATAATCCCGCTAATGGTGCCCTCCCAGGTTTTTTTAGGGGATATTTTGCTTAGCGGTGTTTTGCCTATAACAGATCCTGCCAGGTAAGCCATCGTATCGTTTACCCATACGCTGCCTATTATAAAAAGTACTACATGGAATCCCGGAATTTTTATAGCTCCCTGATCTCTGTATAAATCAACAATATCTGCAATATTAATCAACGAACCTAAAGCAAGAGAAATATAAGCCAGCCCGCCGATACACCATGCAACAATTGCACTGTTTATTCTTTTTATTTTAAACACACCCCATATAGTGAGGATACAGCCGGCTAATAAAAAAGGTAAGCTAAAGCTATCCTTTACACTGTATCCCAATAACCGCAAATCACCGGCCGCTAACCATATAAAAAAATGATATCCCAATAAGCTCCAACCCAGTTTTGCATAGGGATGAATGAATGTATTTTGTTTTTTTTCAACCAGCCTGCAATACTCCCACCAACAACCAAAATGAATAACAGAGACCAAAAGGAAAAGGCTCCAATTGCTATACAAAAGGCCAAACATCATTACAGCTACAAATATCAGCGCTGTAAAAGCCCTTGTCCAGAAAGTACTCCAGTTAAATGCCATTTGCCGGTTTTAATGATGGGTGGGCGCTTCGTTTGTACCGCGCAAATAAAAATATAATAACCGGAATAGCAATAAGCCCTAAATAGCTGCCATCCTTATCGCTTAAAATTTCCTGCATGGACTTCCCGTTCGCTTTTTGAACGTATATCACCAGCACTGCTGCCGTATTATTAATAAAATGCGCAAGGATGCTCAGCCATAATCTGCCACTGTACTGGTATAACAGTCCCAGCACAATCCCCAGCGCCACCCTTGATAAAAAGCCATACACCGAAAAATGAACGGCACTAAAAATAATGCTTACCACAATTACGCTCATCCACAATTTACCAGTGCCCCTGTACATATAATTCTGTAATCCGCCCCTGAAAAAAGCCTCTTCGCATACTGCGGGTACCAGCGCCAGTACCACAATGGAAAGTAAAAGCTCGGGAACCGTGTCTAAATTAATAAGGCCCGATGCTGCTTTGGCATAGTCATTTTCCATCCGGTCAAACATGATCCGCCAGTTAACAGGAAAAGGGAGTTTATAGGTAAAATATCCCAGCGCGCCGCTTAAGGCCAGTCCTGCAGCAATAATAAGAACCGTTAGCACCAGCTGCCGGGTTGTAATAATGCCTTTAAAGCCGGTTAGTGTTACCGGCCTGTAGCTAAGGCGCGATGCCGTAAATAAAACAGGCAGTAAAAAGCCAAATAGCGCCGAAAAAGTCTGCATTACCTGCATTTCTCTTAAAAAAGCAGGATTACTAACCAGTTGCTGTAAATTTTCTGTTATAAACGTAATGCTTTTGCCGCTCATGGCTGCAGCTACCGGAACGGCAATGACCCCGCCTAAAATAGTTCCTCCTACACCAAATGCAACCAGCATGAAGAATCCTGCCATATATGAAACACCTTTTTCGCTCTTTCCTGCAGGTGGTTTTACCTCAAAAGCACTCTTGTTTTCTTCCATCATTGTTTTAAAAATAAGTGTGTATTTTTGCAGGCTCAAAAATAGGATTAAAAGTTTCTTGTTTTTGATTTAATTAACCCCTGCCCCTAAAGGGGAGGACATTTTCTTCATTCCAGTAACAACTCAGCTTTTAATGGTAAAAATAGGCGCCAATATATCATTACCGGAGTTTCCTTTGCTCCTCGCTCCTATGGAGGATGTAAGTGATCCTCCTTTCCGCGCTGTATGCAAGGATAATGGCGCCGACCTGATGTACACCGAGTTCATCAGCAGCGAAGGTTTGATACGCGATGCTATTAAAAGCCGCCGCAAGCTGGATATTTTTGATTATGAGCGCCCAATCGGCATACAGATCTTTGGCGGCGATGAGGAAAGCCTTTCCCTGGCTGCAAAAATTGTGGATGTTACACAACCCGATCTTTTAGACATCAACTTTGGCTGCCCGGTAAAGAAAGTAGCCCTGAAAGGCGCAGGCGCAGGGGTCCTGAAAGATGTTGACCTGATGGTACGCCTTACTGAGGCCGTTGTCAAAAGCACTTCCCTGCCTGTTACGGTAAAAACCCGCCTGGGCTGGGACGACAGCATGCTGAATATTGAAGAAGTGGCAGAACGTCTGCAGGATGTGGGCATCAAAGCACTGGCCATTCATGGTCGTACCCGCTGCCAGATGTATAAAGGCGAAGCCGACTGGACCCTGATTGGTAAAGTAAAAAATAACCCTCGCATTAAAATTCCTGTTTTTGGTAATGGGGATATTGACAGCCCGCAAAAAGCGGTTGAGTATAAGAACCGCTACGGTGTGGATGGCATCATGATTGGCCGTGCAGCCATTGGCTACCCATGGATATTTAGGGAAATAAAGCATTTTTATCAGACCGGTGAGTTACTGGCGCCGCCAACTGTTGAAGAGCGTGTAAATGTAGTGCGCAAGCATTTGCACAAAAGCCTGGAGTGGAAAGGTCCGGTGGTGGGCATTAACGAAATGCGCAGGCACTATGCCAACTATTTAAAAGGCCTGCCTAATATTAAAGAATACCGGAGTAAGCTGGTGACGCTGAACCAGCCGGAAGAAATTGAGAAAATACTGGACGAAATCATTGTTCGCTACTCTGGCTATGAAATTGCCGCTGCTCCTATTGAACTGGTGAACTATCATGAAAAGTGCCCGGTATAGATCTGTAAGATTTTGAATTTTATAAGTCTGGCGGGATTGAGAATCGCGTAAACAACATCTTGCCTCCATCACCAATCCGAGAGACCTGACATTTTCGGTCAGCGTCAGCCTCTTATCACCTGTATATCAATATACCATCATTGCCGGAGCATATTAAGATACCTGAATTGTTAGTATAGTATACATTGTAATGATTTTTTTCTTCGCCCTGCCGTACAAATAAAATTGCCTGTATTTAAAAATGGAAATTGCCTTTATGCGATGCACACGGAATATGAAATAAAAGCTAAAACTGATGAGCTTAGATTGATGATCAATTATTTATTTGCCGGTTTTTATACAGAAGATTCAAAGTTGTTAATGTAATGTTAATTGCCAGGGAAACAGCATTAGCGATAATAATAATCGGGTCTTTCAACATTATCCCATAGATCACCCAAAATACCAGGCCAGTTATAAGGATAATCAATACCCAATAAGAAATATCCGAAGCCTGCTTTTCTTTGATAATTTTTATGAGCTGAGGAAGAAGTGATATGGCGGTGCAGGCACTGGCAATAATGCCTATAATAGTGATTGTTTGCATTGATCAAAAATAGCCTATTCTTATAAATTGCACCCCTTGGTGCCCGAGGATAAATAGCTTGTTTTACCCGGTGCATTTTATTTGTAAAAGAATAGCATAGTGGACAACCCCTGTTACAGAACTAATCAAGATCTCATTCCTGCTACCCAGAAAAACTGTTCTGCTGACTATAAGTCTTGCTTGCTGATTTCATCATAAAAAAGGAATGCTGGTATATCGGCGTTTTTTGCAGTTGTATTTTTGAAGGGATTTTTAAAAAATTAGTAGTGGCAAGTTGAAATTTTTCTATACTTTTGCCCTCCCTTAAAACAGGAAGTTCTTTTTCAGATATTATTTTTACCGCTTAGCGGTAAGGGTCCTATAGCTCAGTCGGTTAGAGCACCTGACTCATAATCAGGGGGTCCCTGGTTCGAGCCCAGGTGGGACCACTTAATAATCAAGCAGTTATGAAATTTTATTCATAGCTGCTTTTTTGTTTGAGACATGAAAAAACTTCGCGGACCCGTATAATGTTTTTTCTACATTAGCGGAATTTTATATTTTTCCTAAAGAATACGATCAATCATTTTGATTTATACGTCTGGCTAATGAAAATTGCTACCTCATGAATTTAGACCGAATCAAACGCCTGTTACAACAAAAAGAAAATATTCACCTTGAGTTTAAGCAAGCTGGCACTGTGTTGCCGGGTAATCTTTTTGAAACTATCTGTGCTATGCTCAACCGGGATGGAGGTGATATTCTTTTAGGTGTTGATGACAATGGTAATGTTTCGGGAGTTGATGAGAAAGCCATTGCAAAGATGATAGCCGATTTGGTGAACCTTTCCAATAACCCGCAAAAGCTCAATCCGCCTTTTATTCTTTTTCCTCAGGTGTATGATATCAATGGGCAGAAGGTCATTCACATCCAGGTACCCGCCAGTTCACAGATACATAAAACAGGAAAGATTATTTACGACCGCAGTAATGACGGTGATTTTAAAGTAGAACAGCCACACCAAATTGCAGAAATAGCCAATCGTAAACGCAATCATTATACGGAAGGCATTATTTATCCTGCGTTACGAATGGAGGATTTTAAGCAAGCGCTTTTTCCTAAAGTACGCAATCTTATCCGCAGCAATAACCCGGCCCACCCCTGGCTGGCATTGGATAACCGGCAGATAATGGAAATCTCCGGCCTGTGGAAAAAGGACTACCTGAGCAGCCAGGAGGGATTTACGCTGGCTGCCGCTTTACTGCTGGGTAAGGATGAGGTTATTCAGCAGATCATGCCACATTATAAGATTGATGCACTGGTAAGAATAAACAATACAGAGCGCTATGATGACCGGGTATACATCCAAACCAACCTTATTGAAGCGTACGAATTACTGATGGATTTTGTGAACCGTCATCTGCCGGATAAATTTTACCTGCAAGGTGATCAACGTATAAACCTTCGCTCCACTATATTCCGGGAAATTGCTGCTAACCTCATCATTCACCGGGAATACACCAATGCGGGGCCTGCTACTTTTATCATTTATACAGACCGGGTGGAAACAGAAAATGCCAATAACCCGCATGGCGAAGGCCCGATTGACCCTGCCAATTTTGCTCCTTTCCCTAAAAACCCACTGATTGCAAAATTCTTTATTCAAGTAGGAAGAGCAGAAGAACTGGGTTCCGGCATATTAACTGCCACCCGGTTAATGAAGGAGTATGCTGGCAAGGGAAAAGCTGTGTTTATAGAAGGCGAGACTTTTAAAACAGCTATTCCGCTCCCCGACAGAAACGTCATGGTAATAAATGACACGATAAATGACACGATAAATGACACGATAAATGACACGATAAATGATACTGTAAGTGATACTGTAAAAGAGAGATTAAGAAAAGCCATAAAACTATTACTCGAAAAGCCTGGAATGAAAGTTAATGAGTTGGTTGAAAAGCTGGAAGTATCTGAGAGAACAGCGAAGCGGGACCTGGAGAAAATCCGGGTAATAGTAGAGTACAGGGGCAGTAAGAAAACAGGAGGGTATTTTCTAACCGGTTATATGCTCTCAAAACTGGATAAAAAATAGTTGAGCAAAAATGCAGTTATGAAGAATTACTTAATAACTACCGCATATAGTAAATTTTCAGACCATTCCGAGGATATTCCCGAAATCGTAAAACTGTACCGGTTCTATCCAAAAGTACACCAGTTTCTGCCGAAGATGCACCAGTTGAAATGAGAATGAAGAAGTTCCTGGGATTCAGCAAATAGGAGAATCATCAGAACAAACTAAGTTGTCCTAACACCTGCGAAACGCCGGGGACAAGCACTTTATTGCCGGAAACTATATATACCGGCGTTTCCTGGTACCGCGAGGCAATGACGATATGAGTAGCTGCAGCGTGCCTGCAAAAAAGATCACGTACCAGATCAGGGTTGTTGTTATCAGCAGAAAGATGGGACAGGAACAGGTGGCTCATATGTGCCGGCCTGCAGGATAGAAACAGATCAAGCGCTTCTTTATTGGATAAGTGCCCGCGCCCGCCGCTGATCCTTTTTTTAAGATGATAGGGATATCGGCCATTCTGAAGCAAAACCTCATCATAGTTGGCCTCCAGGAAAGCAGCATGGCATCTCTTGAAATGGGTACTTAAGTTTTCGCAAACTTTTCCGATATCGGTAAAAACACCAATACAGGTGTGGCCATCCTCCACGGTAAAGCTATGCGGATCTGCGGCATCGTGATGCTTTAAAAAAGCACTCACCAACAGGGCGCCGATATAGACGGGCATTCCTGCAATCAGCGGACGTACCAGGCTGGGATCCAACTGCAGGCCGGTATGACGGAGCGTGCCGGAAGATATATATACCGGGAGCTGATGCTTTTTTGAAAGTACTTCGAGCCCCCGGATATGATCTCCATGTTCGTGAGAGATGAATATGGCTTTTACTTTCTTCATAGTCAGTCCCAGCCGGAACATCCTTTTCTCGGTTTCCCGGCAGGATAAGCCAGCATCTATTAGCACTGCCTCCTCATCGTTACCGATATAATAACAGTTGCCGTTACTGCCGGAATTAAGAGAGGAGAGATGGAGGCTGGTCATGCTGCAAAATACCTTTTTTCTTTAAACCACCTCCTGTTCCTGGGATAATAATAGCAAATACCTGCAACTTCACTGTACGAAATATGATATTTTATACGCTAATTTAACTATTATATCTGCGCTGATAATACGTCAAAAATTTAAGTACCTTTGGAATAACATACGAAGATGAAAATACGTTGCAAATTGTTAAGATAAATTCACACTAAAAAAAATATATGAACGTTGCAAAATCTATTGATCTGGAGATTGCTCAATATTTACCGCACTTAAACGCAAAGCAAAAGAAAACGGTGCTCACCGTTGTTAAAACATTTGCAGAAGAGCAAAAAGATTGGTGGGATGAAATTAGTATGGAACAACAGGAAGCTATTGATAAAGCCCTGGAAGAAGTAAAAGCAGGTCAAGTGACGCCTCATGCTGATGTAATGAAAGCATACGCTAAATGGCTGAAGTAATAGAAATATTCTGGTCGGATAGTGCCAAAAGTAGCTTTCAGCATATTATTGCATATCTGGAAAAGAAGTGGTCTGAAAAAGAAGTGGCAGCATTTGTAAAACGTGCATCTGCAATGCTATCCACTATTCAAAGATATCCTGAAATGTGTCGGCCTTCAATGAAAAGAAAAAATGTACGAATCGGGATTTTGGATAAACACACTCAACTTGTCTATCATTATACACCACGAAAAAAACAAATAGAAGTTCTTTTATTTTGGGGGATGAAACAAAATCCATCAAAATTCAAATACTAAGTGGCTTTCTCTTATATATTTATTATTGTTTTTGGCCACAAGGAACCTTAAAATAAGATTTTTTCATGCTTCCTACGTGTAATTTAAGCCTGTTCAAGGAACTCTCCGGATAAAAATTTCATGTCGATTTGAAATAGTATCTTTCGTTATTCAGCTAACTTTATCCTTTCTATAACAATCAATCCATGCATAAAACTTTCTTTTTAATTACGTTTTTAATCACACTGACAAGCCTGTCTTGTCAAACAAGCTCATCAAAAGAAGCAAAAACATATAACAACCCTTTGCAGGTAAAATTTGGCGATCCTTATGTTTTGCGCGCATCTGATGGAAAATATTATATGTATGGTACCGGGGCCGGGGCTAAAAATGGCTTTGCTGCTTATTCTTCGGAAGATTTAACAGACTGGAAATGGGAAGGTCAGGTTTACTTCGGCGATAACAAAAACGGCTGGGGCGAACATTCTTACTGGGCCCCGGAAGTATATGAGCGGAATGGCAAATACTATATGTTCTACAGTGCCCACTGGAAAGTAAACCCTAATAAGGAAGAAGAAAATTTTAAGATCGGCGTTGCCGTAGCCGACAAACCTACAGGCCCTTTTACTGATATGCAGGATAAGCCCATCTTTGATCCGGGATACCCTATTATTGATGCGAACGTATTGTTTGCGGAAGATGGCAAAACCTATTTATATTACTCCAGGTGCTGTTATAAACATCCTGTTGAAAGTGAAGTAGCTGCATGGGCAAAACAAAAAGGGTGGTTCAATGAAATTGAAGAAAGCTGGGTGTATGGCGTGGAAATGAAGCCGGACTTCAGCGGAGTGATCGGGGAGCCGGTACTGTTATTACGCCCACCTGTAAAAATGGATGATAAACAAGCGGAATGGGAAAGTCGCTCCGTGACTTCTAAAGAAGTAAACCGCCGCTGGACAGAAGGCTCTTATATCTTCAAAAAAGGTGATACCTATTACATGATGTATTCCGCCAATTATTTTGGAGGACAGAATTACGCGGTTGGCTATGCTACATCAAAAAGTCCGCTCGGGCCCTTTGAAAAGGCAGCCAATAACCCTGTTTTGCAGAAGAACACAGCTACAGGCGGTATTGTAACCGGTACCGGCCACAACAGCATTACCTACTCGCCCGATGGTAAAACGATGCTCTGCGTATATCATGGCCGTACCAGCAAAACCGGCGATGAGCGGGTAGTATTTATTGACAAAATGAATATTGCCGAAAATGGTGTCTTAACCGTTGAAGGGCCAACAACTGATCCGCAGCAGGTGCCCTGAGCCGTTGACTATTTCTTTTCGGAATTAATTTCCTTAATGCGTTGCTGCATCTCTTTTAATAAGAGCGGATACGCTCCTTCCGGCATATTGCCATGATCATAACCCTCCAGTTCAAACAGTTTGGTTTGTTTGTGACCGGCCAGCTTCATCATACGATACCAATAGGCGTTTTCCTCATAACGCCCAAACAACTCCAGCTCCCTGTCGCCGGTTATTAATATGGTAGGAGGCGCATCTTTCCGCACAAAATATAAAGGAGCCATAGAGTCGATC
>JASGDI010000096.1:0-14894 GCA_049841335.1 Niabella sp. | reverse complement strand
GTTTTGGAGACGATGTAATTATAGGCGGCCAAGAAATCCCTGCAGGCAAGTATGGCCTGCTAAGCATCCCGGGCGCTGCTTCATGGACGTTAATTATCACCAGGCAAACAGACGTAACAAGCCCTGCTGCTTATAAACAGGACCAGGATGTGGTAAGAGTTACAGCTAAAGTAAAACCACTGACAACCAAAGTAGAAAACTTTACGATCCAGTTCGACAATATTCAGCCTGAAAGTTGCGAGCTGCTGATCAGCTGGGATAAATCTGCTGTGAGCCTCCCTATAAAGACCAATATAGATGCAAGGATCATGACATCTATTGATGAGTCAATGAACTCTGACAAACCTGCTTATTTCCAGGCAGCCATTTATTACCTTGAAAGTGGAAAAGATCTGAAAAAGGCTGAAGAGTGGTTTGCCAAAGCAGTTGAAGCCCAGCCCAATGCTTTTTGGGTAAGATATCAGCATGCCCGCGCTCTTGCCAAACTGGGTAAAAAAGCAGAGGCAAAAGAAGCCGCTCTAAAATCAAAAGAGCTAGCCCTCGCTGCTAAAAACCAGGATTATGTAACATTAAACAACAAGCTGATCAGTACACTTTAAATAACAGGTTTCATTGATGGGTCTACACCCGGGCAACACTAGCCAGTAATAAACAATAAAGAGTATACATGAAGTCCGTTTTTATATCTATAGCAGTTGCATTACTTTTAAGCTGTCCGGCTTATGGCCAAAAAACCTATGCTTTAAAATTCAACCCTGCAAACGGAAGTAAATATGAAGCCCTGACAAGCATGAAAACAAAGACCTTTCAGAACGTGCTGGACCAGGATGTGGAATTTAATATGGATTATGATATTAACATGTCCTATCATATTACCGCTGAAGGTCCCAATAAAAAACTAGATATGACTTACGAAAGGCTGAAGATGCGCATGGATTTTATGGGCCAGGCTGTAAATATGGACAGTAACGATACCGATTCTTCCAATATAGCCAGCAAAGCCTTCAGAACATTAAAAGGACAAACGATCGGCGTAGTTTTAGATCCTGCCGGAAAAGTAGTGAGGATAGAGGATCCGGAACAAATACTGCAAAAAATTGGAGCAGACGAAATGCAAAGGCAAACAATACAGGGTGTTTTAGGAGAAGATGCTATGAAAAACCTGATAGAGCAGTCTTTTGGGTTTTATCCTGAAAAGCCTGTAAAAGTTGGCGATTCGTGGACATCAACTTTTACCTTGAAAAGTCCCTATATTATTTCGGCAACAAACACTTATACCCTGTCTAAAGTAGAAGGCACAAAGGCTTTCATTAACACTGTGAGCAGTTTAAAAACCGACAGTACTGCTAAAATGGCCTCGAACGGCATTGAGATGCAACTTGACCTGACAGGCGAAGTAACCGGTAATACAGAGGTTGATATAGAAACCGGCATGCCTTTGATTACAACTGTAAGACAAACATTAAAAGGAAATATTGAAGTGCAGGGCCAGAAAGTACCCATGGCATCCGGTATTGATACCCGGATCACAGTAACAAAAAAGTAACAGCCGTATTCTTATAAAAAAAGGGCACTATTTGATGGTGCCCTTTTTTTTATTTCTTCAGCTGGAAGGTTTCTAAAAACTTGGTATTAAAGTTCCCGTTAATAAAATTCTCGTCTCTCATTAACTGCAGATGGAAGGGGATAGTAGTTTTAACGCCTTCTATCACATACTCGCTCAGGGCGCGATACATGGTATCTATAGCCTCTTCACGGGTACGGGCCACAGTGATCAGCTTGCCGATCATGGAATCGTAATAAGGAGAAATGGTATAGCCGGCATACACATGACTGTCTACTCTTACGCCATGCCCGCCCGGCACATGCAGGGTGGTAATCTTACCCGGCGACGGGCGAAAGTCGTTAAACGGATCTTCAGCATTGATGCGGCACTCTATACTGTGCATGTGGGGAATATAATCCTGTCCTGAAATTTTCTCCCCCGCAGCAATTTTGATCTGTTCTTTTATTAAATCGAAGTTGATCACTTCCTCTGTAACGCAATGCTCTACCTGTATACGGGTATTCATTTCCATAAAGTAGAAATTGCGATGCTTATCTACCAGGAACTCTACGGTGCCCACACTTTCGTACCCTATAGCCGCAGCGGCCTTTTTTGCGGCCTCACCCATAGCGGTGCGCAGCTCCGGTGTCATAAAGGGCGAGGGAGATTCCTCCACCAGTTTCTGATGGCGGCGCTGAATGGAACAGTCGCGCTCACTCATATGGCATACATTGCCAAACTGGTCGCCGGCAACCTGTATTTCTATATGGCGCGGCTCTTCCACGAATTTCTCCATATAAATACCATCATTTTTAAACGATGCTGCCGCTTCCATTTTGGCCGTGTCGTAAGCTTTTTCCAATTCACCTTCTTCCCACACTATACGCATACCTTTACCACCGCCACCTGCAGTAGCTTTTAAAATAACAGGGTAACCAATCTCCAGTGCCAGCACTTTGGCCTGGTCTACACTTTCCAGCAAACCCTCTCCGCCCGGAACCACAGGAACTCCTGCTTTGATCATGGTTTCCTTAGCTGTGATCTTATCGCCCATCTTATTGATCATATCAGCGGTTGGGCCTATAAACTTGATATTACTTTTATTGCAGATGTCTGCAAACTTTGCATTTTCTGCCAAAAAACCATAACCCGGGTGAACAGCATCGGCATTGGTAATTTCAATAGCCGCCATAATATTGGGAATGTTAAGATAGGACTCTGTACTGGCAGGACGACCTATACAAACCGCTTCATCAGCAAATTTTACATGCAGGCTTTCGCTATCGGCTGTAGAATAAACCGCAACGGTTTTAATACCCATTTCCCTGCAGGTTCTGATTACCCGAAGCGCGATCTCCCCCCTGTTGGCTATTAATATTTTTTTAAACATACTTTTTTTAATATGATAATATGCTAATGTGCTAATAAGCTAATAAAGCACACTTACAACTATTTTTCTAAAATATAAAAAAACTCAAAATATAATTAAAAGGACTTTTTCTTTTAGAAGTAGATATTATTTTATTTAAAATTTTACTGATCTCTTCCAGCTTTACAAGCAATTCCGATGTGGAAGGATAATTTTTAGAGTAATTACATAACATCAGCCAATATAGCGTTTCATCAGATTCTTTTGCTGCTCTTTTCATTTTATGTATAAAATCTGATTTGCTCTCGCAGTCCTGAGCTTCAAAAGCATTTGCACCAATAGAAGTTGCATATCTGATTAGTTGTTTACTTATTGTAAACTTTCTGCGCTCATCAAGTATATCACAATAATTAATGACAAGTAGAGAGAAGTCAAAACTCAATTTAAGAATTAGATTTTTCTCTATCAGGTCTTTTTGCATATATCCACTTTTATAACATTAGCAAATCAGCACCTTAGCACATTATCAAATAGCTAATTGGCTCATCAGCAAATTGGCTAATTATTAAGCAGTCTCTACCTCAAACAAAGGCTGGTCGAACTCTACAGGAGAGGCATCATCCACCAGTATTTTCACAATCCGGCCACTGATCTCGCTCTCGATTTCGTTAAACAGCTTCATTGCCTCAATCACGCAAAGCACTTTTCCTGTTGTGATAATATCACCTTCTTCAACAAAATTAGGCTTGTCAGGAGTAGGTCTGCGATAGAACGTACCAATCATCGGGCTTTTTATAATGGTATTGTTGCTGGCTGCTTCGGGCGCTTTTGCTTTTTCCGAAGGTGCCGCCGGTCCCGATGCCGCCGCCGCCTGAGTTTGTGGGGCAGTAATTTGTGCCGGTGGTACAGCCATGGGTTGTACAGGATAAGGAGGAGCAGATACCAACTGGGTTACTACTTCTTCTTTCTGCTTTATAGCCAGTTTAAAATCCTTTTCCTCAATAGTTAACTCCCCGATATTTGATTTATTGATCATCTTGATCAATTCCTGAATTTGCCTGAAGTCCATATTTTTCAATTTGACAGCTTGGTTTAAAAAATTATTTAGCGACCTGCTTTAAGAAAAGAATATCTAAGATAAGTAAATCAATAACATTAACAGAAGATTTACTGCTAATTTTTAATAGGAGCAAATGCCCCATACTAAAAAAATGGCTCAAAATCTTTATTGATTGTAGAGCCACTTTAAATCTGCCTGTAGTTATTCTTTTACGCGTTCAACGTACTCGCCCGTTTTTGTGTTGACCCTTATCAGTTCCCCTTCATTTACAAACAAAGGAACGCTAACGGTTGCACCGGTTTCTACAGTAGCTGGTTTTAAGGTACGGGTAGCAGTATCGCCCCTTAACCCGGGTTCTGTATAGGTAACCTGCATTACAATTTTATCGGGTAGCTCAACACTCACAGGCTGTTCAGTCTCTGTATTAATGGCAATAGCAACTTCCTGCCCTTCTTTTAAAAACTGCGGAGCATCGATCAGGTTTTCGGATACACTCATCTGCTCAAATGTATCATTATCCATGAAGTTAAACCCTGTTTCGTCCTGGTAAAGATATTGGAAAGCCCTTTTTTCAACTCTTACAGGATAAATAGTATCACCCGAGTTCCAGGTTTTTTCAATTGTCCTGTTATTATCTACGCCTTTAAGCTTCGCCCACACTTTTGCAGCTGCGCGAGCTGTTTTGTTTTCGCCAAACTCTACAACAGAGTAAAGGCTTCCATCCAGTTTTAAGATCATGCCGCGGCTGATATCTGCAGTATTTGCCATTGTAAAAAATTTAGGGCGCAAATATAGCACTTTTAACAGACCCCCATAATATATCATTTAATGAATATCAATTTATAGGGAAGTTACGATTGAAAATATACATTATAAAATATAATATATATTATATTTTAAAGTTTTTATCAATTTATTAATAAATATTGTTAATTTTACAATTATGATATATATAAATTATAGTATAAACTATTAATTATTTAAATTATTTTATACATATTATTTTATATAATATTAATAACGCTGCTGCTATATGAATTTGTTTAAACATTTTTTTTAACATTAAACTACAGTAAATGAAAGGAAAACTTCTTTTAGTAACCAAAGCTCTTTTCATCTCAAGTGCCATCTTTGCACAAACCGAAACTGAACCTGAAGAACCCAAAGGCGAACTGCAAATTAACGGATCGGTAGATGCTTACTATCGCTACAATTTTCAAAACGCAAAATCGGCAGGAGACTTTAACAACCTGACAAGCTTTACCAATTCCCAGAACTCTATTGAACTGGGGATGGCCTCGCTGAAAGCCAGCTACAGCAAAGGGAAAGCCGAAGTAGTGGTTGACCTGGGCTTTGGTACCAGGGCAAAGGAGTTTTCTTATGCCGAAGAACCCTATATTAACGATGATGGCGAACTTACCGGTTCTGCTTTATTACAAGCCATCAAACAGGCCTATGTGGTTTACAAACCAACTGATGATATCCGCATATCTGCCGGTAAATGGGGCACCCACCTGGGATACGAGGTGCTGGATCCCCAGCTAAACCGTAATTACAGCATGGGCTATATGTTTTCTTATGGTCCGTTCTCTCATACCGGTTTGAAAATAGATTATAATATAGGTGACGGATTTGGCCTGATGGCGGGTGTTACCAACCCCACCGACTACTTAGGCGCATCATTTGCCAAAAAGAATGTAATTGCCCAGTTCAGCAAAACTTCCGATAATGTAAGTGCTTTCTTAAACTATGTGGGAGGGAAAGACCTGGACGGCAACAATCATAACCAAATTGGTCTTACGGCTACTGCTACAGTTAGCGATGCATTTTCCCTGGGCTATGATGGCACTGTAAAGATGGTTGATCCGGTATCCGGCACTTCCGGCAAATGGTGGGGTTCTGCACTGTACTTAAATGTAGATCCCTCTGAAAAATTCGGCATCACGCTCCGCGGTGAGTATTTTGATGATAAAAAAGACGCTGTGCTATTTGGAACATCGCTCATTCAAAGCACCTTATCTTTCAATATAAAACCTACAAGCGGCCTCGCCATTATCCCTGAATTCAGGATAGACAGTGCCAAAGACCCCATATTTACCAAAAATGACGGTACAACCACAAAAAGCGCCGGCACTTTCCTGGTAGCTGCGGTTTACTCGTTCTAATATTTTCACTGCTTGAGAAAAACGAACCCCTGCTCCGGCGGGGGTTCACTGTTATCAATAACATTTATACGTCAATAGCGCAGTTGATCCATTCGCCATCAAAGCTGGCATTGTACTTTTTATAGAAACTGATAGCCGGTTCATTCCAGTCCAGCACCTGCCAGCAAATACGCTTTAAACCTCTTTCCCCGGCTTCTTTAATTAATGCCTCAAACAGCAAACGGCCTATTCCCCTGCCGCGCATCCGCTCCGTAACTAAAATATCTTCCAGGTACATAGCCTGTCCTTTCCAGGTAGAGAAACGGATATAATAGAGCGCAAAGGCAACGACCTCAGGGGAAGATGGCTCCCCCTCTCTGGGAGATGTGGTTGCCACAAATCCCCACCAAACGGGGTTAGCGCCAAAACCGCTTTCTGTAAAATGCGCTAATGTTACTGTAACTTCTTGGGGAGCACGCTCATAATCCGCAAGCTCCTGCACTAATTCTAAGATCCGGGGACAATCAGAGGCCTCCGCCCGTCGTATGTTTACAGAAGTAGTCAATGGTTAATAGTGAGTAGTGAAGAGTAAATAGTGAATAGGATAAGCGTATTAATAAGATAACTCAAGCTTCCCGCTTACAGCTTTTAGCCTTAGACCTTCAGCAACGGGCGATGAACTATGAACGAAATCTCATCCCTCTCAATATGCCCATTCAATAAGTGTGGCGCCCCACGTAAAGCCGCCACCAAAAGCAGCCAGCACCAGTTTGTCGCCCTTTTTAAGCTGCTTTTCCCAATCCCACAAACATAACGGAATGGTAGCTGCTGTGGTATTGCCGTATTTCTGGATATTGACCATTACTTTTTCTTTTGATAAACCTATACGGTTAGCCGTTGCATCTATAATGCGCAGGTTAGCCTGGTGTGGCACCAACCATGCAATATCATCGCCTGTAAGGTTATTCCTTTCCAGCAATTCGGCGCTTATATCGGCCATACCCTTTACCGCAAACTTAAATACAGCTTGCCCTTCCTGGTAAATATTATGTTCTTTATTGGCAACTGTTGCTGCGCTTGCCGGATAAGCAGAACCGCCGGCTTTCATTCTTAAATAATCCCCGCCGCTGCCATCGCTTCTAAGTAGGCTGTCTTTAATACCCAATCCTTCTTCGTTAGGCTCTAATAATACAGCGCCAGCGCCATCTCCAAATATGATACAGGTGGCGCGGTCAGTATAATCTACAATAGCGCTCATCTTATCAGCGCCTACTACAATTACCTTTTTATAACGCCCGCTTTCTATAAATGCAGCGCCCTGCGTAAGCGCGTACAGGAAACCGGAACAGGCCGCAGCAACATCGTATCCGAATGCGTTTATCGCACCAATCTTGTTGGACACTATATTGGCAGTAGCCGGGAATACCATATCTGGCGTTACCGTAGCTACAATGATACAATCAATCTCCGCAGCATCAATCCCACGTTTATTCAGCAAATCCCTGATGGCTGGAACAATCATTTCGCTCACCCCTTTCCCCTCTCCTTTCAGTATTCTACGCTCTTCAATGCCTGTACGGGTACGTATCCACTCATCGTTGGTATCTACCATTTTTTCAAGATCGAAATTCGTTAGCCTGTCTTCAGGAACATAACCTCCAACCGCAGTTATCGCAGCTACAATTTTATTAGTCATTGATTGTACAAAAAATTTTGTCCGAAGGACCCCTTCGGGGACGCCAAAGGTAAAGGATTTTTAAATTCTTAGTTTTCAATTTTCCGTTTTACATTCGTTTCTATGATAGCATATTTAAAGGGAACTTTTTCCGGCATTACACCCTCCAGCGTAATTGTTGATACAGGCGGTATAGGTTACGAGGTAAACATCAGCCTGAATACCTATTCTCAAATCCAAAACCTGGAAAAGGGCCTTTTATTTACTCACCTTATAATAAGAGAGGACGCTCATCTGCTCTATGGCTTTAGCGACATAAAAGAAAAGAACATCTTCCTCTTACTGATAAGCGTATCAGGGATCGGGGCCAATACAGCCAGACTTATCCTCTCTTACATGAAACCCGAAGAAGTAAGTACCGCTATTTTACATGGTGACAGCCGCTCGCTTGAACGTATAAAGGGAATTGGTAAAAAAACAGCCGAAAGGGCAGTACTGGAGCTGAAGGACAAAGTAGGGAAACATTATACAGATGTAGCATTACCCGCAAATACAGGAACAGCTATTACACCCAGTGTTAAGCAGGACGCGCTTGAAGCCTTGCTAGCACTTGGCATCAGCCGTCAGCAGGCAGAACAAAATATAATAAAGCTATTACAGGCAGATCCGGAACTGCAGCTCGAAGACCTGATAAAGAAAGTGCTGAAGGGGCTGTAGGTAGTTGCTGGTTTGAGTCAGAAAGTCTGAGGTCGGAAGACCGAAGATGCGCGAACGGTTACTGGATACTGGTTACTGGTGCCTTCTGCGTCCAGCTTATGGCTTTCAGCCTTCATATCGTACACCTTACATCGTACATCTTATATTATGCTGGTTGCTGGTCATAGCCATCCGCCCTATTAACTTTTAAATTTCAAAACTTTTCAACCCTGTAACCTGTCATCCATCATCTGTCAGCTGCTCCAACTACTTATTCTTAAAATCCCCGCGTTTCCAGGCATTGATAAATTCGGCCCAGGCGGCCGGGCTGAAAATATTCATAGGAGGCACCTGGCCCTGGTACCTGGCTCTTTGAAATACATTATTGAGCTGGCGATTGGTCATTTCCCGTCCGTCCTGCGGCAGTTTGGCCAGATAGGCCCTTCGTGCTTCAGGGGTGTTTGCTTTCCGTAAAATTTCCAACTCATCTTCGGCCACTGCAATGTTTATAAAATCCCTGGCAAACTGTTCGGGTGTAGGCCGTGGCCTTATTATAGCCACCGGAAGATAAGCAGTATCTCTTACCAACGTTTTTACAATACTGTATTGCGTGCCCTTCAGCGTATCAGGCACACGCACACTACCCGGTAAAAAACTGATATGGGAAAACTCAATAACATCACCTTTTAATACAGCAATAGAAAATATACCATCATTATTGGTAATAGTACCCCGCCGGGTTCCTTTTACAGTAACGCTCACAGCCGGTATCGCCTCAAGGCTATCTGCCGTCATAATAACCCCAAACAACTGAACCACAGAATCACGGGCCTTTTCAAACTGGGCATTTGCATACAGCCCACAGAATAATATAATTATTAAAAACGATACAATCTTCTTCACTGTGCCAAAATTAAGTACATGAATTTTAATAAAGACAACAATTTGGGCTTACAGGTGTTTAACTTTAGCAATTATATTTGAATTTAACATAAGCTTTAATAATGACGAAGGAAAAAGTACTCGATGCATTAAAAACCATACACTATGCCGGCAACGAAAAAGATATTGTTACAGCAGGCATTGTGCAGGATCTGATGATCGAGAAATATTATATTTCTTTTAGCCTGATTATAGAGACTGATAACGCAGATGACAGGTTAAAGCTGAAAAGTGAGGCTATTAAAGCTATTAAAGATAACGTAGATAAGAATGCGATTATAAAAATTTCCTTTCAGAATAAACCGGTTGCGGCAACCGCCTACGAACAGGAACAGGAAGGCCCTCTGTCCGGTGTAAAAAAAGTTATTGCAGTTTTCAGCGGTAAAGGTGGTGTAGGTAAAAGTACCGTGGCGGCCAACCTGGCACTGGCACTGGCACAATCGGGCGCTGCCGTAGGCTTAATGGATGCAGATATTTATGGGCCCAGCCTGCCTATTATGTTTGGCGTTCGGGGGGAGCGCCCAATGATGAAAGACAGGAACGGTAAAGGCGTGATTGTACCGCTGGAGCGGTTTGGCATTAAATTACTGAGTATCGGCCTGCTGGTAGATGAAAGCAAAGCGGTGGTATGGCGTGGCCCTATGGCCAGCAGCGCCATCCGCCAGTTTATTACAGATGTAGACTGGGGCAACCTGGATTACCTGGTAGTAGATATGCCTCCTGGTACCGGAGATATACACCTTACCCTGTTACAAGCAATAAAAGTGGCCGGTGTGGTAATAGTAAGCACGCCGCAGGATGTAGCGCTGGCCGATGCGAAAAAAGGCATTGCCATGTTTGGCCAGGCACAATTGAATGCAAGGATATTGGGGCTGGTAGAAAATATGAGCTACTTCACTCCTGCCGAACTTCCTGGTAATAAATATTACATTTTCGGAAAACACGGCGCTAAAAACCTTGCATCTGAATATGATTTACCTTTCCTGGGCGAAATTCCCCTGGTGCAAAGCATCCGTGAAGGCGGAGATATAGGTATACCGGTAATGATGAGCGATGATGAAATAACAAAGCAGGCTTTTATGGAACTCGCTGACAAAGTTGCAAAGAGCACATAACCCGACCGCCCCTTTCAACAAAAAGAGGACAGAGGACGGATGACAGTTGACCGCGTTAGTATTTAGACAATAGTACTTAGATGTTAGACAGTAACCAGGATTCAATATCCAGTATCTCGCATCCAGCAACCGGTAATATTAAGATGTACGACATGAAAGCCAGAAGCTGGACGCAGAAGGCACCAGTAACCAGTATCCAGTAACCGACATCCGACTTCTGACCTCAGACTTTCCGACTCAAACCCGCATCCTGCTACAACCCCAGCACTTCCTTCATTGTAAAAATCCCTTTTTTATCCTTTAAGAACTCCGCAGCTATTACCGCGCCTAAAGCAAAACCTTTGCGGTTATGAGCGGTATGGGTTATAGTTATATCGTCAATATCTGAAGTATAACTGATGGTATGTGTACCCGGAGCCGGATCTATGCGCTTGCTCACTATAAGCAGCTCATCCTTCTGCGGTTGCACATCGTTTACCCACTTATTCAGTTCGGTATAGATTTCCATCACGCCTTCGGCGAGTGTGATGGCGGTTCCGCTTGGGGCATCCCTTTTTTGCGTGTGGTGAATTTCTTCCATCTCCACCTTGTATTCTTTATGCGGATGCATCAATGCCGCCAGCTTTTTATTCAGCTCAAAAAACAAATTAACACCTACACTAAAGTTACTGGCATAGATAAAGGCACCGTTTTTACCGGCGCACAGCTGCTTTACTGTATCCATTTTCTCCAGCCACCCGGTAGAGCCGCTTACTACGGGAATACCAAATTCAAGCAACTTTATAATATTATCATAAGCAGTATGAGGGCCGGTGAACTCAATGGCCACATCTGCCTGGGCAATATGTTCCTTATTTAATTCGTCCTGGTTATGCTCATCTATTTTCAAAACCACTTCATGGCCTCTTTCCAGGGCTATTGCCTCAATGGCTTTTCCCATTTTACCATAACCTACCAGCGCAATCTTCATTTATCAGTTTTTAATTATTAATTATCTATTTTATCCTCACTATAAAACTCATTCCCGCGGTACGCGCCATTTCACTATAGCCCGGCTGTATTTTAAAAGCCAGGTCGGGAGATATATCAAAACTGCTTAAATGCGCGTCTACCGTTGCTTCTACCACGTTTAAGGCCCATGCTATAACAAAATAAATAGCAGCATAATCCCTGTACTTCCGGTAATAGTCCCTTTCCGTACGCAAATACTCCGGCTGAACCCCATAGCTGCCCTCGAAATAAACACGCCTCAAATCGGCGTGCACTTTTTTATAAGCATCACTTCCTATAGTATCCTGCCCGTCTTTTATAGCCCTTGCAATTATATAGGCGTACTGCATGCGTTTATACCAGACAACATTATCAACCAGGTACAGGCCTGTACCCCCTATAGCAGCATATACAAAAGGCAGTTTCCAGGCCTTTTTATTATATACCTGCCCCCAGCCCGGCAAAATGGCCGAGCGGATAGCCGCTTTACGGGGAATGCGGGCCCGGGGATCTGCCAGTTTTGTGCTATCAGTTTCCTCGAAAGCAGGATTGGGAATAGTAGGTAGTTCAATAGTGTCTTTTGCGGCTAAAACCTCCCTGGCCAAAGCTGTGTCAACAACCTGGGCTGCAGCAGTACCTGCATTCAGCCAAGAGAATAAATATGTTATCAAAAATAGTTTTATTACAGGGTGCATTTTGCAAATAAAAAACAGATTACTCTATGAACAAGTTAAAGTTAGTCAATAGACACGTTAAAGTTTTGCAGCAGCTTATTCAACTCTTCTACTGAATAATAATCAAACGTTATTTGTCCATGTCCTTTTGAATTATGTTTCAGCTTCACCCGTGTATCAAACTGTGTAGCCAGCTTATCTTCAATACGCTGGAACGGGGAAGATAAACCCGCCTTTGCCGGTTTCTTTGCCCCGCTTTCTTTATACAGGTTGCGAACCAATGCCTCGGTTTGCCTTACAGAAAGGCCCTTATCCTTTATTTCTTTAAAAATGAAAAGCTGCCGGTCTACTGTATCTACATTAATCAGCGCCCTTGCATGGCCCATAGAAATAGCACCGTTCCTTACTGCCAGCTGAATATCGGGCGGCAGCTTCAGCAACCTGATAAAGTTGGCCACTGTGCTGCGGTCTTTACCCATACGTTCAGCCACCTGGTCCTGTGTATAGCTGAGCTCATCCATCATACGTTTATAGCTCAATGCCACTTCCATAGCGTTCAGGTCTTCGCGTTGCAGGTTTTCCAGCAGGGCCAGCTCCAGCAGCTCAGCATCATTGGCCTGGCGAATGTAGGCAGGCACTTCTGTAAGTCCGGCTATTTTAGAAGCACGCAGCCGGCGCTCCCCTGCAATCAGCCGGTATTTGCCATTAGCTATTTTAGAAACGGTAAGCGGCTGGATAATGTCGTGAATCTTTATAGACTGGGCCAGTTCCTGCAGGGCCTGCTCATCAAAATCGGTACGTGGCTGCCTGGGATTGGTTTCAATATCAGCAAGAGCAATCTTTGAAATATTGGTAGCCGCTTCCACCACTGTTTTTTTTAAGTCACCGGTACCGCTTTTCAGTTCTGCATCAATACTGCCCAGGAGCGAGCGGATACCTTTGCCCAGCGCGTCTTTATTTAATTTTTGTGTAGCCATTTTTATAGTTTAGTTCATGGTTCATGGTTGATGGTTCATAGATATCTGTCCATGAACTATTACCTATGACCTATTATCTTTATTCAAGTATCTTCTCCTCGTTCGGGATCCTGGTTAAATTATTTTTTTGTAAAATTTCTTTGGCAAGATTGAGATAGTTTACCGATCCTTTACTATTGCCATCGTATAAAATAACCGGCTTGCCAAAACTGGGGGCTTCGCTCAATTTGGAGTTCCTGTGTATTATGGTATTAAATACCAGCTCTTCAAAATGGCGGCGCACCTCATTCACTACCTGGTTGCAAAGGCGCAGGCGCGCATCGTACATGGTCATCAAAATCCCCTCTATTTTCAAACCGGTATTCAGCCTGCTTTGAACGATCTTTATGGTATTCAGCAATTTACCTAATCCTTCCAAAGCAAAAAACTCACATTGCACGGGCACCACTACCGAGTGGGCTGCCGTGAGCGCGTTTACGGTTATCAATCCCAGTGATGGCGAACAATCTACCACTATAAAATCATAATCATCCTGAACGGCTGCTAAAATTTCTTTTAAAACCGTTTCCCTGTTAGGATAATTGATCATTTCAATCTCTGCGCCTACCAGGTCAATATGTGAAGGTATGAGGTCCAGGTTAGGTATATCGCTTTTCAGAATTACATTCCGTGCCGGGGTCTGATTGGCCATACAATCATACAGGCTCTGCGTAATGTTCTGTAAATCAAATCCTATACCCGTTGTGCTGTTTGCCTGCGGATCTGCATCTACCAACAAAGTTTTATACTCCAGCACAGCAAAACTTGCAGCCAGGTTAATTGCCGTTGTTGTTTTACCCACACCTCCTTTCTGGTTTGCTACTCCAATTATTTTTGCCATATTTCAATGCCCGGTCATGGGGCTATTTTATTAAGAAGCAAATGTAAAGTTTTTTGCAGCAGGAATAATAGGGGTTTTCAGAATAGTTGACAGAGGACAGAGGACGGATGACCGGTGTGAAGGTTGAAAAGTTGAGAGATTTAAAGGTTTAAAGGTTGTGGAGATAGTTGAATGTGGTTTAAAGTTGTTTAATTGTGGTTTAAAGGGAAGCAGAAAAGGCATTATCAAATATATGATATAGAAATTCTATACTTCCATCCAGTATCTCGCATCCAGCAACCAGTAACCAGCAATATAAGATGTACGATGTAAGGTGTACGATGTACGATATGAATGCTAAAGGCTGAAAACATAAGGTTTAAAGCTTCCGGCAAAATGAGCAGTGCTTTAAGTTGACAGAGGACAGATGAACCTGTGTAAGATTATGATGTACGACAAGACATTAGATTTTAGTACTTAGACGTTAGATAGTAACCCTCGACCAGCAACCTGTAGCCTGCATCCGGCTAATTCCTTAGCTTTGACAACTTAATATACTCTAACTATGCGCAACGGACCGTTCTGGTGGATTTTAATAGTAATTATGGTATTGATTGACCTGTACGTATTCTTTTCTGTTCGGGGCTTATTTGTAACCGGATCTAAAAGCAGGGGAATTTTTACTATTACTTACTGGTTGTTTTCTGTAATGGCACTGGCAGTAATATTCCTGCTGCCGTATTTTCAGTTCAGCGAGCAGCACAAGCTGTTAAAAAGTACCCTTTTTGTACTGGTTTTTGCATTTTTCATGGCTAAATTGGTTGCCGCACTGTTCTTTTTTATAGAC
>JASGDI010000095.1:0-77531 GCA_049841335.1 Niabella sp. | reverse complement strand
TTAAAGGAGCCATAGAGTCGATCACAGGTTGCAAGGCATCAATGCCCTGTTCTTTTCTCACGGTAAAATGCGTTATGGCCTGCCCGCTGAAAGGGATTAAAGCAGCCACACGATTGGCATCAATATTATATTTTTCCAGATAAGTTTTATTTAGTGCTACCATGGATACCAGGTAACCACCTGCCGAATGCCCGGATAAAAAAATAAGCTGCTCGCTTCCGCCATATTGTTTTATATGCTTAAACACCCATGCTACTGCTGCTGCTGCATCTTCAATATATGCCGGTGCTTTTACTTGGGGGGACAGGCGATATTCCACCGTAGCGATGGCATACCCTTTATTTTTCAAAGGTTCCGGCAGATCTCGATGGCCACCCGTAATACCACCGCCATGAAGCCAAACGATGGTAGCAAAATTTTTTATTCCCTCAGGATAATACAGGTCCAGCACGCACATGGAGTCTTTATAACTATCTTTTTTATATTCTGCCTGCGGATAATACTTAATACTCTTTATTGTTTTGTAGGATGGCTGCGCAAAAGCGGCGGTACTGATCAAAAAGATACTTAAAAAAGCGATTATTTTATTCATAAGCATGCTAAGTTATAGAAAGAAATGGCAGATTTTATCATGCTTATCAAGGGCACATAACATTTTTACGCTTATAATCATTGCAACCCTTTGGGTTTGCAAATAATTGAGGGAATAAGCCTGTAAGGCTGACAATATTATAAAAATACAGATGGCCGCGCCCAAAAACTTCGCAGAAGTGGTATATAACATTAGGGGTCTGCAAAATCAGATGCGTTTTGCTGTGAGTGCTGCTGATCTAAAAAAACAGGTTGATGACAACCCGGCATTTTACAGGTATAGGATTACATAAGTAATGCTAATTTAGACGCCGTAAATAAAATGTACCCTATGATAAGAGTCTTCTTTTTCTTTCTTTTATTGTTGCTAAGCATACACGGTATTTGCCAGGTACGGCCAAAATATGTTCCGTTCTATTACAATGGTAAAGCAGGATTTATGGATACTGCCGGTAAAATCTTAAAGAACCCTGGCCTGTATGCCGGAAACTTTTGGGTAGTGGGCGACTTTAAGAAGTATATCGTGAGCGAAGAAGACAACCATGCCGATTTTATTATAGACGCTGTATCCGGCAGTAATATTTTTACAGGTAAGTTTGACAAATACTGTGGTCCTCTGAAAATAGACAGCATCACCTGGTATCATTTCAATATAGCCGGTGAGTCCAAATTGATCGCTCCTGATATAGGTACGGGGCTGTTCCTCCAGAAGGCTTATAGTAAGATAGAGCCTAATTCAAATGCCTGGTCCAACGAACATTTAAATGGCCCGCGTTTGGTTTGGGCATTAAAAGAAGATGGTACTTATGATATATTGATCTACGAAAAAGGATTTAAAGTAATGGAAGGCATTCCACCTTTTACAAGCTACGACCTGGTTTTTCAGATCAGTGAGGACGACCCGCCAGCAGTTGCCGGTTTTGTAACGGGTAGCAGAACCGCCATCCAAAGGGAGTTTGGGCAGCTATACGGCATACCGGAGTCTGAAGAAAAAGTAGCCGTTTACAGTTCGGCATTTCAATTGCTGGGCAAGGCGCCTTATCATTCAGATAGCATTGGTACCCTGTTTAAAAAGAAAGTACAACTAAGAGGCGGAATGATCGCTCCTCCTGCGATGATAAATCAGCCGATCTATTCACACGGTGACCAGCCGATAGTGCTTAACAGCGATTTTAGCCTGGTCCCTGGTAAAGAAAATAAACAGCTTATCCTGGTTAATACGAAAGAGAAAAATCGCCCGGTATTGGGCAATGGCATTTTTGATTTCCGGTATATAAGCACTTCGAAAAACTTAAAGGCGCTTTTGCAGGTAAGGCACCGGTTAAGCGGCGCTGTTTTCTATTTTGATTTTGATGGAACTTTTTTCCCTAAAGGTGTTCCGCTGATTCCGGCCTCATTGAGAGCCTGGGAGCACTGATTCTATTTTATGCGATTCCTGGTTATTCCGTTTTCTGAAAACAAAAAAGAGATTGTCTTCAAAAGTATAATTTGAAAATCTATTTTGTTATTTATATCCTGTCCAGGGATATTTTTTAAAGAAAAAATCAGGTCAGATCAGCGCTTCAAGCTACTGTAATCATTACAGCCAACCGCTCCCGGGCAGGTTTTGACCTGACAATAACGCTGTAAGACAATATGATGAATATGCAGATACTGATCTAAATCATATTCTTTGTGGATCCAAATTATGATCTTCGCAGGTATTTTAAAGCAGATCAGATCATTATGACAAATAAGCAGCATCCAATGCACTCCTTTCATATCCCTGTAATGGGTTTGGCCTATACTATTGACACTCCCATAAAAGTTGCCCCGTTTGGTATCTCTTCAGTACTATCCATCTGTGATGATGAGCTGGTGGAAAAAATGAGAGCCTTTTATAGCAATAAATTTAAACTGCCTTATGAAGAAATATCAAAAAAGATACATGATTACCGCGCAAAGCGCATTACAGAATATCTGAACATAGTAGATGTACTGGTGAAAGAGAAATTCCAGGCATTTAAAAATGAATTGACAGAAAGTAAAAAAGCGCTGGAAAACTATATCTCAACCCTGCCTAACAAATCTGAATTTAGAAAGAAGATACAGGACCTTATTAAAGATGGTAATACATTAAAAGAACAGATTGTCAATTACATTGAAACGCATTTATGCCCCGGCAAGATTGATGTAAACATAATGACAAAAGTAGATAAGGAGAACTTTGAAAATGATGAGCAACTGCCCGTAGCTTACAACGATGCACATGCATCGCTCCGCGGGTTTGCCAATAGTACCCTGGACTCATCTGTTGTGCTGTCTGCAGGTATGAACCCCAGGCTGTACAGCTATTTTGAAAACTTCAGTGATTTTTATCCCGATGAAAATTTCCATCTTAAAAAGAAAATTATCCTAAAGGTAAGCGACTATAGGTCGGCCTTTATCCAGGGTAATTTTTTAGCCAAGAAGGGGCTTTGGGTTGCGGAATATCGTATTGAGTCAGGGCTGAACTGCGGGGGTCATGCATTTGCCACTGAAGGGCTTTTAATGGGCCCTATTTTAAAAGAGTTTCGCGAGAAAAAAAATGAGCTGGTTTCATCTGCGCATGGGTTAATGGTAACCGCTTTGAAGACTAAAAACTTACCGGTACCACCTCAACCTTTATCTTTAAAAATTACGGCACAGGGCGGGGTAGGCACCGCTGAAGAACATGCTTTTTTACTGGAGCATTACCAGCTGGATAGCGTGGGCTGGGGCTCGCCGTTTTTACTGGTGCCGGAAGCTACAACAGTAGATGAGGAAACCCGGCAGCTGCTTTGTAAAGCCCAAGAAGATAGTTTTTATTTAAGTAATATTTCCCCGCTGGGTGTGCCATTTAACACTGTTAAAGGCGCTACCAACGATTACTGGAAACAAAAGCGTATAGATGCCAATAAAGCAGGAAGCTCCTGTCCCAAGAAGTTTTTATCCTTAAATAAAGAGTATGATCATAAGGGTATTTGTACCGCATCTAAAAAATACCAGGATAAAAAACTGTCTGAGCTGGAGGCGGATAAGGATGACATTTCCACTTATGAATACCAAAAAAGAAAAAACGCTATAACTGATAAAGCCTGCCTTTGTGTAGGTTTGGCTAACACAGCCTATATGGAAAATGGTATTGATATAAAAGGCCAGCAACAGGGGGTAGTTATCTGTCCGGGGCCTAACCTGGCTTATTTTGACAGGCAGGTATCATTAGCGGCTATGACAAAGCATATTTATGGAAATGCAAATGTATTAGCAACAACAAACAGGCCTCACATGTTTGTAAACGAGCTAAAACTGTATATAAACTATTTCAAAAAACAAATAGCTGCCTTACACGAAGATGCAACTGCTGCCCAAATTAAAAAATGGTATACTTTTAAAAATAATCTCTTAGATGGAATTGCCTATTATAAAGACCTGTTCCGTCAATTGCACTATTTTTCTTCTGATAGCAGGAATTTACAGGAGCAGTTGGAAAAGTACCAGCATGAGCTGGAGCAAATAGAAATAACACCGCTTCAGACGGCATAGTGTTCTTAGTTATAACGGATTAAATATTAGTAATAAACAACGTATAAAAAAGAAAAATCCTTTCCCCTGAAGCGTGAGGAGTTACTTTTTTGCATTTTCGAATACATAGGCAGATACCTGCTTTACTTCTTCGCTGTTCAAACGTGCTTTTTTGGACATAGAGGCCAGCACCGGGCGTAGCTCTTCGTACGTTTGCGAAGCCACAGCCTTATCCTTAGCTTTATGGCATTTAGTGCATTTGGTAGTAAAAATAACCTGTCCGGCATCTATTGTATCCTGGCTGGTGCTGACATCAGCTGCTGACGGGATTATGGCATCGGTAGCCGTTGGAGACGCCTTGGGCGTACAGGCAATGATGGCAATTGCCCCTATATATGCGACTATCAGTATTTTTTTCATAACCTATTATTTACTTATTAAAAGCAAATAATACGCCATTTTACAATTTCATGACAATACTTTCTCATTTTTCATGAGCGTTGCTGACAGAAGCAATTATTAAAATAAATTACAGGTTAGCTTTTAAGGCTTTTCACCTTAAACCCTGAAGCAACGGACCTGATACGGACCAAAAGTGCGGCAATTTCGTTGCGCCTGTCTGAAGACAGGTTTTCCAGCAGATCTATTTCTCTTGTAAAATAAACATCCGAATCCACAATTTCATTAGGCGTTCTGCCCGAAAAAACCTTCAGGTATAGTGATAATATGCCTCTCATGATCTTACTATCACTATCACCAGAGTAATAAACCCTGCCATCCCTATACTCCGCATCCAGCCAGATCCTGGATTTGGTTAGCCTGATCAGCTTTTCATTGGTACGCTCTATAGTGCTAACACCAGGAAGCAGCGTACCCAAATCAGCAAAATACCGAAAGTATCTGAACTTGCCTTTAACCTGATCAAAGATTCCTTCAAAATCTGTAATGATCTTGTCCTGTATTTTGTTCAAGTGCATAACTGAAGTTTTATTCCGAAATATCGGATGTGATTAAATATTAATGATTGTTAGAAATGACCAGTATAGAATGTTTGCCTGAAAACCATTCCGCTCTGCTGTCTATCATTTTTTTCCAGCTATCCAAACTTATCAGCATAAGATCATAACTATTTAGCAGCTTGCTATCCATATTTTGAGCAGGAAAAATGCTTATATAGCCAGGCGCTGTTTGCTCAATCGTCCTTATGCGCTCTTTGAGACCCGCATTCTTTTTAACTATTTCTGCTCCATCCAATATCATGACCTGGGCGCCGATATTGTGTATAAACTTCTGCACATAATCAATGATATAAGCATCTTTCTCATCCAGAACAGGCAGCGCTATCCGTTCAATTTTGGTTAATGATTTGTCAATAAAGATGCCTACCGGAATTTGTACTCCTGAAAGTATCTGCCTCGTATGTTCATCAAACGGAGATGATTCAAAAATATTGTCCTTCCCGGTAACAGTATTTATCAACTTTTCGGGATTAATGATCCGTGTGGTGTATCCCAGCAGCCTTCCCAGGAAGCTCCCTTCATAAATAGACTCTTTGAGGCTTACCAAAAGAAGATCATAGTCCCCTTTATTGGCAATATCAATTATTTCATTATCAATGTCAGTAGAAGCTTTGAAAAGTGTTGTCAACTTCCGGTTCAGGTTGATGGATTCTTCTACCACAGGTTTAAAGGTCTCCTTTTCATGCTCGTCAGCATCGTAATAATGAAGCTCGTTAACCGGTGAAACATGCATGGCGGTAAGGGAGGCATTACCATTTAGCTTATAAGTAAGCGCGTTGGCAAGTTTGAACAGGCTCCGGCCTATATTGGGCTTATCAAACGAAAAAAGCACTTTGTACCGGCTTATTTCCTTTAACGCTACCGGCGGATTTTTTTCGGTAGCAGAACGAAATGCCCAGTTAATAAAATTAAGTGCAGGGCCGGTCATGAATGTAGTGATTAAGGCCATCAATACCATCATTGAAAATACCTGGGGGGTTAAAACGCCCAGGTCGTAGCCAATATTAAGCACTACCAGCTCCATGAGGCCACGGGTATTCATCAACGCCCCTATTGAAAGGCTGTCTTTCCAGCTCTGCCCCACAAACTTTGCGGCCAGGGCGCTGCCTAAAAACTTACCGGCAACGGCAATCAGGATAATGATGCCTGTAAGCGCCCAAAGTTCCGGATCATTGAGTAAACCGATCTGCGTTCTTAGTCCTGTAAATACAAAGAAAAGGGGAAGTAAAATAACCAGGGCCACATCCTCTACCTTTTCAATAAACAGGCTCCTGAATTTGATATTGTCTGGCATAATAGCGCCGGCCATAAAGGCGCCAAACAGGGCATGTATGCCAATAACTTCTGTTATATATGCTGAAGCGATAAGCGTAAGAAAGAATATAGCAACAATAGGTTTGGTAAGACTTTCCCTTGACGCATGCACCTTCCCTACCCTTGCCAGGAAGGGACTCACCAGCTTAATCATTACTATTACATAACCCAGGGCCAGGGCAATGGTATATATTGAACTTACAAAAGAACCGGCTTTTACAATAGCGATAACTGCGGCCAGCACACACCAGGCAGTAATATCGTCAGCCGCTGCACAGGTAATTACCAATGTACCCAGCCTGGTTTTGGTAATGCCTCTTTCCTGCACTATGCGCGCAAGAACAGGAAAGGCCGTTATACTCATGGCTATGCCCATAAACAGGCCAAAAGAGAGGAATTGTACTCCTTCGGGAGCAAACGCCTCGTATATGAAATAAGCAAGGCCTATGCCCATGGCAAACGGTACAATGATGCTTGCATGACTGATCACTACGGCTTCATGCGTTTGATTTTTCAGCACTTTAAGATCAAGCTCCATTCCCACCATGAACATGAATAGTATTAACCCTATCTGGCTTAAAAACTGCAGGTTGCCTAAAGACTGAAGGGGAAACAGAATCTGTGAAAATTCGGGAAAGTACAGGCCTAATAAAGAGGGTCCCAGCACGATACCTGCTATCATTTCCCCAATAACTGTTGGCTGGCCAATTTTGGAACATATCCACCCGAATAATTTGGCAGCCAGTATAATAACAATGATCTGTGCCAGGAGCAGTGCCAGGGGGTGCTGCAGGTTGTGCATTAACGAATCTAAAAACTCGTTCCACTGACCTTTAAGTGAAGTAGGATAAACAACTTTCCGGTCCTCTTCCAATTTTCCGCCCCGGGATATGATCCAGTAAATAAGAAGGGAAAATCCGCTTATTGTAAGAATATAAAATATCGCATTCCTGTATTTATTCATTTTTAATGTACCTGCCGTTTAGAATTAAATTAATACCAATTAGTTTTTAAAACATCCTGTCGTCCTGAGGCACAAATAAAAGCATTGCATTTAAGTTCATTAGAATGACAAAGTAAATGATAAAATCTATGTCACGGTGAGCCCGACGAACCGCATCCTTAAAGCAAAATGTCCTTCGTCAAGCTCAGGACGACTTTGATTTTCAAACCCTTAGCCTACTTGTCATTAACAGCTTGACGAAGGACATTAGTAATCCATCGCTCCAGGCTTCGTCATCCCGATAACTATCGGGACTGCCTGACAAGGCTTCTTGTCATTTCAATGAACTCGATTTTTTTATTATTTGGGCTTCAGCCTGACAAACATTTGGAATAGTGTTATCTTAAAATCTGATCGGCATAACTCTTCCGTATACCGAAATCGGAAGCCCTGCATTCTCTATGCGAATATGGTGTTTTGAAAGGTTTTTGAAAAGATTTTTCCGGGTAAAAATCTCAAAAATGTAATAAGGCGGCCAAAAAATGTAATAAGATCAGATCCTTATTTTCTGAATGAACTCTTTACGGTAGGCTTCGCTTAATGTTACTTTTAAAAACTGGCCGGAACTGGTGATGATCTTTGTAGTAATTTCATCAGAAGAAAATACCTGTAGTGTTTTTAAAGCGATCATTTCCTTTTTATTCACCCTGATAAAATCCTCCGAAGGCAGCAACTGCTGCAACTTTTCAAAAGAAATATTTTTAAGTGTAATGGTCGATTGATCTTTCAGCATAGCCACTTTATCTCGGCTATCAATTTCCGAGGCTTTGATGTACAATAGCTGATCAAAATAAATCAAAGACTTCCCTTTATCTGTATTAAGCTGAATAAAAGGAGAACCTGGTCCCTTGTTTTCCAGGAGCGCCTTTACCTTGTACACCGCTTGCAGCAAGCGTTCTTTTTTAACAGGCTTTCTTACATAGTCCACAGCATTCAGATCAAAGGCTTCCGCTGCATACTCTTTATATGCCGTGGTAAAAATAATGGGCTTTTTATTCATCATGCTGGCCACCTGCAATCCGTTCATACCGGGCATTTCGATATCCAGGATGCAAAAATCAAAATGAAGGGAAGGCATCTCTTCTATAAATACATGAGGGTCATTAAAGGCCTTTACAACTTCCAGATCAGGAAGCTGCTCACAGAGCATTTTCAGATACGTAAGCCCCGGCAATTCATCGTCTAGCAGCAAGCATCTGAGCTTTGTGTTCAAGAAGATTAATTTTTAAATGCGCAATATAAGTGTCCCCCTCCACAAATCTTTCCAATTTAAAATGGTTTTTATAGATGATATGGAGGCGTTGCTCCAACGTCATTAGCCCGATGCCGCTTTTCTCTTTTTCCAGTGGTTTTTTGGAAGAGATGCGGTTAGCTACGGTAATGGTAAAATAATTATCATTAAAGTCAAAAACTATTGAAATAAATGCATCAGGACTTTGAAGGTCTGCATGTTTAAATGCGTTTTCAATAAGGTCGATAGAGATCAACGGCGCCAGCAAACGCTGCTTATACAGCGGTTCGCTCTCGTTAATTTTCGTTTTTACCTTAAGCTCAAAGAGTGGGCTTACCTTAATTTTATTGATCTCGATAAGGCTGAGGGCAAAGTCAATTTCTTCTTTAGGTGTAACAAACTTTTTCCGGCTTTCATATAAGATATAGTCCAGCACATTGCCTAATTTATCCAATGCAAAATAAGTCTGGTAAGCGTGCGACTGCACCGAATTAAGGATATTCTTAAACAAATGCGGGTTTAGTTTTGATTCCAATGCTTCAAGCTGCAATGAATTCACCTGCCCTTCTATTTGCCCAAATAATACTTCGATTTCTTTTTTACGTGCTTCGGATTTTGATAATCTTACAATCAAATATATAATAACCGAAAGCAGGAGGATGAGCACTCCTGCTATTATCCATATCCAATTAAATGATACATTATCAACCATAGACTGCTTAACAGACTTTCAAAGATATTTTATTTTGGGTTACAGCAGTCGGGGTTCAAAATTTTGGACCCTGACCTCGCCTTCCTGTCAGTGTACTTATATTTTGTTTTATAACAATCCATCTCAATAAACAAGATTAATATATCGAACAAATTAAGAAATACATTCAAAACAAATTATCAAACAGAGGGAGGAGATACAAGGATTGAAGTAAGACTTGAGAGAGAAGATGTTTGGCTTAAACAAGCACAAATGTGTACGCTCTATCAAAAATCCAAATCTTCCGTTAGTGAGTATTTGACAGATATTTTTAAGAAGGAGGAATTAGATGAAGATTCAGTTGTTCGGAAATACCGAACAACTGCCGCTGATGGTAAAATGTACAATACCAAGTTTTACAATTTGGATGTAATCATATCTGTCGGGTACCGGGCAGATAACCACCGTGGTATTCAATTTCGTAAGTGGGCCACTCAGCGTTTGAAGGAATATTTAATAAAAGGGTTTACGCTGGATGATGAGCGCTTAAAATCAGGCAACCAGCCCAATTATTTCCAGGAGCTGCTGGACCAGATACGGGACATATACCCTGATTATTCCGCGAAAAAATTATGAGGCTGTCTCAAAAGAGTAATTTGCCACGAAAACACGAAGGCACAAAGTATTCTTATTTCTCTATCTTAGTGTCTTTGCGCCTTTGTGGCGAAACTGGTTTTCATCCCTTATGAAACAGCCCCATCTTTGTATTAACAGTACTCACCACGCTACCTACAGAACAGCGTACCAGGGCGAGTCTTTTGCTTTTAAATTATTTCCGTTCCGTATAGGTATTTCTTTATAAATACTTATGCGGATTTTTTCATGAATACACCCCCAAATGTTATATAGTAATCAGCCGCACAAATCCAACCAATAAGTTCTAAATTATTTCGCAACTTTGCGGTATGGCAAAAATCAATGTAAAAGACACAGAAATTACGATTATATCAATTGAGGAGAAGGATTATATTTCACTTACAGATATGGCTAATGCCAAAGAAAGCGAAAGCCGTGCAGCCGACATCATCAAAAATTGGATAAGAACCCGATACACACTTGAATTTTTAGGAACCTGGGAACAAATCAACAACCCGAATTTTAAAGTGGCGGAATTTGACCACTTTAAAACGCAAGCCGGATTACCAAGTTTTGTACTTAGTGTTTCAGAATGGGTACAAAAAACGAATGCTGTAGGTATTAGAGTAAAAAAGGGGAAATACGGAGGAACGTATGCTCACAAAGACATTGCTTTTGAGTTCGGCTCTGCAATCAGTGTTCCCTTTAAGTTGTATCTAATAACCGAATTTCAGCGGCTAAAAGAGGAAGAACAAAAACAACTCGGTTGGACTGCCAAACGAGAATTAGCAAAGATAAATTACCGTATTCACACCGATGCGATTAAGCAAAACCTAATTCCTAAGAAACTTTCTGCACAACAAACATCTGTCATTTATGCCAACGAAGCCGATGTTTTGAACGTTGCTTTGTTTGGGATAACAGCCAAACAATGGCGAGAAGCAAATCCAACCTTGAACGGTAATATTAGAGATTATGCAACAATAAACGAACTGATTTGCTTATCAAATATGGAAAACTTAAACGCAGTTTTCATCAACGAGCAAATGCCACAAAAAGAACGATTGATAAAACTGAACAAAATCGCCATTCAACAAATGACCATATTGGAAGATGTTGACAAACGAAAATTACTAAAATGATCCAATGCTATTAATTTATCAGACAGAGGGTGGAGACATAAGGATTGAAGTAAGACTTGAGAGCGAAGATGTTTGGCTTTCGCAAATACAGATGGCAATACTGTACCAAACCACAAAGCAAAACATTAGCCTTCATTTAAAAAACATCTTTAAAGAGAACTAATTGACTGAAGAGTGAACTGTCAAGGATTACTTGACAGTTCAACAAGAGGGCAGCCGGTCTATTAAAAGAGCCGGAGCTAAAGGAGCTGAACCTGCTGGTAGAGCAATACCTGGCCTTTGCCGAAGCACAGGCGTTGCGGCAGGTACCCATGTATATGAAAGATTGGGCAGCCAGGCTGCACGATATATTAACTATAAACCAAAAGGAAATAAAGCTGGACGCCGGCCGCATAAGCAAAAAAATAGCCGATGAACTGGCCGAAAAAGAATATGAAAAATTTGATGCCCGGCGTAAGGAAATAGAAGCGATGGAGAGCGTGAAGCTATTGGAAGAGGGGGTGAAAAAGATAGGTAAGCTTAAAAAATAATTTAGCAAAGCATCCTGCTTAGGACTATACTTGCTAAGTAGAATCTCAAAAACTTTTATTTATGAAACAATTATCAAGAAAACACCATTATATCCCTGAATTTTATTTGAATAATTTTACAAATGAAGATGGCAAATTCCACATCTATTTACCAAAAGAAAAACGGTTTAAGAAAAACGGAGAACTATTTACACCTCAAACCCACTTTTTTGAATTAGATGGGAACAACTTAATTGGCGCTGATTACGTGGATGATCATTTAGAAAAATCGTATAGCGATTGGGATAATAAAGCGGCTATTTTATTTGACAAAATAAAAACTTCGAAAGAAAAAAGATTTGGTTTATCAGAACAAGATATGCCTATTCTACAATTTTTTATTGCTCACTTGTATTGGAGAAGCCCAATGTCAAATGAGTTTGCAAAGAATCTTTTAAAAAGAGAAGGGCTAAAAGCTACAGGCATGATAATAAGAGATTCCATTACAGGCAAAATTGTACAGGATCATGAATTTGAAAATTATATTTTAAATAATGATAGTTCCTATAAATTTATAAAACACTGGCTACCCTATCGTTTGATACCTAATTTGATGAATAATAATACGCCTTTAGAAATTATTACTTTTAACAACGGAGGTAAGCCAAATCTAATTAGTGATAATCCGATAATATTTAGAAATCAAAATGATATAAATGTTTATGAGGATGACTTCATTTTGCCAGTTACTCCGAATAAGGTTTTAGTCCGAATGAATAGAAAAGGAAGCACAAGAAATTCAGTAATAATGATGATTGATGCATTATTAGTGCAACAATCTCAAAAATTTGTTGCTACAACCAATTTAGAATACATTTCAATGCTTAAGCGGTGTCGTGAATTTCAAACTGTGGATTTAAGGGAAATAATATTCTCACAGTTTTCGATTTTGGAATAAAGCAATACTGAATAAAATATTTTTACATTTTACAGTTTGAGCAATTTACTACTCTTTTTTATGAAAGAGAAAAGTAAACAGTTTAGGCTTTCAATAAATATCAATCGCATATCTCACCTCTTTATCTCCCTAAAAAACTCTTCAAGCGTTAAATCTCTTGCATTGCAAATTTTTTCAAGAGTTTCTATCGTCATAGCATAGCCTTTATATCCAACAATTTTTCTGGCGAGCTTTTCTTCAATATAATGGTCTTTAGCAAATTCAGTATACTTGTATTTGCCATTCGGATATTTATAATCCCGGAACCAATTATCAATTATATACTGGTTTATAACAAATTTTAGCTCCTTCATTAAGCGAAGTAAGTTAGCTTAAAAAAAATAATGACGGACAATCGTCCGTTTTGGGTTTTTCTCTTTACATTTGTGCTGATATAATATTTTCGCGATTACTTCATAAAATTATTTGAAGCATTCGCTTTAAATCTCGTTCCGAAAACTGGTAATTTTTGAACACACGAGATGATAAGCAGAATGCCCATGTTACGGCGTGGGCTCTCTTATTCGTGTGTGGGTATACCAGTACCTCGGAACGGTAAGTTGAGCATCACGCCTTTTTATGCGCGGTGTTCACATAAAAAACTTTTGTTATGAACAACGCCGTTGCTACCCCTGTACAAAACGCCTGCCGCAAGGTAAGACCTGTGAGGTTTGTATATCGCGCCAAACAGACCTCACAGGTCTTTCTCCTCACCCAAAAACTAAAAAGATGAAAACCCAACACACCAAAGACCCGTTTGAAACTCATTGCTGGCGGAATGAGCGCCTAACAAACCCTTACCAGGTATTTGCCGGTATTTTTGCCGAAGCCCATATGCACGATTTCCGCAAGCTGGTTAAAAAGCTGGTCAGCAGCGCCAGCGGAGCTGGCGTGTACAAAGGCGAAGCGACGGGAGATGTGCTGCTGTATATGAAGCTCATCCGCTCACTCATAAAAGCGGCCCATGCTTTAAAGCGTGAAAAGCATAGTGCTGTTGTCATTGCTAAGGAAGACCTGTTCAATAAAAAATACTATTGCAGCCATTATGTTAGTGCCGATGCGTGGAAGGAGTTTCCGCGCCACCTGTCTGAAAAAGAATATGGCAATCCCTATTTGGTGTTTCAAAAGTTTTTTCGCTACCAGTCGCTAACCAACTGGCTGCACTGCTGGGAACAGGTTGTGGATGGCGCATTTTGCGGGGATGGCAGTTTTGCACCCGTTGCTCCGTTCAAAGTGCACAGCCATTTGGCAAAGCTGGTGGAAGCGGCGCATTTGATTGATGTAAGGGAGGAAGAGTTTACAGGCATCCACGTATCGCCATGAGGCGATAACATAGAAGTTCGAGGCGAGGACGCCCCGAACAGCATTCCGGCACCTCTTGCGCTGGCCTCCCGGCCAGTGTATCACCGTTACTTTGATGATAGGTTAATAAGTAACAACAATGCACGGGTCAGCCGCACACATTACCGCGCCACAGACCCGCGCAAGGAAAGAACATCATTTACCTTGAATTAAAACGCAAAAACAACCAGGTGTGGATTGGAAAAACGAAAAACTTAGAAGTTGATTTTGTTGTTCGCAACAACGAAGGCTTTACGCAGTATATACAAGTATCACAGACTGTACAAAACGCTACAACATTGGAACGTGAATTAGCTCCATTTGATACTATTGCCGACCACCACGACAAACTTTTAATTACAATGGATTACGATACAGGAACACTAAACGGAGTAAAAAAAATAAACGCATTAGATTGGCTCACGAACGCAGAAAAATAAGAGCGAAGCGCCGACAAAGTGTGGCATAAGGCTTGCTAACATGGTAAATTGAATTTTAGCGCTTTTATTAATTTGGAGCAAGTTTGAAAATAAAAGTAACAACAATGCACAACTTGTCCCGCAACGCGAGAGGCCAGCCACGCACATTACCAAGCTTCAGACCCGCGCAAGAAACAGAAATGAAGAGGAAGGGCCTAAGTGACGGATATGTACCGGTCGGGTCCGAAGAACTGAGAGACCTGCGCAAGATAAGATCTACAGAACGTTTATTTTACCTTCCTGTAAATACTACTTCCTACTCCATTGAAAATTCTTAAAGTATCATTTGAAACGTTTAATGACAAGGCGCCCGGCCCTCCCTTCATTGAAACAGAAAAATATCCGGTTCCCGGGTACTCTTCTCCAATCTTATATTCCGATGAAATATCTTTATTATAAGAAGAGTTTATATCATCTGTGTATATATACTTATAAGTAAAATCTTCATTAAATTTTAAAGTTGCTTTTCCAAATAGCTTTTCTGTATTCCCTTCCGGACTTGGCCCAATATCAGTGATTTTTACAACAAGCTCCCAGCTACCAATTATGACAGGATAAGGGTGCTTGGATTGCGCAGGATCCGGATCTTCCGCATTATTGTCAGAAGGCTTTGTGCATGATGCAGCAAAGCAGACTAACAGAGCAAATAATAAAAACAGATTTTTCATAAACTTTCTCTAAGATACAAACTTTTATTGCAAAGCCATCCTCTTCTATTCACATCCCCTTCAGGTTTACAGCAAGTAGCGTGTGTTGCCAAACCTGTACGTTATGCTATACTTTATTATGTTTTTACAATTAAATAACAAATACACACCGGTCGGGTCCAAAGGACTCCCTGGGAGAAACCGGCGCAAGATAAGACGATGAGAAGAGGACCGAATATGAACAAGCGTATTCAGTGTAATGTATTCCAGTATATCTTCAGATTATGCGTTTTTCTGCCCGCAGCAATGATTTCCATCCGCCCATCTCCATCCAGATCCGCAACCTGTAAATCCTCACAGGCCATACCATTTCTGTCTATCCAGCGCCCTTCCCATTCATTCCCTCCGGTAATTTTTTTGATATAAAGCTTTATGCCTACCTCTTCATTTTTATCAGGTTGCCGCCACCCTGCTATTACCTGGTTGTACCCTAAACCTAAAACATCAGCGGCAACCAGGCCGTGCCCTTCATTAAAGCTCGTGTCCAGCACCTGCCGGCTTCCTTTATTCCTATAAATAACAAGATCGGATCCATGCATAGGCTCTATCGTTGCGATGAAAGACCCATCCCGGCGCGACAGACCTATACGCACCTCGCCGGACGGACCTGTTCCCGGTATGATAGTCACAGCTCCTTTTTGTTTATCAAAACCGGGATCAATAAAACCAACACCTTCTTTGCCGGCAACGTAAATCCCTTTTTCATCCATATCCAAATTATGGGTCTGATGCATACCTGTAGGAATAATATGCAAGGGCCTGGGGTTATGCAGCAGATCAGGATATCTGAACACAAGCAAATTCACTCCTTTCCCTTTGCCTTGTTGATTGCCCTGCCCATGCAACGGCAGCACTAACAGGTAATTTTTACCTTCAGCGGATTTCATCCATCGCATCCGGTGAATGGTGGGTTCATGATACAGCTTTGTGGCTTTCCATAATTGAGTCGGATCGGCAGGCGATGTCAAAAAAAAGATGGCTCCGGATTTTTTTTCATCACTCGTTTCTGAAGGATTCCATTGTGCGCCCACCGCTACCTCGGCCTTCCCATCTCCATCCAAATCTTCTGCAGCAATACATACATTATCCATTTCGGTAAGATGCTCTGCCATCACAAATTTCTGCCAATCACCATTCCGGTACCACACAATCTGCGTTTTATCGGCCAATAAAATATCCGGCCTTTTATCACCATCTACATCACTTATAGCAATCCCATATCCAATACTAATATTGTCGTCAATCGTTTGCTCTTTGAACAAATTACTCTCTAACGCATGCGATTGCGCAGCAACAACCATACAAAGCAGTATGCAGGCTATTGTTACCAAAAAGTGTTTATAAGGGATTGGTATCATAATCACGTATAATTTGAAATATGATGATGTTCAGTTGTCTTCCCGACTATAGGGAGAGGTCTCCCGGATTTCAGGAAGAGACTGATCAAAAGTAATGTCAACCTGAGGCACAAATAACTGCGAATCAGGTTCTTTAAAATGACAAAACGAATGTCATGGTGAGCTTGTCGAACCATGATTAGATTGTCCCGCCCTTCGTCTTCCGATAGCTATCGGAACAGGGCGACATTTTATTTTGTTGATTATTAAAATTTTAAAGAACTTGTCATTAACAGCTTGTGGAAGACTAACTCCTTGATTGTCTATATTTTGTCTTCCGATAGCTATCGGAACAATATGACAATCAAGGAGCCATTTGGGTCAGCCCCGACGACAACTTACATGCCATCAAATCATTTCAGCTTACCCAACTGAAGCTGCTGTATAACCATCTTGTCCGGCGATTGTATTTTGATATCGGTAAACGGAGTGGTTGGGAAAAATATGCCTGTCATCAAGCTCAGGCCGTTATCCGCAAATAGTTCTACAGATGCCACATCAATTACCAGGGTTACATCCATTTCTTTATTGTTTGATAAGCGCGGAGCAATATGTTTCTTTGCAAAATCTTTTTCAAAAGAAGTAGCGCCGCTTTTGGTACGGTCGATAAAATACTGGTTGGCTTTGGCATCAAAACCAATTACCACCTGCTCGCCCTGCGCATTGGATAAAATAATGTCAAACGATTTTGCGTTACTGGTTGTAAAGTTTAACATAGCAGCGCCTTCCAGCTTTCCTGTTTTTTTAGTTATATCAAAATTCCCGGCTTTTATATTTTTTAAAGCTGTACTTTTTGTAACAGCAGCCTTTAATTCTTTTACCGGTTCTGAAGCCAAAAGGTATTCACTGCCGCTTTTTACCAGTTTCAGTTCTCTTGCAACAGTGGTGGCGCTGCGCCAGTTTTGAGTAGGTACTACGTTGGCGTATTGCCAGTTGCTCATCCATCCAATCAGTACTTTACGATCGCCGGTATTGCTCCATGTAACGCCAGCATAGTTATCCGGGCCATAATCCATCCAGCGGGTTTGGGTATCAAAAGGTTTAAAAGCCGATCCGTCAAAATCTCCCACAAAATATTGCGTGGCCGATCCGCCGTTTGGTCCGCCGGGGTTCAGGTTTACGATCAGTACCCATACCTGTTTGCCCTCAACAGTAAAAGGGATCAGATCAGGACATTCCCATACACCGCCATGCGCACCTACATTTTTGCCAAACTTGCTTTCTTCTTTCCAGCTTTTCAGATCGGGAGAGGAATAAAAAGTAATATGGTCTAAAGTAGCCAGGGTCATGATCCATTTTTGAGCAGGCTCGTACCACATCACTTTAGGGTCGCGGAAATCGCGGATACGGGGGTTAGGCAGCACGGGGTTTCCTTTGTATTTAGTCCAGGTTTTTCCTTCATCTAAGCTGTAGGCAATACCCTGCGTTTCATAAGTATCAAAGCCCTCTTTTTCTATAGTGTGGCTATGGTTAGTATAAATAGCTACCATGGCATTTTTACCAAAACCAGCGGTATTATTTACATCTATCACAGCGCTGCCGGAAAAGATAGTACCCAATGCATCGGGATATAAAGCAATAGGCTGCTCTTCCCAGTTTACCAGGTCGGTGCTGGTGGCATGGCCCCAGTGCATAGGCCCCCATACCGGCTCGTTCGGGTTATGCTGGAAAAACAGGTGATATTTGCCGTTATAAAAAACCATCCCGTTGGGATCGTTCATCCAGCCCTTTTTAGGAGTGAAGTGAATAAGGGGGCGGTGTGGCTCCCGGTCCGTGCCATTATCCTGCGCCATTACGGCTACGGGAATGAATAGCATGAGGAGGATCATTCTTTGCAAAAAAGATGTCAGCTTCATTTCTTTTGATTGGGTCATAATTTTAAATTTTTTACAGATAAATTCTTTTGGATGACATTGGCATCGGCAATGCCTTGTTTTTAGTATTTTATTGCCAGATACTTTTTAATTCATACACTTCAAGTCCCGAAATTTTTGCAGTTCCTCCTTTAGCGGATAAGGACAAGGATCGGTTATTATCCTCAATATTGATATTAATAGGCATAAACATTAAGCCGTTATTTACAAATATCTCAAGCCCTGTGCGGTCGGCATATACGAGCAGATATAGCTTCCCGTTCTGCAAGGGGGCAGGAGCTTTAACGCCGTCTACAATCAACTGTTGATCCCTGACGTTGTAAACAACGGGCACACCACGTACATCCAACTTAACTTCCGATGCTTTTCCGGGGGTAATATCCATACGTATTTCTGCCAGCTCAATGTTTATATTTTTTAAAGGATTTTCACTATTTTCTTTGATGGTTTTGCTCCCGTATTTATGGGCTCTCCCACGCAGTTGCTCAACTTCCTTTACAGGCATACGTGTAAGCCTGATGCCTTCGGTTGTTTTAACCAGTTTATGCTCTATGGGTAAACTCATAGATTGATTGAAGCCCAGGTTATCTTTAGCTGTATTGGTACGCCACCACCCGATCTCAACGCGGCGGCCAGAAGGTTCGTCGCTAAAAGTTTGGGGCGCATAAAAATCGCGGCCATACTGGTTTTGCAGCTTTTTCCCTTCTTCTTTAAAATGAGTACCATCAAAGGTTCCGATTGCATATTCGGTATTAGCTCCTGTAAGTACCCACTTTTTTATGCCATTCATTCCTTCTACCGGCAGTTCATAAAACTCGGGGCATTCAAACAAATAACGATCATTACCAACACCGCCATAAGTAATACTTACAGGTGTCCAGTTCTTTAGATCAGGAGAGGTAAGGAACTGCATACTATGTTGCTCAGTGGTACCTCTTTCCACCCATACTACCATTACCCATTTTTGGGTAGGCTCGTGCCATATCACTTTAGGATCGCGGTTGTCTTTATTAATTCTTGGCACTACTGCTTTGTCATATCTGTGAAAAGTTCGACCGTCTGTACTCCAGCTCATATATTGTCCCCAGCCTCTTGCACCTGTGTGAAACAGCACCATTGCCGGTTTTCCGTTTTCTCCCAGCCCGCTGGTATTACTTTTATCTACCACTGCGCCGCCGCTAAATACCGGACCTCCCTGGTCAGGATGTATAGCGTCATCCAGCTCCGTCCAGTGTATCAGGTCTTTACTGACGGCATGCCCCCAGGTCATATTACCCCAGTTGCGGCCATAGGGGTTATGCTGGAAAAACAGATGATACTCGTTGTTAAAATATACCATCCCGTTCGGATCATTGGTCCAGCCACGCTTCGGGGAAAAATGGAATTGCGCGCGCAGGCTTTCTTTGTATTCGTTGGCATTTGTGTCTTTGTCACTCTGCATTACGGGGTCAAATACTTTAGACCTAGCAGAAACCTTATCTACTCTAAGTTCTATAGGCTTTCCTTTCCACTGATCAATGCGCATATAGGCATACCAGTCTGGTTGATCCTCTGCTAATTCCATGTCCCAGAAACGGGTATTGATCCCATCTACCCATAATTCCAGGTTTCGTTTAGCAGCCCCATTCTTTACCGGCAAAACCAGGTATGTTTTTTCTGCCGTAAAATAAGTACTGATACTTTTAGCCGGTGCCTGTTGCTCTTGTGTAAAAGCCGGTGAAAAAAGCGACAGGAGCAAACAGGTTTTCAGCAATCTCTTGATCATAACTAATTTGTTTTGTAACGCTATTCTTATGTATTTAATCTTTTAAGTGTTCAGAGCCATACCAATAAGTAGTTGCAGCCGCATCTATCAGCTCCCCGTCCCAGCTTAGCACTTTACCGATGTTGGTGTTATCTCCAACATCTTAAGTAAACGACATTGATAACACATTCATTAATCATTCTCTTTCTCTTGTTTTTTCCATATTGATCCAAGCTCCCACCCTTTGAAGCTTACCAGCTTTGCAGGCCCTTTTTCAGAAAAGACCTGGATACCTGTTTGTGATTCAGAAGGATAGGTAACCATGCTCAATACCACTTTTCCCTGGTTGGTAAAAACCTCTACTGAAGATTGATCCACCAATATATGAAATCTTACCCGGTTGTTTTCTGCTTCTACCGGCGCATACATTTTAGTAGCAAACTTTTGGGTGAAGTCTGCATTATCTGTAAAGTCTGTGCAATTTGTTCTGTCAATACAAAGGCCTGACGTTTCTGGATCATAACTCAACTTCAATTGCCGGCCTTCACCCACAAGCAAATTGAAACCGAACGCAGACGAAGTTTCCGTGCTAAATACAGCTTCTATTTCATACGTATTTTTTGAGGGCCTGAATTCCTGAAGCGTCATCGTACCATTAACGGTTTTGTTGGAAAGCTGTACCGGCTGCTTTCGCAACTGGGTTAATGCCTGTACGGGGCTTTGTACCAGTCGTATGCCTTCGGGAAAATTTTTTAAGGCGATAGTTCTTGGTAACGACTGGAACCCTTTCCCCCAGGTGGAAGGCACATTTCTCGAATAATCCCAGTTACCCATCCATCCCATAAATACGGGTTTGTGCTCCGGATTTTCAGGAAAACGGTAAGACCTTGTGGCATAAAAATCGGGACCATAGTCCAGCCAAAGGCCATGCTGCAAACCTTTGGGCTGAAGCACTTTGGAAAAAAGAATATGGTCAATACGAATATAGCTCCACTGGTCATCAGAAGTATTATCTACAATCTGTATCACCGCTTTTTTTCCTTTCAGATTGTTGACATCCCAGCCATCCCATTTCAGCAGGTCGCTGTTATCGCCTGTTGCAGACCGTACTACTTTTTGATCCACCAATAAATTAATGCAGGCTTTCCCGGGAAGGTTTCCACCTGCAATTAAAAAATTGATCACCGGCTCTGTAATAACAAAAACAGGTGAAGTGAGTGTACCGGTATTTGTATTGCTTCCGTTAAGGGAATTGGCATCGCCTCTGCCAATACGTACCACGGAATCACTATCATCCGGGCGATTACCAAAAGCGGTTCCGGTAGTTTTCCAATTCCCATAGCTGAGGGCATCAAATGATTCAAACACTTTTCCAGGAAGACCAACGCCGTTGTTTAAAAAAGCAACTGTTGTTGCGTCAGCACGAAACTGCTTCCCGTCAAAATCGCCCATAAAATACTGAACACGGTTAGGCCCCTGGCCAATCAGCAATACCCATTTCTTTTTGCCAGGCTCGCCTTCCACGTCCATCTCAAACAAATCGGGGCATTCCCAGAAAGCGCTTCGCGGGCCTAAATCGCCAAATTCACCCGTATAAGTCCATTCTTTTAAATTACGCGAGGAGTAAAAATGTATTTTTTTAATATCAGGCACCGTTACTGCCATTACCCATTTTTGAATAGCATCGTGCCAGAACACCTGCGGATCGCGGAAAAATATTTTACGCACATCCAGCACCGGGTTGCCTTCGTAAAAATTAAAATTAATCCTGTCGTTGCTTACCGATATGGCCTGTTTCTCCGGCAGACTATCGCCAGGGTGGTGCATGGTATAAACAGCGATCATACTGTTAGCGCCAAATCCCGCTGTATTGTCCTTATCAACAACTACCGATCCTGAAAAGTAAGAAAACGATCTATCGCCGCCCTTCATGGGGTAAGGAAGCTCCTGCCAATGCACCAGGTCTTCAGAAACGGCATGCCCCCACCAGAACAAATGATATTTGCCTTCGGTATAAATAAGCCCATCGGGATCTCCTATCCATCCTTTCTTTGGGCTAAAGTGAAACTGCGGGCGATATTTTTCATCATACTGTGCATGCAGCTGTTGCAGGCCGCATACCAGCAGTAAATAAACCAGCGCAGCAATGCTTTTGTTATATGGATATACTTTTTGCATGAATTAATGAGCAGATATTTTTAGATCACTTGCTACAATTTTCATCTTATCAGCGCGAAGACTCCATACATTATCCTGTGCACGGTACACACGGTTGGTGAGCGCTACTTCATTGTTTAAATAAAGCGCTGCAACAGAGTTGTCAATGACCAGGCTGAAGGAATAGTTTTTCCCTGCTTCAAAATTAAACGGTACCCGGGTAATTTCTGACCCGTTATTATAAGCGGCTATTCTTTTAGATGCCGGCTCGAAACGTATAACATAGGTTCCGTTTTTATCAGTACCTGCATTAAAGCCAAAAGAAGCGATACCTGTAGTATTGCTAAAATTGATGCTGCCGCTGATCTTAACCGTTCCCTTAATTTCACCAAACTGAAACCCTGCTACAGCAGCCGTACCATCAATGGTATAATTGGAACCTGATTGCGTTGCTGATCCATCCTGTCCTTTAACGGAAAGCTCTGCTGTTTTCGCAAAGTAAGACTGTACCGGTTCGGGAATTTTTACGCCGAGGTTGCCATTGCTCAATTTCACCAGCTCGTGGCTGATCAGGTTGCCGGCCCAGGTACGTGTGCCATTATCACTTTCCGGATTACGGCGGTGCGCCCATCCGAATGTATAATATTGTGTGCCGTTGGAAGCCATACGTGCTGCATAAAACTGGTGGCCATCAAACATATCATTGCCGCCGGCAGGCTTTGTCCACGGACCGGCTGTAGAATTAGCTACACGATAATGGGTACCCGGTGTACCCGACCAGTCCTCGGCGAAAAGCATGTAATACTGATTGCCCCACTTGAATATATCGGCACATTCCAGCATCAGGTAATCGCCTTCCACATTTAAAGTACCGCGCACCTGCCAGTTGTTGGATGCGGGATCTGTTGTTTTGTAAACAAGCAATACTCCTTTGCCTGATTGCTGGGCACTAACAAGCATCCAGTATTCCTTAAACTCATCGTTGTAAAAAACATAGGGATCGCGGAATTCATTCATATTAAATCCCTGCGGCGCTTTCAATGAAAAATCTTTCTTGGTCCAGCTCTTCAAATCGGTGCTGGTGGCATACATTACCGCTTCACGGCTATTGGCTGTTGTCCAGCCGGGGTTATTATTCTGCAGCCAGCTGCTGCTGCCGTTGTGGCCGGTATAATAAAAATAATAAGTGCTGCCTGCTTTTACCATAGAACCTGTACCAACAAGATGATCTTGTGTATTAACATTCCCATAAGCAATGGTTTCGCCCTCATAATTATAGTCGAGCAGGTTGCTTGTAGTAAACTGGTGAATGGGATGCTGGCCCGGACTGCTTTGCTTTACCCTGTCCGGCGCATCGTGCAGGAAGAACAAATGAAACTTGCCATCCAGGTAATAAGGCATTACATCGCCCACCCAGCCTGCATAGCCAGTACTTCCGGCTGTTGCAGGAGCTGTAGGTTTAGGATAAATATTAAACACTGTTTGTGGCTCCGGTTCGGAAATAATATTGTTCCCGTTATTTTTATTGCAGCAGGTAAGCAGCAGCATACCCGTGATAAAGAAAAAAGAATTAAAAAGCATTTTCATTTGTATATTTTTAAAAAGAGGTAGTCTTAAGGATGTATGACTGTCATATTGAGCTTGACGAAATCTCGATAATCATACAATAGCCTTCGTCATGCTGTTAATAACAATCTCTTTAAAATGTCGCCCTGTTCCGATAGCTATCGGAAGTCGAAGGGCATTTTATCATTGAACTATGCTTCGACAAGCTCAGCACGACATCCGTTTTTGTCATTTTAAAGAACTTGATTCACATTTATTTGTGCCTCATGCTGACATTACTTTTGAGGCCACCGTATAGAGTTTAATGATCTTTTAAATAATCAATCGCATTTTTAGTGATCCTGCGGATATTACCGATATAGGCATTGGTGGTCTTGCCCCCATTCAACGGCTCCGAATACCAGTCGTAAGCACCAAATGCAATTATGATCACATTGGCATCATCGCCCGTTTTCCATTCGGCAATACCCACACGCCCGTCTAAATGGTCGTCCCACGCTTCGGAAGCAAGGTTGATACCGCCGGTTTGCTCGCGCCAGGTAGCACCATTGCCATAACCACCCCATTCTGGTAAGAACCACCAGGCTGTATGGTTTTGCCTGAATGTTCCTTTTTCAAGCAGCCATGCTTTACCCGGTTCGTAGGTTTCAATGCCTGCAAATACGGGATGATCTTCGCGGGTACGGAAAGAAATACCCCAGTCATTATTCTGTTCAATAAACCCGGCGTTACCAAAATCGCCAAATGCGTTATTAGGTCCGCGGCCTTGCGGAACAATACCCAGCGCTTCTACATAACGCGTAGCATAAGTAGTAAGCAGCAGGTTGCCTCCGTTGGCACGATAGTCTTTAAGCGCATTTACAACAGTGGAGGTGAGAGCGGCTGCCGGCAAATCCTGCGCCTCGTCATAATGCCACCAGATCACTTTATAATTAGTAAGCCTGCGCCCTGTTTCAATACTCTGGAAGGAAACATAATCTGCCGCAGGGTAGTTTAAGAAAAACCAGTCTGCCGCAGCTTTCTCATCAGGGTCTACAATAGCATCGCGCGTAGCTGCAAGGCCCAGGAACGCATATTCGTTTACTGAATTGCTGATCACCGTTACCCTGTAAATCGCAGTAGCGCTGCCAGATGACACTGTGTACGATACAGGCCCTGTAAAGTTTTGCGGCACACCGCTGGCGGGAGATATTTGAATATTGCTTTCAAGCTGTACCTGCGGCGTAAGATTGCTTAGGTTAACCCCGTCAGGCAATAGCACGGTAATGCTTTGCGTAGACTGATCAATAGTACCTGCCACACCGTTGATCGTAAAAGATTTTAACGGGGGCGTGATGATAGCTCTAACGGTATAGTCCTTATACAGGTTGCCATTGGTGATGCGGTACTTAACATCTCCTGTAAAATTAACGGGCGCTCCTGGTGCAGGCGACAGGGCCGCTGTTGCAGGCAACTCTATAGATGGAGTGAGAGCACTAAGGTTGGTTCCAAAAGGAAGCCGCACCGTGATAATACCTGTTTTATAATCTATCTCGCCCTGTTGCTGGTTGATGCTGAATGATTGCAGATGCACGTCAGCATTTGTATCAAAATTGCTGTCGGATCCTTTATCACATCCTGTAAACAGTGCAGTAAATAATACCGCCAGAATTATATAGGGAAGAATGGTTCGTTTTTTCATTTTTCAAATTTTTAATTGCCTGAATTAATAACCGGGGTTTTGCACATATAAACCTTCACTCCAGAAGATCTGGTTTTGTGGAACCGGCAAAAACTCATCGCGGCCCTTTTTAAACAGCGCTCCCTGGTAAATGGAACGGGTGGGCTTTTCGTGTGTAAAGAAATCGTTCATTGCCTGGTCTGCAATGCCCCAGCGCATCAGGTCGAAAAACCGTTCCCCTTCCAGTGCCATTTCAAGCCGGCGCTCAAACCTTAATGCTTTGCGCGCTGTAGCCTGATCCCAGGAAACATTTTCACCCGGCACATACTCCTTTACATTATAGTTGGAAGTAGGCTGACCGTTGGCTCGTTTAAGCCGTGTGGTACTGCTGGCGGCACGGCGGCGAATGGCATTGATAAGCGGGAGCGCATCGGTTTGTCTTCCCAGCTCAATCAGCGCTTCTGCTTTAAACAACATTACATCTGCATACCTGATAAGGATGCGCGCTTTGGTGTTGCCGAAGAAAGGAGCAAGATTAATAAAGCAATCGCAATCCGGCGACACGTTTTCTTTCATGGAATTATACACACCATAGATTGGCACATTGCGGCTCCAGGCTTCTGTAACCACTCTTGCCGGCTCATATTTCCACGGTGCGCCGGGTCTTGAAACCGTATGGTCAATACGGGGATCAACAGTGTTAGCGCTGAAGTTTACATTTTGGTCGTTATAATTGTCTAACAATGGTACGCCTGCAGCATTGGTGCGAAAAGCATTGACAAGCGTTTGCGATGGCTTTTGGAAATCGCAACAACCAAGACCCTGCGGCACGGTAAGCATATCGCCAAAATTCACACGGCCGCGCCCGGCTCCATCGTTGCTGGAAAACTGAACAGACAGTAATGCTTCGATGCCATTTTCAAAGCTACCAGGTAAAAAGTTACTGGCAAAATCATCCTGCAATTTATAGTCAGAGTTCAGTGCCATATCTGCTGCCTCAATCACTTTCTGGAGCAATGCAGCATCTATGCTTGTTACAGCATGTGTTTCATTTTGCTTATACGCCTGGAACAACCTTGTTTTAGCAAGGAATGCATAAGCAGCATATTTGTTAACCCGGCCAATCTGCGGCTGTTTGGCAGGCAATGTTTGAGCAGCAAACTCAAAATCCGCGGCTATCTTTTCCAGTATCTGGTCGCGCGTAAATTCATTATTCTTTACCAGCTTATAATCTGCCGGCGGCACATTTTCGTCTATATAAGGTATTTGCTTAAAAAGGTTTTCAATCATCAGGTACCAGTAACCTCTTAAAAACCGAAGCTCCGCTTTGCGTGTTTCCAGTAACGGAAATTCAGCTTCGCTAAGTTTGTTTAAAATACGCAAGCCTTCATTAGCCCTTCTGATCCCTACATAAATATTAAACCAGATACCATCGTAGTTCCACTGGTCGGGCCGTGATGTTACAAAAGTTTCCATTGAGTGAAACACATCACCATCGTTAATGCCACCGCCACCTTTGTAAGCGTCATCGGCACGAACGTTCCCATACTGGTACATGCTGAACGCACGGTTTATTTCATCATTTCCCAGTTGGGAATAGGCTGCTATCACAAAGCCATCTGCCTGCTCAGGCGTAGCCACCTGCTCTTCAGACAAAGAACCTCTTGGGCCTACCTCTAACATTTTTTTGCATGAAGTAAATGAGATAAGGGCTATAGCTATTATTAGTATATTCTTGTTCATTTCTTTAGTTTTTAGAATTTCAGGTTAACGCCTCCGGTAAATACAGTTGGATTAGGATAGGCATAAGCCGGGCTTTCGGGATCGAGGCCGGTAAAGGATTTTGATTTCATCAATATACCCAGGTTGTCACCTCCAATATAGAATCTGCAGGATTTTATATTCAGCTTATTCAGCAGGCTTTTGTCAATGGTGTAACCCAATTGGAAATTTCTCAGTTTCAGGTAAGCGCCGTTTTCAATAAAGTAAGTGGAAGCCCTGGCTTCAAAATTGTTATCGGTTAATACCGGCGCTGGAATAGTTGAACCTGTATTAGTAGGAGACCAGGCATCGAGCAGGCGCTGCCCTTTGTTGGAGGAAGACTCTACGGCGCTCCAGAAATCCGTGAACCTCTTGGCCTCATTATTTACATCTACTTTGCCAAGCCCCTGCAATAAAAACGAAAGGTCGAAGTTTTTATAGCTGACATTAGCGTTAAAGCCATAAGAGAATTTGGGAATAGGTATGCCAATCCAGGTACGGTCAAAATCATTGATCACCCCATTATTATCCAGATCGCGGTAACGTATTCTTCCCGGCGCTTTCCCCGGCTGATCGGCATAAGCATCTACCTCTGCCTGGGTTTGAAACAACCCATCAGCAATATATCCAAAGTAAGAGCCAATGGTTCTACCTAAAATATTCTGTCCCCGGCCATCGCCTCCATAAGCGTTCACTACTTCTGTAGGCAGCTTGGTAACCTTGTTCCGAACGATGTCGAAATTACCGGTAAGGTCAATCGACCAGTCTTCAGTTAAATTATTCCTGTACCCCAGTATAAACTCAAACCCGTTGTTTTGCATGGAAGCGCCATTTACCCAGCGGTTACCGCCTTCTCCCAGCGTACCAATATATGGAGGCAGAATAAGGATGTCGGATGTTTTCTTGATATAATAGTCCATGCTTCCGTACACTTTATTATTGGCAAATGCATAGTCCAAACCGAAATTCGACATATCGGTTGCTTCCCATTTAAGGTCAGGATTTGCATTTTGTGAAAGATAAAATCCTGACGGCAGCACACCGCTTTTATTTCCGTTAATATCGTAAGCGGTGATGTTGTAAGAAGAAAGATATATGTTGTAAATGGCATTGTTGGCTATTTGCTCATTACCGGTACGGCCCCAGCCATAGCGTATTTTTAAATCGCTAAGGAAAGAAACATTGTCTTTAATGAACGCCTCTTCGCTCAAACGCCAGGCGGCAGAAAAGGCCGGGAATAAACCAAACCGGTTGTTTTGGCCAAACCTGGACGAGCCGTCATATCTTAAAGTACCGGAAAGGAGATACCTGTTTTTGTACGAGTAGTTGGCTCTTGCTATGTAAGACATCAACACATTCTTACGACCGTAACCGCTATTGTCTTTTATGCCGGTACCTGCATCTAAGTACATATAGTCAGGCGATTCCAGTACATAGTCTTCCCTTGAAGCATTAAAGAAGTTGGTGGTGGATTGATAATATTCTGTACCCGCAATAACATCTAACCTGTTATCCCCTTTATTGAGCTTATAATTCAGCGTATTGGTCCAGGTAAGGTTCATGATATGGTTCTGGGTGTTGATCACTTTATTAACATCGCCCACCAGGTACCCGCTCTGGTATTTCTTCTGCCAGTTCCGGGAATTGAAATTGCCATAATCCAGGCCTACATTGGAGCGGAAAACCAGCGAGGGCAATATCTTCAAATCAGCAAAAAAGTTACCGAATATGCGTATGTAGTTATAATAGTTCTGTTTATTGTCTTCCAGCAGGCGCACGGGGTTTTGCCGGTCATTCATACCGGCAACCGGTCCACCCCAGCCCACACCATCTGCCGTATGCACTGGTATAAGCGGAACCGCCTGGATGGCGGCATTAATCACATCCGCCTGTACTTCTTTGGTTTTGGTAACACTCAGGTTTTCTCCTATCGTCAATTTGTTATTGAACAATTTAAAGTCGGAATTGAGGCGGGCAGATATACGATTGAATCCTGTTGTATTAATAATACCTTTATTATCAAAATATCCCAGCGACAGCAAATAATTACCATTTGACGTGGCATTAGAAAGCTGCAGGTCGTAGTTCTGCACCACACCGGTACGAGATATTTCATCGAACCAGTTGGTATTGGCTGCTTTGATAGTTTGGGCAGCGTCCAGGTACTCAGGCACATACACATTATCCAGCACCGGCTGGTTGGTAGCCGGGTCTACGTGCCAGTTGTAACGATACTGGATGCTGTTGCTATTAGGATCAAAGCCACTGTTAAGGCTGGCCTGCCACAGTACACGGCCATACTGCTCAGCATCCAGCATTTTTATTTTGGTCAAATAGTTCGAAACCGCTGTATAAGCATTCAGGTTAACGGCCGTACCGGATCCCTTTGCGTGTTTGGTAGTTATAATGATTACACCATTGGCAGCACGCGAACCATATATGCTGGCCGATGAGGCATCTTTCAGCACCTGTATAGATTCTATATCTGCCTGGTTCAGCTCATGCATACCTGCTTTGGTGGGCACACCATCAATAATGTATAAAGGATCATTATCATTCAACGTTCCCACTCCCCTGATCCTGATGGTAGCCGGTGCACTGGGGGAGCCGTTGGACGTAATGCTCATACCTGGTACCTGCCCCTGCAAAGCCTTGATAGGGTTGGCTACGGCCTGCTTTTTCATTTCATCTACATCCACCACACTTACGGCGCCTGTAAGGTCTGCCTTCCGTTGCGTTTGGTAACCGGTTACAATTACCTGGTTGAGATTGGAAAAATCGGGAGTCAGCTCAACACTCATATTATCTGCTGCAGCAACCGATTTGGGAAGCATTCCTACATACGAGAACTGCAACGTTTCATTAGGAGCAACGGATATTGTAAAATGTCCTGAGCTGTCTGTGAAAACAGTTTTGGAGGAAGAGCTTACAGTAACGCCCTGTAAAGGAGCTTTTGTAGCACTTTCTGTTACTGTACCTTTTATGGGTACCTGCTGGGCATTTGCATACCCAATGCAAAACATAAAAAAAGCAATTAAGATTTTCTTCATAAAACAATTTTTTGCCTGATGTTTATTAGATATTCATTGATTTTGCGTTAGCCAATACACTGTTGTGGAAATTTTCTATATGACTTACATCATACTCGGGCCAGGCCCCGCTTTTCGATGCTACAAAGGCGCCTACTGCCGATGCAAAAGCCAATGCATCCGAAGGCGGCACACCCTCCATGGTCTTTGCCAGGTAGGCCGCCAGGAAAGAATCGCCGCTGCCCACCGTGTCTGCTACTTCTACTTTATATCCCGGGTGGCTGTAAGTGGTTCCCTCCTGTTTTAGCATAGCACCATCGGCGCCCCGGGTCACAATCAGGGTAGGAATTTTAAAATGGTCCTGTATCTGGCTGATGCGGTCTTCGATATTGGTATAGGCCGAGAACCATCCCGTTACCAGTTCCAGCTCATCCTCATTTAATTTCAGGATATCAGCTTTTGCGAATAAGTCGGAGACAATTTTTTTATTAAAATGCGGCGCCCGGAGGTTAATATCCACCACTTTTTTATTGGCCATTTCTATCAGCGCAAACAGGGTGTTACGCGAGGTATCATTACGTGCTGCCAGGCTGCCGAAAATAAAATATGCAGCATTTTGCAGGAGTGCTTCATGCTCGCTGTACAGCTCAATATAATCCCAGGCAACCGGTCTTTTAATATCATAGGTCATATTGCCTTTGTTGTCGGGCGTTGCCGTCACTACTCCGGTTTCATAAACAGCATCTTCCTGGATGTATTGTGTAGAAATTTGTTGTTTTGAAAGCAGCTCGGTCAATGCAGCGCCTCTTTCATCTGTGCCCACGCGGGTAATGGTTGCAGGGTCGTGTCCAAATTTTTTAAGGTGGTACGCTACATTCATGGGCGCACCGCCAGGTTTTGCACCACTGGGCAACACATCCCAGAGTATCTCACCAAAACATACTACTTCATTGGTTTTGTTGATCATTGCAATCGTTATTGATAGTTAAAAAATGTGTGTGTTTAGTCGATAGTCCATGGCAGATAGTCCATAGCACGAGAATATTACTTACTATTGTCGCCCTGAGCCTGACGAAGGGCCCGTTCCCAGCTTCTCTTCCATTTCTTCCAGCGACACGCCTTTGGTTTCGGGCATTTTAAACAAAACCCATAGCAATTGCAGCACCATCATTATCATAAAGAACAGGAATATTTTTGCCGGGCCTATAGCCGGACTATTGGCAAAAAAGGGGAATACGCTGGTAACAATGGCAGCCATTACCCAGTGTACCGAGCTGCCTAAAGATTGCCCGTAAGAGCGCACCTGGTTGGGAAATATTTCGGAAATAAATACCCATATTACAGCGCCCTGGCCAATAGCGTGTGAAGCGATGAAAATAAACACCAGCACCGGAACTACCATACCGCCCAGGTATTGAAAATAAAAAGCGGCAGCAATAGCGCCTAAAGAAATAATATACCCCAGGGAGCCAATCAGCATTAAGCGTTTGCGGCCCAGGCGGTCGATGAGGTACAGCCCGAACATAGTGAATACAAGATTTACCAGCCCTACACCTGCACTTTGCAAAAAGGCAGCGCTTTTACCCAATCCGGCCAGCTCAAAAACACGTGGAGCAAAATAGATGATAGCATTGATACCTGAAAGCTGGTTGAACATAGCTATAAGTATGGCCATTATAATGGGCTTGCGGAACCTCTTTGAAAAGAAAACCGAAAGACTGGCTTTCTTTTTTTCTTCATTTACATCCTGCTGTATAGATTGAATAGCATCTTCCACACCTTCGGGATCCGAAATTTCTAATATCTTACGCGCTCTGCTATAATCGTTTCTATGTACCATCAGCCAGCGGGGACTTTCGGGAACGAAATATAACAGCGCCACAAATAAAGCCGCAGGTATGGCCAGTATGCCCAGCATCCAGCGCCATGCTTCATCGCCCAGGCCGGCCAATAAATAATTGGAGAAATAGGCCAGCAGGATACCAAATACGATGTTGAACTGAAAAGTGGCTACCAGCTTACCCCTGTTTTTAGCCGGGGCTATTTCAGAAATAAACATGGGCGCTACCACCGATGAGGCCCCTACACCCAGTCCGCCCAAAAAGCGGAAGGCCATGAACGAGTACACATCGTGAACAACGGCAGATCCTATGGCTGAAATAAAGAATACAATACCGATCCACAGCAGCACTTTTTTACGCCCGTATCTTTCAGCAGGTATACCGCCGAATAAAGCACCTATAATAGTTCCATACAAGGCAGAAGCCAGGGCCTGTCCATGCAATACATCGCTAAGGTTCCATATATGCTGTATTTGCTGTTCGGCGCCGGAAATGACTGCAACGTCCATACCAAACAGCAAGCCGCCAAGGGCAATTACAATACTCCAGAATACCAATTTACTTTTCATATGCCTGATCGTTATTTATTTTTCAGGCAGTGAAAATAGCGTAGCGGGTGGACGTATTTATTTTGTTTTTGTAACAAATACTTTATCTCTTTCGATATTTTTATTTTTCGTATTAAGTTTCTGATTATTAACTTTTTGTATCTTTATAGCAGAAGAGAATTTATATCGACGTTTGAAAAAAGTATCAAATTTTTTTAAAAAAATATCACGCCCTTTACAGGTAAGCAGCATTTGTATAAGATTCTTGGAGAAAAAGAAAGCCTTACCAAAAGTAAGACTTCAAAAGATAGAGAATATTCAGCAAGTTTTCATTAAACAGTCATTTTTCGCACATTGCTTCCGGATAAAACTGAGAAAATCAGAGAAATATCCCAGTATCCAGGCAAAAGTTAATGGAATACTCAACCGTTGTGATTGATTATTCTTTCATTCAGGTTTAATTTTTACAATTTTGTTATCTTGTAAAATAACAATTTCAGTATTCTTTTGCTTCTTAAACTCAATTAGCTTTTCATAAACTTTTTCAAGTCCCAAAAGAATCTTACGGTAAAGTTCCGTCTGCTTTTCAGTTGTTGTCATAATACTCTTTTAGAAGATTAAATTTTGAACTATCAAGGATTTCTAACTCCTTATTAATGGTTTTTCTTGCAATTAAAATGTGTTTACCAAGTGAATTGTCAAAAATCAATGCTCCATCAACTATTGAAAGATAAATGTCAAACAAATTCTTTATCCCCTTTAAGTAACGTCGTTCAATTACGTTGGTTTCAATATTGTGTCCGCCTTCTGAAACTCTTATTTTTACACGTTCTTTGGCCAATTCCACATTTTGCAGCCAAAAGAACAGCAATGTTACTATATACCCCCTTCGTTTAGCTTCTTCAACTTTTTGTTTGTAGCTTCTTGTTTTGTTGATAAAATAGTTTCAAAAGCAAAGCTCTCATTGCTCTCCAACAAATCAGCAATTCGGTGTAACATAATCCGCCCCGACTCAAAAGCTACCTTTTCAGGTTGAAATGGAGAAAGCCCCTTAGCAATTTCATCGGCATTTACAAACTCTTTACAATCAATACTTTCCGGTAAAATTGTGAACGAAGCAGTAATTTTGCCCGCCCCATTACAACCTGCAATTATATAAAGGTTCCGGTCCTCCATCATTACAAATTTATAGAATTAATTGTTGTCTTAATTTCAAATAACTTAATGACAGCTACGAATAAAAAGGTTTTAAAAAAAATATCAATGCAGGCCATTTTATTGCTTACTTTTAATACGATTGTAAAAGCCAATGATACAATTTTTAAACTGGTCGCGTTTTCTTGTTTATCTCTTTTGTTTACTACTGTGCATCACATCCTGTAAAACAAAAGAAGAGAAGACCTATATTATAGGGGTCTCGCAACTGGGAGAGGGAGACGCCTGGCGGAAGTCGATGAAGGAGGAAATAGACCGTGAGCTGGTTTTTAACCCGCAACTGAAAATCATTTATAAGGAAGCGGGCTATAATTCTTCAAAACAAATAGCGCAGATAAACGAGCTGCTGGCCCAAAAAATAGACCTGCTGATCGTATCGCCCAACGAGGCCGAACCGATGACGCCTATTATTGACAAAATATATAAAAGCGGCATCCCGGTCATTACGGTCGACCGTAACATCAGCTCCAACTCGTATAATAGCTTTATAGGCGCTGATAACACGGAAGTGGGGGCATTAGCAGCAAGATACGCAGCCCGTTACCTGAAAGAGCGGGGAGCGATCATTGAAATTACAGGACTTCCGTCCTCTACACCTGCCAAGCAAAGAGAAAAGGGATTTGGTGATGAGCTGGCTAAGTACCCGGGTATTACCATCCGCCATCTTATTAATGGCGACTGGCTGTCAGGAAGTGTGGAGCAGCAATTGCCGTTATTGAGAAATGAGCTGCAGAATATACAGCTGATCTTTGCGCACAACGATGTAATGGCTGCAACAGCAGCAAAAGTTTGTAAACAACTGGGATTCCCCGGTATTAAAGTAATAGGCGTGGATGCGCAGGCCGGTACGGGGCTCAATTATATTGAGGATGGCACCCTGCTGGCATCGGTATTGTACCCTACAGGCGGCGGCGAAGCTATCAGAGCTGCTGCCCAAATACTTAATCAGCAAAAAGTACCCAAACGTGATTTTTTAAGAACGATCATAGTAGACAGCACCAACGCGGGCATGATGCAGCAGCAGTTTAACCAGATCGTTGCGCAGCAAAAAGACATTATACGACAGGAAACACTTTTAAAGCAGCAAACCAAAACCTTTAACACCCAGCGCAACCTCATCAATATTCTGCTGGCTACCTTATTATTGCTTTTAACCTTATCGGGAATGCTGGTATATTTTCGCAGGAAAAACATCAGGGCCAATAAGCAGTTGCAGCTACAGAACCTGGAAATACTTTCCAAAAGCGAGCAGATCAACAGCATGGCCAAAAAAGTGCAGGAAGTAAGCGAGCAAAAGATCAGCTTCTTTACAAATGTGTCCCACGAGCTTAAAACCCCGTTAACGCTCATTATGGCGCCGGCGGAGGAATCGCTCAACAATCCCAAAACGCCCCAGCATACCCGGTACCAGTTCTCCCTTATCAAAAAAAATGCAGCAAGGCTTTTGCTGCTGGTAAACCAGCTGATGGATTTCAGGAAAATAGAGCAGAACAAAATGCAGCTGAAGGCACAGCAGGCAGATATTGTAGGCTTCACGCAGGACATTATAAAATCTTTTGAAGTGCTGGCCCGGCAAAGGCAAATAGATTGCCGGCTGATCACTAAAGAACCGGCTATTAAAGCCTGGATAGATCCGGAAAAGATGGAAAAAGTATTTTTTAACCTGCTTTCCAATGCCTTCAAATTTACCGGCACCAACGGCCACATTTATGTAATGCTTGAAAAGGATGAAGAAGATAAAAATGTAATAGTGAAGATAGAAGACTCGGGACTGGGCATGAACGAAGAGGAACAATCTCATTTATTCGAATTTTTCTATCATGGTACCGTACAGAACGAAAACGGCAGCGGCGTGGGCCTGGCGCTTTCAAAAGAGTTTGTAGAAATGCACAAAGGAACGATACGTGTGGTGAGCGAAAAAAATAAAGGAGCTGTTTTTTGCATACAATTGCCTTTGGGTAATACCCATTTCAGCGAAGCAGAAATGGCTGCCAGTCAATCAAAAGAATATGTAAGCCAGGTGCCCTCATGGATTGAAAACTATGCACTACACGACAGCAAGCCACTTCCTGCTCCAGATGAAAGCGCGGCAGCCGGGGGTAACCCTTATACCGTCCTGATAGTGGAAGACAGCAGCGATTTAAGGGACTTCCTGCAAAGCAGGCTGGCTGCAGACTATAATATAATAGCGGCCAACGATGGCAGGGAAGGCATAAAAATGGCCTTTGAAGAAATGCCGGACATCGTTATATCCGATATCCTGATGCCTAATACAGATGGCATCCAGTTGACAAAGATCTTAAAATATGATGCCCGTACCGCTCACATCCCCATCATCCTCTTAACCGCTAAAACCGCAGATGAAAACAAAGTGGAAGGCCTTAAAACAAAAGCAGATGCCTACATTACAAAACCATTCAACATTGATGTGCTGAAACAAACCATCCGGAACCTGCTGGAAAGCCGCAATGTGATGAAAAAGCATTTATCTGTTTCATTGTCAGATGAAATGCCCGGCACCATTAGTAAGAAAAACGATAAAGCGTTCCTGGCCCGGTTCAATGCTATTGTAGATCAGAATATCAGTAATGAAAGCTTTTCTATACAGGATATTTGCAACGAATTAAGCATTTCCAAAATTCAATTATACAGGAAGCTAAAACCAGTGCTGGATGTGAACATTAATGAGTATATACTCAACAAGCGCATTCAAAAAGCCAAATACCTTATAAGGCATGAGGAGCTGTCTTTGTCTGAAATAGCCTACCAGTGCGGCTTTTCATCGCCTTCCTATTTTTCCACAGCGTTCAAAAAAGTTACAGGTGAAACGCCCAAGGCGTATAAGCAGGCTGGGGGATAAGCTGCGATTACAAAAAATAAGTACTTTAGTAAGTCCCCTTGACTGCAAATAAAAAACAACCGTATAATATTAAAATATGAAGCGCCTTTATTACATTTTTTTGATTGGAACCATTTTCCTGGCAAACTGTTCCAACGCAACACAACCCAATGATCCCATTCCGGAACACGAAACCTTTACCATTCAGTCGAAACAGGTTGGGGAATTAAGAACAATAAATGTCTGGACGCCTGAAAAATACAAATCGGGTACAGATTCGTTTACCGTTTTGTATATGCCCGATGGTGGCATTAAAGAAGATTTTCCGCATATTGCCAATACATTAAACCACTTAATCAATGCAAAAAAGATTCCGCCTGTCATTTTGGTTGGGATTGAAAACACGCAAAGAAGAAAAGACTTAACAGGGCCTACAACTGTTGAAAAGGACAAAGATATAGCGCCTGTTGTTGGTGGTTCCGCGCAATTCCGCGCTTTTATCAGCGATGAATTGATTCCTGAAATCAATAATCGCTACAGAACAACCAGTCAAAAAGGTATCATAGGAGAATCTTTGGCCGGGCTTTTTGTAACGGAAACCTTCCTTTTAAAGCCTCAACTGTTCGATTTCTACATAGCATTTGACCCATCGCTTTGGTGGAGTGATAAATACTTAGTGAAAACAGCAAATGAGCACCTGGGCCAATTTCCCGATGCCCGAAAAACATTTTGGTTTGCAGGTTCGGGTGCTAAAGATATTTCAGCAACAGTCAAAAAACTTTCAATCATTTTAAAATCAAAAAATGCGGAAAATATTAAGTGGCAGTACTCCAACGAAAAAAAGGAATCTCACAAAACTATTTTCAGAGCTGCCAAAGAAAAAGCAATCACCTGGACATTAAACAATATATAGGAAAAGAAAGGTAAGAATAAAATTATAGATACATTTTAAACAAAATACTAAGCAATTAAAAAGATGGATAAAAAATAGATTTTAAATAAGTCTAACAATTGTTTAAAGAGTGGGAATTGACTGAAAGTTAACTGTCAAGGATTACTTGACAGTTCAACAGGATACGGGACATACGCTCTAATTATTTCACGAAAAACACCTAGTTAATGTGTAAAAAATTTACCTTTGCAGTAACAGTACTCGCCACGCTACCCACAGAACAGCGTACCAGGGCGAGTCTTTTGCTTTTAAATTATTTTAGTTCCGTATAGGTGTTTCTTCATAAATACTTATCCGGTTTTTTTTATAAATACCCCTCTGCAATTTTGATAGAGAATTAAGGGTTTTATTATTTGATGTTATTGAAAAACAACTATCTTAGCAGAGTAACCATTTGGAAAAAAATTGTAACCTGAAAAGCACAAAGACCAGAACGGTTGCAGAACAAATAATTTTTAAACCCTATAAAAGCTATTAAACAGCTATGTTTAAGCGCTTACAAAGCGCCTATAAATGTTTAGTAGTTTCATAAATTTTGGATTTAGCACCAAGCATCCCTCAAAAAGGTTTTCAATTTGGAAATACTGAAAAATAAACAAATAAATGTCTAATAGCCCTGCGTCAAAAGAAACAATCCAAAAATTATATCAAACTATGGGCAGTAATTTTTCATTATTTGTTCCACAACTTAGCAATCATATTAGTGCTTTAGAACGATTGGAGCAACCAGATGAAAATGAGGCTAAAAACGGAACCTCTGTTAGCGTATTGAAAGTTCTTTTAAAACTTAATATATTTTCTTTAATTAATAATTTAGATTTAAATACATTTCTTAGAGCTAATCTTAGATCTACCTCAAATTCGGAAAAACGGTGTAATCTAAAATATGTGAATGTAATAATATTTGAAGGATATAGCTATTTGTTTGGCTTTAGAAAAGACACGAATAACTCACTATGGAAAATAACTAAAAAATTAGCAGAACAAATAAATGACGAAGAGTTTTTAAAAGATATTAATGATATTGAGCAACAGGCAAAGCAGTTTGAAGCGATATATGCACAACAAAAAGACAGAGATAACAGAAATTTGTCCATTCACTATGATTTAGCTCCGATAAAGGTCTACACTTTTTTATCGGAGCTAAGTGAGGATGAAGAAGTAATTAGAGCAAATGCTTATCTAAAAATATTAGAAAGTATATCAGTCCTTATATATAAACATATTCAGAAGTTTCAAATATCTTTTACTTGTTCAATTAATAATTATGATATTGAAATGTGGGAGAGCATCAATTGTTTTCCCGACGAAAACAATAAATTATTCCATGAATTAGATGAACAGATCGTTTATTTTGCTCAGCAATTAGATAGGATTATTGCACAATGTAGGCTTCCCGGAATAATACAAGAAAAGCTTAACCTTAAATTTTCATTTTCTGAAAGACTCCAACCATTAGTTGAATCAATTTACCCGGGTATTCATATGTTTTTTATCTATTTGGATTTAGCAAGTGCTATAAGAGCTTTTTTAAGTTCTGAACTATACTTTGAAAAGCAATTAAATCTCAGGCGTATTAGTATCGTTGTTTATGAAGGATTCAAGCATCTCTATGGATACTCAAATGAGCATCAGCAAAAGTCGTTTTGGTTTAAAAATATCTCTTCAATATTGATAAAGTCAGAAGACAATGCCCTTTTGGATTCATTAACTAAAATAGAGCATGAGCTAAAAGAAATAGCATCGGATAGCGAGATTAATAATGCTTTATTAAGGGAACGTTTTGTTCATTATAGATATAAAGATCGAGATAATATCCTAAACTTATTTCACACATTAGTTAAGGCAAATCCTTTGACTGAAATGAATAAATCTCTAAAACTATTAAACCTACTTCCCAAATTAATAGAACTAAATAAAAACTCAACTACCTTAAAATATAATTTGGAGCAAGAGAATATAAAATCAGCAAATAATAAAACACTGGCTAAGATTGAGGATATATTATCAATGATTGAACAAACAAAAATTGATCATGAAAAGAAACAGGAAATCAAAAACTACATGAATAAAATTAAGAATTTACTATAAAAATCAATAGCGGTCAACAGCGTATTCATAATGTGGCGGCTTGATGTTAAAAGCTTACCAGCCAGAATATAATAGTCATAGTATTGTAAATATTCCACTGTTTATAATCCCGGAACCAATGATCAATTATATATTGGTTTATAACAAATTTTAGCTCCTTCACAAGATTATTTGAAATAGTTGCTTTAAGATCGGTGATTTTCTATTTTAGTTATCTTTTTCCTTTTTTCACAGCCTCTTCAACTTTAGTCATAAATTTTGAAAGAGGAATATTATAGTATTCACAAAGCAGGCTTAGGTTACTGATGGAAATATTTCCAACAGCGGTTTCTATCCGTCCTATATGAATGGAGATATCGGTTTTGATTTTTATATCGTTGACAACCTCTTCCTGGCTAAGCCCGAACTTTTCCCGAAGCTGCTTTGCTACGATAGCTATGCCTGTTAATAGTTCGTCATTCCGATATTGATTCATGATTACAAAGGGAAGAGGAAAAAAAGTTTTAAACAATGACATATTTGTCATTTTATTTTATATCTTTGGGTTGTTATATTTTTGAATTTCTTCTTAGAGGAAAAAAGAAGCAATTCGCTTAAAATCTCGAATAGAAAACTGGTAATTTTCAAAGGAACGGGAGAATAAGTGGACTGTCTACGTTATGGCGTGGGCTCTCTTATCCGTTCCGGGTATACCAGTACCTCTATTCGGCAAGTTGAGCGCCACGCCTTTTTTGTGCGCGGTGCAAACCTAAAAAACATTTGTTATGAACAACGCCGTTGCTACACCTGTACAAAACGCCTGCCGCAAGCCAGGCCACACCAAAGACCCCTTTGAAACCCATTGCTGGCGAAACGACAGCCTTACAAACCCTTACCAGGTATTTGCCGCCATTTTTGCCGAAGCTCACTTGCACGATTTCCGAAAGCTGGTTAAAAAGCTGGTCAGCAGCGCCAGCGGAGCTGGCGTGTACAAAGGCGAATCGCCGGGAGATGTGCTGCTGTATATGAAACTCATCCGCTCACTTATAAAAGCGGCCCATGCTTTAAAGCGTGAAAAGAACAGCGCTATTGTCATTAAAGCGGAAGACCTATTCAATAAAAAATATTATTGCAGCCATTATGTTAGCGCCGATGCGTGGAAGGAGTTTCCGCGCCACCTGTCTGAAAAAGAATATAGTAATCCTTACCTGGTGTTTCAAAAATTTTTCCGCTATCAGTCGCTAACCAACTGGCTGCATTGCTGGGAACAGGTGGTGGATGGAGCATTTTGCGGGGATGGCAGTTTTGCCCCCGTTGCTCCGTTCAAGGTGCACAGCCATTTAGCAAAGCTGGTGGAAGCCGCGCACTTGATTGATGTAAGGGAGGAAGAGTTTGAGGAGGTTCACGTATCGCCATGAGGCGATAACATAGAAGTTCGAGGCGGGGACGCCTCGAACAGCGAAATAACAACAATGTACAGCTTGTCCCGCAAAGCGGGAGGCCAGCCACACACATTGCCAAGCTACAGACCAGCGAAAGAAACAGCCAGGTGATCCTTTAAGTGACAGGTATACACCGGCCGGGAGGCCGGCGCAAGAGGATTAATAAGTAACAACAATGCACGGGTCAGCTCACGCACATTGCTATGCAACAGACCCGCGCAAGAAACAGAATTAATCTACTACACAAAACAGGCTTGTATCAAGATGTATCTTGATACAAGCCTGTGAAATCTTACTTTTTATACGATTTTATTCTGTAACCGGCAACATGCAGATACTTGTAATAGCGGCCTTGCCGTCCGTTTCCAAGCCGGGCGTAGCTGTGGCGGTAGCTGCATCAAATTTAAACACAACCGACCTTGCTTTATTGTCTGTATCTGTATAATAAATGGGCACATACCCCGTTCCGTTAAGTGGAGAATAACTTGGAGCATATCCGCTTGTTGTGGTAATTTTTGTGGGAGCCGGTGCACCTGTTACCCATTTAAAAGAACCGTCATACACATTGACAACGGCAAATTTTATACCTCCATATATCATGGCTCCGTACATTACAGTAGCATAAACAAAAGGGTTAGGGCACATGGTTAATAAGAAATATCCTTTACCTAAATACAGTTTACTGTAAACATACTGACCACCGGACACATCGGTAATATTGAAGAAATAAGACTTGTCATATTCCGTAGTTCCGCTTTTTATTTTGGTAAAAGCAACAGGCGTTGCTGTACTGTATTTGCTTGATTTGTTCCAGTTTAATTTTGTACCCAAAACGTAAGTGTCGCCTTTTTCATCTACTTCTATACCGCTTGTATAATACGCGCCAATACCGCCTGTACGGCTATCTGTAATTACTTTTTCCAAAGTCATATTAGGGTAGCTATACACCGCAATGTATGTGCTGTCCTGCGAATAATTTGTGGCAAAGTTTCTGCCGCTTTCTACCGGCCAGAAAGGTGCAAATACTTTATCGCCTACAAGTTTTACATCGGTAAAAAATGCTTTTTCACCTTTGCCTGTTAATGCTACGGCATCAATTTCGCCTTGTGCCACAATTTGCAGGGTTTTGGTATCTACTCTGTACCATTTGGTATATTGCTCTTCGGGTTGCCATGCGTTTTTAATTAACAGTAAATCATCGCCGGCTTTGGTAAAAGCGGTCATGGTTTCTGTTTGAAAACTTTGCAGTGCAGTCAAACTTTTATCAGTACCTGCTTTAAAAACAGAAACCGCACCGGGGTTGGCTTGTCCAAACATGAGGCTGAAAAATTTACCATTGTTTACAATGTAATTATGGTAAGTGCCTGTTTGTTCTATACCTGTACCCTCTGTAATCAAAATACCCGAATCCAAAGTGTTGCTGGTATATATTGCATCTACGGGAGCCAAAGCACTTTTGGCCGCCGTTAATACAAAAACGCTGTCCTTTTTCGGTTCTGTTGGGGTAGGCTCGGGTTCGTTGTGGTCTTTATTTTTACTGCAGGCACCCAGGAAAATCAGTGCCAGTAAACTCAATACTATAAAATTGCTTTTTTTCATTTTAGTATAATTTAATTTTTAGCTGTTATTTATTGATAAAATACCTTAGTTTAAGGTAGAATGCGCGACCGGGTTTCTGCAGTCTGAAATTGTCATACAGTTTGGCATCTGTAATATTTTTTGCTTCTGCGCCTATGTTGTATCTGCTGTTTTTGAGCGTGTAAGTAATGTTGATGTCGTGCGAGAGTTGTTCGGGAATGTCTAATTTAAAAGCCTGTTTTCCGGGATACAAATAATAAGAATGCACATAAAGAAAATTATAATTGATGCTCATTTTATCCTCTTTTGTGAATACATTGTTCAAAAAGAGGCTCGCATCTGCATTGCCAAATAAATACGGTACATTGGCTATTCGCTCTTTATAGTTATTGTTAGGAAAAGTTGCTCCTGTTTGCGGTTCGGTTACTTCTTGTTGCCTGTCGGTTATGTTTTGATAAGTAAGATTAACGCCGGCTGTAAATTTGTTTTTATAGGCATATCTCATTTCTCCCTCTACACCAGTATTAGACGCAGTCATATAATTATACGCTATCGTTTTAGTTTGTGCAGCATTGAACAGGTATGCGATATAGTTTTTAACATGATAGTACAGCCCGTTTACATTAAAATAAAGTTTATGGTAGTTTTGAATAGTTGCCCAATAGTTAATGCCTAAATTAAAATTATCGCTTGTTTCCGGTGCTACGTTCCAGTTAGCCCCTCTGTTAATCATATCGCCAAAAATGTCTTCGCTTTCGGGCATGCGGTGCGCTTTTTCGTATGAAAATTTTAGTTGTAATGCCGGATTGATGTAATAGGAAGCAGCCGTTCCGTAGCCTGTTTTGTGCCTGCTTATTTTTACATGGTTGTAAACAGTGTCATCAGGATTAAAGACACTCGTTTCAATTAAAGTAGTATTTGCATTTTGAGTTAAATATTTACCAAATAATGTAATGCTGAACAGTTGTGGAATTTCGTACTGATAACTGATGCCTGTTATATTTTTATTTGTTTTTTGTGGTATTTGTTCTATTAAAGAATTGGTAGCAAAATAGTCGTGTCCGTTTCTGTTAAAATGGCTGTACACATTGTTTACTGCAAAATGATGTCTGTTTGCAACGTCGTAGGTAAATGTGGTTATTACATTAGCGGCATTGTTGCCATATTTATAATTCATAGGCGTGGGAGTTTCGCCGCCGCGCCCGCTATATGTTATGGAATCTGCCAGCCAGCCGTAGCGTGCATGTACCGTATCAATATTGCGCTCTTTTCCAAAATTATAGTTGGCACTCAACGATGCGTTCAGATTTTCTGTAAACAGATCTTTTTTCTGATATTTTAAGGTAGGCATTACCAAAGAACCGCGTGTGTGCCAGGCACCAAAAACAACATCCTGCTGTGCGCCGGTTTGTATTTCTTTGTAATTTTTGCCCAACGTGATGCCCACTAAAAACAGGTCCGTCCATTTTTTATCTGCAAAACCGATTTGTGTAATGACAGTTTCGTTTTTGTAATTGTCATGAAAACGTTTTAGGGTAGTGTCTTTTACATATCTTCCAGTGCGGATGTCTGCCGCATTTAAGAAAACTTTATAGTCGTTGTCCGAATAATTTTGAAAAGCATTTAACCGTACGGTAAACCCTTTTTTTGAAGTATATCCGGCGTTGATGTAAGAACGGTGCGTATTGAACGAGCCATAAGAATAAGACACATCCAGGTAATTACGCATTTTATTATTAGTGATAATATTAACTGCGCCGCCCAACGCATCGCTGCCCAACCAAACAGGAATTACGCCTTTGTACACCTCTATTCGTTCGGCTAAATTAACGGGGATATTATTTATCTGAAAAGAAGATCCGAAATTATCCATAGGTATTCCGTCCAGGAAAAACTTTACTCTTTTACCCGAAAATCCGCTTATGGAAAAATCATAATCAGACCCCACGCCACCGGTCTCACGCAGGCGGGCGCCCGGCACACGGTCTAACACATGCGCGATATCCAGCGTGGTATTGTGCAGCTTTTGCGCATCTATTGCTGTAACATTGTACGCCTGCCGGTTGGTAAGTTGCGTGGCAGAATAGCCAAACACCGCCACGCTATCCAGCAAAGCGTTTTCTTTTTGAAGTGTGAAAAAGAACTCCTCTTTTTCCTTAGTTACATTGATTTGTGTTTTCAGTGTGGCATAACCCACGGCCGAAATTTCTAAAGAAAAAGAACCTTCGCCGGAAAACAATAATTCAAACCGGCCATTCGCATCAGTTGATGCCGACAGGTTTTGTTCTACACAGCGAATAGTGGCAGATGCAACAGGATTGCGGCCTTCATCATGCACAAAACCAATAACAGGAATGTGCCCCGATTGTGCCGAAGAACATATGCCAAACAGCATCATTGCTACAATACAGTAAAGTTTTTTTAATTGCATCATACAAACCTGGTCTGTCATAAGCGGGTTATTGTTTCATAGGTTAGCATAAAAGAGTTATAAACCTATAAGTAACAACCTATTGTAAAAGAGAATAAGCAAAAATTTATTTTACACTATTATGGCTCAATAAATTCGCTTCCATAGTGATTACAAATTATTTTTGTGCACGCAAAGGTATTTTTGAAGGGTCCTTAACCTCTTATGAATGTGGAAGTATTAATTATGAAAACGGAAGTATTATGGGATATGAAATAATGGCCGCTGATTTTAGTGATTTTATCTCTTCGGAAGATGAGATCAATACTTCCGCTACCGGCGAAAACACCAATCATATAAAGCTGCACACGCCCAAAGGGAATATACATTATAAGGAAGAAATTTTGCAGGGCCCCATTTCCATTCTCGAAGGACATTATCATATGCAGGACGATGTAACCATCTCTGGCAGGGGCGATGCCGCTTTATTAGAGATCCAGTTCAACCTGTCGGATAACACTATCGCTTACCAGGGCAAGTCCGGGACCGAACATGTTACGCCCGCCCGCTCCGGCAATATTGTTTTTCTTTCCGCCGAGGAGAACGAAGCGCGGATATTCTTCCGTAAAGATGTTTCGTATAATACTTTCGATATTCACCTTCCCGTATCGCTGTTAAACCAGTATGCAGGCGAGTCCCGACTAATGGACAACTTCATAACACAAATCGGCAGGGACACCAGCAGCATGCTTACGCAAAACACTATTTCCATCAGTCCCGCTATTTACAATACCATACAGGATATAAAAACATGCGCCTACGATGGACTTACGCGTAAAATTTATATGGAGTCCAAAACCTACGAGCTCATTGCCCTGATTTATGAGAACGTCAAAAATCAAAAAAGCGGCACAGAGCTAAGCGCTGCCGACCAAGACAGAATACACCTGGCCGCTTCCATCATCCGGGATAACCTGGCTACACCCTGTACCATTATTGAGCTGGCGCATAAAGTGGGCGTTAATCAAACCAAGCTCAAAACAGGATTTAAGTCCCTGTTTGGCAAAACCGTTTTCGATTACCTGCAAGACATCCGTATGCACCAGGCCAAAAGATACCTGCTGGACACACAGCTATCTGTACAGGAAATAGGGCTATTACTGGGCTACCAGAACACTTCCAATTTCAGCATGGCCTTCAAAAAAATTCATGGCTTTTCGCCCATGAAGCTGCGGAAGAATGAGGGGGCAGCCCTGTAATAAAAGCCGGAAGGTTTTAATATCCTGTATAAAACCGGTCATCGTCCCATTTCGCCGGGTTATTTAAAATATAATTTGCAATGCGGTTGTATTCCGCATCATTGCGGATAATATGTTCATAATAATTTCGTTGCCATACCTGGGTATTTTGGGCAAATCCGTTTTCATACCGGAACCATTTGGTAACGCCAATTTTAAATCCGCGAATAATAGAACCGATGGATTGGGATGGTGAACGAAACGACGTTATCCGTAGGGGCGAATTACCATTCGCCCTATTGTTATCGGTGTGGTCATTTTGGGTCGAATGATCATTCGCCCCTACGGACAACAATTCATTTTTGGGTGAAATAATTTCAATGATCCCATGAACGTGATTGGGCATTACCACATATTCGTGCAATGTGGCCATAGGGAAATGTGTGGGTATATCCTGCCAACATTTTACCGCCACCCTGCCTGCATTGTTTAAAACCATTTCCCCGTTTATTATTTGGCCAAACAGGTGTTCCCTGTTATGCGTGCAGATGGTTATAAAATACAACCCGGCCTGTGCATAATTATATCCTTTCAGGCGGATGGATTTACGGTTGTGTTTCATATGGCGATGGTGTTACTATAAATATATAAAATGTGGATGATATATACTCCTTACGGCTTCCCCTAACTGTTTTAGATAAATTGTAAAAAACAGGTATATTAGCAAAACAACCATTTGAAGAAAATTGTACTCGAAAAGCACAAAGACCAGAACGGTTGCGGAATTAATAAATTTTTTAAACAAGTAAAAACCGTGTTTAAGCGTTTACAAACGATTATAATCGTTTAGAGATGCGACAATCAGAGAGTTAGCAGTAATTCATACAAACTTCCTACTCCAACAGTTAATTTAGAGTACTTTTGACAGAACAAATAAATATTATTATATGCCTGAGGACATAATACAACAATCGTTACCCGAAGAATCTATACAAGACCAAGATGAACAAGACGATGAAGTAGCTCCTGTAAAATATGACATTTCAACATACGGAGCAGATTATACGGTTGACAGTCTCGTTAAGCGGCTACAAAAAGGAGATATCTTTATTCCTGATTTTCAAAGAGACTATGTATGGAATCAATCTGAAGCATCTAGATTAATTGAATCCCTTTTACTAGGTCTTCCTATACCTGGTGTTTTTCTTGCTAGAGAATCCGAAACTAACAAACTTTTAATTATTGATGGCCAACAAAGATTGAAATCTCTTCAATTTTTTTATGAAGGATTTTTTAATCCGAAAGACAATCAAAAAACTAGACGAATTTTTAAACTTACAAAAGTTCAAAAGCATTTTGAAGGTTTAACTTATGAAACATTAGAAGAAAATGACAGGATTAAACTTGATGACTCTATTGTTCATGCAACAATAGTTAAACAAGAAGCTCCAGATGACGAAAACACAAGTATTTATCATGTGTTTGAACGACTTAATAACGGAGGCAAAAAACTAACCCCACAAGAAATTAGAACAGCAATTTATTATGGTAAACTAAATGATTTAATAGAAGAGTTGAATAGCTATAAAGACTGGAGAGATATGTTTGGTCCTGAAAACGCTCGACTAAAAGATAAAGAATTAATACTTCGCTTTTTTGCAGTTTTCAATAGACCATTAAAATATAGCAAACCAATGGTTGAATTTTTAAATAAATTCAACAAGAAGTATAGAAATCCAAACGATGAATTCTTAAATGAAAATAGTAGAATTTTTAAAGAAACTATCTCATTTATAAAAAACTCAATTGGGAAAAGTGCATTTAGACCAGAAGGTGTTTTAAGCGTATCTGCATTTGAGGCTATAACAGTAGGTATTGCCAAAACAATAAAAGCAAAAGGCAGTAATCCTGATCCCGATAGATTTAAAGAGGTACATCAGAAATTATTAAAAGATACAGATTTTCTTAAATCAATAACTGCTGCAACTTCTGATGATGCAGTTTTCAAAGAAAGACATTCGTTAGTTGACAAATATTTTTCGCAGTTATGATTCATAATGAAGAACTAAAGAGACAATCAGAAAAAATTCTGAAACTTATTGAAGACGCTGAAAACACATTTGAGGAAGACGACGAAATGCGTTCCCATCTAGCTAAATATATTTGTATTCTATGCTCAGGATTTCTAGAAAATGCTATACAATCAATATATGGAGATTTTGTCAAAAAAGAAACGACAAACCCTGCTATTATTTCATTTGTAACAGTTACTTTGAATAAAATTCAAAACCCTAATTCTAACAAGTTTAAAGAAATTGCAAAAAGTTTTAAAACAGAATGGGAGTCTTCTTTAAACTTATTTCTACAAGAAGACGAAAGGAGTACTGCTTTAAACTATATCATAAGGGATAGACATAAGATTGCACACGGAAAAGACTCAGATATCACGCTAACAAGAATAAAGGAGTACCACAATAAAACCGTTGATATAATTAAGTATTTGGAACATCAATGCGAGTTAGTTCCTGTATAGAGGCTTTACAATAAGCCCATATCGCTAGGAAGGTTAGGTATTTATATGTATAGGCGGTCTGAAATCGAAATTCTCAACTTTTGGTTTGCTATTTCCCCTTAAAAATCGGATCATCAAAAAACTGGCTTAAAGAAATACCAATCTCTTTACAAAATTTATTAATCGTATAAATCGTGGCTCCTCGTCCGGTTTCCCAACGGCTTAGCGTTTGCCGGTCTTTTTCAGCATCACTTGCAAAGGCAGACTGGTTTTTCCCAGAACTTTCCCGGAGGCTTTTTATCCTCATGGCTATTTTCTTCTTTAAGGCCAAATCAATATCGTCTAACTTAGGCATGGATGCAAGGTGAATAATCTATAAAAAAACTCGCTGGTCTCCCCGCCAGTACACTCCTGTTACTTACTTTCTTATAGCAAAAATCAGCTTAAAAGTAGATGAAAGCTTACTCCTCAAAATCAAACTCAAAATCCAGTAGTTTTTTTGGATGCACTTCCAGTCCTTTAGCTAAGTCCAATAACGTTAACATAGTAATGTTAGCTTTTTCGGTTCCCTTTTCAATTTTGCTAATATTACTATAATCTATATTGCAATTTTGCGCAAGCTTTCTATAGCTTAAGTTTTTCTTCTTCCTCAGCTTTTCAACCTGTTTCCCCAATTGAATTAAAAAATCGCTTTCTACAACTTTAGCCATTATATTGATTTATAGCAAGGTCTAGCTATGTGGAAAAATAAATGTGGTGTCAATATACCACGATTCAATTTTTCTTATTATCTTTACAAAGAAATTATTTTTGCGATTACTTCATAAAATCATTTGAAGCATTCGCTTTGAATCTCGCTTTTGAAACCTGAGAAATTTCTAAATGCAACGAGATGATAAGCAGAATAGCTCACGACCTAGGCGTGAGCTCTCTTATCTGTTGCAGGGCTTCTCAGGGCCTCAAAAGCGGTAAGTTGAGCGCCACGCCTTTTTTGTGCACGGTGCCAACCTAAAAAATTTTTGTTATGAACAACGCCGTTGCTACACCTGTACAAAACACCTGCCGCAAGTCAGGCCACACCAAAGACCCGTTTGAAACCCATTGCTGGCGGAATGAAAGCCTTACAAACCCTTACCAGGTATTTGCAGCCATTTTTGCCGAAGCCCATGTGCACGATTTCCGTAAGCTGGTTAAACAGCTGGTCAGCAGCGCCAGCGGAGCAGGAGTATATAAAGGAGAATCGCCGGGAGATGTGCTGTTGTATATGAAGCTCATTCGCTCGCTTATAAAAGCGGCCCATGCTTTAAAGCGTGAAAAGAACAGTGCTATTGTCATTAACAGGGATGACCTGTTTAATAAAAAACACTATTGTAGTCATTATGTTAGCGCCGATGCGTGGAAGGAGTTTCCGCGCCACCTGTCTGAAAAAGAATATGGTAATCCTTACCTGGTGTTTCAAAAGTTTTTCCGTTACCAGTCGCTAACCAACTGGCTGCACTGCTGGGAACAGGTTGTAGATGGCGCATTTTGCGGGGATGGCAGTTTTGCACCCGGTGCACCGTTCAAGGTGTACAGCCATTTAGCAAAGCTGGTGGAAGCCGCACATTTGATTGATGTACGGGAGGAGGAATTCACATATCGCCATGAGGCGATAACATAGAAGTTCGAGGCGAAGACGCCTCGAACAGCATTCCGACACCTCTTGCGCTGGCCTCCCGGCCAGTGTATCACCGTTACTTTGATAGTAGAGTTAATAAGTAACAAAAATGCACAGGTCAGCCCACACACATCGCCAGGCTACAGACCCGCGCAAGAAAAGGACACTGTTACTCTTACCGAGGCGTAGCAGAGCGAAACGGTCTCCTCATAGCCCACGCCAGCACCAGCGACAGCACTCCCGTTATCAGCCACACAATATCCGTTGTAAAAACATAAGGAAGGGAAACGGCGGTTTTCCAGAACCAGTCGCCGGTAGCTATGCCATTGGCAAAAGGAACACAGCAGCCTAGCACACCACCCAACAATAAGCAGTATAAAGCAACACGCTTTTCGGTTTTCAAAAAATAGCCGATGATGGCAAACAATAACCACCCCAAAAAGAAGAGGGTATTTACATTTCGCGCGTGCCCTGAACCGCCGGGTATTAATTGTTCACTAATAAAAAGCAAGGCCGTTGCCGGGAATAAGCTGAAACAGGCAGCAAGGTAAATCATGGTTACACGATGATGAAAACGGCGTTGGCGGTCGGTATAGGCAGGTTTATTACGTGCGGCTTTCCACATCAGCACACCGCTGATGATAACCATACAGGTAAACAGCGACAGTACAAAATACAACGCCTTCAATAACCATCCGCCAAAAGTAGCGAAGTGAACTTTACTGATACCACCTAAAATAGACTGCACATAAGTCTTTTCGCCAGGCTTTATTTCAAGCTTATAACGGCCTGTATGCAAATCCAGTACTGCCATTCCATCCTTGTTAAAGGCATCTTTGTTCACCAGGTCAGTACCGAGGGAGGCATTTTCTTTTCCGGGATTGATAATTTCCAGGAAGGAAATATTATATCCCGGGTAGTCGCCGCGTATCTTTTGAATAGCTGTCGCTACAGGCATGTGAGCAGCTTCCTTGAATTCCTGATGTTCGTTGTGCCCGTGAAAAGCTTCGGGGGGATAAAGCGTTGTAATCAACTTCTGCTGATCGCCTTTAAACGATATAAGCACAGCCGGCGCCAGGATAAAAATACTCAGCAGGTAAAAAGCACCGGTTATGGCATACATCAGTTGAAAGGGCAGTCCGATAATCCCAAACACGGTATGTGTGTTTGTCCAGAATTGCTTGGTTATCTTTTTAAATGAAAAAGCATAAAATTTTGTAACAATGTTTTTCCAGTGTATGAGCAACCCCGTAATAACCGCAAAGGCAAAGAACAGGGAAACAAACCCCGCTATGTAGCGTCCTATATACCATGGCACCTGGTCGATGAAATGCAGCCGGTAAAGCGTTTCGCCGGTTGTTGTGCCATCGCCCTTAAATAATTCGGTAATATTATCCGTAACCGGGTTATAAACGAAAGTGGCATACTCCGTGCCGGATGAATCTTCAACAGGCGCATATACGGTATATACCGGGTGTGCTTCGGAAGGCATGCGCACCCGCACTTCATCGGCTTTTTTTATACCTGTTTTTACTGAATCCATCCTCAGGATCAGGCGCTCAAAATCAATATTGTTTACTACGGGTATTCGTGCGGCAGGATCTTCCCATTGATATATTTCCTGTTTGTATAACGATAAAGCTCCAGCAAAAAAGATGATAAATAAAACCGCGCTGATCACAATCCCGCTTACGGTATGCGTATGGAACAGGATATTATATGCCCTGGTGCCTAATCCTTTCATACAATCCCTCCCCTGCTATAAGCAATAAATCCCAGAACCAGCGAAAGCAACAGGTAAATACCCCATATCACCCAGCCATTGCGTGCCAGGAAAGCTATAACCATGAACACCGTCCATAATAAAAAGACGGAAAAGGTGCCCGACACCAGCAGGCTAAGCCCAATACCGGGAACTAATGCCATAACGCTATGCAACGCAACAGACAGCAAATATCCACCCAATAGGCCAGCGCTGATCTTTAATGCCCGCTGTCCCGGAGTGCTTAAGTATTTTGGATTTGCCGGCATATCAGAATTTAAAAATTACACCCAACATACATAACGTATGAAATAAGATCACTGCAACCGACCTGACCCCACGATTACAGTTGGTAAAAAACACCACACAGGACAACAGGCTCATATAAATACATAACGCTAGCAAAAGACCTGTTGTCCATCCCCTGTCTACTCCTAACAATACAGCACCCAACAGCACGCATGTCCATGTCAACCAGCCTTTTTTTAACCACGAAAGGGCTGTCAGCTCTTTAGGCCAGTATTTGGAAGCCCGGTAACCGGAGAGTCCTCCTACAAAGAACAGGTATATCGCAATAGTGGTCATATTAATTTCCCGGTACGGGGATTTCAAGTTATGATAAGTAATAAAACGTAAACCGCAGGGCTGTCTCAAAAGTGTGTCAGATTGAGAATCAAGTTCTTTAAAATGACAAAAACGGATGTCATGCTGAGCTTGTCGAAGCATAGTTCGATAGTAAAATGCCCTTCGTCAAGCTCTGGACGACATTGATTTTCAAAATTTTTGAGACAGCCGCGAGGCAAATGTATTCCTTACCTTGTTTTACATATTTACGAATTTGGAAATATTTGTTATGATAACCGAACTTTCTTTACCAGCTTAAAAATCCGGCGACTGATTACAGTAATTTTGCGCCGGCTGTTAATGCGCTCATTTATTTCTTGTATGATAGAATATATGGTTCCCTTTTTAAAATGGCTTTTCATTATTCCTGCATTGTTATTAGTGGCTGGAATTCTGTTTGAACAATACTCAAGATGGCAACTGGAAAAAACAGCTTTTAGCGGAAAGACATTCGTTGAAATTAACGGCAAGCCGCTTCATTATGTGAAGAAAGGCAAAGGCAATTGTACAGTAGTATTTCAATCAGGGATGGGAAGCAGCTATGCCATCTGGCAGGAGATACAGGACAGCATCGCTCAAAATGCAGTTACGATTGCTTACGACAGAAACGGGCTGATGCTGAGCGAAGCTACCGGCGTACCGGTAACAAACGACCAGGTTGCCGAAGAACTGCTGCTACTGCTGGAAAAAACAAACTGTCCCAAGCCGTATATACTTGTAGGACATTCTATGGCAGGCATTTATTTAAGACCTTTTATCAAAAAGAACGAAAAGGACATTACCGGGATTGTTTTTGTAGAGGCCTCCAATCCGCAGCAGATCAAAAAGGCTTCGCCTGAGCTTTTAAAAGCGTTGCGGCCTCCTCCACGCTGGCTGATTAAATCTGCTGTCAGCACAGGACTTTACAGAATCCTGTATTCTTTTATACCTCTGTCTCCTGAAATTCCAATGCATCACCCGCTGCACCGGCTGGAAAAAAATTTCTTTTACCGCTCATGCAATAAGATACTGGAAGAATTAGCAAATGATGAGCAGAATTTTAAAGATGCTAAAAAGTATACCTCCTTCGGGAACATCCCCCTCACCATTATTACAGGCACTTCCGAAATTCGCTATGCGGCTATTAAAGATACCGCTGTAAGAAATGAATACCGCCAATGGGTAGACGAAATGCAGCACGACCTGCTAAAACTCTCTGCCAACAGCCACCTGGTAAAAGCGCCCAACAGCGGGCACCTGGTGCAGATCAATGACGACGCGTTGATTACGTGGGAGATCAGGAGCATGCTGAAATAAAAATCAGGAGATGCTTCGACTTCGTTACACTCCGCTCAGCATGACGTTCCCAAAATGGTATATACTCCAACTCCTAAATTCATCCCTATAGATTATCGGAGTTTTAACTTCATTGCGCTGCACTCAAGGCAACCCTAGCAGCTTTCTTTATCTTTTTGTTTGACCGCCAAAGATGAGACAACAACAATTCCCTTATAAAGGTCATTTCCCGGGGCAGCCTGTCGTAAAGGCTAAAGAACAGCTCATCATGCGAGGCTATTTCTTTTATCCAGAGATCACGGTTAATACTCATTACCTGCTCAAATGTTTCTTCGGTAAAATTTTCCATACCGTTCCAGTCTATATGCTCATGTTTGGGCACCCAGCCCAGGGGTATTTCCACTCCTTTAGAGCAGCCTCTTGCCCTCTCCACAATCCATTTCAGCACACGCATATTTTCTCCATATCCCGGCCACAAAAGTTTTCCTTCTTCATCCTTCCTGAACCAGTTTACAGAAAATATCCGGGGAGGCTCAGGTATCTGCCTGCCAAAGTTGAGCCAGTGGGCAAAATAATCGCCCATGTGGTAACCTGCAAAGGGAAGCATGGCAAAAGGATCGCGGCGTACTTCACCTAATTTGCCAAAAGCTGCAGCAGTCCTTTCAGAACCCATGGTGGCCGCCATATATACCCCAAACGACCAGTTGAAGGATTGCATCACCAGCGGTACTACATCATTACGCCTTCCACCAAAAATAAAGGCAGATACAGGCACTCCTTCCGGATCATTAAAGCGATCATCTATTACCGGGCACTGACCAGCCGGCGCCGTAAACCTGGAATTAGGATGTGCTGCTTTTGTTTCGCTGGCGGGTGTCCAGTCATTACCCTGCCAGTCTATAGCATGTGCAGGCGGCTCGCCATCCATACCTTCCCACCAAACATCCCCGTCATCGGTTAAAGCCACGTTAGTAAAAATAGTATTAGCGCTGATAGTGGCCATAGCATTGGGGTTGGTTTTATAATTTGTACCCGGGACCACCCCAAAAAATCCTGCTTCGGGGTTAATAGCGCGCAGTTGGCCCTTTTCATCAGGTTTGATCCAGGCAATATCATCACCCACAGTTGTTACCTTCCAGCCTTCATCAGTAAAGGCTTTGGGCGGTACCATCATTGCAAAATTGGTCTTGCCACAGGCAGAAGGGAAAGCGGCGCATACATAATCCTTCTTTCCATCGGGAGACTGAACCCCTGCTATCAGCATGTGCTCGGCCAGCCAGTTCTGCTCGCGTGCCAGCGTGGATGCAATGCGCAGCGCAAAGCATTTTTTTCCCAATAAAGCATTGCCACCATAACCAGAGCCATAGCTCCATATCAGCCGCTCTTCAGGAAAGTGAACAATATATTTATCCAGGGGATCAGGGCAGCAGGGCCAGGCTACATCTTCCTGCCCTTTGCTTAAAGGCATGGCTACCGTGTGCAGGCAGTGTACAAAATCCCTGTTGCCCATTGCTTCGAGGGCAGGTGCGCCCATCCTCGTCATCAGTTTCATATTCACTACCACATAAGGCGAATCGGTAAGCTGTACCCCGAATTGTGACAGGGAAGATCCAACAGGACCCATACAGAAAGGTATCACATACATGGTTCTGCCCTTCATACATCCCTCCAGTTTGGGCATTAGTATTTCCTTCATTTTTTGGGGGGCCATCCAGTTGTTGGTGGGGCCTGCATCCCTTTCGGTAAGGGCGCATATAAAAGTGCGGTCTTCCAGGCGTGCCACATCGGAGGGATGCGAACGCGCTAAGAATGAACATGGCCTTTTTTGGGGATTGAGGCGGATAAAAGTTCCCCTTTCCACCATCTGGTTACAAAGATCCTCGTATTCTTCATCAGAGCCATCGCACCAATGCACGGCATGGGGCCTGCACAGCGCGGCCATTTTATTTACCCATTTTTTAAGCTCACCGTTTCTTACTTCACCAGGAAAAAGCATCGTTTTCATCTGTATTTGTGTTTTTGGTTTATATTTTTTTGGCAGAGCCTATGTAGAGAAGCCTGTTCAGGAAAAATATACAGATCCCCCAACAGCAGCCCATTTAGTACGCCTGACTCCATATAGCATAACGGTCATAAATGACCGTTATCTGCGGCAGCAAATGTAGAGGTTCAGAAAATAAACAGTTTCAGAAAAGATTCAATTTAATTAATCATAAGATCCTCTATATTGAAAACAATTTAAACCACGCAAGAAGGAGATTATTTATTTTCGAAACAAAAATGGTTTAGCATTGAAGGCTGATGAAATTTTGTTGCCTGCTGGCAGCGTTATCAAGTTTAGATGTTGGCGATGATCTTTGCAGGGAAAGTACCCGTTGGCCAGAGCGAACGCATCAATTTATTTCTTTAAATAATAGAACAACGTTGCGCAGCTCCGCGGTAAGATAAAGCACCAATTTAGCCGCATAGAAGCGGCGATATGTTGAAATTTATGCGTCCCCCGAAACGCGTTGTCACCGATGCAGGTCTGTATCATTTTTCCCAGTAAATTTTAACGGTACGGGTATTGCGCTTACCCAGAGGGATTATTTCCAAGCGACTTCCGCTACGGTCATTTAAAGGGAAGATGTTGTATTTTACCTTTCCGGTAATTTTCAGCTTACGAGAAGCTGGAATATATATCAAATTGCTAGCTCTTATTTTCCCGTCTTCCTGCCAGGTTACCAGCAAAGTGTTTTTCCCTGCAACCTGTTTTGTGATTTTTCCGGCGGCTGCCTGCATATACCCCCGCTGTAAAACCTCCTGAAAATAAGCCTCGCTTTCCAGCCCGCTAAAATAATCCCAATAAAAATCTCCTGCCAAAAGTGAGTCGATGCCTTCCGCCATTGTTGCTGCTGCATTCACAACAGCAGGGCCGCCGCTATAAAATGCGCCCCATTCACCAATAAGCATAGGTAATTTTAATTTATTTCTGGTTTTTTGTAGCTGTTTAAACATAAAAGAAAGGCGGCCGGCATCAGCTTCTCCTGCCTGGTCAGTATCTAAAACGATATCGTAAAAATGAGGCATATACCCCTGTTGCTGACCCGCTTCCGCTACAGAAGACAAATAAGAGGGAATACCATTATTGCTGGATACACTGGGCTCCCAGAATAAAATATGTTTGGTGTTTACCTTACGAATGGCAGCAGCCAGCTTTTTATAGAATGGTAATAAGCTGTTCTCTTCAAAAGAACGATAGGTTGGCTCCATACCCTGTAAAACACGGATAAAAACTTCCCTGCCTGTTAATGTTTTTAAAATAAAGTTTTTGCCTTCTTCGTCCACCCACATAGCCGCAACCTCTTCAGTTGTATATTTCTTTTCTGTATTTTTCTGATTCAGAAAGCTGGCTACTTCATCCATCATAACCTTCAGCGCCTCTCCCACTGCCGAGCCTATAAAAGGCTCATTCATTACATCGAAACCAATAATATTTCTATCATGCCGGTATCTTGCTGCCAGCATTGCCCAGGTTTTGATGTAATGGTCCTGAACACCCACTCCATCTGCTACAGGCGCATTGTTCCAAAAATTGTCAAAAGATATTTGCACTGCAGGGCTGATGTAATAGGCATCGCTCCATGTACCGCCCGTATAATGAGGTTTATCCTCGTCCAAAGTGGCCCAAAGCGGAGCACCGTTACCAAACTTTTCACTAAACAGATCCTGATGCATATCCAGGATCACATAAATGTTATGCTGTTTTGCATAGTGGAGGCGCATATCCAGATCATGTAAATAAACACTGTCATACCGACCGGGTGAAGGTTCCAACGCCGACCAATTGATACCCAGGCGAACAGCATTATATCCCCAGCTCTTCATTTTTACAAATGCTTCGTCCTTTACCAGATTAAGATAGCGGTTCTTTCTGTCTTTGTTTACATAGTTAAGTCCGCGCAACTGCAACATCCTACCGGTACTATCCCTCAGCAATGTCCCTTCTCTTTGCACATAGCCACTTTGTCCCATACAGGGACTGCATATATGAAAAAGCAAAAAAGAAAATGCGGATAAGAGCGTTGCCTTTACTGGTTTGTTTAGCTTATATATAAAACCTGCCACTGCTTTTTCTTTAGTCTATTTCTCAAAAAAGTCCAGCTCTGCAATAGCCAGCGTATTATCACCACCCGCAATTTCCGTTGCAGCAATGCGCACATAACGACCCATAACAGGTTTACTGAAAAAATATTTTCTTGTAGAAGGATCGTTGATAAGATTTCCAAACTCAAAGCTGCCTGCATTCTGCCATATTTGTCCGTCGTTGCTTACCTCAATAGTTCCTTTGGCCATCATACCCCGGCTGTTTTGCTTTTGCGGCGTGTAAGCAAAGGCATTCAGGTCATATCCCTTTCCTAAATCTATTGTTATAAAATGACCGGATGTGGCTTCTTTTGATTGCCACCAGGTGTACCTGTTTTCATCAATTGCAAAGTCTGCTTTGCGCCGGGTACCAGCTTCGCTGTCTGTCTCTACTATCTTCCAATCAATTTTTGCGATGCTCAGCACTTCGGCTGCCGTTGCCCCTTTTTCTTTATTGATGATAGCAACGGCTTTTACTTCGCCTTTTGGCAACTGGAACGGGCCTGTATATTTTTTACTGCCGGCTGTTGGCTCACTGCCATCAAGAGTATAAAAAATGCTCATTTCCTTATACAGGTTTTCCGTAGTGTTCTCCCCATGCGGCTTCCAGCCAAATTCGGCTTGTGCAGGGTCAATAACCACATCCCCGTTCTTATTCCTGGAAATTGCTAATTGCGGCGGCCTTGTTTTGTATTTATATCCTCCAATAGTAGCAATTGCAGGATCCAGCCTGCTTTCTAAAACACGTAATCTAAATTTAGATGCAGTCACTTCCGGAAAACGCAGGATGCGCTTGTAGCCGATATTGGTGCCTGAAGCTATTTCTTTCCATTGATTATTTACCCATGCATCTACGGCATGTTTTTCTACTCTTTCACTATTTGTATTTACTGCTTCTTGTATTAAAAAACGGTTGATCGTAACCGGTTTTGGTGTAGTAATAATAATTTCTTTTTGCTTTTTGCTGAGCACCATAAAAGTGTTCAGGTCATTATCCAACAACTTTGCAGAAACAGTTGCCCCTGCAAAAAGATTTTTAGCATAGGTTTCTTTAATACGTTTTCCCACTTCATTTAATACCTGTACGTCCTGGGGAGAAAACTCACCTTCACGGTTGGGCGGAATATTTAAAAGGAAGGTAGAATTGCCGCCAACTGAGCGTTCATAAATATCAAACACATCATCGGCGCTTCTTACTTTCTGGTGCGTATCATCCCTGTAAAACCAGCCTTCCCGAATGGAGGTATTGGTTTCGGCCTGCTGGTAGTGCAGGAATTTCGCTTTATACAGTTGTTCCCTGCTGCCAAGGTCTTCGTTGGTCATATCGGGGAAATAGCTGGCAGTATCAGGGTTTTCCATATATGGAATTACGTTCCACTCTGTTTTACGGGTACCTCCTGCTTCATTGCCGCACCAGCGAATATCTTCTTTCCCAAATATCACTGCTTTGGGGGCTAATGTATGTATCAGCTTTTTCCATGCCTGGTAATTATAGGTTTGCCCGCCTTTTGTTTTAGGATGGGCACCGTCAAACCAAACTTCATCAATAGGGCCATACTCTGTTAACAGCTCAAACAACTGGTTTAAAAAATATTCATTGTAATCATCTACCACAAATTCAAACTTTGTTTTATTGGCAAATGGCCTGCCCGGCATTGTGCGGGGAATGGTACGTTTGGTATATTTACTCAGGTTGCCGTATAAGCCCTCAAGATTTTCAATCTGGTACAGATCGGCAGGAGAAAGATAAACGCCCAGCCTTAGTCCGTATTTTTTACAGGAGGCCGAAAGGTCCTTCAACACATCCCCTTTTCCATCCCTGAAGCCGGTAGACATTATACCATGTTTAGTATAACGGCTTTGCCACAGCACAAACCCGTCATGGTGTTTTGCAGTAAAGATCACCATCTTCATACCAGCGGCCTTCATGGCCCTGCACCATTGGTCAGTATCTAATTTTTTCAAATCGAATATCTGGGGATCTTCCTTACCACTACCCCACTCCAGGCGGGTAAAGGTATTAGGCCCAAAGTGAACAAAAGCTATAAACTCTTTTTTTAAAGCGCTTAGCTGATTTGCAGTAGGCACTATATGAGCGGCCTTCTCAATGATCCGTTGCTTACTGTCATTGACATCAACAGCAATCGTGTTTTGAAATTTAAGCGCCTGGTTTTGAGCAATGGATGTGATTGCTGCACTTACAAAAGCAATAAGGAATAAATAACGCATTAATATCATTTTATTTAGTTTGCTTCAATTTATTTGAATTCATAAAACCTTACCCAATCTATTTCCATTTCAACTGGTAAGTCTGCCGGGTCTACCTTTCCTACCCAGCTGCCGCCCAACTGCATATCGAGCAGCAAATAATGCTTTACGTCTGCAAAAGGGAACTGATCTTTTTTATCTGTTTCAATACGGGGATAAGCAAAGGTTCTTTTATTGTTCACATAAAACACAAGGCTATCCCGGTACTTTTCTACCGCATATGTATTAAACTTGCCAGAATCTATAGCTGCTGTTCCTCCTTGCTTAGGATTGTCTTTTATATTCAAGGTAATGGTATAATAAGAATGCACTGTCTGATAAACGATGGTATCATTATTCAGATGTTCCATAATATCTATCTCACCGCCATTGGGATATCTTTCTCCCTGTGCCAACAGCCAGAACGCAGGCCAGGCGCCGGTTGCATTGTTCAGCTTTGCACGTACCTCCAACCTTCCCAAACCAAAACTCACTTTGTCTTTAGTGTAAACACCTCCCGTTAAATATTTCGAAGTATCATTTAATACTGAGGTATTGTTAATACCTCTAAGAATAAGCTTGCCATCCCGCATAGCATAACAACTATCAAAATCACTCATGTGCCGATTCCAGTCGGATGTTCCTCTTGGTATTTTTGACCACTTTGTTTTATCGAAAGAGCCTGCTTGGTTGAAGTTTTCTTCCCAAACCAATTTAGATTTCCTAACATAATTCGACCTGGCACAAGAAGACAGCAGCACTATTGCAAACAACAATGAAAATATTTTTATGGGTCTCATTATATTTATTTGCCTGATGATACGCCTGTTTAAACTTCTTTATGAAAAATAGATCCTTAAACAACAGTTCGTCAGGCTCACTGTGACAAAAAGACGATATTTTTTTCCAACTGTTCAGGACAAAATCTAAAAGTGTAAACAGGTTCTATATTTACCAGCGATCATTATTTAAACTGCAATTCAGCTACTACCGGCATGTGATCAGAGGTTTTACGATCCGGTATCACTTTATGAGATACAACGTTAAATGCATCTTTTGGCGCTGATGCAATAAAATCAATAACGCCGCCGGCTTTACCTTCTGAAAAAGTAGCAGGACAATTATTGCAGGTACGCGTAAAATGCTCATCCAGCGTTTTGATCACCACGCTGCCTTCACGTGCGTTAAAATCTCCCGCTACAATGAAGGGCAGCGAAGAAGCACCTGCTATCCGGTTGATCTCTTTTATCTGCAATAACCGGCTTTCCTTATTATACGCTTCTAAATGGGTGCACCCAAACAGAACTGTTCTTCCTCCCGGCAATGCAACCGTTGCCGCAGCTAACACACGGGGCTCGCCACTGTTATTCCCTTCTGCCCTGGGCAACATATATGTTTTTGTATTGGCCAGAGGATATTTGGAAAGGATAAGAATACCATACTGCCCGCCGTCATAATCCATCGCTTTTGCAAAATAAAAGGACTTATAACCTGCTTTGAGAGCCAATAGCTCTGCCTGGTTTATGTTGCCCGAACGGCCTGTATTGACATCCACTTCCTGCACGGCCACTATATCTGCATCCTGACTCTTAATGACAGCAGCAGTGGCCTCTACATCTATCACTCCCTGTTTTTCCGGCGGGTTGCAGTGATGTACATTATACGTCAAGACTTTGACTGTATCATTTCCTCCTGACTGTATTTTTTTAGCAGCACAGGAAGCGAAACCAATAGTTACAGTAACTAATAAAAGCTTTACAAATGAATGTTGCATGAGATCAAAATTTAAACCGTTTATATTTAATTCAGCAAGCGCTTATATTTTTCTACCATTTGCTGGGCAGACTGTTTTGACAATGCTTCAATCTTAAATGTTTGTAAAGCAGCTTCCAAAGCGTTCAGCTTTGCTGTTTCGCTTTTTTCTTTATACTGCTTACGTAACAGGTTGATCTTTTCAAAGTCCTGAATGCCCTCTATCAGTTTCTCAAAACGAATGGATGATAAGGGGCCCGGATACACCTGGTAAGTATCTCCGGCAGGCCAGGCAGTGAAACGACTGTCTTTTAGAGGGTCTTTCGTCCAGCTATTGTAGGCCCAGCGTAAAAAGCCGTCCATATTGGTGGCTGCCGTGTACCAGCCGGCCCATACGCCTTCATCGGGCGGCGAGAAGGTAAACATATTAGGATACACCTCGGTACAGCAAACATACCATGTGCTTACTTTGCCCTGTTGTTTGCGCTCCTCTAAAATGTTATCCGGAAACACCCATTTGGAAGCTATGCAGTAATCATAAATGTCTTTTTCAATTTCTTCATGATATTCCCCTGCAAGTGAAATTTTCCAGTTGGGGTCAATGGTCTTTAACAAATCAATTACTGATCTCATGGCTTTCATGGGACGCTCGTCCATAGCAATGGTCGTTATATCAAACCACCCTTTCTTTTTTAAGTGAGCCGTAAAGTCGGTGAGCATGGTACGCCAGAACTCGTTATACGCCGGTGTGCCGATATCCCCGGTGAATACAGTATCTTTCTGTAAGGTCTCATCATAATACTGAAAAGCAATTTTCCAGGGCACCATACTGTAACAGTTGATCCGTTCCCGTATGCCACAGCTCATTACAAAATCAATGTACTTATCAAATAAGCTGTAATCATACTCCCAGGTGCCATTGCTTTTTTTTGTCCATTTTATCAGGCCCGGATAATCATCATAGGTCTGATGGCCCCAGGGTTCCTCAACAATACTGGCTGTAATTATTTTCTGTCCGGCATTAGCCAGCATAGTATAATACTTACGCATCAGGTCAAAATGCGCATCGCTCCAAAGCTCCACCTGGTGCACTCTTGCTACTGCTGCCGGATGCTGCCAGTAATCGAGCCTGAAGGCCCAGTCTTCAGGGGATGGCAGGGTTTTATTTACAACTGTTAATGCTATTTGCAGCTTATATTCCCTGTCTGCTTTAACCGTAACTGTACCATTATAATTTCCGGCAACTGCCTGTTCAGGGATTTGCACTGTAAGCCAAACCGGCTGTGTAGTGTTTTTTTGAATATGGATGCTTTGAATGTCTGTATTGATAATATCTGCAACCAGCGAAGAATCAAAGTCTTTGGATTTACGATACCCGCAACCATCCCGGAATTCATCGGTCATTACATATTGTACAAAGCCAACCGATATATGCTCCCGTTTAATAGTGTTGCCTTTATTATCTTTCAGATCTCCTGCAATAACGGTAAGGTTCTTTATATCCTTTTTTGAATAGGCTACGATCTGTGTATGCACTTTTTCATTTTTCCAGCCCGATACCTGCCACCTGTTTTTGGGTGCTGTGGCAGGAGGGATATCCTGCTGATAACGTATGCTACCAGAGCCAAAGCCAACAACAGTGCCAGCAGCTATTTTGCTCCATCTTGCATTTTGTGCTGCTGCACTTAATTTCAGCGGTTTTTGTAAGGAAAGGCTAACATCCTGAGCCATGGTGTTAATACCTAAATGAGCAACCGCAATCAGTAATAAAATCTTTATTGTCTTCATAATGAAAAATATAAACTAATAATGTTTAGGGTAAACGGATGGAGACGGTCTTTTCCGGATAACTGCTCTCCGGCTCAAGTTTGCCGGTATAACGGTAAGTTGTATCCATATTGCACGCCCGCCCTATTCAGTTTTTGAAGATAGATGAATTTTTACAGGTAGTAAGGCGTTTACGCCAATAATTTCTGTGCTAACGTTTGCGCAGCAACATATAAAGCATCAATGGTCCGTGGTGAGTTGAATATAACATATAATTAAACAACTCCTTTACAATTGTATTCCTATAAATAACAACTAAAAGCTTAACAGGAATAGAGCTTCCTGTTAAGTTTTTAGTCATTGTTAAATTAAAATGATCACTGTCCCCAACCCGGGTTTTGGGTTAAGGACCCCTTACCCAGGTTGATCTGATCCTGTGGTATAGGGCTCAGGTACAGCTTATCATTCCATACACGCATAGCTCGGGTATATGGAGAAACAACCTGCTTGCTTTTACCATCCCAATCACTGATGGTAGTAAGATTTACACCGGCAAACACGTTTGTATTATAATAGCTGCTATATTGTGCTCTTACATCGGGGCTGGCAACAATTCCGTAAACAGTTTTGGGGTTATTTATGAGTTTACCCGCATTCCACCTTACAATATCATCCCACCTGAAGCCTTCAAAAGCCAGCTCTATCCTGCGCTCCCTTCTTATCTCATAAATAAGCGGTGATACAGCATAGCCATACCTTTGTTGCCCGGTAATAGTTATAGCGTTAGGGTCTGCCGGGGGATTTAATGTTAAACGAGCCATTATACCTCCGGGAAGAGAAGGTTCATCTAAGCGGGCGCGCAGCAGGTTGATGGAATTATCCAGGTCGGCCTGTGTAATAGTACCCAGCTCGGCAAGCGCCTCTGCGTAAGTCAGCAGCACTTCTGCATAACGGAATACGTACATATCATACGTAGTCTGATTGGCTTCGTTTTGCAAAGTAATAGGGCTTCTGAACTTATACGCCAGGTATCCGGTAGGAGAGCTACCACTTATAGGGGTAAGATAATCGGAAACAAGATTATTACCGCTAAGCAGCTTTGGCAGGAACCGGTTATTGATCATATTTCGCAGACGCGGGTCCCTGTTTTGAAATTCAGCAGCGGCAGAATCATCCCCTTTATACCTTGTGCTCAGCGCTATCGGCAGCCCGTCATCACACAGGAAATCTTCGATCAAGTCTTTGCTTACGCCAGCGCCCGGCTCCCCTACTAACCTGGACAGGTTATGTGTAAGAATATTTACAATATATATTTTGGGCATTACAGCTTCCTTATTGCCGGTAAGATCTTCTGTTATGAACTGCTCCCGGTAAGACAACGGGTAATCTTTTTCAGCAGTAGTACCGGTTTTTGCATCTACCCTATCGCCGGTTCTATAAAAATACAACGCAGAAGGCTTAACAATGGTATATCCTACCGGACTTTCCATCACTTTTTTAGCAGCAGCAACAGCATTATTAAGATAGGTTTGCCAGCCACTGATGTTCCGATACTTCATCCAGGTGCCCTGGTAAAGGTTTACCCTTGCCAGCATTTGCAGCGCAGCATCTTTATGCAACCTGCCCCGCTCTACGGCAGTTACAAGGCTCATATTCTCTGCCGCAAAGTTCAGGTCTGCTATTATACTGTCCATTACTTCCTGGCGGGGCGTTCTGGCCTTGTACAGGAAGGAACTGTCGTTAGTATTCAAGTCTTTATTGATCCAGGGAACATCTCCAAAGGCTTTTACTTTATTAAAGTATTCATACGCCCTGAAGAATTTTATCTCCCCTACATAATGGTTTATTACAACAGGGTCATCAACCACTTCATGGTAACGGGCCAGAAAATAATTGGCATTACGGATATTTGACCAGTTCCCGCTTGCCCAGCCGCCACCTGAAGCTGGTACTACCTGGTCCCCATATAAATAGGTATTGGGGCTATTAGGCACAAAGTTATCGCTTTGATCCTCCGCCCTGTTGCCAGGTATATACAATGCAGAGTAAAAGTTATTACAATATAACTTAAGATTGTCTGTGGTTTTCCAGAAGTTCAGGTCATTAAGGGCATCCTGCGGTGTTTTATCCAACACCTTCTGGCAGGAGCTGCCAATTGCCAGTATGGTAATAATATATATTAATTGCTTTGTTTTCATGTTCGTATTTTTTATTATCCGACTTAAATAGACCATTAAAAAAATAGTTACTTATCTCTAAGAGCTGGATTACTTAAGCGTAATGTTTAAACCAACTGCCCAGGATTTGGTAATGGGATAACCTAACAGGCTAAGTTGTTCAGGGTCGTACAGTTTGGAGAGCTTGGTAAAAGTGAGCACATTTTGTCCTGTTACATATACTTTAACAGTGCTGATCCTTGCCCGTTCTAACCAGGGTTGCACGATATTATAACCCAATGTTATTTGTTTCAGGCGCAGGTAAGCGGCGTTTTGCATATATCGGTCTGTGCCATATCCGAAGCCACCCCGGTTTCCATGAGGGCCATCTATGTAAGGGCGGGGCAGGAAGCCATTAGGGTTTGCGTAAGACCAGTGATCCAGAGCTGCTTCCATAGGCACATCCCACTCACTGCCAATGCCATAATAACGACCTTCCGGCATCCAGTCTCTCTTAGCTACTCCCTGCAGGAAAATATCCAGGTCCAGGCCTTTCCATGTAAACCCGCCTGTTATACCGTACTGGTAACGGGGATCGCTGTTACCTATTATGCGCAGATCACCGCTGGAATCTGCTGTGGCCCTTCCGTTAGTAATGATATTATCGCCATCCAGGTCCCTGTATTTTACATCACCTGCACGCCAGGTACCTCCAAATACTCTTGACTGGTTAATAGAACGGGATGCAACTTCTGCATCTGACTGGAACAAACCTTCTACCGATAAGCCCCAAATATCACCCAGGCGCTGGCCAACAAAATAATTACCGCTAAGCAGTTTAGTAGGGTTGTTATACTTGGTAATATATGAGGTAGCGTTGGAGAACACAATACCTACTCTGTAAGTTGAATAGTTACCTGCTTTGTCATGCCAGTCGGCCGAAAATTCCCAGCCTTTTGTTTTTAAATCGGCTGAGTTGGCATTAGGAACTCCCGTGCCCAATACGGCAGGTAAGGGAGAGCTTGGTGCAAACATACCGGTTGTATACCTGGTATAATAATCGTAGGTAAGACTTAACCTGCGTTGCAGCAATTCCATTTCGGTTCCTATATTCCACTGGCTTACCTGCTCCCAGGTAAAGTTAGGGCTTATCAAATTGCCCGGGCGAACAGCTACTGGAAGCGTAGTGGTGCTGCCCAGAATATAAGAATAGGCCGTGGTAACACCATAGGTAGACAGGTAGGGGAAATAGCCAAAATCATTTGGGTTGAGCGCCTGGTTGCCCATTCTTCCATAAGAGCCTTTTAACTTGAACTCATTAAAGAGATTGGAAAGTACCTCGCTATTTTTCCAGAAACTTTCATTGCTTAACCTCCATGATGCTGCTACGGAAGGGTTAAATACGAACCTTTTACCAGGAGCAAAAATGCTGGTACCGTCATACCTGCCGGTAAGGTTCAAATAATAACGGTTACCATAGTCATAGTTTATTCTTGCAAAATAGCCCTGCACACCCCAGCTTGGTACAGACTGGCCAACAGACATGTCGCCCGTTGCCCTGTTCAGCACTGGCAGGTCATTATCAATAAGGTTCCTTCTTTCCGCTGAAAATGTTTTCAACCATTTCCCTTCTTCGTTATACCCTGCCATTAAGGTAATGTTATTAAGACCAAAACGCTTGGTATAGTTCCCGTAAATATTAAGCGCATGGTAATAATCATTGCTATTGCTAAGCCTCACAAGGTTGGGGTTTGTCCAGGGATATATATTATAAGTACCATCAGCATGATATTCCCTGAACAGCCGGGAAGTAAATTCTGAATTGGACGAGTAAGGATTAAAAGAATAATCAATATCCAATTTCAGATCTTTTATTGGGGTAATAGTAGCTGCTGCCGTTAACCACAGATCGTTCACTTTGCGCTGGCTGTATCCGCCCATCGCACCTACAGCAAAAGGATTGGTAAAACTGCCCTGTCCTGCATAATTCCCATCAGGATGCCTTACCGGCATTAAAGGGCGCAGGTCTCCTTTTAGCTGGCCGCTGGATGCAGTAAGCCCCGAGTTTCCCCCTGTACCACCCGAGGGATGGTCTTCAAAAGAGTAAGTATAACGTACTTTACCACTTAGCTTCAGCCATTTGGCAACGTCAGAAATAACGTTCAAATTAATATTATGCCTTTGATAATAATCATTATAGGAAGCCAGAAAACCATTTTGCCTCATATTACCATAAGACATAAAATAAGTGGTATTTTTAGAGCCGCCGGTTAAAGAAACATTATTCTGGATAATGCTACCACTTTTATAAAGCTCACCAGTCCAGTCTGTATTGCCTACATAAGTGTATTTACCATCGTTCTCTATGGAGGGGTCATATAATACATAAGGATTGCTGGCCGGGTTATTAAAATAAGCAGTTACAGCATCACGCACACGTTGGGTGAAATATAATCCGCTGCCGGCATTAACACTTGCCGAATCCATATAATTGATATAATCCAAAGAGTTCACATACTTCGGCCTTACGGTAATATCATTAATGGCGTAAGAACTGGAAACACTAATAGATGGGGACTGATCTTTTTTCCCGCTTTTTGTTGTAATTAAAATAACACCGTAAGCTGCCCTTGCACCATATATAGCTGCGGAAGCACCATCTTTTAAAACAGTAACGCTGGCTACATCAGAAGGGTTTACCAAATTAGGGTCCTGTACCACACCATCTACAAGAATTAACGGGCCGCCCCCATTGATGGACCCTGTACCACGTATGTTAAAATTGGAGCCTTGCCCCGGTGCGCCACCTGCAGGAGTAATCCGCAGGTTAGGCACCACGCCCTGTAACCCTGCGCCAAGATTAGTGATAGGCCGGTTTTGTAATACCTCGCCGGATACCTGTGTAATAGCAGCAGACACATCGGTTTTCTTCTGCGTGCCATACCCCACTACTACCACTTCTTCTAATTTTTTATTATCCGGCAAAAGAGTAATGTCGAGGGTTTCCTGGTCGGCAACGGCTATTTCCTGTGTTTCATATCCCACTATGGAGAATACCAGCACATCTCCTGCATTTGCATTAATCGAAAAACGCCCGGTCTCTGAAGTGGTTACACCGGTACCGGTACCCTTAATTTGTACTGAAACATTTTCCAAAGGAACTCCTTTGTTATCCTTAACAGTACCTGTAATAATCTTTTTTAAACTGGCCTCAATACTGCCCGGCAGCGGTTCTGCAACAACGATCTTATTACCCGGCAGCTCTTTCCAGGACAGGCTTACGCCTTCCAGTACTTTACTCATTATATCGTTCAAACTGGCGTTTTCAGCATAAATAGAGGTAAAGTATCTTTTAGGTAATACATCGCTGCTGAAGTAAAAACGGTAGGATGATTTTTTTTCGATTTTCTTAAATAGCTCGGTAAGCGATACGTTTTCCTCCTTAAGACTGATATTTTGCCCGTAATTAGTAGCAGACACTTGTAATGCAAGGAACAGCAGTATCAAAGATAGCTTCATGATAATCAGGATTTTCCTAAAGCGCAGGTTTTTGCTCCCCGCTTCACGGCAAGTACATTTTTGCATATATTTGTTTTGAGTTAATGAATCAATCCCGCCGAAGTTGGCGCTTTAGCGGGCAATTACTTAGGGAGAATGTGTCAGCATTCTCCTTTTTGTTAGAAAGAATTTGATTTAGCTGGGTTCACCTCATATATATTTGATTTTATAGTTATTGATTTATAGCATTCATTCGATAATAATGCTGTCTTTTTCGCGCTGGTAGTTGATGGGTTTTGCCATATTAAGGATCTTCATTATTTCATCCAGGTCAGCATCGCTAAATGCTCCGTTGTACCTGACCTGTTTTGCCCTATCAGATCTGAAAATAATTTTTACGCCAAAAACCTGCTCCAGCTCTTCAGCTATCTCCACCAATGGTTTGTCTGCAAAAACCAACTGGTTCTGTGTCCACGATGTTTCCACCACCAGGCTGTCCATCAGGGTAATTGTATCAATTCTTACAGCACTTATTTTATTTTCTCCGGCTGTTTTATCGCTTTCGTTCTTATCTCCCACAATCAACTTTTGCCCGGGGTTCAGCACAAAATTTCCTTCGGCCTGGTTTTTTAAATGAATGGCAACTTTCCCTTTTATCAAAGCCGTTTCAAAATATCCGTTTTGTAATGTTTTTACATTAAAAACCGTTCCCAGCACCGTAACATCGGCACTTTTTGTATGAATGATAAAAGGACGTTCTTCGTTATGTGCTACATCAAAATAAGCCTCACCCTCCAATATAACTTCCCGCCTGTTCATTTTATTAAAGCTTTCATCGTATTGGAGCCTGCTGTTGGCATTCAGCATTACTACGGTGCCATCAGGCAGTTTTACAGTTGACTTTGAGCCTTTTGTAGTAGCAGTTTCATTGCTGGTATGAGGCGTACCTTTTTTGCCCGTTATTTTTGTCAGGGCAAATCCGCCCACTAAAACAATGGCTATTGCTGCCGCCACTGCCAGCCTGTAGATCTTTCCAGTTGCGCCAGGCCGCGAACGTTTTGGAGGCACTAAGTTATCGTTGTCCCAGACCCCCCGCAACTGCATATTCATCACATCAGCAATATAAGATTGCTCCGCTCTTTCCAGATCCCTTTCATGCGGCTGCGCAGGTTTGATCAGCTCATCGTAGAAAAACTGCAGCTCCGGATGTTGCTTAAGAATCTCCTCCAGCTGCTCTAACTCTTCAGCAGAAGCATTCCCTGACAACTTACGGGCAAACAACCTGAAAAACATATTTTCCGGAATCCTGTCCATTGCCATCTGATAATAACTATATGACTATAAAAACCCGGGGTACCCTTAGTGAGATCAGAATTTTTTTTTCAAAAGATAGGAATCAAGTACCTGGCGAAGCTTTTTTAAAGCGGCGGCCATATGGGCTTCCAGTGTTTTTTGAGAAACCTGGAGCACCTGGCAGGCTTCTTTGTAGGAAAGGCCTTCTTCTTTAATCAGCCGGTATGCTAACCGGCATTTTTGTGGGAGAACACATACTGCCGATTCAATTATTTTGGAAAGCTCTGTTGTGATCAGGCGCTGATCAGGCATAGCTGATAAAGAGGAGGCTTCAAGACTTTCTTTTATTTCAACAGGCTGTTCCTCCCTGCTCTTTTTTAAGTAAGTGATGGCTGTATTTCTTGTAGCAGTAAGCAGGTAAGGCTTTAAATGCTCCACATAAGCAAGCTTATTTTCCATGGTCCATATACGTATCATTACGTCGGAAACAATGTCTTCTGCTAAAGATTCCTGCTGAACTATAATGTGGGCCAACTTATAAACAGAGGGGTGAAAATACAGATAAAGCTCTTTGTATGCTGCCTGATCCCGCGCATACGCCACGCGGTTTTGCAGATATAACAAATGACCTTTATCCATGCGTTGGGTTTCGATTTGATTTGAGGATATGTGAATTTAATAAAAAAATAACATATATCCCTTCCAATTACTGCGCTATCGATTGCACAATAATAAAAGAAATCTTCCCCTCCCGGTAGCTACTCTATTGTGTGGATACATCCCTACGGAATGTTATATTTACAGCCTGAATCATTCAATCAGTGAGCTGAAAAGCCAGGAAAAAGCATGAACTGAACGTATAATTGTTACTGGAAAACTTAATGATATTGATGAACGATATACTCATTTTCAACCGCCCCATTTTCATACAGCTTTAAGATGGCATATCCAGGAGGCGTTTCCTGGTAATAATACGGTTGTGCAGAACTTTCATTGCCTTTTCCCCACCAGAAACCACTCATGGCCCCGTTACAGAAATAATGTACATCATTGTACCACGCTCTGTCCAGCAAATGCTGGTGGCCGCTCAGGCAAATACGCACTTTATCTTTATGCTGATAAAACAATTGCTTCAGCTCTTTATGGTCTTTATGCTGACCGCCTTCCCAGGTATTAGTTACCGTAAGTATAGGGAAATGCGACATAAGCAATACATGATTGCCGGCAGGTACCAGCTTCAGCTCTTTTTTCAGCCATTCCATTTGCTCTTTGTCCAATGATATACCATCATTATTACCATCAAGAATGATGAAATGCCAATTCTTCTTTTTAAAGCTGTAATAACGGTGCGGCATACCAGCCCTTTTGGCTGCATAGTTCACTCCATACATTTCGTCTTGCTTTGATGGAGCCGCCCACCAGTTATCATGGTTGCCCACACAGCTGTACACCTCGTATCCTTTTAAAGTCTGCATACATTCATCCCAGCATTTCCATTGCTCCATCACCCGTTCGCGTGTAATATCTTTATAATCGGCGGCATGGATACTATCCCCACCATTCAGGAAAAAATCTACTTTTCTTTTTTTAATTTCTTCGAGGCATTGAACATACCGGGCAGGAACGTTTTCATCCGGCCTTATATGCACGTCCGTTATATGAGCTATGGTAAGCACCGGCTTCTTTTTGGCTTTGGCTGAGGCCGAAGCTGTTCCTGTAAGTGCTAAAGTGCCGGCAGTTAAAGAAATGCTTTTTAAAAAATCGTTCCGCTTCATTTGTAAATATTTATCTTTTTAATCAAAACAGGTACTAATACCTTTTGCTACATGACAAAAATTGTAAAAGAATGAATAAAAACTATGTTTCTATCTGGTTATATTTTTTTTAAACAGAAAAAGCCTTTCATTTTGAAAAGCTTTTTCTTTAGCTGGTAATTTATTTTATTGCCAGCCGTTTGGCTGTGTAAGGTTAGGGTTTAAGACTGTCTGTTCCACCGGTATCGGGAAATAATAATATTTCGGCTCCACAAAGCTCCGGGGATTTTTTTGGTCATTTACAAACATTACCCGGCCCGATGTTTCGTTAGACAAATAGAACGTACCATCGGAGATATAGTATTTCGGAATGCTGTTTCGTACACTTTCAGGCAATCCCGCAATCGGGCTTTCATCTTCTTTTGATTTCAGGATGGCTATATCTACTACCCCATCGCCGGTTACATCCAGCGCACCTAAGGCCGGCACATACATACCACTGGTATTTTGCGCTAAAAGCGGACCGGCTTTCCAACGATACAGATCATCAAAGCGCCGGCCTTCGCAGGCCAGTTCTACCCTGCGTTCGCGGCGTATTTCAAGGATAACGCCTTTGTTTGCGCCCGTAACCAATGGATATTTGCCTGCGAGGTAGGAATCAGGATTTGCGTTGGCAACTGCCATGCTTAACGCAGGCATTCCTACACGACTGCGGATCTTGTTGACCGTTGCATCTATATCGCCCTGGGTAAGGGTGCCTAATTCAGCTTTGGCTTCCGCATTTATTAATAATACTTCTGCAAACCGGAAAATAGGAAGGTCTGTATAATTTATCTCCCACCCACCTCTCAGCGCCGGATCACGGGGATAACATTTCAGCTGCAGATATCCGCCAAAGTTGGGCCGGGTAATATAAGGGTTACCTGCAGGTGTTGTTTTAAAGCCTGGTGGCATAACGGTTTCGGCTAAACGAGGATCACGGTCAGTGAAAATTTCCGTGAACTTTTTGGTATTATATCCCGGTACAGAAGTGAAGGGAGTTCCGTTCTTCATCAGGAACTCATCTGCCAGGCTGGAGCTTAATGCCCACTGCCAGTCTAATACGGTATGGCTGTTATTGAGCCCAGCCCCCAGGCTCCTGCTGTTCTTCTGTAAAAAGATCACTTCCTTATTGCCCGATATGTTTTCACTGGAAAATAACGCTGTAAAATCAGCGGCACTGCTACCTGTAATTTCAAAGCCGCCATCGCTTATGATTGCCTGCGAAGCCGTTACTGCTCGCTGTAAATACGCTTGCGCAGATGCCTCCAGGCCCAGCTCTGTATGATATTTGCGGTAAGTACCTTCATGTAATGCAATTCTTGCCAGCAGGGTTAAAGCGCCCCATTTCGTTATATAGGTGTTGTTTGTACGGGCAGGCAGTACATTTGCTGCCGCATACTCCAGGTCGGCCATTATAGAATCTACCACCATAGTACGCGGGTCCTTGGCTTTATATAACATATCCTCGTCTTTTGTGCCTATTACATGCGAATACCAGGGTACATCGCCATAGCGCTTTACCATATTGTAGTAAAAATTAGCCCTGAAAAAACGGGCTACACCGATATAGTGATTGATGACTGCCTGATCACCGGAGGCCTTGCCCGCATTGTCCAGCATAAAATTGATACTGCGCAGATTGCCCCAGCCCCAGCCGCCTACATTACCGGGATTAACAGTACCTCTGATGAGGTTGTCGGCTTCGGCACCTCCAGTATTAATGGAAATATTATCGGAAAAGAGATCGTCATATCTTGCCCTTAATTGGCCATAAAACCCATTGGTATAGGTTTCCAGGTCCTGGGGCGTATTAAAAAATACTTCTTTGGTTATGGCCGTTTGGGGATTCCGCTGCAAAAAATCTTTTTTACAGGAAACGCCGAGCAGCACAACCGCTAATAAAATATAATTAATCCGTTTCATGTGTATGTGTTTTATTGATTTTAGTCACCCCGATGTATCGGGGAAATTTCGCAGGAAGAAAATCTTCATTTTGTTAAGGGGGAAATGAATATTTTCTTATGCACATTTCATTTTCAAAAATTTACTGTATTAAAGATTCAGGTTTAAGCCAAAAGTATATGTACGCTGGAAAGGGTACGAAGCTTGCGGCCGGTTACCGCTGCCTAATGACTCCGGATCCAGCTTTACTTTGATATGTGATATCTCAAAGATATTTTCTGCGCTAAAGTAAAAACGCAGTTTACTCAGCCTCAACTTTTGCAATACAGCTTGTGGCAGGGTGTATCCCAACGTTATATTCTTTACGCGCATATAAGCTCCGTTTTGCAGGTACCGCTTATTAGGAATGCCCAGTTGCTGGTAGTTATCTTCAGCCGAATAAGCGCGTACAGCAGGGAAATATGCATCCGGGTTGTCGGGTGTCCAGTAATCTGCGTTCTGCACAGTAGGGTTGGTCCAGGGCTGTGCAAATACGCCCCAGAAATAAATATTGGAGGCTCCGGGGTACCAGTCCCTTTTACCAATCCCTTGCAGGAAGATACGCAGGTCCACTCCTTTCCATCCGGCAGAAAGATCAGCGCTGTAAGGAAAGCGGGAAGAATTATTGCCAATAATGTACATATCTCCCGGATCGTCCACTGTTTTTTTACCCATATCCACTTTACCATCTTTGTTACGATCGGCAAATATGGGGTCACCACCATAAAATTTATACGACTGGTCATCTGTTCCCATTGCTGTTTGGTTGGGGTGATTGGCTACATCCGCATCATCTTTAAAAACACCTATAATATCAGCACCCCATATTTCACCTATTTCCCGTCCTACATAATACCTGTCCCAGCCACCTCCAAGCGATTTTGTAGGGTTATCATAACGAGTGATCCAGGTACGGTTGTCGGCCAGCGTAAGCGCGATATTATACCAGAAAGGAGCCCCTGCCAGTTCCCCGTTATCTCTCCAGTTCACACGCAGGTCCCATCCTTTGGTTTTCAGGTCTCCTGAATTCTCTGTTGGTACAGCTGTTCCAAAAACGCCGGGAAGTTCTTTACCCGGGATCAGCATATCGTTGGTATAACGGGTGTATTTATCAAAATTGATGGCCAGCTTGTTATTAAGAAAGGCAAGGTCTACACCAAAATTTACGGTAGCTATATTCTCCCAGCTAAAATTATCGGAAACCGCTCCGGGTGCATATACTGCCTGCGGCCTTCCGCTGCCCAGGATATAGCCCACCTGACCATTGCTCATGGTTGGTATATAGGCATAATTACCTACTGATGACTGATTCCCTAATGTACCATACGAAGCCCTGACCTTAAAAAGATTTAATGCAATGGCCTCTTTTACCGGTTCAAAGAAGCGTTCCTGAGAAAGCACCCAGCCTGCGGAAGCAGAGGGGAAGAAGCCCCACCGGCTTCCATCGGGGAAGCGGGAAGATCCGTCATAGCGGCTGTTCAGCTCTAATAAATATTTCTCTTTATAATTGTAAGCAAGCCTTGAAAATACGCCCCTGACAGCCCAGTCATTAATACTTTCACTGCCTGTAATATCCCCGGTAGCGGCTCCCGGTGATGGCAGGGATGTTGCGATGAGGTTAGTACGCCTTGTCCAAGAGTAATTTGAATAATTATACTCCTGGTTAAACCCTACCAGGGCCTGCAGGTAATGATCTCCGAAATTTTTATGAAAATCCGTATAAATATTGAACACATTATAGGTATTGGTAGTATTTGCTGTCTGTGCCCAGGTATTGGAAAAAGTATATTCAAGCGGGTTATTAGGACCCGTTTTATAAGCAACAGGTATATCATGAGAACGAACCAGGCTCGACCCCCGTCTGAAAGTAAGATCAGCGTTCAAATCCCAGATATCTTTTATCAGTCCTGCCTTTGCAGAGAAAGTAGTCAGGTACTCATTCAGCTTATCCCTGCGTCTTCCACCTTCCTGTAACGCACCAAGCACCTGGGCGGCTGGACGCGTCCAGGTCCCGTCAGGATTTTTAGTAACGTCCAGAGAATTGGTGCGGTTTACGTTCCAGAAAAAATCACCGTCCAAAAAAACAGGAGATTCATAATCAGTACTGGTAAGCTGTGTATTATTAGAAAACGTTAACCAATCGGTAATATCAAAATCTACTTTCCCCCTCATATTATAACGCTTATACACATCATTGCCATATTTCAGTAACCCGTCCTGCTGATAATAATCGCCGGAAAAATAGTAGCTCAGTTTTTCTGCGCGTTTGGAGATGCTCAGATTGGCGTTATAAGTGGGTGCCGATTTGTTATAGGCTTCATTTAGCCAATCTGTAGTACCGGTGTATAACCAGCTATTACCATCCTCACTCAATGTTACAGCAGGCAATGAAGGATTTTCCGAACGTTGTTTGGCATAAGCGCGGGCCGACTCGGGGTATAGGTTATATAGCGGTTTACCTGCTTCGTTTTTTATCTCCATTACCTTGTAAGGGTCTGTAATAAACTCGGGCAGTTTACCAATAGTACGGTAACCTACCATTGCGTTCAACGCTACATTCAGCTTGTTACCCTTTGCTTTTTTAGTAGTGATGAGCACTCGAAGCTGCTGGCGGCGCAGATCG
>JASGDI010000094.1:0-3937 GCA_049841335.1 Niabella sp. | reverse complement strand
TGTTTTCGGCACACAATTTACTAACCTTAACTCCATACACCAGTAACTTCTGACTTCCGACACCAGACCTCGAACCTCGGACTTTCCTGACTTCCCGACCATTTCAAGAGGACAGATGAAAGATGACAGTTGACAGACACAAGGCTAAAAGCAAAAAGCTGGAAGCTAAATGCTGAATTCAGAAAGCTCCTGTTTTCGGCACACAATTTACTAACCTTAACTCCATACACCAGTAACTTCTGACTTCCGACACCAGACCTCGGACCTCGGACCTCGGACTTCCTGACTTTACCGACCCCGTCCCCCATCACTATATTTAGCTATGCCGGCAATTGGAAAACGTTTTTACCTTTACCATGTGCCATTCAGTTACATCATAGAACCGAACGATTATATTTAAAACTAAAAAAATGATTTTATGGCTTTAGAACCTTATGGAATCGGCGGAACCGAAGTAAAAAATGATGCTTTCGAAGCTTTTGCCGATATCCCTCAAAACCGTGCTTTGTTAGCCGAAAAGCTTACTGACCTGCCCCCCGTAAGACCGGAAGTGGTGCATGGCTTAACCGACATTAGCGCTGTCTTTAACCATTTTGCACCATCGGTTGATATGGAATTTGAAACCGAAGATGGGGCAACAAGAAGCGAAGAACTGAATTTCAGGGGGCTGGAAGATTTTGGCCCTAAAGGTATTACCCGGCAAAGCCAGTATTTGAGCGATTTAGACATGAAGAGAGCACAATACCAGAAAATTGTGAAGCAGCTAAAAACCAATAAGCTGCTGAAACAGGCCCTGTCAGACAGTATTACAAAAGAAAATTTAGTAGCAGCCCTGAAAGTGCTCGTGCAGGAGCTTGGTGGTCAAACAAAATAAATCATCTTAATCCTATTCAAATATGTCTACACCTCAAAATCAACTTTCTCCCGAAGAACAAAGCATATCCAAAGAGTTTAAGCAGCCCGGAAAGGTAGAGCTGGGCACGCTCGAATCCCATCTTCAGCCATTGGTAAAGCTGGGCGGCTTCGATTTGCTGGAGTCTGCCATTGACAATATTCAAAACCTGAATCCGGAAAGAAAAGCCCGTAAAAAGATTTTTTTAGAAGAAGCCAGTAAGAAAAAGGAGCGCGAAGAGCTCAAAAACGTATTGAGCTGCTGGATCGACATCCTGGAATCTACCGAGGATATTGCTGAAATGGTAGAAAACAGCAACAAACTTGCAGAAACGGCAGACAGGACTTTAAAGAACAATCTGAGAAAAGCGCTGGAAAGAACACAGGAACTGGAACGCTCTTATCGTTCTGTAGCGTTGTTCTTTAAGAATACCGAAAGCCAGAAAGTTAAAAATGTTTCTTTTATCAATGCCGAGCCTGATCAGCTTAAAGACCTTGACAACACAAGGTTCATAGATTATATACAGGCAGAGCTGGTAAATAATTATGACAGGCTCGACTTGCGCAACAATTATGGCATATTGGTATTGCCCGGGTATTTAGGATCGAATAAGGTAGTTGAAAAATGGGCAAAAGTTGCACATGACAATAAAGTGATGCTGGTTACCGATTTTGAGAATCTTGATACGCCGGACGACGTTATGGAGCTTTTTGAAGCAGCCAACCTTACAGGAGGGGATGCGTATCGTTCTAACGTGGTAATGGCCTGTAACTGGCTGGTAGGGCGCGACAAAGATGATGAAGTGGGAGAGGAAGACCATTTGTTTGTACCGCCCTCTTCCTCCCTGGCCGGTAAGATCTACTATACCTTAATGTCCCAGGTTACCGCGGGTAAAAAACATGGTAGCATGAACGAGGTTGACGGGGTGAGGTTCGACCTGAAAAAAAGTGAAATAGCCAGCCTTGAAAAACTGGGCCTTGTTCCTATGGCCAAAGAGTATGGCAAAGTAATGGCGTTTTCTGCCAAAACATTATTTAATGGTGATAATATCGGCTTACAGACTTATTCTGTAGTTCGGGTGTTTGATTATGTTGCCAAAGTAATGATGGACTTTTTGAACAGGAGAGCTTTTGAAAATTTCAATGCCAATACAAGAAAAGAGCTTAACGGGCAAATTGTTAAGTTCCTGGATAGCATTACAGGGCCTAATAAGTTGATTGAAAACTTTACCATTAAAAGATTTGAGCAGGATCCGCAACAGAAAGACAGGGTATTTCTTGATATTCATTTAAAACCCTATTTCCCCGCAAAAACTTTTTTGATTAAGCTTGATGGTCAGAAAGGTGACGATGCGGATGGAATAGAATGGATGTCAAAATACGAGCAGGATTAATAATATAACCTGCTCCGGCATTGACCCTGACAATAGCCCTTATTAGTTAGTTGTTTTATACTTATTTATTAACATCAAAATGTACAATTATGTCTTTTAAAGCACAATTAGATGTGGCAGGCGCCAAAAATAATATCCTTGATCTTACTTACACTTTAAAGCAGGAAACAGACGCTACCGGCCGGCCGTCATCAGTTACACGCGGAGGCCAGATCACCATTACTGTAGAATCAACAGGCGACACCAAGTTCTTTGAGTGGATGTGCAACAATTTTGAGAGAAAAGACGGTAAGGTCACATTTACAAAGAGGGATTCTGATGCTACTATGAAAGAGCTGAGCTTTAAGGAAGGGTACCTGGTTTCTTATAAAGAAAATTTCAATGCCGCCGGGGAAAACCCCATCACAGAAACCTTTACCATTAGCGCCAAGGAAATTACTATGGGAAATGCCAGCCATGTGAACGAGTGGGCTGTATAGTTTAGGTATCCTGTCAAACATAAATATTGTATTAATGATCGCCTGATGTTCTGCGAAACAAAATGTTTCGCAGAACTATTGTAGCCCTTGGCTGCTTTAAGAGTAGCCAAGGGCTACAATATAGAGCTTCGGGACTACAAGTCCCGAAGAGCGATAACAAATCTTTTAACAGCGTTCCTGCCTCTGACTATGCAATTATCAGAAAATCTTAAAAAAGCCATCAGCATTGCAAAAGCGTATGCCAAAGAAAATATGAACGGCGCTTATGCTGCGCCTCATTTATTAAAAGCATTGCTGCATAATGATGTGGAGCTGGACCCGTTATTGATGAAGGCAGATATTGACATGTACTACCTGGCAGACTGGGCCGATGTAAGGATAGAGTCCCTGCCTAAGAGCGGATCACCCAAAGCTGAAATTCCTGCCGACGATGCCATCGAAACCATCCTGGAAGACGCAGATAATATCCGTCTTAAAACAAACGCTGAAGAAGTGCTGCCCCTGCATGTACTGGCATCTATAAGCACACCCGGTATTGTTTTTTCTTTTGACCAGCTAAAAACCTTTCCTGTAAAGCGGGAAGAGGTAATAAAGCTGGCTGAGGTGGATAGCGGAGGAGCCCAATTGCTCAGAGATATCGACAATAGCAATGCTGAAGGGAAAAAGAACAATGACCTTTCTTCTAAAAAAGCCCTGCAGAAATATTGTATAGATAAAACAAAGCTCGCACTGGAGGCAAAGCTGGATCCAATCATTGGGCGTGAGCAGGAAATAAGAATGATGGCAGAAATTTTGTGTCGCAGGAGCAAGCCCAATGTAATATTAACAGGCGAACCAGGGGTTGGCAAAACCGCATTGGTGGATGGCTTTGCGCTTGCTATAGCCGCTGGAAAAGTGCCGGAGTTTTTAAAGAATGCCAGGGTTTTTGAACTGAACAATGGTGCCATGGCGGCCGGCGCTTCTTACAAAGGGGAAACTGAAGAAAGGTTAAAATCGGTCATCACAGAGATTAAGGAATTTGATAAGGCTGTTTTGTTTATTGATGAGATACATGTATTACTGGATAAAAGCGGCCCTTTTGCAGGCGCTGCCAATTTACTTAAGCCGGAACTGGCAAGGGGTACTATTACCATCATCGGTGCTACAACTGTAGATGAATACAGGAAACATATC
>JASGDI010000093.1:0-59973 GCA_049841335.1 Niabella sp. | reverse complement strand
CTTTTTTACCTTTGGCATCCATGAAGCAAACTCACCCAGCTTCGGAAGTAATTTCAGCTTATCCAGGATATTTTCTTTGGGAGCCGACAGCAGTTTGAAAAGGTCCTCAATATCTTTGGCTACATCATTCAGTTCTTTCACGCCTAAAGCCATACACATACGTTTCTCACTTCCATAGGCATTCATTAATACCGGAAATTCGGAGCCAGTATTTTCAAATAACAATGCCTTGCCCCCACCAGGCTCCTTGCTCATGCGGTCAGTAATTTCAGCTATTTCAAGATGCGGATTTACATAAGTTTTAATGCGAAGCAGCTCTCCTTCCTTTTCTAATGCTTTTATAAATTCCTGCTGGTTTTTATACGCCATTGTAAAATATAGTTTAATGCGGAATAAACATCAAACATACAACAAACAATGGACTTAGGTTGTTTTTAAAACAGGGTTTTAGACGCAAAAAAGTTATTTTACAGTGCACTCAAGATTTACCGTAATACTTGCCGTTTTGTTTTTGGAAGAGGTGTTGAAAGCCCCTCCATAGCTATAATCTTCATTACTGTTCTGACCAGTAATCTGAAAGATGCCCATATTGGCCTTGCTTACACCAATGATGCTGCCCCCGGTTTTTTTTGCAATAATATCGGCGCGTTTACGCGCATCTTCTGCAGCCTTATCCAGCAGGTCCAGTTTAAGATCGGCCAGCTTGGTATAAAAATACAACGGTTCGGGAGAGTTCAGCTCTATACCTGTTTCAATAAGTCCGGTTATTTCACGGGAAAGCCCTTCTACTTTAGGAATATCCTTCGATTCTACTTTAATGTTTTGTGTAAGGTTGTAGCCCGTAAATTCAGAACCGGTAAAACGGCCTTCCGCATTATACTTGGTGTCAAACTGCTTGTCAATTTTTACAGATGAGAATATCATTTCTTCGGGTTTTACACCCTTGCCTACCAGGTAGTTTTTAACATTATTCTCATCGGCCTTAATAAGAGCATAGGCTGCCTTTAAATCAAATGCTTTACGGCTATAGCTGCCATTCCACACAATGAGATCACTGGCAAAGTCTTTACCGGCGCTGCCTGTAACCCGTATGGTTTCCTGTTTCCTGAATTTATATTTATAGGCGCCGGCTATAACGGCAGCGCCTATTACCAGCGCAATGGCTATTAACGCCAGGCCTAAGAGGTTAAAGCTTTGAAAACGATTTTTAACTACAGGCTGTTCCATAAAGAGTACGATTTTATTTCTATTGTAAAGTACAATAAAACGGATCACCTTGCCACTCTTTTCTCTTAAAATTTTTAAAATATTGAGGAACCGGGAACAAGATTAATGACCTGAAGCCTATAGCAAGACGTACAACACTTCATTTTTATTATCGCCCGGAGAATACGATAACATAAATAATGCGCGGCGAAGACGCCTCGTACAGCAAGTCTACATACTAAAATCTAACATCTATTGTCAGCAGAGTAACCTTTTTCTTTACAGCTTTTTCATATTCACCGGATCCCAATGCATAGGCTTTTTTTCGCGCAAGCTGTCGTTGCATAAAAGAGCTGGCGCCGCAGCACGGTAACCAAAAACCGCATCTTCTGCAACGTTTTTGTTGCTGCCGCTGCGAATAGCGGTGAAGAAGTTGGCCATGTGATCGTAAGGGCCTCCTTTATATCCCTCTTCTGCCTTGTAAGTAATAACACGGGGAGGCAGTATTTTTTTCCGGGGCTCGCTGACATTGGTACTCTTTTGCTTTTGAAGGAACGGATCGCCACTGTCAGAAAGATTGTTCTTTTTCAATGTAACATCATCCCAGGTTACATCCATTGAGCCTTCACTGCCTACCAGCTTTAAATAAGTAGTACCACTGGTGCCGTCAACAAAATTGCAGCGCAGGGACAGGTTGAACGCCGGGTGTACAGCGGTTTTAGGATAGTCAAAGGCACCTAACTGCACATCGGGGCATTCGCGGCCATCGTTCCAGAAACGCAGTCCTCCTGTTGAATAGATCCTGTCAGGCCCCAAGGAGTCTGTTATAAAATGCAGGCTGGAAAACAGGTGCACATATAAATCACCGGCCATACCGGTTCCGTAATCATTATAATTCCGCCAGCGGAAAAACCGCATTTTATCGAAAGGGCGCTTGGTGGTATTACTGATATAGGCCTCCCAGTCTACTGTTTGTTCCGATGCATCATCAGGTATAGGGTATTGCCATACTGCCATAGGGTCACGCCGCGCCCAAAAGCCTTCGGCATAATTCAGTTCACCAATGGCCCCGGCTTTTAAAAGCTCCTTTGCTTTTTCATTTCCTAAAGATGAAACCCCCTGGCTGCCCACCTGGAAAACCTTACCGGTTCTTTTCTGGGCGGCAATCACATCGGGGCCCTCTCCTACGCTATGCACCATGGGCTTTTCGCAATACACATGCTTACCCGCATTCATGGCATCAATAGATATTTGTTTATGCCAGTGATCGGGCGTTGCAATAATGACCGCATCTATATCTTTCCGGTTTAAGATCTCTTTATAACTCTTTGTGGTAAAAATATCATTGCCCCATTTCTTCCTGGCTGCTTCTAAACGCCCTGTATACAGATCGCAGGCAGCTACCATTTTAACACCGGGAACCATTAGCGCAGTATTAAGATCGGCACCGCCCATACTTCCGGCCCCAATCAGGGCAACGTTCACATTGTCGTTGGCAGCAAAGGACTGGTTGCGCGATAAACCTATGATCTTCCTTACCTCCGCATCTGATGCTGACAAATAATTGCCGGCGGCCATGGCGCCTGACGTAAGCATTAGTTTCTTCAAAAAAGACCGGCGTGCATGGCTTTGGTTTTTATCCATAACTTTTTTATTGATATAAGTGACAAATGAATTAATCCTATCAAAGATAAATGAATAGCCATGCTGTAACAAAACTGCAGGCAGGGAATTTTCCAGGTAAAAAATTAAAGAGTTGCAAAGGGCAATGTCATTATGTTAAGACTCCAGTATCGTTGCGGGTGATAACATCCTCAACGGAGAATGCTCTTAACTGTTTAAAACTCCCGTTCTCTTACAAATAAAATCATCTTATACCAATCAAAACTGTTTGGGGTGCTTCCAGTCACCGAATGGATGTTTGACGGTACGCTTAATAGGTATTTGCATGCCTTTTGTAGATTCAAGCCAGTCAAACAAATCACCCGCCAGCTCTTTTACCAGTTTTTCATATTGGGGATCTTCAATAAGATTATGCATTTCATGCGGGTCCTTTTCAAGATCATACAACTCATTCTGATCCCATACACCCATGTAGCGGATATATTTGTATTTATCTGTTCGTACACCATACACGGTTGGCGTCATTGGGAAGTCATACTCCCAGTAGTATTCATAAAATATCCTGTTGCGCCAATGGCTTGTATCTCCTCTAAGCAACTGCATAAAAGACCTTCCGGGCATATAGGACGGCTTTTGCGCTCCTGCCAGACTCAATACAGTAGGTGCAATATCTATATTCTGCACCATCTGTTCAATAGTCTGACCTCCTTTAAACAGGCCGGGTGCATATACCAGGAAAGGTACTTTAACACTCTCCTCGTAAAAATGACGCTTGTCTATCAATCCATGCTCTCCCCAGCTAAAGCCGTTATCACCCATATAGATGACCATTGTATTTTGCTCAAGCCCGTTATTCTTTACATAATCCAATACCGAACCCACACTTTCATCCACAGCCATTAATGTTTCGGCGTAGGTTTGAACAATTTCTTCAATGCTTTGATGGCTGTGATACAGGTAGTCCACTCCATGCCAGCTATAGCGTTGCTCTTTTACCCACTCGGGCCAGCGCAATGCTTTATACTCATTTGAAAGCGTCTGATAATAAGTTGGAGGCAAAGTGTATTTCATATTCCGGTACATTCCTTTATGCCTTTTAGCCGGAGTGAGCGGAGAGTGAACGGCTTTATGAGAGAGGTATAAAAAAAACGGTTTTTTGCTGTCCCTCTTCTCCAGCCATTCCATCGCATGCACTGTCAGCAAATCTGTAATATAGGCGGAGTCTTTAAAATCTACCTGCCTGCCGTTGATATTCAGCCGTGGGTTATAGTAAACGCCCTGGCCGCGGAAGCTCTCCCAATGGTCAAAGCCGGGGCGAGGGTGATCATCTTCATCGCCCATGTGCCATTTTCCAAAGAACGAAGTCTGATAGCCCAGCTTTTGTAAATATTGGGGGAAATACACCAGACCATCCGGCTCCCCGGCTAAATTATCAACAATAGTATGTACATGCGAGTATTGTCCGGTTAAAATGGATGCCCTGCTGGGAGAGCAAAGGGAAGTTGTTACAAAGGCATTCTTAAAATACGCTCCTTCCTTTGCCATTTTATCCATATTAGGTGTTTTTTGCCACGGCAACTTACCTGTAAAACCCATAAAATCGTGGCGATGATCATCAGTAAGAATAAATATGACATTCATTTTTTTTTGCCTGGCAATTGCCTGAAGTTTTTCCAGCTTGCCCGGCACAGGCATTCTTTTTTGTTCATTTACCTGAGCCAGAACCGAACAACTGCAAGTCAATAAAAAAAAGATAAAGACACACCTGGAATTTGCAGCGGATAAATAAAAACGCTTTAAAGTTCTTAACGAACGCTTTTTACAAAACATAAAATTACCTGTTAGCATTACAAATCGTTTTATACCTGAATATTACCGCAATTTAGCTTTTTAACAATTACAGCAGGTTGAATTATTATTCATAAATGTTGGTGAGCTATTCTAAATAGTCAAAGCCACCTGTAAAAAAATGTCTTTCTGACGGCCATTGGGTACAACTCACATCATAATTAACTTATATTTACACTCATTACTCACTGATATATTTACTGGTATTTAATGCGATTGCTGCTATATTTCTGGGTGCTTACATGTGGCCTGTATTTTAATTGTTTTGCTCAACAGGCACCATTTCGAAATCTCACTGTAGAGAATGGGATGCTTAACAATATGGTGATAGGCGCTACCCAGGACAGTAAAGGCTTTATGTGGTTTGCTACCATTAGCGGAATTGAGCGATACGATGGTATTTCTTTTACACATTTTAAGTTACCTGTTGAGGGAGAGAAAGGAAATGAGTTCTCCCAAATCATCTGGATTGCCAGCGATAACCACGGGAAAGTATGGATATCTACCAAAAATGATCTTTATTATTTTGACTATGCCATAAAAGGTTTTGTTAAGGCAGGCAGCTATAGAAGCGGGAACAATATCATGCCGGCCAATGCCCTGTTTATTGACCGGGAAAATTGTATCTGGATCTCTACTTCTGCAGGACTTTTGACCTACAAATCAGGTTTACCGAAGATGATGAGAATCGGAGATCAGCGCCCTGTAACCAGCAGCGTATCACAGGATAAAGAGGGAAGAATATGGGTGGCATCTAATAATAACATCACATGTTACGAAAAAAGCGGAAGACAGGTTTCTTTATTGCCCATACCTGCAAGCTTATCCCCCCGTAATACACGGCTTGAAATTATTTCTCTTTATATAGATCCTTCTGATCTTTTATGGATGGGAACGAGAGAGCAGGGCGTGTATGTATATGATCTGAACAAAAAAAACTGGCGTAACACCAGTCATATTAACAACCTGATCAAAAATGACGCAATCAGGAGTATGATAAGATGGTCAAAAACAAAGGAGCTGCTTATTGCTACAGACGGACAGGGATTATTTCGTGTTGATTCGAACCTGCAGGTACGATCACACGATACCTATCTTCCTGATAATCCGCAAACGTTGTCCAGCAATGCTATTTATCATGTATATGAGGACTCTTTTAAAAGAGTATGGATCTCTACACATGGCGGAGGAGTAAATTATATGGCAGATCCGCCCGCGTTTCAAACCTTTTCACATGTGCTGAATAACCCGGGGAGCCTGTATAATAATATGGCAAGATGCGCTGCACAGGATCAATCGGGAAGAACATGGTTCGGGACAAGCAGGGGCATCAGCATTTTTGATGCGAATAAAAATACCTGGGATCATATACCTCCTGATAAAAACAGTAGTTATAAAAACGGATCGAATGTTTTAGCCTTATTGAACAGCGGCGATGGCTATATATGGGCAGGGACTTATGGCGAAGGAATAAAAAAGATAAAAACATCGAACAACAGCATTGTGGCTACGCTTAACGCCAATGACCCCGAAAAAAACGCACTTGGAACCAATTATATTTTTTGTCTTTATCAGGATAAGCAAAAAAGAATCTGGGCTGGTGGCATACGGGGCGATTTGTCAGTAATGGATTCGGCGGGAGTAGTTCTTGCCCGGCTCCCGGCCCGGGATATACACGCCATCAGCGAGGATAAGGATGGCAATATGCTGGTTGCCGGCACCAATGGATTATCTATTGTAAACTTTGACCGGAAAGAAGTTGAAAGACTTTTGCCAAAAGACCCTTCCAGTCAATATCTCTTTCACGCCATGAGTATAAAAAGCGATGGACATATTGCTTTAGGTACGAACGGTTCGGGCTTAATAATATATGATCTGAAACGGCGCGCCATACTTGCTCATTATACCGAAAAGGACGGGCTGCCATCAAACTTCGTAACCGGCGTGCTGGAAGATGACCAGGGAAGGCTATGGATAAGTACTTCCAATGGCCTGTCCTGCTTTTACGGGAAAGATACCACTTTCATGAATTATACCCATGCCGACGGACTGCCCGGAAATCAGTTTAACAGCCGCGCTTATTATAAAGCGCCGGATGGAACGCTGATCTTCGGCAGCACCAATGGTTTTATATCATTCGATCCTGGTAAGTTTCAACGCAAAGTGTATCCTTCCCGGTTGGTTTTCACAGATTTTAAAATCGCCCATCAGCAAATTATTGCAGGCCAGGAAAATGGTATTCTTACTGACGATATTGACGAGACCCAACGACTGAAACTCAACCATGATCAACGCTCCTTTTCATTAGATTTTATTAGCATAACATCCCGGGGTTCCGAAAAAAACCTTTACAGTTGGAAGCTCGAAGGTTTTGACACCAGTTGGTCGCCGGTATCCGCACTTTCAACAGCCAGCTATACCAATCTCGATCCCGGTCAATACACGCTCAGGGTAAAAGCTTATAATCACGGACTTTCCAACAGCAGCAATGAGCGGCGTCTCTTCATTACAATTTTGCGGCCCTGGTATAGAACAGGATGGGCCTACCTGAGCTACCTGGTGTTGTTTATTGCTGCTATTGCTGTTTTACGTAAAACTATTTCAATCAGCTTGGCACGTAAGCGCTACCTGGAGCAGATCCGTTTCTTTTCACATATTGCTCATGATCTTCGTACACCGCTGACACTTATCAGCAGTCCTATCCATTCTTTACTCAAAAAGCGCCATCTCAGCGAAGATGACAAAACATCGCTGGAACTGGCGGAAAGAAACGCCAACAGGCTTAACAGACTGGTAACCCAGCTCCTGGATTTTCAGAAAGCTGATTTTAAGAAGATGCGTTTACAGGTAACACTGCTTGATGTAACAGCGCTTATAGAAGAGCTACTTTCTGGTTTTAAGCCATTACTGGAAGAAAAAGGCATACAGTTAACATTTTCTTCGGAGGTTAATGATATGTATGGCTGGATTGACCAGGAGAAGTTTGAAAAGATAATGTATAACCTGGTGTCAAATGCTATCAAGTATTCCAGGCCGGAGGGACAGATAAAAATAAGCCTTGCTGCTTCTGATGAGCATTATTATACTATAGCTATTGCGGATACAGGTATTGGCATACCGGAAAAACAACAACCGTTTATTTTTAATCAGTATTACCGGGCAAATAATACCGCGAACCTGCAGGAAACGGGTAGCGGTTTAGGCCTGGTGCTGACAAAAATGCTGGTAGAGTTGCACAAAGGAAAAATCAGTTTTGAAAGCAAAGTGGGAGCAGGCAGCAAATTTTACATAACGATGCCCCGGGGCGATGTGTTTACTGAAGAGGAAAAATTGCAGCAGCAATCTATTGTTTCAATTACCCATACAGCGGATCATCTTGAAGGAATCAATAAGAAAAAAGAAAGGATACTGGTTGTTGAGGATAATAATGACCTGCGGCAATACATGGCAGCAGAGCTGTTACCAATATATACTGTACAAACAGCCTCTAACGGGCAGGAAGGATTGAAGATGTTAAAAGAGCATGATTTCAATCTTATTATCAGCGATATAATGATGCCCGGAATGGATGGATATTCATTTTGTGCAGCGGTAAAACGTGATATTGCCACCTGCCATATTCCTGTAATTTTATTAACGGCTATACATGACCATGAGTACAGGCTGGAAGGACTGGAAGCCGGTGCAGATGATTACGTGGAAAAGCCTTTCAATATTGAATACCTGAAAAGCCGGATAGACAACCTGCTTCGCACCAGGGAAATACTGAAACAGAAATTTTATACATCTATTGATACCAGCAAAATAGAAGTAGACCGTTCGGCAGATGATTTATTTATACAAAAGGCCATGGAGATAGTTACTGAAAACCTTAGCGAACCATCTTTTACTATTGATGAGCTATGCAGCTCACTGGCAGTAAGCAGACCCGTATTTTTCCGAAAGATCAAAGCGCTTACTGGGTTAGCGCCGCAGGATTTTATCAGGAACATACGGCTGAAAAAAGCAGCAGAGCTATTACTCACAAAGAAGCATACTATTAATGAGATCGCCTTTTTTACAGGATTTGGTGATGCAAAATACTTTAGTACCGCTTTTAAAAAAATGTTTGGCAAGTCCCCAAGCGAGTATGCCCGGCAATAGTTTTATCGTTTGTCATAAACACGCACATAATCCACCACCATATAATCCGGCAGTTTTGCTTTCCGGATATCATACGTTCCATCCCACAAACCTACTTCATCAGAAAGGATGATGTACTGGGGCACCTGGGATACTCCGCCAAAATCCGTTTCCCAAACCAGCTGGTCATCATAATAAAAGCGGTAGTATTTGTCAGTCCATTCACAGCCAAAAATATGCCACCCGCCATCATTCATATGCATACCCTCCACCCGTTGATTGCTTTTTTTGTGATACTCCTTATATCCATCGTAATGCAGCGCAGACTGTACTTTATCTATTCCCTTTCCCACCCATGTGGATTCAAATATGTCTATCTCCGTCCCATCCCTGCCTTCATTGCCCACATTATTTACTGATGAAGTAAACAGCCAGAAGGCGCCCCAATGCCCTTCCTGGGTTTGAAGCTTTACTTTTGCCTCATAATACCCGAACTTCCTTTCAAACTTCCCTTTGGTATTGATACAGCCTCCTGCATACGCACTGTCGGATTGTGATGTGCGTATTACAAGGCTCCCTTCCCTATTGAGATAACAATTATCTTTCGACCACCAGGCATCCCTTCCATCGGGATCATTCCGTCTTTTAGTGTGAATAATATTCCATTTGAACGGATCTATATCAGCCCCGTCAAATTCATCATGCCATATCAGTTTACGATCAGCCGATACAGTGCCGGGTTGATTAACGGTGCCAACGGGCCGGCTGTATTTTTTAATATCGTCTATATGCTCTGTTGCCTTTGCCTTTAACTGTTGTGCAACGGCTTGCTGCTTTCCTATAATATTTTGAGATTCGGAAGGATCCAGCTGCAGATCATATAAGGCCTCGGGCTGGGTTGCCCTTACCACTTTGCCCTGCCTGCCGTTATTACCTGTTGAAACCAGGCTATCATATTGATGCGGGAAATGGTATTTGTAGCGGCCAAATCTTATAGCCTCCAACCGGGAGCCGGAATAAAAATAGATGGGATGGTCTGGAATTTTTTGAGACGGGTTCTTTAAATATGCTGAAAAGTCAAGCCCGTCAATTTTCCTGTCAGGGTTCCGGGAGCCTGTAAGCGCCACTAATGTAGGTAATATATCCACACCTGAAACAGGCCATCCGGAAATTATACCAGCCGGAATTTCTTTTTGCCATTTTATTATAAAAGGCACACGATGCCCTCCCTCAAATGTTGTTCCTTTACCTTCACGGAAGGGCCCGGCAGATCCTCCATGATCACCAAAACGTGTCCAGGGACCATTATCAGATGTGAATATTACAATGGTATTATCATCTATATTGTTTTTCTTAAGCGCAGCCCTGATTCTTCCTACAGATCTATCTATTTCATTGATAACATCTGCGTAAAGCCCTGCCCCTGATGCTCCATTATATTTCCCGGATACTGCCAGCGGTACATGCGGCATGGAATAGGCCAGGTAGAGGAAAAACGGCGATTTCCTGTTCTGGTTTATAAAATCAACAGAAAAGTCGGTAAACAGCTGGGTTAGCTGTTCTGGCGCGGGTCCTTCTTTGACTACTATATTATTTTTATACAGCGGAAGGGGTGGATAAGCAGGGTTATTGCCGGGATACATATCGTGAGAATAAGGTATTCCATAAAATTCCTTAAACCCCTGCTGTAAAGGCAGGAAATTCTTTTTATCTCCCAGGTGCCATTTCCCTACACAGGCCGTAGTATATTCATTATCACGCAATAATTCAGCAAGGGTCTGTTCGTTAAGATTGAGCCCTAAAGTATCTTTTCCGTGGGCATAGGCCGGGCCACGGGTAGGAAAAAAAACCTTGTTAACGCCTATTCTTTCGGGGTAACAACCTGTTAAAAGACCCGCACGCGAAGGGGTACATACATTAGCCGGTGCATAATAATCCGTAAACCGGATGCCTTCACTTGCCAGCGCATCAATATGGGGTGTTTTATATTTTGCACCATAACAGGAGAGGTCTCCATAACCCTGGTCGTCTGTCATGATCAGGATAATATTTGGCCGGGAAGAGCTATGTAGCTGGGCCTTAGAGGAAAGGCAATACAGCTGGAACATCGCAAGCGCAAGAAACGGTAAGATGAGATGCTTCATATTTTATTTCAGATTGAATTTTTGCTGTAAAGGCAGGTTTTCGGAGGAGTTGCCTGCATGGATGATAAAAGTTCCAGGCTCAGCTTTCCAGCTATGGGTTTTGGTATCCCAAAAACTAAGGTCGCGACGATAGAGCCTAAAACTAACCTTCCGGCTTTCGCCCTGCGAAAGCTGCACCCGCTGAAATCGCTTTAGTTCTATTACAGGCCTCTCTACAGAAGAGACTTCATCCTGCACATAAACCTGCACTACCTCTGCACCGGCACGTTTACCCGTATTCTTTACGGTAACACTAACCAATACCGAATCACCTTCCGTTTGCACAGCAAGATTGCTGAACGCAAAACTGGTATAGGAAAGACCAAAGCCAAAAGGAAATAATGGCTGGATATTTTTGGTAGTGAAGTGACGGTATCCCATCAGTATCCCTTCATTATAATAGGTAGGTATAGATTCGCCTGATGTTACTATGCCATGTATCTTTTCATAGGCCGGCTTAAAAAGCGCCGGCATCCCGGCTTCGCTTACCGCTTTGTCATACGAGGCATAAGCCGCAGCATCTTTCCAATGTTTTTCGATGCTTACAGGCAGTTTACCTGATGGGTTCATATCTCCAAACAGGATCCTGCCGTTTACATGTCCTGTTGCATCCCCCATGTACCAGGCAAATAATACAGCAGGAACATTTTCAATCCAGGGCCACATATTTACCCCGCCACCGGCATAAATAGTTACCACTGTACGGGAGTTAAGCGCTGCTGCCAGGTTAATCAAATCAGTTTGCTCTTCCGGCAGGTTGAAGGGTCTGTCGTGCGCCTCACCTTCTGTTAAAGGATCAAAGCCACAAGCAATGATAGCTGCATCAGCATTCCTGATATATTGTTTATTTGCTTCTGTTTCTAAGTCGCGGTTTTCAAAATACCGCACTTCTATGTTTTTACCTGCTACTGCCCGTATCTCATCCAGCATATTTCTTTTCCGGGGTGTTGGCAAACCAGCAGCGCCACCGCCATACGCAGGTGTATTGACAGCCGCTTTGCCTAATACAGCAAGGCGCTTTATCTTACTCCGGTTAAGAGGCAACAGGTTTCCCTGATTTTTTAATAATACGGTACCTTGCTCAGCAACTTTTACCGCCAATTGATAATGGGTATCCCAATTGGGCCCGGGAGCAGCTTCTTTTTTATTATAAAGACCAAAACGCAAGCAGGTATTAAGTATATGGCGAACTTTTTTATCAATATCAGCTTCGCTGATAACCCCGTCTTTAATGGCCTGGAGCAGCCGATCCTTCTCCATTACTTTACCCATTGGCATTTCTATATCCACACCCCACTTCACCACCGGCAGCAGGTCGTAGCTGGAGTTCCAGTCTGAAATAATAAAACCATCGAAGTTCCATTCATTACGCAGCACCGTATCCAGCAGCCAGGGGTTTTCAGAACAATGAATACCATTTAACAGGTTATGGGCCGTCATTATGGTAGCGCTCCCCGCCTCTGTAACCGCAGCTTCAAAAGCGGGGAAATATATTTCCCTTAATGTTCTTTCATCAACTATTGAATTAGACTTATACCGGTTAAACTCTGTATTGTTGGCTGCAAAATGCTTTACATTTGCCAGAACACCCTGGCTTTGAAGTCCGCGAATATAGGATACAGCCAGTCTCGAGGCCAGGTAGGGGTCTTCGCCAAAATACTCAAAATTTCTTCCGTTTTGCTGAATACGGTGTATGTTCACAGAGGGGCCTAATAGTATATCAATTCCGTTACACCTGCTTTCTATCCCTATTGCTTTACCCACCTCTCCTATCAGGTTAGGGTTCCATGTAGAAGCCATGGTTATGGCAGAAGGGAAACCTGTTGCTTTTTTTAAAGTTCGCATTTCTCCTTCAACCTGGGCTTTTACTCCCAAGGGGCCATCTGACATGCGTATGGGCCGAAGTCCGAGACGCTCAATACCCGGAATAGTAGCCATAGCCCCTCCCGAAACCATTGCTGCTTTTTCATCCAGGGTCATATTCTGTATCAGCTCTTCTGCAGTGGCATGGATACTGAGTTGCGGGGGTTGACTCAGAGCGTGAATTGAATAAATGAGGCATATTAATCCCGGAAAGGAACTCCTCATACAAATGGTCTTAATCATGTAATGAGTTTATTTTTCTATATTGAGTATCAAAAAAATCCTTTACTTTTTTTAGTAATTCATTTTTAACTGCCCGATAAGAAGGATAAGTGGCAAGGCTTTTACTTTCCAGGGGGTCTGAATAGTAATCATATAATTCAACTTTAAGGATGGATGAATCATTGAATTTCTTTGAAGAATTAAAATACCCGTCTACCCATACTACTAAACGATAGCGTTGATCCCGTAAAGCATACCCCATAATTTTATTTTTCGGTCCTCTGGGATATTGACTTATTGCATATTCTTTCAGCATAGTGTCTGCACCGGTCAGTAGCGGAGTTAAGTCCATCCCATCTAAATCCTCTGGTATGGGAAATCCGTTCAGTCTACATAAAGTAGGGAATACATCAATAAATTCTGTAGGGTTTTTAATGCTCGCAGCTTTTTTATATTGCGGAGCGCGTATTATTAAAGGTGCGCGTGTGGCCTGTTCAAAATTTGTATGCTTTGTCCACTGACCATGATCTCCCAAATGCCAACCATGATCCCCCCACAGCACAATTATAGTATTTTCATACAGCTCCAGTTTCTTTAATTGTTCAATGATGAGGGCTATTTGCTTATCCACATACGAAACAGCAGCATAATAACCGTGTATTAATTCCAGCTGTTTGGTAGGTTGCAGCCGTCCTTCATCCGGTATATCTGTATAACTGCGTAATTCGCCCCAGTTTGTGTAAGCCATATCCGGGGCGCCAATAGCATGCGCTGTAATTACAGGGAGTGAAAAGGCTGACCTTTGATACAGATCCCAATATTTCTTTGGAGCTGTAAAAGGCAAATGCGGTTTTTTAAACCCTACTGCCAGGAAAAACGGCTGCTCTTTCTTACTCCCGTTGTACTGTAAGAGGTAGTCTATTGCCAATCCGGAAGTTTCACCATCTGCATATACAGTGTCCCCCACTTCCGCGCATTCAATACTGACTTTTGATTGAGCATTATAGTATTCTTTCTTTTGAGTTGGCCGATAGGTTATTGACCAGGATGCGGAATCTTGCCCATACCCGCTGCTGGGCAAATGGAAGATTTTTCCAAATGCAATTGTTTCATAACCATTCTGACGAAAGTATTGTGGTAAGCTTATCATGGAAGGATTAGCCTCCCTGGGAACGGTTTGCAAATCCCAGACTTTGGTACGATCAGGCCTAAGGCCTGTTAAGAGGCTCGCCCTTGATGGCGCGCACAGGGCCTGCTGGCAATGATTATTAAGGAAAACAGCCCCCTCTGCCGCAAGCTCATCCATGGCCGGCGTTTTTGCAATAGTGTCACCATAAGCGCCAATTACTGGTTTGAGATCATCTACTGCAATGAAAAGTACATTATAAGGTTTTGTTTTCTGTGCATCAATCTGCCCGCTGCTAAAGAGAAAAGTAAGGCCTATTAGCACCCACCTGTAAAAACCTGGTCTAATCATCTTTATTAAATTTTCGGACACCCAAAAAACTTTCCTTATTGTATATACCCTAAAGATTGCAGAAACCGGGTAGTTTCCTTTATGGTTTCATCGTAAAAAGGATTACCCTCTTTTTTATAATTAAAAAATCCGTGCGGCTGGCCCTCATACAGGTACACTTCACAACGGCTGCCCGCTTCCTTCATCCGTTCCTGATAGTCTTTTACCTGCTGCACAGGAATTAATTGATCTTTTGTACCCAGGAAAATAATAGCAGGAGCTGCCCCCTTTTTTATATTATGATAGGGAGATATACCCGCATATTTTTCCCCGAACCTTTCATAACCAAAACCGCCGGGACCATTATTAATAACAGGATTAAACAATACTAAAGCATCAGGCCTGGCACCGTAATTAAAATTATCTGTTGGTTCATCAATAGCTGTAAGATCAGCTGCTGCTGCAATATGCCCGCCGGCAGAACCACCGGCAGCAACGATCCTGTTGGTATCAATTGAAAACGCTGCAGCATTTTTTCTAAGAAATCTTATAGATGAACGGGCATCTTTTACAGATTCCCATGGTGTTGTCTGCTGCCTGGATTTTACACGATAGTCCGCAGTAAATGCCACCATTCCTTTGGATGCAAAATATGATGCATGTGATGCAAATTGTCCTGTTGAGCCATTGTTCCACCCTCCGCCAAAAAAGAAAATAATGGCCGGATATTTTTTTGAAGGATCAAAATTATCTGGATAAAAAACCTGCATTTTCAGGCTGATGGTATCAATTTGTTTATATACTACTTCATGGGGCTTATCATGCTGAGCTTTCAGGGTTGACGGAATCACCCAGATAATATTTAAAATGGCGGCCTGAAGTAAGATCAGATAATTTTTCATTTCAACTTTTTATTGTTTAGCTACACTGTACTAAAATGTAAATGTTGCCATACTTTCGGTATAACCAATTCTTTGTGCCTTTATAGTAATGCGATCTCCTTTCTTAAGAGGAATATACTGATAGCGGTAAAGACTCCATCCGCCGGTTTCCTTCGCGTTTGCTTCTGTTGCATTTATTTTATATCCTATAGATGCTCCCGCTGTGACGCAACGAATCAGAATACCACCATCAACTTTAATAACCTGAGGTGGTTCTGTTACCGGCGGCTCTTTTCTTCCACCCCACATTTCCCTGGTAAGCATTTCTAATTCGGGTACAATGGAGCGGTCACCTGTTTGCTCATACCATTCATTATAAACAGCCCGCAGTTCTTCCAGCTTTCTTTTATAACGTTTATCGTTTGCCAGGTTCTTTAATTCATAAGGATCGTTTTTCAGATCATATAATTCTTCCTGTGGTTTAGAAGTTTTAAACCAGGCCATAGCGTCAGGGTTCAGCAGTCCACTGTCGCGCATATTTTTCATGCGCTTCATCATTGGCATTTGTAGCCGATACAGGGCATCCTGGTAACCAGGTTTATCCGGCATATAATTCCTGATATACTGGAAGGTAGTGTCCATCACTGTACGCACCCTGTCTACCTCCGTATCCATCCGGTCGCGCCCGGCAAAAACATACTTTCTCATTTTTTCGCTTCTTTGAGCTCCCAGAAAAGCCTGGCCATCCATATAAGCAGGAACAGGAAGGCCTGCCAGTGATAAAATGGTTGCAGGAAGATCCAGGCTGCTGATCAGTTCTTTATTTACCGTTCCAGCGCCCCTTTTCCCGGGCAGCTTTACTATAAGCGGAATATGCAGGCCCCGTTTCAGTACTTCCCGTTTTACATAAGGCAACCCATCACCGTGATCACTATAAAAGAATACAATCGTGCTATCGTAAAGTCCATCATCTTTCAGTTGCTGAATGATAGCGCCGGCCTGCTGATCCATCTTAATAACATTTGTGAGATGCCTTGCTATATCCTGCCGCACTTCCGGTACATCGGGGTAATAGGGTGGCACCTGCACGTCCGAAGGATTTACCAGCAATGGTTCGCCGGCTCTTTCCCATATCTGCGCTTCGTGTGTAATGCCCAGGTTAAAAACCGCAAAAAATGGCTGCCCTCCAGGTCGGTTGCGCCAATGGGCTTTATTACTGCTTTCGTCCCACATGGTAACAGGCGCCTGAAACTGGTAATCCTGTTTGGCATTATTGGTACAATAATATCCTGCGGCACGAAGGTATTCGGTAAATCCTTTTACATAAGGAGGTAATACCACCGAGTAAGGAGCCGGAACGTAATCAGGAACGGGACCTGGAGGAGCACTTAATGTGCGCATATTATTAGCCCCTGTTTTCGTTGGATACATTCCTGTGATCAATGCTGAACGGCTGGGAGCACAAACACCTGCTACTGTATAAACATGGGTGAACCGTATACCATCTTTGGCTAATTGATCCAGGTAAGGTGTTTGTATGGTCTTCTCGCCAAAAGCACTAAGATGCGGCGACATATCTTCACAAACAATCCAAACAATATTAGGACGATGGTCATCCAGCGACAAGTCTGACGACTGTGCCTGCAATCCCCGGTTCATGCATATTATTACAGCAATGAGTGCGATATATTTACAACGCTGCATCATGAATTCAACAATATTATTTGTTTTAATAACCCGGATTCTGATCTGCTTCGTTTATTTCAGGGTTATTATTGATCTCGTTAAACGGAATGGGCATCAGCATTAACTTAGCATCTACCGGATAAATAAAGTCGTATGCCGGGTTCAGCTTACTATAAGAGTTGTGCTGGGTAAGATAATTCAGAAAGTAACTTTCGCCTCTTCTTCTTACATCAAAAAACTCCTGGAACTCGCCCAATAATTCATAGTACCTTTCGCTCATAATACGCTCTCTGAACTGCTCTTTGGTCATCCCTGAGAAATCCTGAGGCACTGTAGCAGCAGGTGCTGCACTGTTTCTTGCACGGGCTAAAACTTTATTTACATATTGATAGGCGTTACCGGGTCCGTTTACTTCATTTTCGGCTTCAGCCATCAGTAAAAGCACATCAGCGTAACGCATGTAAATTAAGTTACGATCAGACCTGGCACTTATAAAATTAGGATCTTTATATTTTCTTATATAGGGAAATCCCTGTGCTGCTGTATTGTTAGGATAAACGGCTACGTTTGTTCCATTGATATGCCTGAAGGTGTTAATAAAAGTTTCTCCTATCCGGGGATCACCCGGATATTGTGCTGCATGACGGTCATATACTTCCTTGTTTACCCTTACCCATGCAAAAGGAGAAGGCGCCACCGCATTAGGCTGTATATCAATATTTTTTGGCATAAAAATATTCGTCAGCTGACCATTATTTGCTCCAACTGCCAGAAATTGCACTTCAAAAACAGCTTCTTTAGAATTTTCTTTTGTTATATCCCAAATATCGCCATACTTCGGAACCAGGGAGTAAGCAGTGCCTTCTGCATCTATTACCGTTTTCAGGATATCTCGTGCCTGGGTCCAATAAGAAGAGGAAGGATCGTTGCCGGCTAATGTTACATATACTTTGCCCAATAAGGCATTGGCAGCGTACTTGTGAGGATACCCTATTTGCTGTGCGGCAGGTTCGGGCAGTAAATCCCATGCTTTTTTGAGGTCTTCTATTACCAGGTTGTATACTTCGGAGGCGGCGCTGCGCGGAAGATAAAGGTCGCTTTCTGTTACAGGAGCAGTACGTAATGGAACTCCTCCGTAAATACGTACCAGGTTAAAGTAAATCATAGCGCGTATCCAATGCGCCTGCCCCAATATATCATTACTCACAGGTGAGCTCACCTTACCGTTCGGCAAATGTGCTATAATATCATTGGCCCTGTTGATAATAGTGTATGATTGGTCAAAAACCTGGTATGTCCAATAGGTAGTTGAAGTTACATTCAGATTGGTAAGGTCTCTGGATGCCGGATGTGCCGACCAAAAGGATCCCGAAGCCTGCGAGGTAAGACATGGATAAGCAGCTCCGAAATAATCATAATCTGACACAGCTGAGTACAGGCCAATAAGAGCTGATTTAGCACCGGCATCGGTTTCGTACACTGTACCGGCATCATAAAAGCTATAGGGGTCTTCTTTCAGGAAACTGCCCTTTTTGCAGGAAGCAAGGCTCCCAATCAAAATCAGTATAGTGTATAAATATGTATAGTTTCTCATTTGTTTACGTTTTAAAAAGTTGCATTAATACCAATTGTAATACCGCGTGTGTTAGGATAAGAGCTCCAATCTACACCTATCCTGTTAGGATCAAAGGAGAAGCTGTTAACCTCAGGATCAAAACCTGAGTAATTAGTAAGCAGTAAAAGATTACGTCCTGTTACAGAAGCCGTAAGCGCCTTTAGGAATCTGGAATTATTTACTGTAAATTGATAACTTAATATTGCTGTAGCAAGTCTCAGGTAACTTCCATTCTCAACATACCTGTCTATAAGCCTGGTTTGCGAATAGTTGAGGCGGGGATAATAGTCAGAAGGGTTGGTTGGAGTCCATGCGTTCAGGTAGGTTTCACGGATCACATTCGTGCCCACCCCATCGGGGCTGTACAGGCGTATCAGGTTGCCATTTACCACATCATTGCCATAGGATCCCGAGAAGAACAGGCGAAGTGAAGCCTTTTTGTATTGCAGACTTGTAGTAAAACCATAGTTGAATTTCGGATTAGGATTTCCCAGTATTACCTTATCATCGTTGGTAATATTATTGTCCCCGTTCTGATCTACAAATATCAGATCACCTGGTACCACCTGCGTACCAAAAAATTTTTTATTTGTTAAATCATCCCCTTCCTGATAAACCCCATTTGTTTGAAAGCCATAGAAAAGCCCGAGTGGACGCCCCTCAATAAAGATATTAGCGGGCTCCTTAAAATAGGGACTGGTGGAAATATTATTACCCAGGTAAAAAACAATATCACCCATAGAACCTAATTGTGAGGGAGCAAGACCCAGATTTAGTATTTTGTTCCTGTAAAAACCGATATTACCTCCTGCGGATAACCTAAAATCACTTTTTCGAACTGCTTCATAATTGAAAGAAAGCTCAAACCCTTTGTTTTCCATGTCTCCAAGGTTTTGTGTAATAGTAGTATAACCAGAGGAGTAAGGCAGGGCAAACTGCTGCAACAGATCCGATGTTTTCTTATAATACGCGTCAGCCGAAAACGATACTCTTTCTTCAAAGAGCGAAACATCCAGACCTGCATTCCATTGCTTTGTTGATTCCCATTTCAGGTTTTCATTCTGAATATTTGCGGGGCCAACGCCGGTGGTTACACCGCCAGATGGATTGGGATACAAACTGGAAGAGTATTGGGCAAAGGTATTGTAGGGAGAGATGCCCTGATTGCCTGTTATACCAAAACCAATACGCAGTTTAATATCAGAGATAGACTTTACATCCTGTAAAAATTCTTCCTGGCTAATCCTCCAGGCCAATGCAGCTGCGGGAAAATAAGCCATTCTGTTAGCTCCTTTAAATTTACTTGACCCGTCTGCACGTCCTGAAACTGTTAACAGATAACGATCTGCGTAGTTATAGTTTATGCGCGCCAGAACAGAGAATAGCTCTACTTTAGAACGGTTAGGAACGCCCTGATAAATGGTAGAGCCATACCCCAACCCATCTGTCCGCAGGCCGTCTGAAAAGAATTGCTGATTTACTACTGACACCAGCTTATTGTTTTCCTGATCATAAGTAATACCAAAAGTTCCGTTAATACGATGTTCATTCCGGAATGATTTTTTGAAGTTCAACAAATTCTCTACCAGGTAATAATTACGGCGAAGATCATTTATCCCGAGCGACCCCTGCGTCAAACTTCCCTGGTAAGTACTGAAGCCATACCAGCGGGACCGTTCTTTTTGCCGCGTATCATAAGCCAGGTTCAGACGGTAACCGAATACCTTTGAAATATTATATTGCACACCCAGCCCAAGCTGTGTTCTTGCTTCTTTACTGATATCGTCATAATCATTAATCCAGGAATAGGGGTCGGCATAAGCAACATCGTTACCTGCATCATTTACGGGGTTAGTAAAAGGAGTTGCAAGTAATATCTGTGAAATCAGGCTTGCCGTGGTAGCTCCCAGGGGCTCGGTACCTGTGGTCATATCGTTAGTCCGGTAAATTGAAGAAAGGTTAAAGTTTACCGTAAATTTATTGCTGAGCTTCTGACGCATGTTTACTTTTAAATCCCCCTGGTTAACCCCGGTATTTTTTAAGATCCCATCTACCCCCAAATAACCACCAGCAATGTAGTAACTTGAGCCTTTGTCATTGGAACCGCTTTGTGCTGATACACGATAGGTATGGGTAATTCCCGTTTTAAACATTTCATCCTGCCAGTTTACATTGGACACGGTATCCGGGTTATATCTTGGCTCAAGGTTTTGAAGGCGCCTTACTTCATTTGTATATTGAGCAAACTCCTTTCCGTTCAGCAGGTTATATCCCCCAACAACATTCGAAAACTCAGTATTCGCACTAAAGTTGATCTGCGCCTTCCCTGCACGGCCCTGCTTGGTGGTAATAATGATCACACCGTTAGCTCCTCGGGATCCGTATATGGCAGTTGCAGACGCATCTTTCAGTACTTCAATGCTTTCTATATCTATTGTGTTGATACCGGTAAGTCCGCTTTGTCTCTCCTGGCCGGCATTACCGCTATTAGCAACGCCATTTATAGAAAAACCATCTCCTACGTCATTTGTGGTAGTATTAATAATAATCCCATCTACAACATACAATGGCTCATTATCAGAGCGAAGCGAATTCACGCCGCGTATTTTAACCGTACTTACTCCTCCAGGCGCCCCGCTGGAGCTGGTTACCTGTACCCCCGCAAGCCGGCCTTTCAGCAATCCGTCTATACTGTTAAACTGCACAGCATCCTGCTCCTGCGGCTTTATGGAAGATATGGCCCCTGTCAGGTCCTTCCTGGCTGCCTGTCCATAGCCAATAACCACAACCTCAGATAAATTAGTTACGGCCAGTTCCATTCTAACTACTAAGTTTTGCGTTCCATCCAGGTAAACTTCGGCCGTCTTGTACCCTGTGAATGAAAAAAGTAACGTGGTTTTTGGATCAAGTCCCGACAGTTTAAACTGTCCATCCTTATCTGAAACAGTGGCAATTGAAGACCCTTTTGCAAGGATACTGACCTTAGCAAGAGGCTGGTCATTTTCGTCTAATACTATCCCCTGTACATTTTCTTTCTGCGCAAATACCCCCAGGGGACAGCAAAGAAATAAGATAAACAGATAGCGTAGCAAGCAATAGCTATTTGCTATAATACATTTTTTCATATAAAGCGATTTTGGTTACCGTGAAAATTTTCGTTCAACAAGCGTTATAACGTTTATATCTCAATGAAACAAAGATATACTCAACTCTTCCGCACCAGGTTGATTAATTGGTCAAATAGGTTTGAATACTGTTCTAAGTTATTAGGAAACAAACAATTGAATTGGCATCCGGCTATAATTCAGGATTTACCAGGTGTAAAACACTTCAGGTTCCAGGATCCATAAGGGCAGAACCATTATTTGGGTTTGCGATAATTATTTTGTAGTCCTGTTAGAGGATAAAAAGAAAAAAACGCTGATTAACAGCGCTTTTTTAACAGAAGCGGAGACGGCGAGATTCGAACTCGCGATACAGTTTCCCGTATACACACTTTCCAGGCGTGCTCCTTCAACCACTCGGACACGTCTCCGTTTATATTATTTTTTCGTTTTTCAACCAGATATATCCGACCGGTAAATCCGGGAGGGCTGCAAAAATAGGACTTTCTTCTACTACAGCCCGAATAATTTTTTAGCATTTGTTGTAGTGATGGCAGCAACATCTTCTACCGGTAATTCCATTACCTCTGCCAGCTTATGGGCAATGACAGGAATATAAGAAGGCTCATTCCTTTTGCCACGATAAGGAACCGGGGCCAGGTAAGGAGCATCGGTCTCTAACACCACTTTATCCAATCCCACTTTCTTTATCACTCCGTCCAGTCCCGACTTTTTAAAAGTAAGCACACCTCCTATGCCCATATAAAAACCCATATCTGCAATAGCCGCGGCCTCTTCCACAGTTCCTCCAAAACAATGAAAAACACCCTTCAGCCCTCTGCTTATATGTTTTGATACCAGGTCTATACATTCCCGGGTTGCATTGCGGCTATGAATCACAATAGGTATGTTATATTCAATAGCCCATTCAATTTGCTGTTCAAAAGCAAGATACTGTTGCTCCTTAAAGGTAAGATCCCAGTAAAAATCCAGGCCCGTTTCTCCTATAGCGATAAAAGCTCTTTGGTCAAGAAAATTTTTAATAATACCCATTTCCTGCTCAAAACCGGCATTAACAGAACAGGGATGTAGCCCCATCATAGCGAGGCAGGTAACCGGCGCCTGTGCTTCCATTGCAAGCATGGCACTATGTGTTTGAGAATCAATTGCCGGCATTATAATAGTAGTAACTTTTGAGATCAGGGCTCTTTTTAAAAATTCATTCTTATCTGTCAAAAGCTGCTCTGAATAGATATGAGCATGCGTATCAATAAACATTTTCTATCTTTTTGTTGAAAAAATTAGATTTTATCTAAAATATATATTTTTCCTTGCAGATGTGTACAAAAAAAATTAACTTCATCGCAAGTTTTCATAGGGTACGGATTAAAAATCGGGCCGGGGTATTTACCCGGGCCCTTTTTTATGGATTCAATTATCTCCCAGGCCTTTAAAAATAAAACCCTTTTGAGAGAAATATTCCAGCACCCGGGGTAGCGCATAGCTTACATTTTTAAATGCTTTTTCACTGTCATGAAATACAATCACCGACCCTTTAACTGAATTTTTTATAACATTGGCTGCACAGCGCTCCGGTTCAATATTTATATCAAAATCCCCGCTCAGCACATCCCACATAATCACTCTGAATCCTTTATGCATAAGGCTTTTACCGGCCTTACGCGTAATTCTTCCGTAAGGGGGCCTGAACAGCAGGGAATCAATATGCAGGATAGCCTCCTCTACGTTTTTAATATAATCATCATGCTTTACCTTCCACCCATTCAGGTGGTTATGGGTGTGATTGCCAACAGAATGCCCCCGCTTCAGGATCTCCGCGTAAATATCCTGGTGCGCTATCACATTTTTCCCAAGGCAGAAGAAACTGGCTTTAGCGCCAAACCGGTCCAGTTGTTCCAGTACAAAGGGAGTTGCTACAGGATGAGGGCCGTCATCAAACGTGAGATACAGCTCTTTATTTTCGGTATTGATTTGCCAGGTATACCTGTTAAAAACTTTTTTTGCCCACAGTGGCGTCTTGACAAAATACATAAAAGGCAAAGTTAACGTATGTTTTAATTGCAGATTATTAACATTTAATATACTATTTCTGTATGGAGTTCAAAACATTTTGCATCTAAAAAGAAAAGTTTTTTATCTTGCCACACCCATACAACGTAATGAGCATAAAATCAAACGAAGAATATGAACAGGAACGCAGCCGGCAGGTTTCAAAAGTGAGATCTGTTTTGGATTATGCTATGGGCGCCGTAATTGTATTTATCGGGCTTTTCCTTATATTCAGGTATGCATTAAACATACAGTTAAATAAAATATATCCGCCAGATATTTTTGATAAGATATATGGCTCAATAGCGTTGCTCTACGGGTTATGGAGATTATACAGGGCATATAAGAAAAAGTAAAATGAGGGTTGTTTCTATTGTAATATTTATTGTAGCAGTGGCGCTGGCCTCGTGTAAATCTTATAAACAAAAGAATGAAGAGTTACCCGATACCCCTGGCCGCGGTACCATCACTATAAGTGCAGATGAAACGTTTAAGCCTATTGTAGATGAGCTGACAAAAGTGTATGAATCGAATAATTATGGCACCAAGATCAATGTTCAATATAAACCGGAGGCAGATTGTGTAAAAGATCTCTGGAACGACAGCATACGGATGGTTATATCCACCCTTACCTTGACCGACGCAGAAAAAAGAGGAATTGCTGATTCGTTAAAGGTTTCGGTGGATCAATTGCCTATTGCAAGAGATGCCATAGCAGTGATTGTGAACCCCTCATCCAGAGACTCTTTGTTTGATATGAACGATATAAAGAACATATTGGCGGGTACTTACAGCCGTCCGTTGATTCCGGTATTTGACGGAGTCAAAGCTACCAGTACCGTGAGGTATATTATAGACTCAGTAATGAAGGGCTCCAGCCTTACTCCCAGGGCAGTAGCAGCGCATACCAGCGATTCTGTTATTGACTATGTGGCCTCAACACCCGATGCTATAGGTTTTATAGGGGTTAGCTGGATTGGTAATCCAGATGATGACCAACAATTAAGTTTTTTAAAAAAAGTTAAAATTGCACATTTAAAAAGCAACGATAAAGAAGGAAAATATATCTTTCCTGTACAGGCCAACCTTTACGGCCGCCGATATCCGATGACAAGAGATTTAACATATATACTTAAAGAGAGCTACAGGGGGTTAGGTACAGGGTTTGCAGAGTTCTTACGAAATGAAATAGGACAGCTTATTTTTAAAAGAGCTTATCTAATGCCGGGAAGGCGCTATTTTGTAATGAGGCCTGTTCGGCTTACTGAAGATTCCATTTAAACAAAAAAAATTATATTTACAAATTCATACTTTTAACAACTACAACAAACACAATGAAGATGAAGAAAACAATCCATCTACTTGCACTTGGAGTATTGGTGAACGCTGGAGTGTACGCACAGTCCATAGAGGATGGTGTTAAAGCATATTATAACGGAAACTATGCTTCTGCTGTAAGTATCTTAGAAAAACACGCTGATAAGCCCGATGGCGCTTATTGGCTGGCAGAATCTTATTATGAGCAGGGTAAAAATGCTGAAGCCGGTGCCGCCATTGCTAAAGTCATTGCAACAAAACCTAACGATCCTTTTCTTTTAGCGGCGCAGGGCCAGATACTGCTTGCCAACAAGAAAGGCCCGGAAGCCAAGCAGAGCTTTGATGCTGCCGTAGCCGCTGCCGGTAAGGACGATGCAGAAAAAGCAAAAGTGCTTAACGCAGTAGGTCACGCTATTGCCCGTGCTTACAATAATGTAGATAAAGTGGGTGATATTAATTTTGCGGTGGCTAAACTTACAGAGGCCAAAAATCTGGTAATGGGTATAAAAGAAAAGAAAAGAGATCCCAAACTAGTAGCTGATATTTATACCAATCTTGCAGATGCCACACTCAAAGCCAACCCGGGCGAAGGAAGCGCTGCTTTCACTTTTTACCAGGAAGCAACAACTGCAGAGCCCACCTTTGCGATGGCAGAATACCGGAAATCGAAGATCTTTAAATCGCAAAACAACGTGGATCTATACACACAAACATTAGAGAAAGCTATTGCGGCCAATCCGTCTTTCCTGCCGGCGCTTGAAGATTTATATGAATATTATGCCTTTACTGCAAAGGACATGAATAAGGCAAAACCATATGGCGATAAAATCCTGCCCTTACTGCCTCCCAGTCCTAACAATGAATATTTTAAAGGCACAGCAGCTTATTTTAATAAAAACTATACAGAAGCTATTAATATAGGTAAGAATATTATTTCCCAGGCCGGAGATCAAACAGATCCAAAGGTTTATAAATTGATTGCATACAGCCTTATTGACAATAAAGATACCGCTGCAGCAATTCCTTTTGTAGAAGACTACTTTAAAAAGCAGGCAAAAGATAATATTGTGCCTAAAGATTACAGCCTTAAAGCTACCGCATATTCTACAACTCCCGGCAAAGAAGCTGAAGTAGTAAAAACCTATATGGAAGCTGCTGCAGCCGACACTACCATTGCCGGTAAAGTAAGCATACTGGAAGACGGGGCAAAAACTTTTGCAAACGCGGGTAAAGGCGCTTTGGCAGGAGATCTGTATGCTAAAATACTGGAAATAAAGCCTGCTGACCAGTTAACTATTAACGACTATTTCAACGCAGGCTATACAGGTTATTATACATCTGAGCAATTTGAAAAAGCCTGGGAAGTATTTGATGCGGCCCGTACCAAATTCCCCGACTGGAACTATGGCTACAGGTTTGCATATATGTCGAGCAGGGTTTTTGACTCCACTTATTCTCAGAATAAATGGATCCCTGATGCAGAAAAGTTTGTTGCTTATTTGCAATCGCCCAAAGACACTTCTGCTGAATCAGCCAAAAGGCCTTTCATCTTCAGGGCTGCTGTAGACCTGCTTACTTATCATTATAATGTTAAAAAAGACAATGCTACAGCATTAAATTATGCCATCCTTGCCTACAATAATGCCGATGATCCGGCTGCCAAAGAGCAGCTTGGAGGCTATGTTAAAGCTCTAGGAGGCACTATACCAGCTGAGGGTAACGGCTCCGGTCCTAAAAATTCTGGTCCGAAATAGTTGACAGAAATTATTTTTTAGAAAAATGTCCGGCAATATTGCCGGACATTTTTTTACAATTACTGAAATAATGTATTCAGGTTGAGGTTAATTGCCCAACCTGTCTTATTTTTGCTCATTACTCAATAGATATGGTTTATTTACTAAAAACCGTTACTGATGATACAGCGCAGTCTTTCTTACCGATTGGATTGCAGCTTGTTTTTGCGGCCGGGCTTATTATAGCGCTGGTATTTGTTACTCACCTGTTAGGTCCCAAACGCAAAACAAAAGATAAACTCGAAAACTTTTCAAGCGGTATCGAATCTCATGGCGATGCGCGCCAGCCAATGGCCATCAAGTATTTTTTAACGGCTATTCTTTTTGTATTGTTTGATGTGGAAGTTATCTTCTTCTACCCTTATGCCGTTAATTTTAAAGAGCTTGGCTGGGAAGGCTTCTACGCTGTATTAATGTTTGTTACCTTTTTCTTATGCGGGTTTACCTACATTATTAAGAAAGGGGCACTAAAGTGGGAAGACTAATAAAATGTAGAATATTAAATGTAGAATGATGAATATTAAAATTTTACATTCTATATTTTACATTTAAAATTTTAAATTCTGATGAGACCAGTTTCTTATAACATAAAGAAAAAACCTCTCGAAACCGATATCAGCATGGCAGAAATGCCGGCCGGTCATGAGGGACAAGGCTTTTTCGCAACTACTCTCGATAGCGTTATTGGCCTGGCCAGGAAAAACTCTATCTGGCCCTTACCTTTTGCTACTTCCTGCTGTGGTATTGAATTTATGGCCACCATGGCCGCCACTTATGATCTCGCACGTTTTGGTGCAGAGCGCGTAGGTTTTTCACCCCGCCAATGCGACCTTTTAATGGTTATGGGAACGATTGCGAAAAAAATGGGACCGGTGGTAAAGCAGGTGTACCTCCAAATGGCAGAGCCCCGCTGGGTGATTGCCGTAGGTGCCTGTGCCAGCAGTGGCGGTATTTTTGATACCTACAGCGTATTGCAGGGAATTGACCAGGTAGTGCCTGTAGATGTATATGTGCCGGGGTGCCCCCCAAGGCCGGAAGCCATCCTGGATGGCGTAATGCGTATCCAGGACCTGATAGGCAAAGAAAGCCTGCGCAGAAGAAACGGGGAGCAGTACAAAGCGTTGCTGGAAAGCTACGGAATACAATAGGCAAATCTCTAATTAGAAATTTCAAATTTCAAAAGCATGGCATTGACCAGCGAATATATACAGCAAAGACTTACAGAAAAGTTTGGCGACCAGGTTTCAGATTTCGAAGTACAGTATGATATTCTAAGCTTTCATGCTGATAAGGAGATCAACCTCAAAGTGCTGGGCTTTTTACAGGGGGATGCTGACCTGGAGTTTAATTTTCTGACAGATCTATGTGGTGTTCATTATCCTGAACAGAAGGGAAAAGAGCTGGCAGTGGTGTATCACCTGCATAATATAAAAGAAAATGTAAGGGTTCGCCTTAAAGTATTTACGGATATCGTAAAACCCGAGATATTTACTGCTACAGGGCTGTTCTCCGCAGCTAACTGGATGGAGCGTGAAACCTACGATTTTTACGGTATTAACTTTATAGGGCACCCGAACTTGATAAGAATATTGAACGTGGAAGAAATGGATTATTTCCCCATGCGTAAGGAATACCCGCTTGAAGATCAGAGTCGCATCGATAAAGATGATGAAATGTTTGGACGCGGAGGCGGTGGCCCGTTTGGATTTGGAACTGAAAAAACCATACACGGCACCCTTGCAGAGGATGAAAAATGATCTAACTAATAATTGCAGTGAAGTTGGTTACAAAATAAAACACGACGAACCGGATTTTAATCACATGTCAGATATACATCACAATATTGACCTCCCTGTTGGTAGTATTGAAAAACAAACTACCACGCTGAACCTGGGCCCTACACACCCCGCCACTCATGGAGTTTTTCAGAATATTATTGAGCTGGATGGCGAGAAAATTGTAAAAGCGGATGCCACGGTGGGCTATATTCACCGAGCATTTGAAAAAATTGCCGAGCGCAGGTCGCTGTACCAGATCACACCGCTTACAGACAGGCTGAACTATTGCTCCGCACCGCTGAACAATATGGGCTGGCACATGACCTGTGAAAAACTGCTGGGTGTAAAAACGCCAAAACGGGTAGATTATCTGCGCATCATTGTTATGGAATTGTCGCGCATTGCCGATCACCTTATCTGCAGTTCTATTATGGGGGTAGATGCCGGGGCTTTTACCGGTTTCTTATATGTAATGCAATACCGCGAGCTGATATATGAAGTATTTGAAGAAATATGCGGATCGAGGTTAACTACCAATATCGGCCGTATTGGTGGTTTTGAAAGAGATTTTAATGATATAGCCTTCCAGAAAATAGAAAAATTTTTAAAAGAATACCCCGCCGTTTTGGCCGAATTTGAAAACCTGTTTACCCGTAACCGTATTTTCATGGAAAGAACGATGGGAGCAGGTGCTATTTCTGCAGAACGCGCATTAAACTACGGGTTTACAGGGCCTAACCTGCGTGCTGCCGGCGTAGATTATGATGTGCGTGTGGTTGCCCCTTATTGCAGCTACGAAGAGTTTGAATTTGATATACCCGTTGGCTCTACCGGGGATTGCTACGACCGCTTCCAGGTACGCAACGGTGAAATGTGGCAAAGCCTCCGCATTATTGAGCAGGCAATGCAAAAGCTGAACAACCTTAAAGGTGAGGAAGCAACAGTGTACCATGCCGATGTGCCTGAATATTACCTGCCACCCAAAAAAGATGTATATACGAAAATGGAAGCCCTGATCTGGCATTTTAAGATCATTATGGGCGAAATTGATATGCCTAAGGGTGAAGTATATCATAGTATAGAAGCAGGAAATGGAGAGCTTGGGTTTTATTTTATCAGCGATGGCGGCAGAAGTCCGTACAGACTGCACTTCAGACGCCCGTGCTTTATTTATTACCAGGCTTACGAAGAGTTAGTGAAAGGAGGAATGCTAAGCGATGCTATTATCGTAATGTCGTCCTTAAACCTGATAGCCGGTGAAATGGATGCATAATGCCAATGTGCTAATTAGCTGATAAGCTAATGTATAAACAAGAATAAAAAACGGAATAAGTCAAAATAAATGAGCGTACAACTCTCACAAGAGAACTTAGAAAAGGTAGATAAGATAATCGCGCGTTATCCCGAAGGCAGGCAAAAAAGTGCGTTGCTCCCGGTATTGCACGTAGCGCAGGAACAGTTTGGCTGGTTAAGTGTGGAAACGATGGATTATGTAGCATCGCTGTTGAGTATTGACCCTATTGAAGTATATGAAGTGGCCTCATTCTACAGCATGTACAACCTGAAACCTGTTGGTAAATATATGTTTGAGGTTTGCCAGACGGGGCCCTGTATGCTCAGGGGCAGTGATGATATTATAGCGTATATTGGTGAAAAATTAAACATTAAACCCGGTGAAACAACCGCCGATGGCATGTTTACTTTAAAAACAGTAGAATGCCTGGGTGCCTGTGGTTATGCGCCGATGATGCAGCTGGGCAAATTCTATAAAGAGCATCTTACTAAAGAAAAAGTGGATGCAATTATAGCGGAGTGCAGAGCGAAGAACAATTAAAACTTCTTTTTAGGAAAATATACAATGGGTAGAAAACTATTATTAGAGAAAGCACATGTAGAAGGCATCAGGTATTTTGATACCTATCGCCGAGAGGGTGGTTACCGCAGCGTGGAAAAAGTGCTGAAAACAATGGCTCCGGATGAAGTAACCGAAGAAGTAAAAAAATCAGGACTTCGCGGCCGCGGTGGTGCAGGTTTCCCTACCGGTATGAAATGGAGCTTCCTGGCAAAGCCCGAAGGTATTCCCCGTCACCTGGTAGTGAATGCCGATGAGAGTGAGCCCGGTACCTTTAAAGACCGCTACCTGATGGAGCATATTCCGCACCTGTTAATTGAAGGTATCATTGTAGCTTCTTATGCTTTGGGCAGCAATACCTCTTTTATATACATCCGTGGCGAATACGCCTGGATCGTTGATATTTTAGAACAAGCCATCCTGGAAGCACACAATAATGGTTTTCTGGGTAAAAATATATTAGGCAGCGGGTTCGATTGTGATATTCATGTACAGCGTGGAGCAGGTGCCTATATCTGTGGTGAAGAAACCGCCTTACTGGAGTCTCTCGAAGGTAAACGGGGCAATCCCCGCATCAAGCCACCTTTCCCTGCTGTTAAAGGCGTATGGGACCGTCCAACAGTGGTAAATAACGTAGAAAGTATTGCAGCAGTAGTTCCTATCATTAATGAAGGCGGTGAAGAGTATGCAAAAATCGGGGTAGGTAAATCTACTGGGACAAAATTAATTTCCGCCTGCGGCAATATCAATAAGCCGGGAGTATATGAAATTGATATGACCATCTCGGTAGAAGAATTTATATACAGCGATGAATGGTGTGGCGGCATTGCCAATGGTAAAAGGTTAAAAGCCTGTATTCCGGGAGGTTCATCGGTACCCATTCTCCCAACCAACCTTTTGCTGAAAACAGCTAAAGGCGAGCAAAGGATGATGAACTATGAAAGTCTTTCTGATGGAGGCTTTCAAACCGGCTCCATGATGGGTAGCGGCGGCTTCATTGTTTTTGATGAAGACCAGTGCGTAGTAAAGCACACCTATACCCTGGCAAGGTTTTACCGCCACGAGAGCTGCGGACAATGCTCTCCCTGCCGCGAAGGAACCGGGTGGATGGAAAAGCTGTTGCTCCGTTTAGATAAAGGACAGGGTAAAATGAGTGATATAGACCTGTTGTGGGATATACAAAGTAAGATCGAGGGAAATACGATCTGCCCACTGGGCGACGCGGCCGCATGGCCGGTTGCTGCGGCGATCCGCCATTTCCGTGACGAGTTTGAATGGCATATTACCAATGCCGATGAGGCTCAGGTAAGGAACTTCGGGCTGGCACATTATGCAGATGCAAGGGAACCTGTACCGGCGTAGCCTTGTTTCAGACAAAAGCGTATGACCGGGAATAATTTTGTGTTGTAAGATTCATCATCTAAAGTTGACTGATTAAAAATTATGGCAGACGAAATAAAAAAGGAAGCACCTCCGAAAATGAAAGTTACAATAGACAATATATCTGTTGAGGTGGATCCCGGCACTACAATACTGCAGGCAGCACGTATGATTGGTGGTGAGGTAACTCCACCGGCTATGTGCTATTACACCCCGCTGAAAGGTAGCGGTGGTAAATGCCGTACCTGCCTGGTTGAAGTAAGCAAAGGTTCTGAAAAAGACCCGCGCCCCATGCCTAAGCTGGTGGCCAGCTGCCGTACCGGTGTTATGGATGGCATGGAGGTAAAGAACATTACCAGTCAGCGGGTATTAGGTGCACGCGCTGGTGTGGTTGAGTTTTTACTGCTTAATCACCCCCTGGACTGCCCTATCTGCGACCAGGCAGGTGAATGCCACTTACAGGACCTTAGCTATGAGCACGGTAAAGAAGGCACCCGCTACGAGTTTAAAAAAAGAACTTTCAAAAAGCATAACCTGGGCCAATATATACAATTACACATGACACGTTGCATACTTTGCTATCGTTGCGTGTTTACAGCTGACCAGGTTACCAATAAACGCCAGCATGGTGTTCTAGACCGCGGAGACCATGCAGAAATTGCAACTTATATCGAGAAATCTTTAGATAACGACTTTATTGGAAATGTGATTGATGTTTGCCCTGTAGGCGCATTAACCGATAAAACATTCCGCTTTAAAAACCGGGTATGGTTTACCAAGCCCGAAGACGCCCATCGCGATTGCGATAAATGTTGCGGGAAAGTAACTTTATGGAAACGCGGCGATGAAGTATTACGTGTAACCGCCCGTAAAGATCAGTGGGGCGAGGTGATGAATGACGAAGAAGGCAAAACCGGGTGGATATGTAACGCATGCCGCTTTGAAAAGAAGGATGTCAAGGATTGGGTGATTGAAGGTCCTACAAAAGTACCGCGCCACTCAGTCATTGGGGTTAATCATTATGAAGTGCTGGACAAACCCGAAGAAACTGTAGCAAAAGTAATGGGAGGTCGTCAGCCTAAATTGTTATTGGATATACACAGCATCAGCGATGTTAACGATCCTTCAGTGGACCTGAGCAAGATCCCGGGACCGGCTACCGGCGCTGTTTTTAATCATAAACAATTAACAGAAGACACAGATTGAAATACCTGTTCACAATAGTTAAAGGTGCTCACACATTATCAGGAATAAAAAAAGCATCTCCTTTACAGAACCGGTTGAGAGATAAAAGAAATGCTCAAAAGAAATTTAGATTGATATGTACCTACTCGCAATAGACTGGTTTTTTATTATAGAAAAACTGATTTTAATAGCCCTTGTGGTTACACTTTCTATGATTGTAGCCATGTATGCTACTTATGGAGAGAGGAAAGTGGCTGCGTTCATCCAAGACAGGATCGGTCCTAACCGTGCAGGTCCGTTTGGGTTGTTGCAACCGCTTGCTGACGGGGGAAAGCTCTTTTTTAAAGAAGAGATCATTCCTTTAGCCTCTTCAAAATTCCTATTTGTATTAGGCCCTGTGCTGGCCATGGTTACCGCCCTGCTTACCAGCGCGGTGATCCCGTGGGGTTCTCCTGCTGTTATTGCCGGCAGAACAGTTCCTTTGCAGGTAGCAGATATTAATATCGGCATTCTTTATGTTTTTGGTGTGGTAAGCTTAGGTGTATATGGTATTATGATTGGTGGCTGGGCCTCTAACAATAAATTCTCTTTACTGGCTGCTATCAGGGGCGCATCACAAATGATCTCTTATGAGCTGGCAATGGGACTTTCCCTTATTGCCGTACTGATGCTTACCGGCTCTTTACAAATGAGCACTATTGTACAAAATCAATTGGATAACGGCTGGAATATCATTTATCAGCCGCTGGGCTTCCTGATATTTTTTATATGTGCGCTGGCAGAATGTAATCGTACTCCCTTTGATCTGCCGGAAGCAGAAAGCGAGCTGAACTTTGGCTACCACCAGGAATATTCCAGCATGAAGCTTGGATTTTACCTGTTTGCAGAGTATATCAATATGTTCATCAGTGGTGTTATTATGGCCACACTGTACTTTGGGGGCTATGATATTCCGTTTGTGAACGAGGCATCCTGGGGTATATCACAAAACCTGTTAGCATTTATCAGTTTTGTGGTGCTGCTGTGTAAAGCGTTCTTCTTTGTATTTGTGTTTATGTGGATCCGCTGGACGGTTCCCCGTTTCCGTTTTGACCAGCTGATGCACTTAGGATGGAAGAGACTGGTGCCACTGGCGCTGCTGAATATGCTGATTACGGCCCTCGTTGTGTTATGGCTGAATAAATAGTTCATTGGCTATTGACCATTGACTATTGACAATTATATTTGCGAAAAATTAAAATACTGCTCGAAAACTAATGGGTATTCAATATACAAATAGAGCCAAGCCGGTTGACCGCAGCCCAATGACCTGGGTAGAGCGCCTATACCTGTGGAATATTTTAAAAGGCATGGCTATTACACTGAAGCATTTTTTCAAGAAAAAGCCTACTATACAATACCCCGAACAAACCAGGACTTTCAGCAAGGTATTTCGCGGGCTTCATATTTTAAACCGGGATGAGGAAGGCCGTGAAAGATGTACTGCCTGCGGGCTCTGCGCTGTAGCCTGCCCTGCAGAAGCCATTACAATGGAAGCAGCAGAAAGAGAAGAAGGCGAAGAGCATTTATACCGTGAAGAAAAATATGCAGCTAAATACGAGATCAATATGCTGCGCTGTATTTTCTGCGGATACTGCGAAGACGCCTGTCCCAAGGATGCTATTTATCTTTCCCAGACTTTCACACCCGCAAATTATGATCGCAAAGGTTTTATCTATAAAAAAGAGGATCTGTTAATTCCCAACCCGGTAACAGAACCGGAGGCCTATCAAAAAGCCCTGGGAACAATCAGCAGGGAAAACAAAATAGCGGAGGAAGTTAATTAAGCAAAATGGGCATTACACAAATACTCTTCTGGATACTTACGGTGGCTGCATTGTTCAGTGCCATCATGGTTATATCAAGTAAAAACCCGGTGCATAGTGTATTGTGGCTGGTGGCTACTTTTTTCACCATATCGGGCCATTATATTTTACTGAACGCACAGTTCCTTGCCATAGTAAACATTATCGTTTACGCAGGCGCCATCATGGTACTGTTCCTGTTTGTGATTATGCTGATGAACCTGAATAAAAGCACAGCACCTTTAAAAAACCGCTGGCTGCAGATCGTAGGTATCGTATCAGGCGGGTGTTTATTACTGGTACTGGTAGCAGCTTTAAAGAACACCGAAGTTTCTAAAAATATTGCAGAAATGAGCACTGGTGATACAGGGCTTATAAAAACTTTAGGCAGAGAGTTGTTTACCACATTTGTAGTGCCGTTTGAAATAAGCAGTATTTTGTTTTTGAGCGCAATGGTAGGTGCTGTGGTTATTGGAAAGAAAGATTAAAAACTTGAAATTTCAGATTGATCTCAAATCAGAAATCAAAAATCAGAAATTAATAACATGCCAATAAATTATTATATCGTTCTGGCTTTAGCATTATTTACAATCGGGATTGTAGGCGTATTAACACGCCGTAATGCAATCATTGTGTTTATGTGCGTAGAATTAATGCTGAATTCGGTAAACCTGCTGCTGGTGGCATTCTCAAAAATGCAGCCGGCAAAGGATGCGGCGTTAACTGTGGCAGGAACCGATGGACAATTGTTTGTATTTTTTATTATGGTGGTAGCTGCAGCAGAGGTAAGTGTAGGATTGGCTATTATAGTAATGATGTATAGAAATATTCACTCGGTGGATATTAATTTCTTAAACAGATTGAAACATTAAGGCAGGTTGAAAAGTTTACATGTTACCAGTATAAATTATTTAGATGAAAATTGAACTGATCTTAATACCACTATTGCCCTTTGTTGGTTTTTTACTGAATGGTTTATTAAGAAACTATTTATCAAAAGGACTTGTAGGAATAATTGGCAGCGGCTCTATATTAGGATCGTTTATATTAAGCGTGATGGTATTCATACAGATAAAGGCTGGTAATACCGCTGTTGTTGAGTACTTCGATTTTATAAAAGCAGGTTCCCTCCATATTCCCTTTGCCTTCCAGGCAGATCAGCTCACCTCTATTTTTCTTTTGATCATAACCGGTGTGGGGTTTTTAATTCATGTGTACTCCACCTCTTATATGCACGAAGAAGAATCCCATCATTTTGCCAGGTACTTCGCTTATCTCAATCTGTTCGTGTTCTCCATGCTGCTGCTGGTTATGGGCGCTAACTTCGTTATAATGTTTATTGGCTGGGAAGGTGTTGGTCTGTGTTCTTATTTGCTCATCGGTTACTGGTTTAAAAACAAAGATTATACAAAAGCTGCATCAAAAGCTTTTATCATGAACCGCATCGGTGACCTGGCTTTCCTTATTGCTTTGTTTATGCTCATCAGTAAACTGGGATCTGTTACTTTCAGCGAGATATTTACCACCGAAGCATTGGCAAAGCTTTCCGGCTTTGACATTACAGTGATTACAACCTTGTTATTTGTGGGCGCTACCGGGAAAAGTGCGCAAATTCCGTTATATACCTGGTTACCCGATGCGATGGCCGGCCCTACTCCTGTTTCTGCTCTCATACATGCTGCCACGATGGTTACAGCCGGTATTTATATGATCGCACGCAGCAACCTGATGTACTCCATGGCACCCGGTACCCTAAACTGCATCGCTATTATTGGTGTTGCTACTGCATTATTAGCTGCCAGCATCGCATTAAAGCAGAATGACATTAAAAAAGTATTGGCCTACTCTACCGTAAGCCAGTTAGGATATATGTTCCTGGCTTTGGGAACCGGTGCTTATGTTGCCGCCGTTTTCCATGTAATGACGCACGCTTTCTTTAAAGCTTTATTGTTCTTAGGCTCCGGTTCCGTGATCCACGCAATGGGTGGCGAGCAGGACATGCGCAAAATGGGAGGTCTTGCCAGGTATATGAAGATCACCAATATTACCTTCTTATTGGGTTGCCTGGCTATTGCAGGTATCCCCGGATTTTCCGGCTTCTTTTCCAAAGATGAGATCTTGGCAGGGGCTTTTGCCACATCACCTGTTTTATATGCACTTGGATTGATCGGCGCTTTAATGACCGCCTTCTATATGTTCCGTTTATACGCTACTACTTTTAAAGGCAGCTTCCGCGGTACACATGAACAGGAGCATCATTTACACGAAAGTCCTGCGGCCATTACTATTCCGTTAATTGTATTAGCTGTCCTTTCTGTTATCGGCGGGTATGTTGGTATTCCTGAATTTTTAATGCATGGTACACATTCATTAAAAGAATTTTTACAGCCGGTATTTGCACAATCGTATGCGATTCTTCCCAAGCATGAGGTTTCGCACAGCACTGAATGGGTGCTGACCGGCATGTCCTCCTTGCTGATTATTATTATGGTGGTACTTGCCTGGACAAGATTCAGCAAAAAACCAGATATTGAAGACGCGAAAGGCTTTGGTAAATTATTACAGGATAAGTGGTATGTAGATGAGATCTATCATTCCATTATTATAAAACCGCTGAATGCTATTAGCGCCTTTTTTAATAACGTTTTTGAAAAAAATATTATTGACGGAATCGTAAACGGTGTTGGCAGGTTAGTGAATTATGGGGGCAGGCAATTGCGCTGGCTGCAAAGCGGGCAAACCGGTGCGTACATATTAATGATGGTAGTAAGTGTGCTGCTGGTTTTTGTGTTGCAGTTCTTTATGAAGAAATAAGGTCTGCTCTCTTTTCAAAAAGAAGGAAGTGAGATTTATAACTTGAGAGTTGGGATTTGAAATTTAATATTTAGAATTTATCATTTACACATGATCGCATTGTTGTTGATATTGATACCCTTGCTTGGCGGCATTATTACTTTTTTCATAAAGAAAGAAGAAGGGGCGAGAACATGGTCGTTATTAGCGGCTATTACAACTTTTATTGTTGCTATATTGGGCTTTACTATATGCAACAGCGCAGAGGCCCTCTCCTATAAGGCGCCGTGGATGGACCTGTTGAACAGCAGCTTTTCAATAGCTGCAGATGGTATGGGCGCCATGCTTTGCATGCTTACGGCTATTTCTTTCCCGATCATATTTGTCTCAACATGGAGCACTCCATATAGAAAAGCTAAGAACTTTTTAGGCCTGATGCTGCTTACGCAGGCAGGGTTAATGGGCGTATTTTTAGCTATGGATGCCTTGCTGTTCTATTTCTTCTGGGAGCTGGCCTTAATACCGGTTTACTTTATATGCTCTCAATGGGGTGGAGAAAAACGCATTAAAGTTACTTTCAAATTCTTTATTTACACTTTTGTAGGTTCGCTTTTGATGCTGGTGGGTATCTTATACATTTACTCTAAAACCAATTCATTTGATATTACTGCATTTTATAATGCCCAGCTTCCCTTCAATCAGCAGATGTGGGTGTTCTGGTTATTCTTCTTAGCTTTTGCTATCAAAATGCCTGTATTCCCTTTTCATACCTGGCAGCCCGACGCCTACCAGCAATCACCTACTGCTGCAACAATGGTATTAAGTGGTATTATGGTTAAAATGGGATTGCTGGGTTTATTAAGATGGCTATTACCGGTTCTGCCTGTTGCGTCCTATAGCTGGGGAGATACGGTTTCTACTATGGCAGTTATAGGCATTATTTATGCTTCACTTGTTGCCCTTCAGCAAAACGATATGAAGCGCCTGGTAGCTTACTCCTCTATTGCCCACATCGGCCTTATGTGCCTTGCCGTATTTGCAGAAAACAAAAGCGCTGTGCAGGGTACTTTGTTACAAATGTTCTCGCATGGCATTAATATACTGGGCATGTGGGTCATTGTCGAAATTATTGAAAGGAAATTCGGCACAACAAAAATGAGCGAGCTGGGAGGTATTGCCAAAAAAGCGCCTGCATTAACTATTTTCTTCTTTATAATAGCACTGGCCAATATAGCCTTACCGCTTACCAATGCCTTTATAGGAGAGTTCCTGATGTTCAACGGTATTTTAGGCGTAGATCCCAACATTTCCAAATACGGGATACCTTTCGCTGTTTTAGCCGGGATCGGAATTGTTATACTGGGAGCTGTTTATACTTTAAAAATGGCGCGCAACGTATTTTTAGGCGAAACCAATAGCTTAACAGAAAACGGTACCGATATTGTTTTCCATGAGAAAGCCATATTAGGTATAATAGCAGTAACTATTATTGTGGCCGGCATTTATCCGCAGCACCTGTTACATTCTTTCGAAGATATTACCAATTCAATTTTAAATAAATCAGATGTGCTTCACCTGTTAAAGACGAAGCATTAAGCAATATAGTATGAATGCATTAGTACTCTCTGCAATATTTGGCGTTGTGATGATGTTTAGCGGCGTGTTCTTTAAAAGAAACGCCCCCATAAAAACAACAGGTATCATTGCTATGATACTGCTGTTAATAGCTAATTGCATGGAAATGAAAGGCATTAAATTGTTTCGGTTTGATGTTTCGGCATTTATGTCCTTTACCGATTATGCTTTATTCTTTAATTCGCTTGCCATTTTCGCTACCCTTGTCTATTTGCTGGTCACCTCTGGCGAAATGGAAAAAGTAGGAAGAAACCTGGCCGATTATTTCGCGCTGATATTCTTTATCATTGCCGGCATTACTATTACCACCAGCTTCACCTCGCTGCTTAGCCTGTTTCTGGGAATTGAAATTATCTCCATCCCTTTATACATACTTACCGGGGCCGATAAAAAGAATTTAAAAAGCAATGAAGCCGCTCTGAAATACTTTTTGATGGGTTCATTTTCTACCGGTATCCTGTTAATGGGCATTGCCCTGATCTATGGCTCGCAGGGAACGTTTTCTATAGATAAAATGAATTTTGTTACGGATGCCAAATCCAATCCTAACCTGCATATTGCCGGTATGCTGTTCCTGCTGTTTGCGATGAGCTTTAAGGCCTCTGTGGCGCCATTTCATTTCTGGACACCGGATGTATATGATGGCGCACCTACTGTTTTCACTTCTTTCATGGCCACTATTGTTAAGGCGGCAGTATTTGTTGGCTTTGTACGCCTTTTTGGAGGTGCCTTTGCAACAATGGAAAAAACATGGTCAATATGGGTAGCAGTAATGATTGCCGCTACCTTGTTTGTAGGTAATATTACGGCAGTTTTCCAGCAAAGCGTAAAACGGATGCTTGCTTATTCCAGTATTTCGCAGGCCGGTTTTTTGCTGTTTGCTGTTTATGCTATGAATAGCGCAGCCCGGGAAGGGTTGCTGATCTACTCCGCGGCCTACTGTTTGGCCACTATAGGTATTTTTGCCGTGCTGAGCAAAATGGACGATTACAGCTTTGAAGGCTTTAACGGACTGGCAAAGCGCCAGCCGGTATTAGCCTTTACAGGTACTATATGCTTACTTTCTTTAGCGGGTATTCCTTTAACAGCGGGTTTCCTGGGTAAATTTTACATGCTCAAAGCGGCTATTATTACGGGTCAAAATCTATGGCTGGTAATATTTGCGGTTATTATGGCCGCAGTAAGTGCCTATTACTATTTCCGCGTCATACAGGCTATGTATTTTAAAGACGGACCGGCACAATCAGTACCTGCTACCCCTCTTGAAAAATATACGCTGGTCTTTATATGCATTCTTATTGTATTGCTGGGTATATTTCCTAACGCGTTTCTGAGCTGGCTGTATTTTTAGCACGGGGCGCCATTTTTAATACCAACAGAAATACTACTATTAAAATAACTCCCTCGCACACTGTTGCTCTCCCAAACTTCTGCGATGCTTTGTCTTACCTGTTTTAAGACTAAACGGTAATATTTTGAACATCCCTTAGAACCGGATATCCAAAGTTTTATTTCTATTGCCATCTGTCCGGGAGCCGCAGCATTTACTGGCAGTCTCTTTTTCACCAACAGCATTTGGCAATGTTATTGTCCCAGTTATTCCTGAAACGGCAGAAAAAAATATTATGTCGTCCTTCACCCCTGAAATCAAAAAACAACTCTATATTATTATATAAATCCCTCTGGAGATAGCCATTTCTCCGTTTCTAAAGACTTGCAAAATTGTCGTGTGAAATAAACCAATAGCTTGAAGAAAGAATTATCGGATATATTGTATTGGCAGAGGCGGGTAGCTCATTTCAGAGATGAAAAGGCCTATAAAGAGCTATACTTTCATTTCTACACACCCCTTCATCGTTTTGCAGTTACCCTTTTGGGCGATCCCGAGACCTCAGAAGAGCTTGTATCTGATGTCATGATAAGAATTTGGCTGATGGAAGAAAAATTAAACAATGTCAATCGCCTCGACCTATACCTGTTTAAATCTGTCAGGAACGCAGCATTGGCACACATAAACGAAAACAGGCCAGTGGTTTTGCGTACCGGGGACGCTTCTTACCTGGACCGGGCGGGTTATTTCACAGCCGATTCAAAAATCAACACAAACGAAATTAGCAGATGTATAGAAGCGGCAGTGAACCGTCTGCCGCCGCAAAGCCGGTTAGTATTCCGGCTGGTGAAGGACGAGGGGTTGTCTTACAAAGAAGTGCAATCGGTAATGGGCATCAGTAACAATAGTATTAAAACACATATACGTATTGCCCTCAGACGTATCCGGCTGACATTAGAAGATTTCACAAACGAGGCGAACAGGAAAAAAATAAAATAAACATTCATTTCACCCCTAACTGCCATATTTCAATCTATAAAAGTACAATGGATGATAATACTGTAGATATCGAATTTTATGATCTTTTAGGATTAAAGATGGCAGGAGATGCCTCACCTGAACAATTAGCGCGTTTAAAACAGATTCTAAACGAACACCCGGCATTATTATCCCTGTATAACCATTTGGAAAATGCAGGTCATCCCCTGCCCTATCCTGGCGAGGTACTGGAACAGTCTTATGCCAGTCATTATGTAAAGAAAAAACTACTCGCAGCCCCGGTTCAGCATAAACATACCGCTACCGGCTCCGGGAAACGCCGTATAACCAGACTTTATAAATACCTGGTAACAGCAGTGGCGGCATTGATTGTTTTGACTTTTTCAACCTATTATCTTTTTGTATTAAACACGAAACCCCAAGATGCTATTGACAATTTTAAAAATGAGGTCGCTACTGAAAAAGGTTCAAAATCAAAAGTAATGTTGCCGGATAGTACGTTGGTAGTGCTTAACTCAGACAGCCGCCTTACTTATGACAACAGGTTTAACAGGAACGCGCGCGAAGTAAGGTTGACGGGGGAAGCTTTTTTTGATGTAAAACATGACAGCGAAAAACCGTTTATTGTTCATACAGAAAAGACCGATATAAAAGTATTGGGCACAGCCTTTAACGTGCGTAATTATCCCCAGGAAGATTTAATGGAAACCTCGCTCATCAGGGGTAAAATAGAGTTAACTTTTAATGATGAGAAAAACAACCGGGTTATCCTGAACGCATCAGAAAAAATAGTCATCTCCAAAAGCGGTCTTTCAAAAACGGATAAAGATAAGCCGATGAGCTGGGAAGAGGATATTTTTAAGCTCACCCGCATCGCATTAAAAGACAGCACTATAGCAGAGCTTGCCTGGCTGGATAACAAATTCAGCTTTGTGAATAAACCTCTGAGCCAGATAGCCCAGGAGCTTGAGCGGGAGTTTAAAACCACCATCATTTTCAGGAACGAGGCTGTTAAAAATTATAAATACACGCTCCACAACGATAACTATGATTTGAACGAAATTATGCAGATCATCAAGCTATCGAAAGATATCAATTACAGGTTTATATCTAAAGACACGTTAATGATTGAATAAAACTTAAAACGATTGCCCATGCCTATTAATACAAGTTAACATACTACTCCAAAAAAGAGAAAAGGAGAATGCGCTAACATTCCCCCTTTCTGGAATTACAATCACACATTGAGTTTGAGACCTTAATGTGATTTATTAATTGCAAAACGAAAATATGCAAAAAAATGTTCATTGGGGCGTAGCCAGCGCTATGCTTTTTAGAAGAATGCTTCTTTATATGAAATTGTCCCTGTTATTCCTGGTAATTGCCTTGCAAGTGTCGGCCACTAATTTTGCTCAAAAGCGTATTAGCCTGAAGGCGGACAATCTTACCGTAGCCGATATTTTGAACCGCATAGAAAAAACATCGTCTTACCGTTTCAGTTATTCCAATGATGTATTGCCCTCAGAAATGATCGTTTCCATCAATGTTGTTAATGCCAATATAGACGAGGTCATGTCCAAGATCTTTGAAGATTACCCCCTGCGTTGGAAAACCTATAAAAAAACTAATGTAGTCATTTCCCCAGTAGACGAAGTGATTATTATGAAACCATCTGCCGTTGCGGAGACCATCACGGGAACTATTCTTAATGAAAAGGGAGAGCCTATTGCAGGAGCTTCCGTTACCATCAAGGGCTCAACTATTGGTACTACCACTTCATCAGACGGTAGCTTCTCTATCAATGCGAACAAAGGAGACGTGCTGATTATCTCGAGCATTGGATATACAGAACAAGAGGTAACAGTATCAGGACAACCCATAACGGTTTCACTTATTCCTATTGAAAATAGGCTGGACGAGGTGGTAGTTGTAGGTTATGGTACCATGCGTAAATCAGACTTAACAGGCTCTATTGCTACTGCGAAAGGTAGCGACATTATCAAAGCCCAGTCTTTTAATGCATTGGAAGGATTGAAGGGTAAAGCTGCCGGTGTAAACATTTTCTCTAATACAGGACAACCCGGTGGAGAAATGCGTGTTATTATCCGCGGTCTTGCCACCATTAATGCTTCGGCCAATCCGTTATATGTAGTGGATGGAGTGGTTATGCAGAATTTCCAGTTTCTTAATCCGAACGATATCGAGTCTATTGAAGTGTTAAAAGATGCCTCATCGGCTGCCATATATGGTGCCCGTGGCGCTAACGGTGTAGTATTGGTAACTACCAAACGTGGTGCTTCTGGCAGAGGTGGAAAAAATGCGCTCATCTCTTACGATGGTTCTCTCTCTGTTGGTACAATGGCAAAGTATATGGACGTTATGGATGCCAATGAATGGATGGCAACATTCAAACAAGGTTTGGAAAACGCCAACGCATGGCAGGGCAGGAACTTTACCACCGATTTATCACAGATATTTACAGACCCCGACCTGTTCAATGCCGATGGTTCGCCCAAATACAATACAGACTGGCAAAAAGAGGCCTCCCGCACCGCAGTGTCTCACAATCATCAAATCAACATTCAGCGTAGTATGGAAAACGCTTCGGTTGGTGCCTTTTTAAACTATACCGATCAGCAGGGTGTTTTGCTCAACTCTTATTTCAAACGCCTTAATGCAAAGCTGGCTTATGACGATAAGCCGACCAACTGGTTATCAACCTCTGTTAATTTGCTGGTAAACCATACCTGGGGTAACAGAACTTCCGATAACCCTTACGGACAAGGTGCCTTACGTACAATGGTAGAACAATTGCCTTTCCTGCCCGTAAGATTACCCAATGGGCAATATGCACAAACAAACGATATCAAAACAACAGCTATTCCCATAAATAAGGATAATCCCGGCGGCGCTACACAAGGATTTCAGCCCGAAGGTGTGGGTAACCCTGTTGAATTGCTGGAACGGATGGAGGCAATGCAATATCGCACACAGGTTTTTGGTAATGCTGCCCTTACCTTTCATCTTACAAAAGACCTGGAGCTGAAAACACAGTTCGGTGTTGATTATCATAACAACCGCGCTGTCAACTATACGCCGTTCACTCCCCGCCCGCTGATCAATCAAAACTCTGAAGGATCAGCTTCCGCATCGCATGCTTCAACATTTTACTGGCAGGAAGAGACCTACCTTACTTATAAGAAGCTCATCGGTAACCATTCGCTCAACGCCATGGCAGGTATGTCCTGGCAGGAAAATATTTACAACTATTTTTCATCCTCCGACAGCAAGTATGTAGATGATTATTTTGGATTCTACAATATGGGAAGAGGCACCAATCGCCCCACTGTAGGCAGCGATTATGACAAATGGGGCATGAATTCCTATTTCTTCCGTGCGGCTTATTCTTACGACAGGAAATACATGGCTACCCTTACAGGACGTTACGATGGTTCCTCCAAATTCGGGCCGAACAACAAATATGGGTTTTTCCCGTCATTAGGTCTGGGCTGGCTGGTTTCCAATGAGAACTTTATGCAAAACGTTAATGCTATCAGCAGGCTGAAGCTGCATTCCTCAATTGGTGCAACCGGTAATTCCGAGATTGGAACCTATGCTTCCTTAGCAAGTATAGGACAATCCAATACCATCATAGGTGATGCATTGCGCGTAGTTTCTTATATGAGCAATATGCCTAATCCTGATTTAAGATGGGAAAGAACCACTCAATGGGATGCAGGTATTGATCTTGGTTTGTTGAACAACCGCCTCAACCTGGAGCTTTCCTATTATTATAAAAATACCAGGGATCTGTTACTGAGCCGTCCGCTCCCCCCTTCAGTTGGGTTCTCATCTGTAACGCAAAATATCGGTCAGGTTTCCAACCGCGGGGTGGATATACTGGTTACCGCACACCCGGTACAAACCAATGATTTCCAATGGACCTCAACCATCAATTTAGGCTATAACAAAAGCCGCGTGGAGAAATTAGATGAAAATGCGTCTATCGACCCCATTACCGGCAAACGGCAAATTACTACTGATGGTTTTGTTGGCTATGATATACTTATCCGCGAAGGCGATGAGCTTTCTTCGTTCTACGGTTACAGGCGGGCAGGTATTTACGATGGAGTTGCTTCAAACTGGGACCCCCAAACCATGAATATTCCAGCGCTTATTGGTGAAAAAGTTACCTATAAAGACCGTCAGGTGATTGGTCATGGTTTGCCCCGCTGGATGGGCTCGTTTATCAATACGTTCAACTATAAAGGTTTTGATCTGACTGTTGATTTACAGTACACCTGGGGAGTAGAAGTAATGCAGGAGTTTTTCCACTCAACAGAAGGACGTTTTCTGACAAGTGGCATTGACCGCCTTTATCAGGAAGCGTGGCACCCCACACTCAACCCTAACGGCAAGGCGCAGGCTATACGACTGGCCAACTTTGGGATGGGTAGCAACGCCAATGCTGATGATACATGGGTTGCCGATGGCTCTTACCTGCGCGGCAACCTGTTTCAGTTGGGATATACTTTTGCGCCTCACGCTATCAGGAAAGCCGGTCTTTCATCATTGCGTTTATATGCCAATGTGAACAACGCATTCCTGGTAACCTCATCTGAATACCTGGGATACGATCCGGACAACTCATCGCGTTTGGGAGACAATAAGTGGGGAGCTAACCGTCAGTTCTTCACCTACCCGCGCCCGAGGACATTTACGCTCGGTGCTAATGTAACATTCTAATTCATGGTAATAAAAAAATATACACATGAAATCAAATAAAACATATATAGCAATCCTTTGCATGATCACATTTTCGTTACTTATCAGCTCATGCAATAAATTTCTGGAAGAGAATCCGTTGGATACGAAGATAGCCGACCAATTCTGGAAAACCCCTGCCGATGCCCAATCGGCTGTAAACGGGCTTTATTTTGGTGGGGTGCCCTATCTGAATAATATTGATGTGGATGGCGGCTGGACGCCCAAGGCCACCATGTGGGGCGGTATCATGTCAGGGTTATTTATAGACAAACGTAAGGACAGAACGTTTACGAACGCATCTGAGAACTCTACTTTCAATATAGAATCGTTCAACTCCACTGCCGCTAAATTGTGGAGCGAATACTATATAGGTATTTCCCGAGCCAATTTTGTTATCGCCAACATCTCTAAAATGACCAGCGTATTGGACCAGACTACGATAGATAATTATGTAGCACAGGGCAAGTTCTTCCGCGCCCTGGCTTATTTTTCGCTGGTAAAGGACTTTGGTGATGCGCCTCTCATAGATGCGCCTTTTACCTCCACAGAAGGTATTTACAAAGAACGTACTCCATCGGCAGATATTTATAAGTTTATTGAGCAGGATCTGCTTAGCATTGCTGAAGGCAGCGCGCTGCCCGACAAATCCTTCTATGCTAACGGCTGCTACGTTACAAAACCCATGGCACAATCCCTGCTGGCACAGGTTTATTTGCAATGGGCGGGTGCGCCGCTTAACGGAGGGGCTGCCTATTATACCAGGGCCGCTGATATGGCTAAAAAAGTGATCACAGGTGGCCAGCATGCACTTATTCATCCCAATGGCACCACCTCTGATCTCAACTCTGCCTTTAATGTCATTAAAACAAATGAAACAGCAGCTAACACCGAGATCATCTATGCCAAAGAGTACAACATGACAAGCTATAATGTAGGAAACTCTTATGCATGCCGCTCCATAGGTGCCGATGCTTTCCAATGGAAAGACGCTAGCAACAATGGCGTATTCAAGCCTGGAGGAGACGTATTGTACAATGCCTACCTGCCGTGCAATATGCTGCTTAACAGCTATGCACCCGCCGACATCCGCAACAAGGAAAAACAATTTTTCTTCCGCAATTATACCGATGCCACCGGTGTTGCGCATACGCTGAACAATGCCGGGAACTGGGCATGGTTTGATGAGGGATCACTGAAAAATGGCCGTGACGGGGATTATAATATGCCAATGATCCGCTATGCTGAAATACTCCTTATTGCAGCAGAAGGGTTAGCACGAACCGGGTTTGAACCTGAAGCCAGAGGTTATCTGAACCAGGTACGCAAACGCGCCGGCTTACCTGACGAATCAGCTGCCGGTAACGCTTTGATCCAGGCTATACTGACCGAACGCTTCCATGAATTTCCATTGGAATTCAAAATCTGGGACGACATTCGCCGCACCCGCCTTTATCCCGAAGCAGACGGAGCACAATCAGGCAAGCTGAAATGGATATCGCTGGCTTCAGCAACTATCCAGAATAAGCCTGAGGGTTTTACCAAAGTGGGTGCTATTCCCGAACATGCTTTGCTGTGGCCCATTCCCCTGGGTGAGATGCAGGCCAACCCTGCCATACTCAATCAAAATACGGGATGGAACTAAACATCTGTTTGTAACCTTCTCCTTATAACAAAAAAAAGGGAGCTGCCGGAAAGGCATGCTCCCTTTTTACTGAGAGACGCTCCCGGAAATTTGAGGCAATGACTTTAGATGTGGGTAACGGCATCAGTGGTCGCCGTAGCGGGTGTGATCACCCGGTTAAATAATAAATTTGCTTTTTCTGCTTTATGCTTTTAGCTTTATGCCCCGGCAATTATAAATGAAATTCAGAGATACATTCCTGTTGGCTTTTCGTACCGTTAAAGGTAATGCATTGCGCACTGCGCTTACTGTAGCTATTATTGCATTCGGGATTATGGCGCTCATAGGCATTATTACTGCTATAAAAGCTATGAACCAGAAGTTTACCGAAAGCTTCTCCAGCATGGGTGCCAATGCCTTTACCATAAGATTTAAAGAGAGAAATATACGCATAGGCGGCGGCGGCAACAGGGACCTTACAGTAACTAAAAAAGGAAAGAAAGAAAAAAAATCAAACCTCGGCAAATTAATTACCAAAGATGAAGCAGAATATTTCGCCAGCCACTACTCTTTTCCCGGCGCTGTAACCAGCATATCTGTATTTGGAAGCGGCAGCTCCATCATTTCTTTTGCCGATAAAAAAACCAGCCCGAATGTGATGATGTTTGGTGGTGATGAAAAATACCTCGACCTGAACGGTTATACCCTGTTAAGCGGGCGAAACCTAACCCTGCAGGAAGTGAGGAACGGCCAGAATGTTTGCATAGTGGGATATGATGTAGCCAAAAAGTTTTTTAACGAATCGGCCGATAAAGCAGTGGGTAAAACCATTCGTATTAATAACCTTCCTTACCTGGTATTAGGCGTTTTGGAAAGCAGGGGCTCTACCTTCGGTTTTAGCCGTGATAATATGGTCATCATCGGCTATCGCAACCTTGCCAAAAATTTCCTGGGTAATAATTCCACTTATGTGCTTGCCGTAAAAGTAGACGATATTAACAACATGAACGAGGCTATGGGTGAGGCGGAAGCCTTATTCAGGGGCATAAGAAAAAACAGCATTACCGAAGAGAGTAACTTTGTTTTGGATAAGAGCGACAGCATTGTTGAACGCGCTATGAACAGCCTGGGCTTTCTTACCATCTCGGCTACCGTAATCGGTCTTATCACATTGATTGGAGCAGCTATCGGCCTTATGAACATTATGCTGGTAAGCGTGGCAGAGCGTACCAAAGAGGTAGGCCTCATTAAAGCTATCGGGGGCAAAAGCGCTGTGGTAAAAAAGCAGTTTTTACTGGAAGCCGTAATTATTAGCGTGTTAGGAGCATTGTTTGGAATTATTTTAGGAATATTGGTAGGCAATAGTTTTGCAATAGTGCTCAGTACCGGTTTTGTAGTACCCTGGGGATGGGTACTATACGGCATATTGATTTGTAGCGGTGTTGGTCTCCTGGCGGGCCTGTATCCGGCAATAAAAGCCGGGAAACTTAATCCCATTGAAGCCTTACGTTATGAATAAGGCAGTTTTACGGGATATTTACCAATATTTCCACACGCTGCACATTATGTACCTTTGTACACTACAATTCTTATATTTGTGTTTCATCTAAACATATTCAATAATAAATATGGCTGAAGATATAGAAGATTTTGATGCCGACCTGGCAGGAGAAGAGGGTAAAGACCAGAAAACAGGCTGGTTTAGAAGGATCAAAAAAGGCATACTAACGAAAACTTCAGAGAAAAAGGAAACCCAGGAAGGCCTTTGGACAAAGTGCCCGGAATGCAACTACATTTCTACTTTTATAGAACTGAAAGAGCAGTTGTATGTATGCCCTAAATGTGGCTACCATCACAGGCTGAACAGCAGTCAATACTTCGAAGTACTTTTTGATAATAATGAGTACGAGGAACTTTTCACCAATATAAAAAGTAAAGACCTCTTAGGCTTTACCGATCTGAAACCTTATAAAAAAAGGCTCGAAGATATCTGGAGCAATGGTAATCTCAGTGATTCAGTGCGGGTGGCTATTGGTAAGGTTGATGGGGAAGAAATGGTTATTGCGTGCATGGACTTTGAATTTATAGGAGGCTCCCTCGGAAGTGTAATGGGTGAAAAATTTGCACGGGCAGTTGATCATTGTATCCAGCACAAGTTACCTTATATGGTAATTAACAAGAGCGGTGGTGCGCGTATGATGGAAAGCGCTTTTTCTCTTATGCAGATGGCAAAAACAAGCGGTAAGCTTTCACAGTTAAGCGATGCTAAGCTGCCTTATATATCGTTACTTACCGATCCTACTTTTGGTGGAGTATCAGCTTCCTTCGCTATGCTGGGTGACCTGAACATTGCTGAACCTGGCGCCCTTATTGGCTTTGCCGGCCCGCGTGTGATTAAAGAAACTATTAAAAAAGACCTGCCCGAAGGGTTCCAGCGCAGCGAGTTTTTATTAGAGCATGGCTTCCTGGATTTCATTGTAAATCGTAAAGACCTGAAACATAAATTAGGCACGGTTATACGCCTGTTCAGAAATTAATTATTTACCTGATAGCTATCAGGAGTGCATCAGTACTACGTTTCACACTTCAAGTGCAGAGTAGCTATCTTCCGGCATACACGGTGCTATAATAGTATCAACCCTGTCAACCTTCCAACTTTTAAACTTATCAACTTATCAGCAACTCCATCTCCATAAAAAACCGTTCCGCATTTCATGAGTATTTTATTGATGATACTTATGTGGCCGGTATGGTATTGCTGGGCACAGAGGTAAAGTCTTTACGCGAAGGCAGGGCCAACTTTAACGACAGCTACTGCATCATTCATAAAGGTGAGGTATGGATCAAAAGTCTGCACATCTCCCCTTACTCTCACGGTACCGTAAACAACCACGATGCTGACAGGGACAAAAAGTTATTGCTGCAAAAAAGAGAGATAAGAAAAATACAGGCAAAGCTTAAAGAAAAAGGTTATACTCTTGTGCCGCTTAAAATATTCATGACCGCTCAAAATTTCATCAAAATAGAAATTGGTTTAGGAAAAGGAAAAAAGTTATACGATAAACGCGAGAGCATCAAACAAAAAGATGTGGAACGCGAAATGAAAAGATATCTGAAATAGTACAATATAAGCTCAACCATGCAACCAGCTTAATTTGCTTGAACTAAAAATCAAACAAATGAGGTTTTTTCTCCTTTTTATTTTAATATTTCCGCTGTGCTTAAATGCTCAGTTTACCGATAGCACTACAAAGTTCATAAAAATATCGTCCGGCGGCTCTGTTAACAAAACGAAAGAGGGTTCCAGCTATCTTTTCAATAATAATGCACAATTCAACGTAAAGAAAAAAAGAACAGCTCTCAATTCTTCTGCGGCATGGCTCTACGGCATGACCCCTGAAAAGCTTACCAATAATGATTTTACCCTATCAAGCAATGTAAACCTGTACAGGCATTTTACGGACTTTTATTACTGGGGACTTATCAACTATACTACCAGCTACTCGCTCAATATCAAAAGCCAGGGGCAGGCTGGTATTGGTATTGCTTATAACTTTTTGAACAAGCCCAACATCTGGCTGAACGTAAGTAATGGAATGATAGGTGAACTGAGCAGGATCATTGAAAGTGATACAGCTGTTATCAATTACCAAACCATCCGGAATTCTTTACGCATACAATTTATGTTCAAAGCAGGTGACCGTTTTACTTTTAAAACCGGTAATTTCTTCCAGCCATCGCTAAAGTATATCAGCGATCATATCATTTCAAGCGATACGGAATTTGCTTACCTCCTATGGAAAGGCCTGAGCCTTAATTCAAGGCTTTTATACAACAAAATCAGCAGAACCGAAAAAGAGAACCTGATCCTTACTTACGGGCTGGGATACCAGAAATATTTTTAGAAGAGGATTACAGCTCAAACTCCAGGATTTCCTTTTGCTCCAATAAGAGATTTTCAAACTCCATCAGCCTGCTGTTCTTCAGTGTAATATCATAGAAAATACAAATCTTATCATCTTTTACCTTAATCCTTCGTTCCTCAATTTTATCCAGGAAAGGCTTCATTTTATCAATCAGCAACTGGCGTACACCCGACATTTCTTTTTCCATGCAAATCGTAAGGATGCGGCTTATTTTATAATCAGGGAAAAGCGTATTTATGATGCTTCCAAAATGAATAAGGATGATGGATATACCCAAAAACAAAAGCGCCAGGTATACCTGCCCAAAACCTATAGACATGCCTACAGCACTGGCCAGCCAGATAACGCTTGCAGTGGTAAGTCCGCTTACGTTCACTCCGTCTTTAAAAATAACACCGGCACCCAGAAAACCTATACCACTTACAATGTAAGAAGCAATGCGTGTGGACTCATTATTAGGCTGACCGATATTGTACGAAATGATAGCGAATAATGCCGATCCCAGGGTGATAAGAGAAATGGTCTTAAGTCCGGCAGCCTTATCTTTCAGCTCTCTTTCAAGACCCAGTATGATGCCTGCAGCCAGTGCCATAAGCGCTTTGTAAAGATCATCTATATCCCAGTAATCAAACATTCTATAAAGATACTAAGAAAAACTTCGGTCTATTTGCTGAGGGCCCATAACATTTTTCGAAAGCTGTGTGAGGCGAGGACGCCTCACACTATTATTATATCGCCTCCAGGCGATTATAAAAAAATATTGTGCATCTATTTGCTAAAACAGCTCCTGTTGCGGCGATTCGCTTTCTTTGGTTTCCAGCCATTCCATGGAAACGCTCTTATTGTAATCAGTAAGCTTGGCTCCTACTGCTTTCCAGCCCATTACATCAGTAACCTTAGCCAGCTTGAACTTAGCGCTGCGCACATGATCGCCCCTGCCGCTCTGCACCTGTAAAACCGGCTCTGCTGCCGTAGTAACACATTCCAGGTAATTGCCATCACCTTCTTTTATGAACAGGAATTTATTCCGAAGCGTGGTAGTTTCTATTTTAAAACGTTTTACATTAAACTGCAATTTATCCATATCAGCATACACCGCGGTAATAATACTTTCAGAGTTGTAACGCTCAATCAGCAACACTTTTTCAGGATCAAACTTCTGGGTCATTTCCTGGTCTGTTAACTCGTAATATCCATCATCATAAATCACCAGCAACTGATCGGCAGGGTCAAACATGCCCAGGTATTGCCCCTTCTCTTCTGTATTTAAACGTCCGAATTTATCATCGAACCAAAGTTTCTTACCACTTAATGTTGCCCGTCCGGCTTCCTTAAATTTAACCGATTTTATAGGATACTTGGTAACCTGGTTACCCTGGCTGCTGCGGCCTTTAATAGCCAGCTCCTCAAAATAAAAGTCCAGCTCCTTAATACGGGCCGTGCTATTGGGGCTCAACACTATTTTCACTACTTCAGCCTCACCGTTAGGATTTACAGTAAAATAATGCACTTTACTCTTATCATCGCCTTTGGTAAGATCATAAACCCTATCCCTGGTAACACCCGTTACATTAAACCTTTTAGCATAACTCACGCCGCTCTTACCATCAGCATAAATCATATTATAAGTAGTGCGTTCATCATTTTTCTGGAACACTGCAGCATGTATGATATCTTTACCCACAAAGGTTTTATCAGCAATTTTGATCACCTTCATGATACCCCGCTTGGTGAAAACAATAATGTCATCCAGATCAGAACATTCAAATAAAAGCTCGTCCTTCTTTAAACTCGTACCTATAAACCCGCCGGATCTGTCCACATATAATTTAGTATTGGCGATAGTGACATGTTTTGCTTCAATAACTTCAAACTGCCTGATCTCAGTTTTCCTTTCACGTCCTTTTCCAAACTTCTTCAGCAGATTTTCAAAATATGCCACTGCATATTCTACCAGGTGATCCAGGTCATATTGCACCTGTTTGATATCCGCTTCCAGCCCTTTGATCTGCTCAATCAGTTCATCAATATCTAACCTGTAAATGCGGCGTACCGGCTTCTCTGTCAGCTTCAGGATATCTTCACGTGTAACATCCCGTTTCAGCTTTTTCTTGAACGGATCAAACGCCTTATCAATTGCTGCAATTACCTTATCCCATGTCTCATGTTTCTTTTCAAGCTCTTTGTATATTTTTTCTTCAAAGAATATTTTTTCCAGGGAAGTATAATGCCATTTTTCGTTTAGCTCGCCCAGCTTTATCTCCAGTTCCCTGCATAACAGGTCTTTTGTATGATCGGCTGAAATTTTCAGCAGATCGTGCACTGTCAGGAACTTCGGCTTCATATCTACAATCACACAGGCATTAGGCGATATAGACGTTTCGCAGGCTGTAAATTTATATAAGGCATCAATAGTGATATCAGGTGATATGCCAGGCGCCAGATCCACCTGCAGCTCTACATCGGCAGCAGTATTATCGGTAACCTTTTTGATTTTGATCTTACCCTGGTCGTTGGCTTTTACAATGGATTCAATCAACTGATCAGTAGTAACGCCATAAGGCACGCTTTTAATTAGCAACGTTTTTTTATCGGCCTCCTCAATATGCGCGCGCACCTTAACTTTTCCTCCTCTTTTACCCTGGTTATAGTCCGCCACATCAATCATGCCCCCTGTTTGGAAATCGGGAAACAATTCAAATTTCTTTCCTTTCAGATATTTTATAGAAGCATCTATCAGCTCACAAAAATTATGAGGCAATATTTTGGTAGAAAGTCCCACTGCAATACCCTCAGCACCCTGCGCCAGCAACAGCGGGAATTTCATAGGCAAAGTGATAGGCTCATTTTTACGGCCATCATAGCTCAATTGCCATTCCGTGGTTTTATTATTGAAAGCAACTTCCAATGCAAACTTGCTTAGTCGCGCTTCTATATAACGGGGAGCAGCCGCGTCATCGCCAGTACGTACATCTCCCCAGTTACCCTGTGTTTCGATCAGCAGGTCTTTTTGCCCCAGGTTCACTAAAGCATCACCAATGCTGGCATCACCATGAGGATGGTATTGCATACTTTGCCCGATGATGTTGGCCACTTTATTAAAACGGCCATCATCCATTTCTTTCATAGCATGTAAAATACGGCGCTGCACCGGCTTCAATCCATCTTCGATAGCTGGTACTGCTCGTTCCAATATTACATACGAAGCATAATCCAGAAACCATGTTTTAAACTGACCCTGTATGCCGGTGCCTTCACTATGCTCTATATTATCTACTATTTCTTCTTTCATTTTTATTCCGTTCGATTAACATATTTTATGGCCGCTGTATATCTTTCTTTTTTCCTATAATTCCCAAATGTGTAAACCTGAAACCTTTTTTGTATTTCAGCCCATAACCCATCAGCCTGTCGAAGGATGAATGTCCGAACAACACTACGCCTATCCGTTGTAGCAACTCATTATTCAGATAAATGCCTGCCACAAAAACTGCTATGGCTATGCCTTTGTGATGAAATACATTATATACAGCAGCGCCCACTTTGCTATTTATCAAATATCCCAGCATCCCCACATCAGGCCCTAACAATAATAAAAGATACCAAAACCAGGAAACGTTGCTATTCCACAGCAGGAATATACTTAATAACAGCATTGCTACTTCTTCCAGTTTTAGCAAAATTTTCATTACAATGTAGTTTCTGTTTCAGCAGATGCTTCTGTTGTTTGCTTTGAAGCACCGGCAAGCTTAACATCAAAGGATTTCCAGTCTTTATTGATATCCCCTTCAGCAATGATCTTTTCCTCACTGATCAGGGTTTTAATACGCCACATTAAAAACACATCTCCTGTTTTGATCTTCATTCTATGAAGCGTATTTTGCAATACCCTCGTAACCTTTTGCCAATCACCGGTTATATTTTTCAATATTTCCGCATCATAGAAATCAGCCTCTTTACCTACTATTTTTTTGCCGCCTTCCAAAATACGCACCATTGCGTTTTCCTGCGTCAGTTTGTCCCACTCATCGGGGTCCACTTCAAACTCGCTTAACGTAACAGGCCTTGCCAACTTTTTGGCCTTGAGAAATTCAGAGGGCTGGATCTCACTCAACCATGAAGGATAAAATATCTGTCCTTTTTCATTAATAAAAGGCAGATTGTTCATATACAAAACCATTACTCTCCCCTGGAACTCACGCAGCTGTGGCATCAGCCAGTAATATCCGCAAACATCATGTTGATTCTGCCCCATCCATATCCAGGCTTCTTCCTGTTCATTTTCCTGCAAATACTTTATAAGGTTATGAACCGTCAATTTATCGTCAACCAGGTCCGTTTGTTCTTTATACGGGGAGTTTTCCAGCAATTGCCTCCACCAGTCGCGGCGTTGCTGATAGCCTTCTGTTTCATAAATATTTGCAACAGAGCCTACCGCATAATCATCTTTAACCTGGATCACTTCCCCTGCCAGGGTTTCATCCAGCTCCTGCACTTTCTGCATCAGCCCTATTTCTGCTTCATTAAAAACTATATGTATCATTCTATAATTTAAGATTGAACATTTAATATTTTACATTCATTATTTAAACAGCCTCTTCCAGCTCATCCTCCTTATCAATCTCCACTACCAGATTATTAATAATGAACTCCTGGCGCTCCATGGTATTCTTACCCATATAATACTCCAGCAATTGCTGAATGTGATCCCCATGTTCTACTCTCATTAAAGCCTTACGCATATCCGGCCCGATAAATTGTGCAAACTCATCCGGACTTATTTCACCCAACCCTTTAAAGCGTGTAACTTCAGGCTTTCCGGATAGCTTTTTAATTGCTGCTTTCTTCTCTGCTTCACTATAACAGTAAATAGTTTCTTTTTTATCACGAACGCGGAACAAAGGCGTTTCCAGCACATACACTTTTTCCTGCTTCACCAGGTCAGGAAAAAACTGTAGGAAGAAGGTCATGATCAGTAAACGGATGTGCATGCCGTCCACATCAGCATCGGTTGCAATTACAATATTATTAAAACGCAGCCCCTCCATCCCTTCTTCTATATTCAGGGCATGTTGTAACAGGTTGAACTCTTCGTTCTCATACACTACTTTTTTGGTAAGCCCGAAACTGTTCAAAGGCTTACCACGCAGGCTAAATACCGCCTGCGTTTCTACATTACGTGCTTTGGTTATAGACCCGCTCGCGCTATCGCCTTCGGTAATGAAAATGGTAGTTTCGGCCTGTTTGGCAACAAATTCTTCCTTATTTTTAGACGGAGGTTCTTCATTTAAATGAAAGCGGCAATCGCGCAGCTTCTTATTATGCAGGTTGGCCTTTTTAGCCCTTTCATTCGCCAGCTTTTTAATTCCCGCAAGGTCCTTCCGCTCCCGTTCGCTTTGTTCAATCCGCTTCTTCAAAGCATCAGCAACAGAGGGATTTTTATGCAGAAAATTATCCAGTTCCCGCGAAAAGAAATCGCCTACAAACTGGCGCATGCTGGGCCCGTTTATGTCTACGTTCTGCGAGCCCAGCTTTGTTTTAGTCTGACTTTCAAATACCGGTTCCACTACGCGCACACTAATTGCCGCAACAATACCAGTCCTTATATCAGAAGTTTCATAATCTTTCTTGTAAAAATCACGAACAGTTTTTACAAATGCTTCTCTGAATGCCTGCTGATGCGTACCACCCTGAGTAGTATGCTGTCCGTTCACAAAGCTGTACAACTCTTCGCCATAATCATTCCCATGTGTTATGGCCACTTCAATATCATTCCCCTTTAAATGAATAATAGGATAGCGGATCTCATCAGGGTTGGTTTTCCGCTCTAATAAATCCAGCAGACCGTTCCGGCTGACGTAAGATTTACCATTGAAAATGATCTTGAGGCCGGCATTTAAAAAGCAGTAGTTCCATATCAGGTTCTCTAAAAACTCATGATGAAACTTAAAGTTTTTAAAGATCGTGTCATCAGGAATAAACGTAACTGTAGTACCGTTAGATTCCGGCGTCTTCCCTTCCTTATGCTCGGTTATAAGAATACCACGTTCAAATTCTGCTACTTTTTCCTTCTGATCCCGTACAGAGGTTACTTTAAAATAGTTGCTCAACGCATTCACTGCCTTGGTACCTACACCATTTAAACCAACAGATTTCTGAAATGCCCTGCTGTCATACTTGGCGCCGGTATTGATCTTGCTTACTACATCAACTACCTTGCCCAGCGGAATACCACGTCCGTAATCACGCACGGTAACTGTTTTGCCATCAATGGTCAGCTCTATAGTTTTGCCATACCCCATGGTATATTCATCAATGCAGTTATCCATCACTTCTTTCACCAACACGTAAATACCATCATCAGAACTGCTGCCATCGCCCAGCTTACCGATATACATCCCCGGCCTCAGGCGAATGTGTTCTTTCCAGTCAAGGCTCTTAATACTGTCCTCGTCATAATCACTTCCGGGTGTAATAACTTTTTCCTTTGCCATATATCAATTCCTTTGTCTGTATTTTATTCCAGGCATGCAGGTTCTTATTCCTGCAACTCCTTTATCGAAACACGCAAATATAATAAAACTCAATGCCAATAAATGTTTGGGATTTATGCACAGCATGTGAAGAACAAAGATGCCCGTAAAGAAAATAACATGTATGCATTCATCGTTTAATTTGATCAAAGCTGCCGTTCTGCAAAATATTTTTATTTAACTTTCCGTTCTAAAACAACCTGTATGTACACTACCCGCTTTATAAGGTTAAAATACCTGCTTCCCAGTACCTTTTATACCATATTTATCCCGCTGATCTCAAGTGTATTGGTATATGTGCTGTACGTGAAATTGGGGTATCACAACATAGCCATTCCCGTTTTACCCATTACTCTTATTGGTACCGCCGTATCGTTTTATGTTGGTTTCAAAAACAACTCATCGTATGACCGGATGTGGGAAGCCAGAAGGATCTGGGGCGGTATTGTTAACTCCAGCCGGATGTGGGGCTCTATGGTGCTGCAACTGGTAAAGGATAAAGAAAAGGCGCATAAGCTCATTCACCGGCATATAGCCTGGTGCAATATGCTAAGGCTACAACTCAGAAGAAATAAGGTATGGGCTGAAGACTATTACCAGCGCTACGCTTCACCATTACAAAGACGCGGCGGCGACAGCTTTGAGCAAAAAGCCGAAAGAATATTGAGCAAATACCTAACAGCCAATGATTACGAACAAATTAAAAAGAAAGGCAACATTGCCAGCTATCTTATTCACATGCAAAACAAGGACCTGAAAGCTTTAAAAGAAAATGGCACTATTGATGCAATGGAATATATGACCACCTGCAATATTATACAGGAGCTTTATAATCACCAGGGCGGCTGTGAGCGTATAAAAAATTATCCGTTTCCCAGGCAGTACGCCGTATTCAGCAGGTTATTTGTTGATATTTTTATGTTCGTTCTGCCGTTTGGCCTTATATCCGGCATCGTAAGTCTCACGCCAAACGCGCCATGGCTTTTGATTCCGGCCTGCCTTATCGTTGCCTGGATCTTTAATGCAATGGAACATGTGGGTGATTTTAGCGAAAACCCTTTTGAAAACGCAGTTACCGATATTCCTATGTCAGCCATGTGCCGCAGTATTGCCATCGACCTGCAGGAATTAATGGACCAGCAGGAAGTACAGGAAAAGCTAACACCGATCAACGGGATTTTAATGTAGTGTCATATAATCATACTCTTTTGCAATCAATGTCAGGCTGTCCAAAGGACTCCTTCGGAGAGCTTGTCGAAGCCCCCCTTATACACCCTTCGTCTTCCGATAGATTCTGTGTTAAAGGTCAAATAAATTTGATTTATTTTTGTTTTTTAGGCG
>JASGDI010000092.1:0-19021 GCA_049841335.1 Niabella sp. | reverse complement strand
GGGATATGCACCGCTTGATGTGGACATAACCGGGAAGACAACGGTTACGGTAAACCTTACCCGGCAAAATAACAGCCTCGAGGAAGTGGTAGTTATTGGCTACGGCGAGGTAAAGCGCAAGGATGTTACCGGCTCGGTTGCATCTGTAAAAATAGACGAATTACAAAAAGCGCCTGTAGGCTCCGCAATAGAAGCCCTTGCCGGCCGGGTTGCGGGTGTGCAGGTATCGTCTGAAAGCGGAAAGCCTGGTTCGGGGTTAAACATCGTTGTCCGTGGGGCCAACTCGCTCACGCAGGACAATTCGCCTTTGTATGTAATAGATGGGTTTCCTACGGAAGATGCCAATGCCAGCGTGCTTAACCCTGCTGAAATAGAAAGTATTGAAGTATTAAAAGATGCATCGGCTACCGCTATTTATGGTGCGCGCGGCGCCAATGGTGTCATACTGATCACTACTAAAAAAGGTAAAACGGGCAAGCCCACCATTAGCTATTCGGGTTATGCAGGAGCACAGCAGGTTATTAACCGTATGGAGCTGATGAACCCCTACGAATTTGTAAAGCTGCAGAACGATATAGACTCCATCGGCATTAAACAAAACTATTTTAAAGATGGTAAAACGCTGGCCGATTATAAAGATGTGCCGGGTATAGACTGGCAGGATCTGCTGTTCAAATCGGCCCTGATACAGGATCATACCCTGTCATTGATGGGTGGCAGCAAAGCTACGAAGTACTCTTTTTCCGGGAACCTGTTCAACCAGGACGGCGTAATTATCAACTCGGGCTATGCGCGCAAGCAGGGCAAAATAACACTGGATCACAACTTCCGTAGCAATCTTAAAGTGGGCGTTACAGCATCTTACACGTATGCCAAAAGCCACGGCAGCACTCCATCTGCACCCGAATCCAATTTCTCTGCCATGAACTACCTCATGTACAGTGTATGGGGCTACCGGCCTATATCTACAGGCTCTGACGTGGATTTAATAAACGACCTCGTTGACCCCGACATTAACGGCTCCAACGATTACCGCATCAATCCTATTCTTTCCGCCAGAAATGAATTAAGGGAAAATTACGACAAACGCCTTATCGTAAACGGGTATGCGGAGTATGCCTTCAGCAAATCATTAAAGCTAAGGGTATCGGGCGGTATCAATAGCATAGATTACAGGAGAGATATTTTTAACAACTCCAAAACAAGGTATGGCTATCCAGGCAGCACCGACAAAGTGAATGGCTCCATCCTTTATACCAGCAGCGATACCTGGCTCAACGAAAATATCCTTACTTATAATAAGAGCTTCAAAGGGGGCCATAAGCTGACCGCACTGGCAGGTATTACGCTGCAGGAAAATAACTGGGACCGTCATGGCATTGCTGCGGTTCAGCTACCTAATGAAGAGCTGGGCCTCGATGGTTTAGATCAGGGTACTCCCCGCCCGGTAACACCCGAATCATCATCGTGGTCGTTGCTGTCATACCTGTCGCGTATCAACTATGACTATAAAGGCAAATACCTGCTTACTGCCTCGTTCCGGGCAGATGGTTCATCAAAGTTTCGTAAAGAAAACCGCTGGGGCTATTTTCCGTCAGGGGCTTTCGCATGGAGAATCATTAAAGAAAACTTTATGAGCAATCAGCGCCTGTTTTCTGATGCTAAATTGCGCCTGGGATATGGTGTTACCGGCAATAACAGGGTTAGCGAATACGCTACTTATGCACGCCTGAACTTCGACAATACAGCGCCCGACTATAATGGCTATTACGCCTTCGGTAATGTATTAACAGAGGGCGTATTTTTAAGCTCGCTTGCCAACCAAAACCTAAAATGGGAAAGCACACAGCAAAGCAACGTAGGATTAGACTTTGGATTCTTTAATCAAAGGCTATTGCTTACGGTGGACTATTACCACAAAACCACTAAAGACCTTTTACTAAATGCTTCCCTGCCTTATACCACAGGTTATACAGCAGCATTTAAAAATATCGGCAGCACGCGCAACGAAGGGTTGGAGTTTTCTTTAAGCGGAGACATTATCAAGAAAAAAGACTTTGACTGGAATGCCAATTTCAATATCTCCTTTAACAGGAATAAAGTATTAGCCCTGACCGAAAACCAGGAGTCTTTACTAAGAACCGTTAACTGGGATCAGAACTACAGGTCCATCCCATTGTATATTGCCAAAATAGGCCAACCTCTGGGCCAGATTTACGGATTTATATGGGAAGGTGTATATGGTTATGACGATTTCGACCAGTTGCCAAGCGGAGCATACCAGCTAAAAGATAATGTTGCTACTAATGGAAGTTCAAGAACCACGATAAAACCAGGCGATATTAAGTACAGGGATCTGAATGATGATGGCGTGGTAGATGATCTGGACAGAACGGTAATTGGCCGCGGATATCCTTTGCATCAGGGTGGGTTTACAAACAATTTTCGTTATAAGAATTTCGATTTAAGCGCATTCCTGCAATGGTCTTACGGAAACGACATCGTGAACGCCAACCGCCTGTGGTTCGAGTACGGTGCAAAAGTGAATTTAAACCAGTTTGCATCTTATGAGAACAGGTGGACACCCACCAATACAAATACCGATATGTTCAGGGTAGGTGGCCAGGGACCTTTTGCCTATTCCAGCCGCATTGTAGAAGACGGGTCGTTCCTCAGGTTAAAAACAGTTTCTCTTGGCTACAACTTTCCGGCTTACACTTTGGGACGTATGAAAATTAAAAGGCTAAGGGTGTATGCATCTGCCCAAAACCTTTTAACCTTTACCAAATACACTGGCTACGATCCCGAAGTAGCCGTTTATTATTCCGCGTTAACGCCCGGGTTTGATTACTCGGCTTACCCGCGGCCAAGAACTTTTGTGTTCGGTTTAAACGTTAGTCTGTAATCCTTAAATCGCATTTCAATGAAAAAGTTAAATATAAAATTTTTTACAGCCGGCTTATTATACATGCTTGTACTTTCCGGCTGCAGTAAGTTTCTCGATAAAGAGCCCACATTTACAGTAAAAGAAAACTACTATAAAACAGAGGAGGAAGTGGTGAAAGGTGTGACCGGCCTGTACGATATTCTTGGTAAAGAAGAAGTGTACGGCAGCAACCTTTCTATTTTACTGCCCATAGCAGACGAAGGCGCTTACTACCGCAGCGCTTATACAGTAGGCACATCGGTATATAATTACGATGCTTCAGAAAGAACCGTTATCTCACTCTGGAAATATCTTTATGAAGGCATTGAAAGGGCCAATGTTCTTTTATCAGCCATAGATGGCGCCACCATGAGTGATGAAAGCAGAAAAGTAGCAAAAGGAGAAGCAAAATTTCTTCGCGCCTATTTTTATTTCCTGCTGGTTAGCAACTGGGGCGATGTACCGCTGAAAACATCCCCTACCGTTTCTGCAAGCAACGTTAATCTTTCGCGTACCACGCAGTCTGAAGTATATGACTTTATTGTCAAAGAAATGGAAGAGGCCGAAGCTATGGTAAGTCCCATAAGCGCTTACAACAACGCCGGGCATGTTACACAAACCGCTGTGCAGGGTATTCTTGCAAGAATATACCTGGGTATGGCAGGCTACCCTTTAAACAAAACCGATAAATACCAGGATGCGCTGAAATGGGCCGGCAAAGTAGTGAATGCTGGTGGCGGTTACCAGCACAGCCTTCTGGGTAATTACAGGCAGTTATTTACCGATATGGCTGCTGACAGGTATAACCTCAATGAGTCAATATGGGAGGTAGAGTTTTTTGGTAATCGTGGCGGCGATTTTGAAGCCGGTCGCCTGGGCAATATAAACGGCATTCAGTGCAATGATGAGGCATTTGGTTTTGGATATGGGTTTATTTCCGTTACGCGCAAGCTGTATGAGGCATTTGAAAATACAGATACCAGGAGAGACTGGAATATAGCAACATTTAAATACACTTACGAGGCAAGCAACGCCAATAAGGTGCAGGACTCCACTTTTTATGCAGCCAATGATATAGAAAACAGGACCGCTGCCAAATTCAGAAGAGTATATGAAGTAGTAGCGCCTAAAAACAAGAACTATACACCCATTAATTTCCCGCTGCTGCGCTACGCAGATGTGCTGCTCATGTACGCCGAAGCAGAAAACGCTGTAAACGGACCCACGGCAAACGCTAAAGCGGCCGTAAAAGCGGTAAGAGACAGGGCCAGCGCTTCGGACATAACAACGGCAGTAACGGGCAAAGATGAGCTGTTGTCCATTATCAAAGATGAGCGCTTTCGCGAGCTTTGTTTTGAAGGCCTGAGAAAATATGACCTGATACGTTGGGGTGAGTTTATACCCGTTATGAAAAACCTGGCCGTTCAGATCAATAACACCGCACCTGCGGCAGTAAAATACACAGCGCTGGCGGCAAACAATGTAACGGATAAGCATTTACTATTGCCGGTTCCGATAGATGAGCTGTCGTTAAACAAAGCGATGAAACAAAACCCCGGATGGTAAAAGCATTATTGAAATGAAGTAAAATCATTACGAATGAAAAGAATAAGCATATATCTAATATTTTCTTTCAGCCTACTTGCCTGTAACAAGAAAGAAGTGGTGCCATTAAATTTTGACGTAAGAACCGACAAAACCTCCTATAATGTGAACGACACCGTAAGGTTCCTGGTAAGCGGCAATCCCGACCAACTGCAGTTTTATTCCGGGATGCCGGGACATCAGTATGTATACAAAGACCGGTATGAAGCCAATGGCAAGCCTGCGATGAGCTTTACTTATTTTGCACAGTATGGTACACAGCTCAACACATTAAAGCTGCTGGTATCCCAGAACTTTGCAGGAACTTATACACAGGCAGGCGTAGCCGCAGCAACATGGACGGATATAACAGACCGTATTACCCCCGCATTTGTGTATAATTCAGATAACCGGCCTTCCGGCACCATAGACCTTTCAGATTTCGATCAATCCGAACCTTTGTATATAGCCTTTCAGTTTACAGGTACAACAGGCGCAACACAAAGAACCTGGACTATAAAAAATTTCACTTTAGACACGGAAATTGATGGCGGCACTGTTATAAACGTAGCCAATACAAGCACCGCTTCCTGGACGAATGTCAACTTTAACAACTCGCCCAGAAACTGGACTTTCACCACAGCGCAGTTGCAGTTCCAGGGCGGGGCTGCCAACATTGGCTCCAATGAGGGCTGGGCCGTAAGCAAGGCATTATATCTTAATAAAGTGTCGCCGGATAAAGGAGTAGCGCTCAAAAATATGAGCACAAGAATGGATGAATATAGTTTCATTTATACGGCTCCCGGTACCTACACCGCCACATTTATCGCCTCCAACGAAAATATCTATGGCGCAAGCAAATCTTTAAAGGAGCTAACGGTAACTGTTCAATAACCTAAAACGAAATAATATAAAATGATTTCACAATTTATAAAGCGGCCCGGTGCTTTGCTGCTGCTTGCAGGCCTGGTATCCTGCAACACATCCAAAAATTTTGTAAAAGACGATTTTAAAACCGCGGAAGAGCAGTACACCGTTTTATTGAACAGCTCGACCGACTTAAGCTCGTTCCCACGCACACTTGCTGAAAACGGTACCGTAAAAGGCACTGATGTGTGGGACTGGACAGGTGGTTTTTTCCCGGGTGCTTTGTGGTATATATACGAGTACACAAACAAACCGCAATGGAAAGATGCCGCTACAAAATGGACGGAAGCGCTGGAACAAGGCCAGTTTCTTACCCAGCACCATGATGTGGGATTTGTGATGTATTGCAGCTATGGCAATGCCATGCGCCTGGAAAAAAATGCTGAGAAATTAGAAGCATATAAAAAAATACTGGTACAATCGGCCGAATCTGCACTAACCCGCTATAACACTAAAATCAGCTTAATAAAATCATGGAACCCTAAGATGTCGTGGGATAAAAAAACCTTATGGCAGTTCCCGGTAATTATTGATAATATGCTCAACTTAGAAATGCTTTGCTATGTTTCAGACATTACCGGCAACCCTAAGTACAGGAATGCGGCCATCAGCCATGCTTTAAAAACATCGCAGCATCATTTCAGGCCCGATGGCAGTACTTATCATGTGGTAAATTACGATACCATCACCGGCAACGCCATCAACCGGCAAACCAACCAGGGATATGCCGATAATTCCACCTGGTCACGCGGGCAGGGCTGGGCGATATATGGCTTCACCATGATGTACAGGGAAACCAAAGACAAGCGCTTCCTGGAAACAGCAAAAAAAGCGGCAGATTACTTTATCAACAATCCCAGCCTGCCAAAAGATAAAATTCCTTACTGGGATTTCAACGCAGAGCAAAAAGGCTATACGCCTGATTTCGATTACGCCGCCAATAAGAAAGACTATATTCCAAGAGATGCTTCTGCCGCTGCTGTTACAGCATCAGGATTGTTAGAGCTGAGCACTTACCTTGGTTCCGATGGTAAAAAATATTATGATTTTGCAGTAGAGCAGCTCCAATCCTTATCAAGCGATGAGTACCTTGCTAAAAACGGCTCTAACGGTGGTTTTCTGCTCAAGCACAGCGTGGGCAGTTTACCCCACAAATCAGAAATAGACGTTCCGCTTATTTACGCCGATTATTATTTCCTGGAAGCATTGCTGCGCTACGACCGTTTGAAAAACGGAAAAAAATTATTTGATAAATAGAAAAGTGGTTGAATAGTTCAAATGTGTCAAAGATATATTACTAATGGTACATATATAGCCACGAATGCACGAATACTTCTGATATTAAATGAAAACGTTCCTGATAATTTATCCTCTTTGCTTTACCAGAAGTTCGCAGAGTTTTTTGTTGTAAGGGTTTTATACGTAAAAACAAAAATGTTTACAAACATCAGTAGGTATTGAAAAAGCAGTACTGAAAGTCATTCGTGCATTCGTGGCAATTATTAAGCATGCTCTAAATATCCCGCAGATTTCGCTGATTTTCGCGGACAGACAACATTTTCTGCAACTATCTTCGTAGTCCACGGAACAGCTTACCCGAAAGCAATAAGCCAGCGAAACATTCCCCATAATATTAACATCAATAAACCATACTTTTTTCAAATGTTTATATTTGCTTATCAATTATTAAGATGATCAAATACACTCAGAATACATTAGATAAACTCGAAGCTATCCCCGAGCAGTGTGGCTATATTTTACGGTATGAGCGCGGTAATTTTCAAAGCGGCTATTGTATTTTAGACAATAAGAAAGTGGTGGTACTGAATAAGTTCTTACAAACCGAAGGGCGTATTAATGCTTTGCTTGAGATTATACCACAACTGGATATAGACCCGGGAACCCTGGATGACAATGCCCGCAGGCTCTATACCGAAGTAATGGAAAGACCTGATGAAGAGAATGAGCCAGAAACCCCCTGATAATCTGAAAACATTATTTATTACTAATTATTAATTACTGAACCGCCTTTGTCCTATCCGCCTTTACAAATAACCTTTCTGGGTACCGGCACCAGCTCAGGTGTACCAATGGTGGGCTGCCATTGCGAAGTATGTACTTCTCGTGATAGTAAAGACAAGAGGCTCAGGTCCAGCATTCTCATACAATCGCCCCGTACCAGTATTGTAATAGATACAGGGCCCGATTTCAGACAGCAAATGCTTACCCATAAGGTTGATAAGCTGGATGCTGTACTTTTAACCCACTCTCATAAAGATCATATCGCCGGCCTGGACGATGTAAGGGCCTATAATTATTTTCAGCAAAAACCTATGGACGTTTTTGCCTCTGAAGCCACCCTGAAAAGAGTGAAAACAGAATTTGATTACGCCTTTGCTGATGTAAAATATGTGGGCGTGCCTTCTGTAAACCTGCATACAATAAATGACTATGACCCTTTTAGGGTTAACGATATGGAAGTAATTCCTATTCCTGTATGGCACCTGTATATGCCTGTACTGGGATTCAGGATAGGAAATTTCACCTATATTACAGATGCTAACAGGATAGACCCCGCATCGAAAGAAAAAATAAAAGGATCAGAAATACTGGTGCTGAATGCGCTAAGAAAAGAGAAACATATATCTCATTTTACATTGCAGGAAGCCCTGGAACTCGCGGATGAGCTACAAATACCACAAGCTTATTTTATTCACCTGTCGCACCAAATGGGCCTGCACCATATTATTACCGAAGAGCTCCCTAAAGGCAGGTATTTAGCTTATGATGGTTTAAAACTACAAATTTCCTAACATTTGTTAGCTTAATTAAAATAGATTTCTTATATTTACACCAAGCCTCTTAGCTTGTCGTCATAGTAGGATAAAGTTTTGCCGTCATGTACTATAACATGACGGTTTTTTTGTATCACGCGCTCTTTCTAAATTATTAATTATGAAGCCTTTTTTTACGCTATACGCCATGCTTGTTACCATAGTATGCTATTCCCAACCCATCATTGGTGACTGGAAGGGCGAGCTGGATATACAGGGAATGAAATTGCCACTAGTGTTTCACATCACCCCGGCAGGTGATTCCTTTAGCGCTACAATGGACAGCCCCGCCCAGGGAGCAAATGGAATTAAAGCAGATACCACTGAATGGATCAACGGGCAATTCAGCCTGGTTATAAATAACATCCGGCTACGTTATGTGGGAAAATTAGTTGGTGCAGATAGCATCACCGGTACTTTTACGCAAATGAATACTTCTCTGCCGCTGGGCCTGGCCCGCATCAAGGACAGTGCTTTTGTATATAACCGTCCGCAAACACCGCGTCCTAAATTCAATTATAAGGCGGAAGATGTTACCATTAAGAACGAAGAACAAGGTAACCTGCTGGCCGGCACATTGACCACTCCCTATCATAAAAGCAATTTCCCGGTTGTGGTAATGATTACGGGCAGCGGAGCGCAGGACCGTGATGAAACATTGTTTGAGCACAAACCTTTTTTGGTGATCGCTGATCATTTCACAAATAACGGAATAGGCGTTTTAAGAATGGATGACAGGGGTGTGGGTGGTTCTGAAAAAGGAAAAGAAAATGCCACTTCCGCCGATTTTGCAACAGACATTAGCAGTGCAGTGAATTTTTTAGTGAAAAAAGGATATAAGAAAATAGGTCTGGTGGGGCACAGTGAGGGTGGCATGATTGCGCCAATGGTTGCAGTACAAAATAAAAATGTAAAATTTATAGTAACCATGGCCGGGCCCGGGATACCTGTTGATTCGCTTATGCTGATACAAAATAGGGAAGTGAGTAAAACCTCCGGCGTCAGCGCTGAAAAAATTTCAGAAAATATAGCAGCCAGCAGGGAAATCTTCAGTTTACTTAAAAGCTATAGCGGGAACGATATTAAAACCGCCTTGAAAACTAAACTTAAAACATGGCTGGATGCAGATACTGCCAGGAGCGAAGATCAAAAAGAAAAATTCATCAGCCAGCAGATTGCACAGGTTACATCCCCCTGGTTTTTATATTTTATAAAATTCAATCCGGATATATTTTTAAGCCAGGTAAAGGTACCTGTACTTGCCATAAACGGTGCTAAAGATGTGCAGGTAGCTGCGAAAGAAAACTTATCCGGAATTGAAAAAAGCCTTCAAAAAGCAGGAAATAAAAACTTTGAAGTAGTAGAACTACCAGGGCTCAATCACCTTTTCCAGGAAGCAAAAACCGGCGCTGTAAATGAGTACGCAACTATTGAACAAACTATATCTCCAACAGTTCTGAAGCTAATGACAGACTGGATACTGAAAATTACAAAACAAATGAAATGAACTACAGCGCATCGTACGATACCACAACAAAAATAATCACTCCCATTGCGCTTATTGCGATGGTTGCCGGCATTGTAGTTATATGGATGATAGATATTGAAGAAATGCGTTTCTATAAATATCTTTCTTTGGCTGTATTATGTTTGGTCTTAATAATAAGCTGGGGGTATGCGCCTAAATCGTACAGCATTGATGATGGCTTTGTATACGTAAACCGGATGTTGATGCACCCCGTAAAAATAAAGATGGACGATATTATGTCGGTTGAAGCAGTATCCCAACCGCAATTAAAAGGCAGTATCAGGCTGTTCGGCTCGGGTGCCTTCTTTGGTTATTACGGAACATTTATCAGCAAAAAGCTGGGGCGCATGAAATGGTTTGCCACAAACCCTGCTAACGCTGTTTTTATTAAAACCCAAAACGGAAAAAAATATTTGTTAACACCCGATGAGCGGGACTCTTTCATAAGAACCCTGCAAAACAGTATAAAAAAAGCGGCCTGAGCCGCTTAGAACTATTTACAGAAAATCAGAGTGCTTCCCCCGTCTTTTTCTGACCAACAGCATCTTTTACATTTTGCGGAACCTTATCCCAGATATTTTTTCCGGCCTCTGATACTTTGTTCTTAACATTTGCTTTTTGCTCCGGTGTCATTTTATACTTCCAGTACGCCCAGGCTGCCAGCCCTAATGCTATCAAACCGCTTGATTTTTTCATGATAATGAATTTTGTAATTTATTATAACAAGATACAAAAAAACATGCCACGTTATTCTTATAAAAGTTAAAAAGTGCTGAAAGCTGAATATCAAAAGCAGAAAGGCTGCTTTATTTCAGATACTGCGCCAGAAAGCCCAGCATGGTTTTATAAAATTCTATACGGTTTTCTTCACGTTGGAAGCCATGCCCTTCATTATACTTAACCATATACGGAACATTAAATCCTTTGGCTCTCAGGGCTTTTACAATCTGGTCCGATTCATTGATATTTACCCGGGGATCATTGGCGCCCTGCACTACCAGCAGCGGCTTCTTAATTTTATCTATCTGGTAAACCGGCGATACTTCCCTGGCAATTTTAGCTTCGTCCGGATTGTCCAGATCGTACCATATCTGTTTTACCATCTCTTTGTAGGGCTTCCAGTACTCGGGGAAAGAGGCAAAAAATGTTTCGATATTGGATACGCCCACATAGTCAATCCCGCAAGTGTACATATCCGGCGTTTTTATCAATCCCATTAAAGTGGCATAACCACCATGGCTGCCTCCGTAAATGGCTATCTTATTTTTATCAGCCCAGCCCTGTTTAATAGCGTATTGTACACCGTCTTCAATATCGTCCATCAGCTTGCGGCCTATTTGCTTAAAGCCGGCTCTCAAAAACTCCTTACCATAACCTCCGCTGATCCTGAAATTAACCTGTAGCGTAGCATATCCGCGACTGGCAAACAATTGCGTTTCGGGATTAAAACCCCAGCTATCCCTTATACCCTGCGGGCCTCCGTGCGGATTTACCACCATCGGTACTTTCTTCCCTTCAAGAGCTGCTTTTGGCAAAGTGATATAGCCATGAATGGTTTTGCCATCTCGGCTTTTGAAAGAAACAGGTTTCATTACCGCCATATCAGCCTCTTTTAACTGGGGCATCAGATCGTACAAAAAACTTGTTTTTCCGGTGGCGGCATCGTATATATAATACTTACCAACCAACCTGTCGCTGGTTACATATACCAGGTACTTGCTTTCATCGTCTGTTTTCCCGGCAATGCCAAACTGGTAGCCTTTAAACTCGTTGGAAAGGTTGTTATAAATCTTTTTGAATGTTTCGCTAACCGGTATGATCTCATCTTTTTCTCCCTCATAGCTATAATAGTCCACCTCGTAGTTCCTTTTACGTGAAAGAGAGATACCAGCGGCATCAAAATCATTATTGGCAAAGACCTCTTTTATCTTTTCCTTCTTTTTAAAGTCGTATAGAATAATGCGGGCCTTGTCAGAATCGAGGTTGGTTACAACATACGCTTCATCGGGGTTGGCAGGGTTGTAACTAAAGGACTGTATACCGAAAGCATCATCCCAGTTATTAGTAAAATAAAGCTCATAATCGGCAGCGCCAGCGGGCTTATAAAAATATTGAGATTTAATACCCTGATACATCCTGCTATATCCCCGCAGGTTACCATCTTTATCAAAATCGTATCCTGCAATAGGATTGGCAATATCTTTGTTTTCATACAGCTTTTCTAATGCCCCTGTAACCACATTTACTTTGTAGGGCTCAAAAACCTGTTTGTTGTCTTTGTTCATGGTAATGATCATGTAGTCCTTCTGATCTTTCAGTATGCGTTCAATACCGGCCTGTACGCCATCAAAAGGTGTCAGATCAAGCACATTGCTGCCATCTACTCCTGCGGCATAAATATGATAGTTTTCATTTCCGCCATTATCCATCACGTATACCAGCCTTTCGTCATTGATCCAGGCATATCCTTTTATCAGCTCCTCTTTTTCTTCGATGGCCCTGGTAACTTTACCGGATGCGATCTCCTTTACATAAACATGGCGTTTACCGTTATCTTCTTTTTCCATATAGGAAAGATATTTACCACCGGGGGATAACTGAAACTGGGCAGACTTTGGCTTTGCAAAATAGTCCTCCACTTTATATTTATAGTTGCCCTTATCCTGGGCTATTATTTTTTGAAGTTCAGCTTCACCGGAAGGAAGCGTGGTATCCCCGGGTTTGGTTACTACCGTTTTAGCAAGCACCAGGGGTAATGTTGCGCCTCCCTGTTTAAACTCGCCCGTTATAGTATTATCGCTAAGTGTACCATTATAGCTTAAACCGGCCGCCTTTACACCTAAAAATAATTTATTGTCTGAGAAAGCAGTACTATCTACCGGTATACCGCTTGCGCCCTGCGCCGGGCTATCCATAGTGGTAACCCATTTCTCGTTTTCTTTTTTTATGTGGAATATTAAGGGAAGCTGTGTACCCTGAACATCCAGGGCCCCTTTCCAGGAGCCTGTTATATCTTGTGCGTTTGTGACCATCATACAGGAAATTGAAACAAGGAAAAATGTTAGCAAAAGTTGTTTTTTCATAACTTAAAATTTTATGGGTGGTGTTATAAATGAAAAACACATCGGGATGCCAGATGTACTTTTTTTTAAAACGATTGTTATTTATTAACAGCATTATTGACGATCGCACCTATCTGGTCTATGGTAATCCGCTCCTGCTGCATACTATCGCGGTAACGAATAGTTACAGTACCATCTTCTTTGGTCTGATGGTCGATAGTTACACAGAAAGGTACACCCAGGGCATCCATTCTCCTGTAACGCTTGCCAATAGCATCTTTTTCTTCGTAGAAGCATTTAAACTCGCCGCGGTATTTAGCCATGATCTGCTCCGCAATTTCGGGCAGGCCGTCTTTTTTCAACAGCGGAAATACTGCCAGTTTGATAGGAGCCAGCTTAGCAGGAAACTTCAGCACTACCCGGTCGTCTTTTTTCTCGGCAGTGCTCAAATCTTCCTCGGTATAAGCAGCACAGATCATGGAAAGGAACATACGATCCAAACCTATGGAAGTTTCAATTACATAAGGAATATAGTTACCGTAAGGCTTTCCCGTTTCAGGATTGATATCATTATCAAAGTACTGCATTTTCTTCCTGCTGTACTCCTGGTGATTGCGCAGGTCAAAATCGGTACGGCTGTGAATACCTTCCAGTTCCTTAAAACCCATCGGGAAATTATATTCTATATCACAGGCTGCATCGGCATAGTGCGCCAGCTTCACATGATCATGAAAACGGTATTCTGATTCAGGCACGCCTAATTCGAGATGCCATTTCAAACGCACCTCTTTCCAGTATTCGTACCATTGTTGCTGCGAGCCGGGCCTGATGAAGAACTGCATTTCCATTTGCTCAAACTCGCGCATGCGGAAAATGAACTGGCGGGCCACGATCTCGTTACGGAAAGCTTTACCTATTTGTGCAATACCAAAAGGTATTTTCATCCTGCCTGTTTTTTGCACATTGAGAAAGTTCACAAAAATACCCTGTGCTGTTTCGGGGCGCAGGTATACTTTGTTGTCAGCATCTTCCGAAGAAACCGTAGAGCCAAACTCGGTAGAGAACATGAGGTTAAACTGGCGGATATCTGTCCAGTTGGCCGTACCGCTTACGGGACATTTGATTTTGTTATCGTCAATGATCTTTTTCAAACCTGCGAGGTCTCCGGCAGCATCTGCTTTTTCCATCTGGCTGATAATGGCAGCAGCTTCTTCTTCTTTACCTTCAGCTTTTAGCTGGTCAGTATGCGACTCTATCAAATGATCTACCCGATAGCGTTTCTTGCTATCCTTGTTGTCAATCATAGGGTCGTTAAAACCATCCACATGCCCGCTGGCTTTCCAGGTGGTAGGGTGCATAAATATAGCCGCATCAATACCCACAATGTTGTCGTGCATCTGGGTCATGCTCTTCCACCAATAATCCTTAATATTCTTTTTCAGTTCTACGCCCCACTGCCCGTAATCATATACGGCCTGTAAACCATCATATATTTCGCTACTGGGAAAAATAAATCCGTATTCCTTGCAATGCGATATAATCGCCTGAAACCTGTTCGTATCTGTTGCCATAAGGCTGCAAAAATACGGGACGGATCGGTTATTTCTGATGTAGGACTTAAGATTTCTGATTTAGCGTTGAGTATTTGTTTAAATTAGCAGGGTACCGCTGTGCGAAGCATCATCGCTTCGCAACTTTATTCTGTAGTATTGGCGACCTTTTAAACCAAGTCTTAGGCACCTGATTTAAGATTCAGCATTTGAAATCTGTTTATTTTGTTTAAGTTAGCGGCAATAATTAAATTGTAAAGCATGATCCCCCTATCGCAGCAGCTGGCACAGCAGTTTACAGGCGTTCATCAAACAAAAGACTGGGTATCTGCTACCAGCTTAAGGCTTCAGCTAAGCGATGTTACCTGGGAAGAAGCCAATAAAAAGATGGGTAACCACAACAGCATTGCCGTTTTAGCTTTTCATCTCAATTACTATGTAAACGGTATTAACCGTGTACTGGAAGGGAACCCATTAGACATACGCGACCAATTCAGCTTTGATGCGCCCGAAATCACCAATGAAGAAAACTGGCAAACACTTTTGCAAAAGCTGGAAAAAGACGCCGACAGGTTTTCATCGCTGGTTAGCCAAAAGCCACCGGAATACTGGGAACAGCCTTTTGCCAATTTAAACTACGGAAGCAATTATCATAATATCAATGCGATGATTCAGCATATTTATTACCACCTGGGACAAATTGTATTGCTTAAGAAGCTGATTAGAGAAGGGGCCGAATAACCAGGAGAACTGGTCAGACGGAGGCCGTCAGACCAAAGTATTATTTTCCGCGATGATAGCGTATCATTTGCCCAAAATCCATTTTGTTGGCCAGCCCGAAAACAGACTGGGATATGCGCTTTACTTTAGTGGCTTCGGTTTTAGCATCATCAATCCACTTACTAAAATAGTTTTGGTGAGAAGGAGCCAGCATATTAAAAAAAGTCTTAGCCTCAGGGTCATCTTCCAGGCAGGCTATGAAATCAGCATTTAATTCATACTTCTTTTCATCCACGGATAGCGCTACCTCTACCATTGCGCCGTGTTTTTTGGCAATACCTTTTCTCATAGCAGCATTTACTGCCATCAAAAACGCCCCGCCACCAGCAGGCAATAATGAAACGCCCATAATAGGATGGTGATCTATTTTTCCTTTTACGCGGAAGCTTTTTTTGTTACCAGGCTTGAGCTGTTGCGCAATATCAGCAGGTATTTCAATGTAAGTCCAGCCGGTTTTATCAGCATTTGCCTCAAATTTGTGAAGAGTTGCTGTGAAGAAGACCGTTTTATTTTTCACTTCTAATTCGTTTCTACTTTCCCAAAAACTTCTACCGGTTTTATCCTGATACCGAAATTATAGGGAGTAATATCAAGACCCCGCAGGTACATACTTTTGAACGCATAAGACCCGTAAAGCCTGAGAATACCCAGGTTTACTTCGGCTATATAAGACAATTTCCAGGGCCGCATATCAAAATCGCCACGGGTTCTTGTTTTGCCCTCATCTGAAGTAATAACCTTATTGCGCGCACTATACAGATAACCAACGCTGACACCTGCACTAACCTCAAACGGGTAAAGACGGTAAGGAGTGAGATTGAAATTAAGCATTACAGGAATAGTAATATAATCGGCAGCCAGTTTATTCTTTTTGTAGGTCCGGTTAGGAGTTTCATCTAAAAAAATAACGGGAGCATCTTCTACAGCAGGCGTTTGAGCTTCGTAGCGGATGGGCTGCTTATAATGATAGTTATTCAATTCCATCCCAAACCCATATTGGAAATTAACATAATGGCTAAGCAGATCAAATTGCTGGGTAACCAGCCAGATATTGACATTACGGGATTTGAAAGGCTTTAGATCCAGCCATTTTGAATTTACGTCACCGGCGACATATCCTTTAGCTTCAGCGCTTGCATAATCAGTATTATCTACATAATTGGATATCCCGAGATCAATAGTAGCCCATTGGGTTTTTATTTTTTTAGGGCTGGTACGGCTGCTTAGTTTTTTCAGGAACCCTTTTTTAGGAGCGGGGGCCAGCGCATCAGGATCATTATCCCTGATGATAGTAACACCACCAATTTCAAGCGTATCCGGCTTAGGTTTATCCTGCGCTATCGAGGTATAGGCAACAGAGACCAGGAGCAGTAACAGAAAAAATCGCATCATTCTGTAAAGATACATCTTACAGGAAAAATATCTCACCCGGGGTGTAGGACAAATTCACCATTTTAAAAAAGCTGTGTGAGGCATCCTCGCCTCACACTCTTATGTTATTAACTCCTGACAATGGATAAACGCACCAAAAAAAGATGCCCTACACTACTCTAAAACCTGATACCTACCGTATAAGGTGTCATATCCAGGCCGTTTTTGAACATGCTTTTTACAGCATAAGAACCATACAGGCTGATATATCCTAAATTGACCTCTGCTACGTAGGATAGCTTCCAGGGGCGCAGGTTGAAGTTATCTTTCAGCTTCTCTTTTCCCTCATCGGAAGTAACCGTTTTGTTACGCGCGCTGTATAAATACCCGGCGCTGATACCAGCGCTAAAGCCCCACTCCCGTTCTTTTCTGGCGCTGACTTTTACATTGCCTTTGGAGCTGCTGTACTTAACGGAGCGTCCGGGTCTATTACCAAAATCAAAATTGAGCATTAACGGGAAAGTAACATAATCAGCAGCCAGCTTGTTTTTTGAATAGCTACGGCCGGCTGTATTGTCCAGATGAACGTACGGAGCATTTTCACTATAGCGAACCGGGTTTTTATAACGATAATTGTTAAGCTCTAACCCCAGGGCATATTTAAGATTTACGGCATGGCTTACCAGGTTAACTTTCTGGCTGAGTATCCACAGATTTACATTTACCGATTTACCATTCTTCAAATCGAACCAGTCTGCATTACTGCCAGGCGCGAAGGCCTGCGCTTCAGCAGCAGTATAAACAGTATTATCAACAAAATTGGCAAATCCAAGGTCCAGACCTCCCAGCCAACTGGTAGTAACATTTTTGCGGCGTGATGTTTTCTGGTACACATTTCCTTCCGCATCCACAATCACTTTCTTATTATCCTTATCTGTAACAACCTGTACTGTAACAGACGTTGTATCTTTCTGAGCCCATACATTTGCAGACCATACCAGTCCCAACACAACGGGTAGTATTTTTCGTAACATATCACTTTTAGTTTTAAGCATTATTTTTTAAGGTTGATAGCAAAGCCTGCTACATGAATATCATCACCATCATCAGATAAAATATCCAGTGCACGGTCGCCAATTTTCTTTCCTATTTTTTTAAGCAAAGAGTTTTTCTTTTCTTTCCCGGGAGCTTCAGTAACAGCAGGCTGCATCGCCATTTCGTTTACCATTGCCGGAACGGACATTTCTTTAGCTGTTTCCGTAATATTATTAGCCGGAGCCTGCGTAACAGGGACAACTATTCTTTCTGCCTCGCTTACCTGTGGTGTACGCACGCCTTCTGTTATTTTTCTATCAGGCTGGCTCACAGGTACCGGTTCTTTAAGTAGGGACCCAGCAATAGGAGTTTCATCTTTTTGGGGTTCAGCTGCCTGCTTTGGGGCTCTCATATATTGCAAAGGCTCCATAACCGCATTTTTTGCCGGAGTTGTATCAGCAGGAGTTGCCTGCCGGTTTATTTCCTTTAAAGGTTCCGGTCTTAATGTATCCGTCACAGCCAAAGGCTTTTCTACATCTGCCTCTTCTTTATAAAAAAACATCCAGGTACTTACCAGGAGCAGCAATGAAGCCGCTACCGCTATTTTCCACCAGTCCATTTTTGTAATCCTGGCTCTTCTGTATAAAACCTCTTTACGGGGGTAAATAACAGAAGTATCTGGTTTGAAATACAGCTTTTCCAGCAGGGCAATCTGCTGTTTTGTATCTTCATTTTCTTTGATCGCTTTTTCAATGACCGCTGCTGCGTCAGGGCCACCTTCCCCATCCAGGTAGGTAAGCAGCTCTTCTTCTCTAAAGCCGTTTACAGCCATCAGCTTTTCCTTATCATCAAAACGAATATGTTCATCACTTTCCGATACTGTATCCAGCAACAAATCCAGCTCAACCTTTAAATCGGGATTTTGCTGTATAAAGGCATCCACCATCTCCCTTTCAGTTGCAGACAGCTCATCATCTGCATACATCAGGAAAAGCTCTTCGTAATTATTCCGGTTGATTTGCATGGTTCCTTTTTAAAACTTAAACTAAATTGTCCATTTTCACCAGATAAGCTTTTAGCTGCAGCCTGGACCGGTGCAGGTACACTTTTACCTGCGATGCGCTGAGGCCGGTAATTGCTCCGATTTCTTCATAACTGTACCCTTCATAATCTTTCAATAAGACCAGCGACCGGTTTTGCTCCGACAGGCGGCCCAAAGCATCTTCCAACACAGCTTTCAGGTTATCGCGCCGCTCCACCACTCCTCTTTCCAGGTGCTCGAAATTATCGCTCAGGTCCATCCTGCTGTTCTTCCTGTAATGGTCTATCTTTTTAAAGTGGCATATAATAAAATGATAGACCATTACAGGAAGAACAGCAGGATGGACCTGAGCGATAATTTCGAGCACCTGGAAAGAGGAGTG
>JASGDI010000091.1:0-13565 GCA_049841335.1 Niabella sp. | reverse complement strand
GTTTAATAAAACCACTTCCGGTATCCTGATGCCCATTGTTTTTCCCAGGTATGTGGGGGTTACCGGTATTGGCTTCGGAAATATTGGCGATATGGCAAACAGGGGCGTGGAAGTGGAAATGGGTTATGAAAAAAAATACGGACCATTTACACTCAATATAAGAGCAAACGGTTCCTATATTAAAAACCGGGTAACCCATCTCGGGCAGGGATTGGATTTTACCGAAGATGGTGCGCTGCAGTTCCAGGGCAGTACCTATGCCCTTACGCGCATTGCGGTTGGTCAGCCACTTAATAGTTTTTTTGGCTTTAAAACAAACGGTATTTTCCAGGATCAATCGGAGATTGACAATTACCTGGGAGCAAAAGGTAAGATACAACCCAATGCCGTTCCCGGGGATTTCAGGTGGGTTGACCTGAATAACGATGGACAGATAGATGCCAATGACCGCACCTTTTTGGGTGCGCCCACTCCTTCGTGGACCTTTGGTTTTTCTTTAAATATGTCATGGAAAACACTTGACTTTGTTTTGTTTGCACAGGGCGTTGCCGGAAATAAAGTATTCCAGGGATTGCGGCGGTTAGATATTTCAACGGCTAACTGGCAGGAAGCGGCCCTGGGCAGATGGCATGGAGCGGGAACGTCAGACACGCACCCCCGGTTAACAACCAATGATGTTAACCGTAACTACTCTCATCCCTCCGATTTTTATTTGCAGGATGCCGGTTATCTTCGTTTTAAGACCGTTCAGATAGGGTACACTATTCCGGGTAAATTCATCAGAACAATGGGGTTGGGGAAAGCAAGATTTTTTCTGAGTGCTAATAATTTCGTAACGTTTACAAAGTACACCGGTTTTGACCCGGAAATAGGAGGCAGCAGTACCGGAGTGGACCGGGGTGTTTATCCCCAACCCAAATCTTTGTTGCTGGGTTTAAACCTGACTTTATAAATTGATCCGGATGCGAAGCAGATGTAGTTACCATATTACAATAATGTTCCTGCTGTTATCTTGCGGCAAGTCTTTTCTGAGCCCCGATCTCAAAGCCCTGCAACTGGAGACAGACTATTTTAAAACAACTGATCAGGTGCTAAGCAGCCTGGTAGGCTGTTATGATCCCCTGTCATGGGAAGGAGCTATTAACCATGCCAATTTCCTAGTTTTTGTTGCCGGCAGTGATGAGTGTTACTCAGGTGGAGGATCTTCATCCGATATGCCTTACTTGCAGGTAATGAATAATTATTCTATAGATCCAGCCACCGGTTCCCAGGCGGATTTCTGGCAGCAATACTTTACCGGGGTTGCCCGTGCCAATGCATTCTTAAACAGGATAGCAGCAAATAATATTGCGGAACTCAGCGATAGCTTACAGAAAAGATACACGGCAGAAGTGAAAGTGCTGAGAAGCTATTTTTATTTTAACCTGGTTCGCCTGTTTAAAAATATTCCTTTATACCTGAAGCCGCTTCAGCCGCACGAGATTTATACACAAACCCAGGCCGCTCCGGAACTGGTGTACCGGCAAATTGAAAGAGACCTGAAAGACGCAATAGAGGAGCGCTATTTACCGGACAGGGTAAACACCGTTAGTGAAGGAGGACGGATGACCAAAGGGATTGCCAAAGCTTTGCTTGGTAAAGTATACTTGTATCAATCAAAATGGCAGGATGCTGCTTTGGTATTAAAAGAGGTAAACGGAGTACCTGGCGCCGAAAATCCATACGGATACCGCTTGCTTTCAGACTTTGCAGCTATCTTCCGGCCGGACAACAAGTTTCATACAGAATCTATTCTGGAAATTTCACATAACGCAGGCACTTTCGGTTCGTTTGGAAATCCGCGAAATATTGAAGGGCTTATAGCCAGTGTAATGGTAGGACCAAGAAGTTATTCCGGTGAATTGTTTGTGTTTGGCTGGGGCGGATGCCCGGTAATTCCGGCATTTGCTGAACAGATGTGGTCTGATCCCCGGTATGGGGCAACGGTGGCTGATATAGACAGTCTTGTTGAACTGAAAAAAGCAACCTATACACCAGGTTATCTGAATACCGGGAAATTTGTGAGAAAATTTGCACCCCTAAAAAGTTTCCGGCCGCCCAGTGGAGGTAACCCAGCAGCTAACTATCCGCAGAATTATATTGAAATACGATTGGCCGATGCCTACCTGATGGAAGCAGAGGCGCTGGTGAAAGGTGCGGGAGATCCGGGTAGGGCCGGTATGCTGTTAAATGCAGTAAGGTCCCGGGTAGGGCTGCCGCCCATAGCTCCCTCCCTGGAAAATATTTACAGGGAGCGAATGTTTGAGCTGGCTACAGAAGGGCACCGCTGGTTTGACCTGGTGCGGTGGAACAGGGCCCACACAACGCTGGCCTTTAAAGGATTTCAACAGGGGAAGCATGAGATATTCCCGATCCCTTTGAACGAGCTGAACAATACCCGGCTGGTGCAAAATCCCAATTACTGAAAAATAGTACCTGACTTTACTGTTTGTTACGTACCAGACCTTATCCTCCGGTTGAATACAACAGGATTTCCTTTATCTGAAACCCGACACAGCTGGTTAGCCGGGGAAGTATGAACGCTCCGGCGGGTGAGCCCTGCCAATAATACACCAGAACTTTTTTAGAAAAAATACAGGTTTCAATAGTATCCCGTAAAAGAAAACGACTCTATTTAACTTAAGTTATGCAAACGGGCATCGTTTTGTCTTGCCATGGTTGATATTTTCAATAAGATGAAACGGTCTTATACAAAATTGTATTTATGAGAAGAAAATTCATCCTCCCAAAGGAGGGGTTAACGGTTGTACTGACTGCTGTTTTTTTGTTTGCACTGTGTCAGACTTCGTTCAGCCAGAAAGCAGAAAAGAACAGTGTAGCTGATGATAGTACGGGCATCAGGTATTTTAAACCGGATACCATCAATACGCTTTTTGGTGGCCGGCTTTCAGAAAACAGGATGGTACAGTCGGCCGGGCATCTGGATGGCAGAGAGCTGGAAAGATCACCGGTTTCTTTATTGACCAATGCGCTCCAGGGGCGGATGGCAGGGCTGTACATTAACCAGCTCAGCGGTGTGCCTAAGTACGATAACCCGGAGCTGTTACTGAGAGGAAAAGAACCGTTGATAGTGGTGGACGGAGTTCCCCGTATCGGACTTGCGGCAAATGACCGGAAGATATTTGATGTATTAAATATTAACCCGGAGCAGGTGGAATCAGTTACGTTGCTGAAAGACGCGCTTTCTACGGCAATGCTTGGTGGCAAAGGTATGGACGGAGTGCTGATGATCACCACCCGCAAGAAAAGCAAAGAAGGCGCTAATACCAATACATTATCGTTTAAGGCACAGGCGGGCATTCAAAGCCCTATTGGCCTGCGGCAGTTTGTTTCAGCAGCAGACTATGCCGAATTATATAATGAAGCACTGGCCAATGACGGGTATGAACCAATATACACGCGGGATCAGATCAATGCATACAGAAGTCAGTCTGACCCATTCCTGTACCCTGATGTAGACTGGAACAGGGAACTGTTTAAGACCAACTCGCTGATCAGCCGTTACACGGTGAACGCGGCCGGCAGCTCCAGGCTGTTGAATTATTTTGTTTCCCTGGATTATCAGAACCAGGAAGGATTATTCCGGGAGTCGGATCAGAATAAATACCCTACCAATATTAATTACAAACGCTATATGCTCCGTTCCAATATTGGTATTCGCATAGATGATCAGCTTTCTGCATTTCTGAATATTCTGGGTACCATTCATGACTATATACAGCCAGGAGCAGGCTATGAAGCAATCATTACCGGTCTTAAAAATATGCCCAATAACGCTTACCCAAAGCTAAACTTTGACGGAAGTCTGGGCGGGAATACCAGCTATCGACGCAATCTTTGGGGACTGTCCACAGCTACAGGTTATTTAAAAGATAACCTGCAGTCCGGGTATTTTGATGTGGGCTTAAAACGCAATATGGATGATGTGCTGAAAGGCTTGTGGGTAAAAGCACTATTATCGTATAATCCCATATATGAGCAAAGAATAGAGCGTACCAAAGACTTCCAGGTATTCTATTTTCCTGTGACCGGGGATACCGCCACCTACCAGCGGTTTGGAAATTTAAGCAATCAAACCAATACCTCCAATATCCCTGAACGGGTACAGCAGGCCTATACAGAGCTGTCTGCAGGTTATGACAGGGAGTTTGGAAAAACTGCTGTTTCCGGTATTTTATTAGCCAACCAGGAAAGCATTCAGCTAAACAGGAACCTGAATAATTTTACAAGGGGGATTGCCACCCGCTGGAATGTAAGCTTTAGCGAAAGATATAATGTAGAAGTTGCGGCGGCTTATAATGGCAATAATTACTTCGCGCCAGGTAAACAATATGATTTTTTCCCGGCTGTTGGGGCCAGTTGGAACCTGCACAAAGAAGCGTTCCTGGCAACCGGCTTTTTTAACCAGTTCAAAGCAAGGATCACTTACGGTAAAGTGGGTAATGCCAACCCCGGTTACTACGAGTTCCGGCAAACCTATTCCACTGGGCCCGGCTACTTTTTCGGTTCAGGTGCCACCAGTGTTAACGGTAACAGGCAGGGAGACCTGGCTAATCCTAACAGGGTTGCTGAAAAGGCCAATAAGCTGAACGCCGGTCTGGACCTTGTTTTCAGCAAAAACAGGGCATGGATTACAGTAGACTATTTTAACAATGCCCAGTATGACCTGCTGCAAAGACAGTGGAGCAATACAGCCGTAATGGGACAAACTTACCCGCTGGAAAATATAGGACGAAACAAATACTATGGCTGGGAAACTTCTTTTGGATGGACCGACCGGCTAACCGGGGCGTTCAGGTACTACCTGCAGGGAAATATTTCTTCGGTTCAAAGCAAGATTGTTGATATAGGAGAGCCGGCAATGCCATTTGAATGGATGCAGGAAACCGGCCACCCGGTAAACCAGGTAAGAGGATATGTATTTGAGGGCTTCTTTAACAGCTCCAATCTTGGCACAGCCACTATTGACGGATACCTGCCCATTGAAGGAGACCTGCGTTACAAAGACCTGAATAATGATGGTGTTATTGATTACCGGGACCGCACTATTATCGGAAATAAAAAACCACTGCTTTTTTACGGGTTTAACCTGGGTTTTGAATTTAAAGGTTTTGATGTAAGCGTGCTGCTGCAGGGAGTAAAGAACAGGGATATTGTTACCACCGGGAACTATGAATGGGAGTTTTTGAATAACGGAAGGGGACAGGCCTATGCGCATCATTTGGATCGCTATACGGCAAGCAATGCTGACAACGCCACCTACCCGAGATTGTCGGTGGGTGGAAACAGGAACAACCAGGTACTTTCCTCTTTCTGGGTAAGGAACGGGGACTATATGCGTTTCAAAAACTTCGAGGTAGGATACACATTCGGCTCATCATTCTTAAGCAAAATGAAGGTAAGGTCCATCCGGCTTTTTGCAACGGGACAGAATCTCTTCACCCTATCGGAATATGATGTGGCTGATCCGGAAGTGTATAGTGTGCAATACCCGCTGCAAAGGGTTATTAACGGCGGAATTTCGATCAATTTATAAAAACAGCTAAAGATGAAGATCAATTTTAATACTATTTCTTTCGTTTGGTTGCTTTGTACGGCATTAATGGTTAGCTGTTCCAAAAGGGAAAAGGTACCCCTGGAAGGATTGACAGAAAATATTGTTTTTGACAAAACCGATTCTATAGGAGCTAATGCAGACCTGTTTTTAAACAATATCTACTCACACCTGCCTAACGGGTTTAACCGCATAGGCGATGCCTTCCTGGATGCCGCTACGGATGATGCCATATCATCACTGCGCAATTCCGATATTGAAATTCTGGGAAGAGGAATGCAAAGCCCTACGCTGACTATTGATGAGGCCTTTTCTGAAAACTATACAGGTATCAGAAAAGTAAATCTCTTTCTCTCTAAAATAGACGTTGTACCGGTTACAGATGCGGTAAAAGGGTATTTCAAAGCCGAAGCCCGGTTTCTAAGAGCCATGTTTTATTTTGAGCTGGTAAAAAGATACGGCGGGGTGCCTTTAATAGGAGATCAGGTGCTGGACCTGGACAGCGATCTGAAAACACCGCGGGCCACCTTTGACCAATGCGTTCAGTATATAGTAAATGAGTGCGATGCCATCAGTCCCCTGCTTCGCAAAGAGCCGCTGGCAACCAATTTTGTGGGCCGGGCAACCGAAGGGGCAGCATTGACATTAAAGTCAAGAATATTATTGTATGCAGCAAGCCCGTTGAATAACCCCAATAATGATCCCGCTAAATGGCAGTCCGCCATGGATGCCGCTAAAGCGGTGATGGACCTTGGGTATTACGCGCTGCTGGGCAATTTTATGAACCTGTTTTTACAAAGGAGCAACACAGAGATCATACTGGCCTATCAGTCTGCCAGAAGTCAGGTTATTGAAGCAGACAATGCGCCACCTGGGTATAGTAATACCAATGCCAGCGCCGGCCTTATGAGTCCTACACAGGAGCTGGTAGATGCTTTTCCTATGAGAAACGGCAGGGCCATCAATGATCCCACATCAGGCTATGATCCGGATGCGCCATATACTGACAGGGATCAGCGGCTCACGTTTACTATATTCTACAATGGTTCCCGGTGGCTGGGAAGGAACGTTGAAACTTTCACCGGGGGCATGGATATGCCGGGCGGTCTTATCACTACAAGCAGGACCGGGTATTACCTGCGGAAATTCATGGGAAATTTTGCCGAGGCCGCCAACTACACTATCCAGGATCACAATTTTATCATATTTCGCTACGCGGAGATTTTACTGAACTATGCCGAGGCGGCCAATGAATTGGGTTTTACTGATATAGCCTATACACAATTGAAAGCTATCAGGGCCCGTGTGGGAATAACAGCCGGCGCCGGGAATATGTATGGTCTGAAAACGGGAATGACCCGGGAAGAAATGCGCGAGGCAATTATGCTGGAACGCCGGCTGGAGCTGGCTTTTGAAGAGCATCGCTTCTGGGATGCCCGGCGGTGGAAGAAGGCAGAAACCTGGTTCAATAAAACGCTTCATGGTGTAAAAATTACGCGCCTGTCGGAAACGGAATTTCAGTATACCCCTATTGAAGCAGGTTATGTTGCTTTTAAGGCGCCTCAAATGTATTGGTACCCGTTTAATTTCAGGGAAGTGCAACGGAATACAGGGTTAACGCAGAACCCCGGCTGGCAATAGCACTTGCAACGATTGTAAAAGAAGATAATCAATGGTGATCAAAATGCCTGAATTATAAAAAGGTAAATGTATTAAAGATTATAGAGTTTGTATGAAAAATAAGTATATCATCCTGCTGCTGCAACTGTGCTTTTTTGCGGTTCCGGCTTTTTCACAGACAATAACCGTGACAGGTATCGTAAGCGATGACCAGGGACCACTGGAAGGCGTGAGTATCGTAGAGAAAGCCCATCCGCAGAATGGAACAACAACCAATGTTGAAGGGAAATACAGCATCACTGTTCAAAGATCCAATAGCGTATTGGTGGTCAGCGCTACCGGGTATCTTTCAGCAGAGCAGCCGGTTAACGGTAAAAACAATATTGATATAGTGCTGGAAACCGATACAAAGGGACTGGAAGAAATAGTTGTGGTAGGGTATGGCCGGCAGAAAAAAGTGAATGTAACCGGTGCTGTTAGTACCATCTCCCGCGCCGACATTATGCAAACACCCTCCGCCAGTATTCAAAATGCGCTTACCGGCAAGCTGACCGGCTTTTTTTCTCAGCAGCGGGGCGGACAGCCCGGAAGAGATGGTGCCCAGTTCTTTGTAAGAGGGGTTAGCACATTTGCCTCAGATCAGTCGCCCCTGATCCTTGTGGACGACATTGAAAGTACCTATGAAGATTTTTCCAATATTGATCCCAATGAAGTGGAAAATATCAGCATTTTAAAAGACGCGGCCACTACAGCTGTATATGGTATCAAAGGCGCCAACGGTGTAGTATTGGTTACTACAAGACGGGGAAAACAGGGCTCGGCAAAAATAAATTTAAGAACAGAATACGGCATTCAAAAACCGGTGAATACACCTAAGCTTTTAGATGCGGCAACAACAGCAGAGCTTTTCAACGAGGCATTGAAGAACGATGCAATAATGACCGGGGGAACCTACACGCCCAAATTTTCCGAGAGGGATATACAGCTTTACCGGGATGGTACCGACCCCTATGGCCACCCCAATATCAACTGGTACGACCAACTGATCAGGAAGTCAACACCCATGACTACCAACAATCTTGATATATCAGGGGGCACTGAACGGGTAAAGTATTTCCTGTCTTTGGGTTATTTAAATCAGCAGGGACTGCTTAAGCCCATAAATGCAGAAGGAGATATCAATAACAACTATAATTTTGACCGCTACAACTTCCGGTCAAACCTGGATATCAGCGCCACCAAATCCTTAAACATCAGGCTTGATATTTCCGGAAATAATACAGTTTTAAACGCCCCCAGGTTTCAGGGGAACAGTGGGTCCGGAGAAACAGCCGTGTTTTACGAGATTTATCACTTTGAGTCGCTGCAACCATTTGTATACCCTATATACAACCCCGACGGGACTTTTGGAGCGGCAAACTCAAGCATGTATCCTCCAAATTCTCCAAATATAATCGGACGTATTTATTACGGTGGTTATACCCGGCAGTTGCAGAACCTTTTGAACGGTGCTATTTCAGCCACCCAGAAATTAGATGCTGTTTTGCCCGGCCTGGAGTTGCGGGCGCTGGTTTCTGTTGTTAACGGCAACACTGCCACCCGCACTATCCTGCGTAATGAATTCCCTTCGTATTTCTATAACTCAGAAACAGGGGTTTATACTCCTTTCAATGCGAATATTTATCGAGTAAGCCCTTTTTCGCAAACGTATAATTCAGGCAGCCCCCGCAGGCAAACTACGATCCAGGCTAACCTCAGTTATAACGGGCAATTTGGTAAGCACAATATAAACAGCTTATTACTTTTTAGCCAGAACTCAAAGATGAGAGCTACTTCAGGAGAGGGGTCTGAATATTCCTCCTATATCCCGGTTAATTTACGGGGTTACACCGGGCGTTTAGCTTATAACTATGCCAACAAATACATGCTGGAGTTTAATGGTGCCTATAACGGATCAACCGTTTTTGATAAGGAGCACCGGTGGGATTTTTTCCCGGCCTATTCATTTGGCTGGAACATCAACGAGGAAAACTTCTTTAAGAACTCTGTGAAGTTTATTAACCAGTTAAAGCTGAGAGGGTCGTTAGGTACGGTGGGTAGCGACAATATACCTGATGGCGCCAAAAATGCCTATCAGGAGTCATACGTTCTTAATACAGGATCTTATTCTTTTGGAGAAACGCACAATGCTGCCGGCTCCATTGTTCCCGGCTCATTAGGAAATAATGATGTACGGTGGGAAAAAGAAAGAAAGGCAAATATAGGGTTGGAGTTCGCTGTATTGAAAAGCCGCCTGACCGGCACAGTAGATGTCTTTTCAAATCTAAGGTATGATATTCTTACTACGCGTAATACCATCCCTTTTTATTTTGGGATCCCTGTAGCCACCCTGCCGCTTGAAAACATTGGTAAGGTAAGCAACAAAGGGTACGAAGTAGAGCTGGCATACAAAGCCCGGTTGTCAAAAAATACCCGGTTAAATGTCAGGGGCACTTATACCTACGCAAAGAACCGGATTGAAGAGATTGATGAGGTGCCTCCAAAGTATCCCTGGAGACGCCAGACCGGGCAGCCCATCGGCAGCCAGACGCAATGGATATGGGATGGCTTTTACTCGGTGGAAGAAGCAAATGACCCGAATGTTCCCAAATATACCGGTGCAAGCACTACAGTTCCGGGCTTTCTTAAGTACAGGGATTTAAATGGAGATGGCGTGATCAGTGATGATGATAAAGGCTATTTTGGAAATCCCAACTTGCCTACCACGGTATTGGGGTTGAATACCAATATTACTTACAAAAACTTTTCTTTTACGATATTCCTGCAATCAGCCCTGGATTACGATGTTCAGATCGGTTTTAGGTTAAGCTCTCCGTTTATGGCAAATCTCCAGGAAATTCATTTAAAACGCTGGACCCCTGAAACGGCGGCTACTGCAGAGTTCCCGGCACTGGTAACCAACTTTGTCGGAACCTATAACTCATCAGGCCAAAACTCCGACTTCTGGGCCATCAGTGGTAACTATCTCCGGATACGGTCAGCAGAGCTAAGCTATAAGCTGCCCGACCATTTTACAAAAAAAATAGGTCTGAACGGTGTCAGGGTTTATGCCAATGGCTACAATTTGTACACCTGGTCTAAAACCTACAACCGTTACGGGCTCGATCCGGAAGTGGCAAGAGGAGGTAACAGCCCCAATTACCAGGGACCCTATCCGCAAATGGCGATTTACAATCTCGGTTTAAATATTTCAATAAGATAATCCCTTACCATGATGATACGCATATTCATTATTTCTTTATTGACTTTGTCAATGGTGGCCTGTAACAAGACCGACTTTTTAGATGCAACCGGCGAGAGCCTGGAAGTGCTGGACAAGGCAAAGACATTTTCAGACAGTGTGCGAACGATGCAGTTCTTAACTGGTATTTATGAAGACCTGTCGTATAATTTTCAACTTCCGGGTGGGTCCAATAATGCTGATTTCTCAAAAATGTGCGATGAAGCTGAAGGAAAATTTCCTGCAGGGGGAAATTTTGATAAAGTAATAACTCAGGGAACATTTGCCAGTAATTTTTACGGGGGAATTTCAAACCAATGGGCAAAGTATTATGCGGATATCAACAATGCCAATGTATTCCTGGCAGAAGTAGATGGTTCTCCTCTTTCAGCCAGCCAGAAAACAAGAACAAAAGCAGAAGCCCGGTTCCTGAGAGCCTTTTATTACCACATGTTACTCAAATATTTTGGAGGTGTTCCGATTTTAGGAGACCAGGCATATACAACAAAAGAACAGGCAACGGCCAAAAGAAATACATATGCCGAATGTGTGGACTATATTGTCAGTGAACTGGATGAATTAGCCGCTATATTACCTGCATCCTACAGTGGCCTGAACTTTGGAAGGATTACAAGAGGCGCCTGCCTGGCTTTAAAATCAAGGGTGTTATTATTTGCCGCCAGTCCTTTATACAACGGAGGCAGTACCGCTACAAACCAGGAGCTGAAAGAACTTACCGCTTACCCCACATTTGATCAGAACCGTTGGGAACTGGCAAGAACGGCTGCATTGGAAGTAATGAATACCGGGCTATACTCATTAAATGTTGATAACGATACCCGGCCGGGTAACGGGTTTTATAAAGTATTTATAACCCGTGTTAACAACGAATTAATTTTACCACGTCCGTTACCTACCGGTAAGCAGTTAGAGACAGCGCACAATCCCAGAACCAGGGGCGGGTCTAACTTTTTTCATTATCCTACACAGAACCTGGTGGATATGTTTCCCATGCGGAACGGGCTGGCGATAACCGATCCGGCATCAGGTTATAATGCTTCAAACCCCTATGCCAACAGGGACCCGCGGCTTGGTTATACGGTAATATATAATGAAAGCCTTTATTATTTACAAAGTGAAAGAGGGCTGGCCCCGGTATACACTTATGTAGGTTCTGGCAACGATGCTATTGTTGCTGTGAGTTCCAATACAGCAACTACTACGGGGTATTATGTTCGTAAGATGTGCGATGAGCAGGCAGCCGTTACCGGGGGCAGTAATGTAGACCGGTCATTGCCGATAATACGCTACGGGGAAATACTGCTGAACTATGCAGAAGCATCTAACGAAACAGGACGTATTGATGACGCATTAGGAGCGCTGAAGCAGATCAGGGAACGGGCCGGTATCTTACCCGGCGCCAATAATAGGTACGGGCTGCCGTCTTCTCCCTCGAAAGAGGAGTTGCGCAATATTATCATGAATGAACGGGCTATTGAGCTGGCATTTGAGCAACACCGGTTCTGGGATTTAAGAAGATGGAAAACAGGGGAGCCGCTTCTGGACGGGAAGTATGTGCATGGAATGCGCATTACAAAGTCCGGTAACAATTATACCTATAACAGGATTAATGTTAGAACAAGGTATTTTAAAGAGCTCTATTACTATTTTCCGATTTCTCTGAGTGATGTGGTTATTAACCCCAACTTGTTGCAAAATCCGGGGTACTAATCCTGAGGCAGTAGTATTGGTAAAAGAAGCAATACAAACGAGTAAGATAAATTTAGTTGCATTACTTTTTAACACAGCGAATTATATAAAACGATCTTGTTATGAATTTTTTTTGCAGTGCTTTAGCTCCCCTGTTGTTGTTATTAATATCCTGCCTGAAGCCTTCCGGCGATATAGCCCCTCCTGAAGAGAACCCTCCGGCACCAAAAGATAGTATCATTTGGGGTGCCAGCTTTGGAGCAATGCAGGGAGAAAGCCAGGCCGGCTCTTTTGAAAGAGTAAAAAAAGCGTTTGGAAAATACCAGGTAGCGCGCATCTTCTGCAGTGGCAACCCGGTATGGCCGGCTTATATACCAGTAGAGACCGTTGCCCATATATCTTTTAAAATGAAGCCCAATGAGGTGCTGAATGGTGCCAAAGATGCAGTGCTTACACAATTTTTTAAAGGCCTGGCCGTTACGTCTACCATTTACTGGACTTATTTTCACGAGCCGGAAGATAATATACATAATGGAGCTTTTACCGCAGCAGAATACCGGGATGCTTTTGATTACATCATTGATCTGCAAAAAAAACTGGGTAAGCCCAACCTCATACCCACTCTTTGCCTGATGGCCTATTCCTTAGACCCCGCAAGCAAGCGTAACTGGAAGGATTACCTGCCCAAAAAAGTGGAATTAATTTCATGGGATGGTTATTACCGGGATGTGATGGGAGACGATGTATCGCAGGTTTTTGGAGATGTGCGAAAAGTAATGAAAACGGCAGGGCTGCCCTGGGCGGTAGCCGAAACAGGCGTTAATAAAATGAAGAATTCCGGTCGCGTGAACGAGGTAATGGATATAGAAAAAAGGAAAAAATTGCTGACCGCTTTAGCCAAAGACATCAGCTCAAATGATCCGCTGCCGGTATTTGTATCTTATTTTGATTCCGCTCCTCCACATGACGCATCTTATTCCAGTTGGCGCATCAGCGATGATCCTGCCATGATAGCCGCATGGACGGCAGGGCAGCAAAAGTAATTGTATGGCGTGAATAGTGATCCTGGTAACGGAAAATATCTGAACATCAAAAAAGGCGATGAGCCTGTTTACAACTTTTTAATTCTACAAAAAATGATAAGATATTTTAAACTCCTCCTGTTTTTCTTTATTTCGGTAACCGCCGCGGCGCAGGAAGACGGAGAGTTGAACTTCGATAAGATCCCGGGCACAAAACCCAAAAACATTATTTTCATCTTATCCGATGACCACCGGTATGATTTCATGGGGTTTACCGGTAAAGTACCAGGTCTTAAAACTCCCAACCTGGACCGGCTTG
>JASGDI010000090.1:0-16098 GCA_049841335.1 Niabella sp. | reverse complement strand
CTTTTCCGGTACGAGCGGAAAAGGATATTGTAGGAGCAGAAGTAAAATCCCTGCCATGCCGTGTAATGACCACCTGTGTAACCCTGCCACCCGAAACAACTGCAACCGCATCTGCATCTGTACCGCCGCCACCGGAAATAATAACTTTGGGAGGAGTAGCAGTCACATACCCGCTACCACCATTATTGATTTGAATATGTTTTATGTGGCTGCCTGGCAATAGTTTTCCATAGGCTCTTTTCCTTACTTCATTTACCGCGGTTATCGCTTGCTGTGAAAGCGGATTGATCTCGTTCTCCGCTTCTGCATACATCAGCAATACGTCGGAATATCTCAATAATGGATAGTTTTGGGGAGTATATGTCCGGTTTTTAGGTGTAAGCGTTTCAAACTCTCTTTTCCATTTGGCCAGCCCCATGTCATAAATACCTGTTACCGCAGTTCTGTCCCCATTCGGGTTGCTTGCCGCCGAACCATAACTGTATAGAACACATGTCCAGTCCCTCCTTAAATCGGGGGAATATTTTATGGTAGTGCCGGTAGCAGAATCAGCCTCATAGGTTTTATACAGAAGCCCCGTAATCCTTGTGGTATTACCGCTCCACCCAATTGTTTCATCTCCTGTAGTTGGTCCTGAGAAAGATCCCAATTGCCCCGTTTCCCGGTAAGAATCGAACCGGTTGCCCCAAAACTCCACTTCCCATATCGACTCCTTTACATCATATTTATCCTGGGCGTAATTGATAAAGACCTGCTCAAAACTCGGGTTGAGCACATGTTCGCCCGACTCCATCACTTTAAGCGCATACGCTCTTGCATCGTTGTATTTTTCGGTATCCTTAAGAGGATCTCCTGCCATATTTAAATAAACCCTGGCTAATAAACCTCTTACAGCCGAAAGGCTGACCCTTCCACCAAATCCCAGTTTTGTAGCAGTCTGATTAGCCAGCAAAGTCTCTGCCTGCTTCATATCCGCAACAATCTGTTCATACACATCCTTCAAATCTGAACGGGCAATATCAACGTTATTAAAGGAAGTAGTAGGTTCGAGCTTTAAGGGCACACCACCAAAATTTGTTGCTAAAAGAAAATAGTAATAGGCTCTTAAGAATAAGGCCTCTCCAAGAATTTCTTTCCTCCTGGTTTCATCCATTGCAGGCCTGTTAATATTCGCTATGAGATTATTGGCCCGTTCTATGCCAAAATATAAATGATGCCACAGATCTGTGAGACGTACATTTGATGGGTTATGTAAGTATACACAAACAGATGCAGATGATCCTGCGGTCTGGTTTCCATTTTTGTATGTTTCATCAGTGCCAATCGTAAGTTCAACCTGGTACCGGATACCATATATTACATCCCGGCCGAGTGGATCGTACACACCGGCAAGTGCTGTTTCAAGATCTGATGCCGTATTATAATATCCATCGGGACTTACAAAATCAGTGGGCAATTTTTCCAGGAACTTTTTGCACCCCGAAAAAAGTACTATTACGATAAATAGCATTATTGTATTCCTCATGATCAATATTTTTAAAATGAAACATTTAAACCTACAGTAATCGTTCTGGCCCTTGGATAGGCGGACCAATCAAAACCCGGGGTCAACGCTGAGTGCCTGACAGATACTTCAGGATCTGAACCAGAATACCCGGTTAATGTAAATATGTTTTGAACAGAACAGTATGCGCGAAAAGTTTTTATACCTAACCTGTTGGTCAGCCGGCTATCAGGAAAATTATACCCCAGGGAAACAGTTTTAAGGCGTAAGTACGACCCGTCTTCTATAATATTTGAATGATAAATAATGGGCGTTTTACTATTAGCCCTTGGTATAGCAGTATGCTGGTTATCCTCCGACCACCTGTTGGTTACAGATGAATATAAATTAAGATTGTAGAGGTTCAGCACATTCTGTTCGAAATAAAGGCGATTGGCATTAATGATATCATTTCCGTAAGACCATTGTAAAAATATACTCAAATCGAAGTTTTGGAATCTAAGGTCATTTATAAACCCGCCGGTGTGCAGGGGGTTTCCATTACCAATAACAGTATAATCATCTGAATTTATGGTGCCGTCGGCATTTTGGTCAATGAACTTCATATCGCCGGGCTGTATAGTATTTCGGGCTACTCCATTACCAGGAACATCCTCTTTTAGTTCGTAGGAACCATTGGAGAGCTGGTTAAAATCCTCATACTGATAAAGGCGATCGAAAACAGCACCGTATATCAACCCCATGGGCTCGCCAACCTTTGCGATGTACGGTGCCACATTGCTGAAACCTCCTCCAAAAGACACTGTAGACAAGCGATAGGATTGACCATCCTGCAGTTTTAATACCTTATTTTTATTAAAGCTTATATTGAATGAAGAGTTCCAGCTAAAATTATTATTTTTTATATTCTGCGTTTGCAAAGTGAATTCCAATCCCCGGTTTTGTATGCTTCCGATGTTCTGGAATGCAGAGAGGTAACCTGTACTATAGGGCAAATCTGCGTTCAATAATAAATCATTCGTCCGCTTATTGTAATAGTCAACAACAAAGTTTATCCGATCGTTTAATAAACCCAGGTCTAATCCGGCATTAAACTGGGCAGTGCTCTCCCATCGCAGATCTCCTGTGCCCGCATTGGGGTTTAATGACGCGCCCCTCATAGGACTTGAGTTATTGAAAGAGTAAAAAGCCTCTACCGGGAAATACACGCCTGAGTAAGTAGCATATTCATCTACACGATTGTTTCCGGTAACGCCATAGCTTATCCTTAATTTTAAATCTGAGAATTGGTCGACGCTTTTAAGAAAAGGTTCCTTATTAACCCGCCAGGCCAATGCAGCCGAGGGGAAGTATCCCCATTTATTCTGGCCTTTAAACTTCGACGACCCATCTGCTCTAAAGCTGGCAGTCAGCAAATACTTCTCCTTGTAATCGTAGTTCACCCTGCTTAAAAAAGAAGCCAGGCTCCATCCTTTATGATAGGTGCTTGGGATTAATGAAGTTGCCATGTCTATCCCATCAATGCCTAAGCTTTCGTCCGCTATATATTCAGCGGTATATCCCGAAACAAATACATTTCTTTCCTGAAGCGTAAACCCCGTGAGCACATTTAATTTATGCTTTCCTATCTTTTTGTTATAGGTGAGCGTATTTTCATTTAACCAGTCCTCACTTTTTACCTCAAGAACACTACCGGTTGTTCCTCTTGATGTAGGATAATTAGGATTGCCTCTTTGTGTTTTTGAATTATAAAACGCTACCCTGTTAAGAGAGCTGTTAGTAACTCCTCCGCGAATTTTCAGCAATAAACTTTTACTCAACTTAAAATCGATATACCCATTTATCACTGACGTACTTAAAATTCTGTCGTTGATTTCATTCTTTGAAGATATTATGGGATTTACCCGATAATCTGATGTCGTTAAGTCTAGAACTGCCGGATCAAACAATTCTTCAAGCAGGTTCAGGCTATCGTTAGATCCCGAAACGGGCCTGTACCCTAAAGTGCTGTAAATTTTGCTTAAGCTGGCGGTTCCTCCTGTTGCATCTGATACAAGAGCGCCCGAGGTTTTAGTGCGGGTATAAGAAGTATTTACATACGCTTTAATATTTTTATTTAGCTGCTGGGCCAAAGTGAATTTACCCTGAACCCTGTTGTATCCTGAGTTTATAATTACTCCTTCGGACCTTAAAATATTTGTGGATACTGAATACTGAGTGCCATCATTTCCGCCTCTGAAACCAATATCTGCATTAAAGAATGGAGCGGCCTGGTACAATTCCTTCTGCATATTATACCCTTTGATACTCTTATAATCATCCAGCGTTTTGTTTTGTAAATACAAATTCTGGGTTATGGTCGGGTTGAGCTCATTTTCATACTTCACAAATTCATAAGGAGACATCATATTCATGAATTTTGTTACTTCCTGCACACCATAGTATGAGTTAACAGAAATGACAGGCTTCCCTTTCAGGCCACTTTTTGTTGTGATGATAACTACTCCATTGGCACCCCTGGATCCATAAATTGAGGTGGCGGAAGCGTCCTTTAGCACCTGCATCGATTCAATGTCTGAAGGGCTAATAGGCAAATCTTCAAACGATTCAACCGGATAACCGTCAATCACATACAGTGGCTCGTTTGATTGCGTTAATGAGTTATTTCCTCGTATAACAATTTGGTTAGGTACGCCCGGCTGCCCGTCATTGCTCGAAACCTGCACGCCGGCTACCCTGCCAGCCAATGCCTGGTCAAACGTAGCAACAGGCGCTTTTTGCATTTGCGCTACATTAATCTGCCCTACGGAGCCTGTCACATCCCTTTTAGCTACAGAACCATAGCCAATCACCACCAGATCCTGCATCTGGCTTTCCGAACGTTTCAGCTTAACCTGTAAGTTAGTTTGTCCGCCAATGTTTACTTCTTTTCTTTCATATCCTACATAAGAGATCACCAATACTGCATCGTTATCAATATTCTTCAATACAAAACCGCCGTTTTTATCAGTAATCACCGTCCTGTTTAAATTTTTAACTGTCACCGAAGCGCCGTAAAGTGGTGTATTATTTTCTTCATCTGTTACAGTACCGGCAATATCTATCCCTGCAGGCAACAGATTTTCAGGTGCTGCAATCTTGGGTGGCACTTTTTTCGTCGATATGCCCTTCTCCGGTTTTACCGCTATAGTCTTACCCACAATATTGTATATAAAAGGCTGTCCTTCAAAACACTTGATCAGCGCATCCCGAAGCGGTACATTTTTCACCTGTACCGTAACAGGCTTTGCCTTAGACAAAATGGAATAATCATAAAAAAAGACATATCCGCTCTGCTTTTCAATGGCTTTGAAAACATTCTCTATAGAAATGCCTTTTCCTTCCAACGTAATTCTTTGAGAAAAGCTGGAGGCACTTACAGATAAGCAGGTAAAAAGAATGATACCCGTTGTTAGTTTCATAATGCGTTGCAGTTGTAAATGTGACCGGCACAGTAATTGGGCAGGCACAGTAATTTTTAAAATAGCAATCAAATGCATACTTTTGTATGGTTTAGTTAATTAATAATATGGCAGTTGTTAATACTGTTGTGTTTTGCCTTTTAACTGAATTTTCCACCGGGTAGTAGCTCCAATACTGCCCGGTTTTTTAAAACTGCTCTCCCAAAGGAGAAAGAGAAAAATAGCAGACCAATACTGTATGGCCGTTTAGTTTCAACACTTCATATACTTATTCAGATTTTATAATAATCGTTTTTTGATTTTTAATTTCATACCTTACACCACCGCCTTCAAGGATATTCATTACCTCCGAAAGGTTAGCATCTTTGAATATCTTACCCCCAAAGCGTTTCTCTGAGACCGACCCTTCATATACAACATCCAGATCATACCAGCGTGCAATTTGCTGCATCACTTCCCTGAGGGAAGATCCATTGAAGGAAAACAAGCCGTTTTTCCAGGCCATTATCTGGTCTATATCAGCCGAAGGCTGAAGGCTTAAAGCAGAATGCCTGGCAACGCCTTGCTGACCTGGTTTAAGCATTAAACTTCCGGCTTTAAGCTTTAAGCGTACCGATCCCTCGAGTAAGGTTACTTTAGTATCCGGTTCCTCAGCATAGGCATTTACATTAAACTTTGTGCCCAACACTTCCGTTGCCGTACCATTCGCTACAACAACGAACTTTTTCTTTTCCCCTCCTTTAGTGGGATTGCGGGAGGCTGCCACTTCAAAATAACCTTCTCCTGTCAATGCTACTTTTCTTTCTGTCCCTATAAACACTACCGGGAACTTTATTGAAGAACCGGCATTTAACCATACGCGGCTACCATCGCTCAATGTAACATCGATCACTTTGCTTCCGCGCGGGTTGGTAATGGTATTATACCGCAATGCCATTATTTCTTTACCATCGGCTGTGCGATAAGCGATCTGCCCGTTAGCCAGCTTTACAATACGCATACCTTCATCCTGGGCCAGAACGCCATTATTCAGGCTATCCAGCGCTATAATAGTACCATCATCTAATGTAACGGTCGAACGATTAGCTCCCGGGGCAAGAACATCATTGCGCCCGGCTACAGCCATATTTCTTTCTTCTTTGTCCCAGTCCGGCATCGTATGATAAATGCCCAGTCCGAGTAATAGCAGTACAGAAGCAGCGATCATCAGGCGTTTTATAGTAAACAGCTTGGTTCTGGCCTGCTCTTTCGGCACTTGTGGGTAGCGCAGAATATCCGCCAGCATATACTCCCAATCAACATCATCTGCAGTTGTATCCTGGCCGGCAGTCCGGTATATTTCGTTCAAAAGGTTATACACCGTATCGTCATCAGCTGAGACTATCAAACGATACAATTCTTCCATTTCATCTCTGCTACATTGCTTTGCAACATTTTTAGAAAGTAAATACCTTAATCTTTTTGTATTAACCGGCATGGCAAAAATTTATGGTCCTGCACATAGCTGCGTTGCATTTCGTTTTAACAGCACGTTATATAGTTAAGACACCGCAGCAAGTAGCTAAGGACCGGGGTAAAAAAAATTATACGAAAAATAAATAGCAGCATTGCAGCCAGAAGAAAGTGGATACACTTACCGAATGCTGCTGCAAACATTCGCGCAGGTATTTTAAAACTTCCACCAGTATGTTTTTCACCCGGCTTTGGGACAGACCTGTTTTGGCTGCAATTTCAGCATGAGACAAGCCTTCATTACGGCTCATATTAAATACCATCTGCTTTTGAGACGAAAGATGGTTTAAGGAATAGTCTATGACCTGCCGGATCTCTTTTGAGCGGAGCTCTTCCTCCAGGTAATTGTCAATTTCTGACTGATTTAACCATGCCTGGTGAATCCGCTTTTTCTCCCTGGATATTTTTCGCATGTAGTTCAGGGTTTTATTACGGGCTATGGTATATACATACTGCCCGGGCTGGTCTATATGTAACAGGCCGGGAGCCGCCTGCCACAACTTCAGGAAGGTATCCTGTATAATTTCTTCGGTATCTGCCTTAGAGTGAATGAGCTGCTCTACAAAAACATATAGCCTCACCCTATACAGGTCAAAAAATTGCCCGAAAGCCAAAGCATCTCCATTGGCTATCCTTTCCAGCAATAGTTTCTCATTATTTAACCTGTCATCAGACAATTTTACAGCGTTTATTTAATTCAAAAGTGCGTACCACTTTATAAACGAATATCAAATGATCAAAAGTACGATTTTGCAAACAGTCGTTAAAACAGTTGTTTCAAAGATATTTATTACGAATCCGGGCGTTTTTTAATTTCTTAGCACATCTTTATACTATCTTACCAATATTTGTTACATTCCAACTATCTGTGTCACCAATCTGTTATACCTTAACTCTAATTGATCCATATTATCCTTGGTTTTGTAAGATATGCAACTGTCTGCCGATCTGCGGGTATAGATGGACATCGGCACACCCTTTTTCCATAAATAGTACTTTGCTGATTTAGGATAATCTTCATGCATTACTTCCATCTCATCAATAAAAAATTGCTGTACCAGTTGCACCTGTTCCTGCAACTCAGGGTTATTATAATTATTACACAACCACACTACCAGCTCCGGAAAATAATTGCCCTGGATACAGGATAATCCTGCCGATCCGGCCTCTAAGGACTTCACTGCATGTACCATGTAGGCATCATACAAACCAAAACCATTGACACTGGCGCAAAGCCTGTTCTTTTCTTTTACCTGTGCAATATTGAGGCAGGTATCTTTATGATAAACAATCCTGCCGGTTTGTACTAATTGCTCCAGCAATTGCGGCGATAAAATTCTTTTATAAGGAAGCGGGCATTCATAAAATCCCAGCAGTACACCTTCTGTAAGTGAAAGCAGTTCGTTAATGCGATGCTCCAATATATCATCTCCTTCCTTCTCACCGGCCAGAAGTCCCGTCAATACAATTACAGCATTAACACCGGTACTATACACCTGTTTTATAAATCTGGCCTGCTGCCGGACAGTATCACCAAAATTACCGGTCGCCACCACAGGCACCCTGTTATCAGCAATCTTCATTACATGCTCAATGATCCTGAGACGCTCGCTGGGTGTCAGATCAAACATTTCACTCGACTGGCAATTGGCAAACAGGCCCTTCGCTCCACTATTAAGGTAATAATTGGTCAATGCTGTCAATGCTTCAAAATCTATGCTTCCATCTTTTTTAAAAGGTGTCAGCATTACCGGTATAAATTTTTTTTCGTTATTCATTACTTCCTGTTATTCTATCAAAAAAATATTTCTGCTAAACTATTTCGGGCAGGTGCATACTTTCCCTCTTAGCCATTCCGGCTTTAAAAAATCCTGTCCTGGTCTATAATTGCACTTTTCGCTTACATATCGCAAGGCTGCCTGTTCATGGCATAGGCCTGCTGTCCTGTTCTGCTATTTCAGGAATGAAAAAATTATTTAATTACCATCTGCAACAGCAGGTTTCCTGCGGTTCCTGGTAAAAAGCACTCCTACCAGGAAGATCACTAAAGTACCTACCACAATGATCATATTTGCATGAAGCGGATTTCTTAAAAAAGCATATTCCTCCGGGATCAGGTAAGAAAACGTCATCCAGAGAATTACCAGTATACCTGCAATGGTGGCTATAAGCGCCGCATTATTGCCCGATCTTTTTGAGATAATTCCCAGCAGGAACAGCCCCAGCATACCCCCGGCAAAAATGCCCGAAAGCTGCCACCAGATATCGAGTACGCTTTTAATGCCTATCATCATAACACCGGCAATCATACCCAGCAAGCCAAATACCACTGTTCCTATATGCAGTAAGCGCAGCCCCTGCTTATTGCTCAGGTTATTTTTTACATAGCGTTTGTACACATCCTCTGCAAACACAGTGGCAGACGCATTCATGCCGGAACTGATAGTGCTCATCCCGGCAGACAGTATAGCGGATATGATCAGACCTAATACACCGGCCGGTATCATGGTTACCATAAAATGAGGCATCACTTTATCACCAAAATCTTCAGGCTTTAATGAAGCTGCAAGCGCATTTAACTCAGCCGCAGGAGCACTGCTCCCCAATCGCTCCATAGCAGCCTGCATACGAACCGGCTCTAACAGCTCAGGGTTTAGCTGGTAATATGCATACAGACAGGAACCGATAACAAAAAACAAAAAAGAAGCGGGAATGTATATCCATACACAGAGCCAGATTGATTTTGCAGCCTGTTTTGGCGAGGTAGCAGTATGGTACCGCTGCACATAGTTCTGATCCATCCCGAAGTTATTCAGGTTGATGAAAAAACCATATAAAAGGACCACCCAGAATGTAGAGGCAGTAAAGTCCGGCGCCAGGTCGCCCAGGCTGAACTTGTTATCCTTTATACCGATATCCATGATCTTCCCAAAACCTCCCTCTACATGCGATACCACCAGGTAAACAATCAATATAGCTCCCACTGTTTTTAAGATTCCCTGCACCACTTCTGTCCATATCACTGCTTCAATGCCGCCCATTACAGTATATAGTATAATGCAAACGCCTGTGATCAGCATGATCATTTTCATATCGTAACCTGTAAGCGCCTGTATGGTAAGGGAAAGTCCAAAAAATATAGAGCCCATGCGGGCGATCTGGGTTAAGATAAAACATACCACTGCATAAGTCCTGGCCCAGGGGCCAAAACGTTTTTCCAGGTTGGTATAAGCCGACACTTCACCGGTATTTCGATAAAACGGCACAAAGTATTTAGCAGCCACCCATGCTGCCAGCGGCATGGAAAGGCTAAAGGCAAATGCGTTCCAGTTACCTCCAAAAGCTTTACCCGGCACACCTAAAAAAGTATTACTACTTAAAAAAGTAGCGTAAATAGACAGGCCAATAGCCCAGCCTGGTATATGCCCCGAGGCTTTTGTAAACTGGTCTTCACTTTTATTCTTCCTGGAAAAAAAGTAGCCTACATATACCATTGCTATCAGATATACTACAATGACAGCAACATCTATTAGTGGCAAGGCATTCATTATAATTGTTTTTGGAAAAGATACTTTGTTTTAAAGAAACAAACTTATAATATCATCCGGATATCCGGTTATGAAATTTTTCCCAACCATTGTACTATATTAACAGGGCTATTTTGCATGAAGCTGCAGTTTATAAGAAATCAAAAAACAGGAACAGGTGTTGAAAACGTGAGTGAAAAACACTCTTCAAATCAGCAAAAAATTATTAATGCTATAAAAAGTAATAAAAGGATAACTTACACAGAACTTTCAAAGCTGGTAGGCATAGCGCCAACAAATGTGGCCAGGAACATTAAAAAATTAATCGAAGCCAAAAAGCTTATCCGCATAGGCCCGGCAAAGGGTGGATATTGGGAAGTGAAAGATTGAAGCTGATGATTATTCTACCTCAAAACAGGAACTTATTATAACACATATCAACTCCCCATAATAAAACAAAGCCGAGCTTTGCCATTCTATTTTAACAGGTTATAACGCAGTCCTAAAAAGCCCCTGATACCCTGGTTAGGCCCATACACATAAGAAGGGTCAAATGTCAATCCGTAAGGATTACCAGGCGTAACCATTGCCTGCCCATCAGCATCGAACTGTACATCTTTATCAAAGGGGTCATGTGCTCTTGCGATGATAAATGGGTTGCCTTTATTGGGCGTCCAGTTCAGCAGGTTTTTTACGCCACCGTAAATTTCTATTTTATCGCCTATACGTTTGGTCAGCTGAATATTCTGAATGCTCCACCAGGGTGAATATTCCCTGCGGGGATCCCATTCGCTTAACAAGGGCAGGCGCATGGGACCATACAGGTTACCTGTATAGTCAATACTTAAACCGATATCGTTAAAGGTGTAGCCAATATTCCATACGCCCGTAAATTTTTCGGCAAACATCTGGCGTATTTTTTTGCCCTCTTCTGTATTATATACATCCATTGCTGTGGCACCTGCCAGCACCTTTAATCCATTGGGAAATACCATATCAATATTCAGAGAAATACCTCTTGAAACAGCATAGCCATCTAAATTAGCATAAATGATCTTGTTGGGATCTGTATCATAATCAGGAATGATCTTATTGGTAAAATAAGTATAGAACGCAGCAGCATCCAGGCCAATGAAAGTGCCGCCGGCAACTATCTTTTTAACAAAATTGATGTTCCCGTTCCATGAAGTTTCGGGTTTTAATGCTTCTTCAAACACGACTTCCCTTGCCCCGGTTAAAGCAGCATGATCTTCGGTAAATACATTGGCTACCCGGTATCCGTTTCCAAAGCTTAAGCGCAGCACATTATTTTTATCGGGTGAGCTCCATTTGTAATTGATACGTGGGGACAAAATGCTTCCATGTAATGAGTTATAATCGTAACGCAGGCCCAGCAAAAGTTTATGGTTGTCATTCAGCGTAATCTCATCCTGTACAAATACGCCCGGCAGGTTTGTTTTTGTTGGTTTATTCCAATCTATATTAGCGGCATCTGCTGTGGCAGGTGTATTATCGTCATAATAAGTGTAGCGGTAAGTAAGACCGGTTAAAAGGTCATGTTTTCCCAATGTTTTAAACCAGTTCAATTGGCCAAAACCAATATACTGGTTAGCCATATACGGGGTATTACCATAAAAAGAGTTCTGGTCATGTCCATTAGCACTAAACTGGAACATCATCTTTTCTTTTACCGGTAACTGGTAATTACTAAAAAGCTCCCAGCGGCTGGTGTAGATGCTTTCGCCATACACTTCATCACCACCACGGTATTTTTTAGCCCAGTTCATTTCACCGCCCCAACGGTCTTCATACACATAGCGCCCGGCCAGTGAAAACAAACGGTTGTCCTTCCGATCAAAGTTCCATTTATTAAAGACAGATACACGGTTTTGAAGCGTTACATCTGTAAAGTTGTCGTTGTTGTTGTCAAGAGGGTTCTGGTAGTTAAAGTAATTAACCCCCAATAAAGACTGCGCTTTTTTGCCGGCTTTGAACTTAGCTGCAAGATCTGCATTTACTTCACTCCAGGTTGTTCCAAATACATCGGCTGCAATAAGCGATGCGCTGCCGGGCTTTTTGGTAATGATATTAATTAAGCCCCCTACCGCTTCGCTGCCGTAAAGTGTGGATGCCGGTCCTTTTACAATTTCCACGCGGTCAATAAGCGATTGCGGAATGCCACTCAATCCATATACCGTAGACAAGCCACTAACAACAGGCATGCCGTCTATTAACACCATGGTATAAGGCCCTTCCAGCCCGTTGATGTGAATATCCCCGGTATTGCAAATATTGCAGTTTAGCTGTGGGCGAACCCCATTGATATTCTGTAAGGCATCGAAGACAGAAGGTGTTGGATTGGCTTTGAAAAATTTAGCCGAATAAACCTCAACCGGGACAGGGCTTTCCAGCCTGGATACTTCTTTCATAGTCCCGGAAATAACTACCTCTCCCAGGTCTGTATAGGACTGCTTTTCGAGTATAACATTTACGACTGTTGTTTCACTGTTGATATTTACTTCAGTTTTATAGGTATTAAATCCCACAAAGCTTACTTCCAGCTTCCAGGTTCCGTAAGGAACGTTGGTTAATTCGTAGTTGCCCGAACTATCTGATACTGCCCCCTTTTTCAATTGGCGGACAGAAATAGTTGCAGCTTCTATAACCTTGCCGTCAGCATCCGTAATTGTTCCTTTTATTGTTCCGGCCTGGGCAAAACTGAAAAGACTAATACAACTCACACAAGTCGCCAGCAAAAAGCTTTTAAATTCTAACATATATACATTTTTATATCAATTATCAATTTAGAATAACAAAAATAATAAGTTAGATTAATCTAACAAAATTATCTTACTAATATTTTATTAGCTGATGTTTATATTGGATACGCTCCTCGTTTCATAATTTCGCAAACAGAAGAAACCATCTGGTATTGTTCACTTCAACTAGCAAAATGGAGAAAGTAAGCCTGAATGAAGCGAGTAAACCGCTTTATATAAAAATGCCCATTTTTAAACGGATCACGGGAAAAATCGCTTTTTAATCAGACATATAAATAATCCCGTCATTATCCGATTTCCCTTACTACCCTCACTTCTTCGTGACTGTCAGCAGGGTACTTTTCTATTTTATCTCCTTTTGGTGATGATCTCCATCCTATCCTTTTCCTGGATTCTTTTAATACCACAACTGCCCCCTGCAAAGGTTGATTGATTGTGGCATCGGCTACCCACAAATAACCCTGCTGCTATATAGTCAGGATCCAGGGGAAAAAAATGAATGGAATACGTTTCACTAAATTAAACCTGGCTGTAAAAGTAATTATTATTTTCATTTTTTCGCAACTATGTTGCAAATATTATTATTCTTTATGTGTATCCTATCAGGTGTCCGAAGCAGAGGGATTATTAATGCTATACTTAGCCAAACAAGAATAACAAGTTAGATTAAACTAATAAAATATTCTTACTAACCTTTTATATTAGATGGTACTAATATTGTGTACTTTCGTTGCATGATTTCGCATACAGAAGAAAACTATCTGAAAGTATTGTTTGCCCTGACCAGCATAAAAGGAGAAGCCAGCGTAAATGAGCTCAGCAAGCAACTGGATATAAAAATGCCTACCGTAAACAGCATGATGAAACGCCTGGCCGAAAAAGGACTGGTATTATACGAAAGCTACAAGCCATTAAAGCTTACAGACAAGGGAAAGAACGCAGCTGCCCTGATTATACGGAAACACCGTTTAACCGAAATGTACCTGGTAGAAAAAATGGGATTCGGATGGGAAGAGGTTCATGATATTGCCGAACAGATAGAGCATATACAGTCGCCCCTGTTTTTTGATAAAATGGATGAGCTTTTAGGATATCCTAAAGTAGACCCACACGGCTCGCCCATACCGGATATTCATGGAAAAATGAAATCGGATCAACAGTATAAGAAGCTAAGCGATTGTAAGGCAGGCGAAAAGGTAACGCTTATGGCCGTAGCCTACTCTTCGGATGAATTGCTCAAATTTCTTAATAGCCGCAAACTGGTATTGGGCGAGATCATCACCGTTATATCCCGGGAACCCTTTGATAACAGCATGTTTGTATCTTATTCGAACAGGAAAAAGGAAATGCTCAGCAGCAAGGTCTGCGACAAATTGCTTGTACAAAAGAAGTAAGAGCTCCTATACACAACGCCTGCGTAAGACTTTAGCTATGAATAAAGAGGACAGATAACAGATGATAGATGACAGACACAAGACGTTAGATTTTAGTACTTAGTATTTAGACGACAGACTGTCAAACTATAAATCATAAGTACAAGGCCGGACACAGCCTTCCGCCTTCCGACTTCTGACTTCTGACCTCGGACTTCCTGACTTACGGACTATTTCCAGAGACCCAAAGATTGCGCTTCACTTAGCCTTTACTGATCCATTCAAAAACAATAGCGGCTAAAATTCCACCGGTAACAGGCCCCACAACAGGCACCCAGCTATAAGCCCAGTCACTGCTGCCTTTTTTACCTATTGGTAAAATGGCATGCATGATACGGGGGCCCAGATCCCTCGCCGGATTGATAGCGTAACCAGTAGCGCCACCCAGGCTCAAACCAATAGCCAGAACCAGTAAAGCCACAGGTAAAGCATCTAATGCTCCCAGGCTGTTGTCAGGGGCAATAATAAACAACACAGCCAAAATAAAGATAAAGGTTGCCAAAGTTTCGGTAAGCAAATTATGAAAAGGGTTTCGTATGGCAGGTATGGTACTAAAAGTGGCCAGCTTTGCTACTGTATCTTCGGTTTGGGAATAATGCTGCTTATATATGAGCCATACTAATAAAGAGCCCAGCATGGCGCCCAGCATTTGCCCGCTTATATACTGCAGTATCAACCCCGGCTCAATCTTCGCAAGCCATACCAAAGCCAGTGTAACGGCCGGATTGAGGTGCGCCCCGCTTGCCTTTGACGAAATAAACACGCCTGCAAAAACAGCCATAGCCCATCCAAAGGTAATAACGATCCAGCCGCTGTTGTGGCCTTTGGTCTTACTCAAAACTACGTTGGCCACTACGCCATTACCTAAAACAATCAGTATGGCTGTACCTATCAGTTCGCTTGTAAAAATATTCATAAGCCCCCTTTTTTTCCCCCGAAAGGGGAATGAAAAAAATTGTTTAAATTAATATTATAATTGACGCCCTGTCTCATGATTAACAGCCTCCCCTTCGGGGAGGTTGGAGGTGCCTACTCCGCCCATGCCTGTGCCGCTTTTATAGCACGCTTCCAATTGCTTTGCAACAGGGTTCTTACCTCTTCTTTCATATATGGATCAAACGTTTTTTCTTTTTCCCAGTACGCCTGCACTTCATTAATATTTTGCCAGAAACCTACCGCCAGACCTGCAAGATATGCCGCACCTAAAGCGGTGGTTTCCGTAACCGTTGGCCTTACAACACTGGTATTTAAAATATTGGCCTGGAACTGCATCAGGTAATCGTTAATAGTAGCTCCGCCATCCACACGCACTTCTTTTATAGTGATACCGGCATCTGCTTCCATGGCTTTCAATACATCCATAGCCTGGTAAGCAATGCTTTCTACTGCTGCACGGGCAATATGCCCGTCGCTCGATCCTCTTGTTAAACCTACAATGATCCCGCGTGCATGCTGGTTCCAGTAAGGAGCGCCCAGGCCGGTAAAAGCAGGTACCATATATACGCCTCCATTATCTTTTTCTGTTGCCGTTAAGGCTTCCACATCGCCCGACCTTTGAATGATCTTTAAACCATCGCGCAGCCATTGCACTACAGCGCCGGCAATAAACACGCTTCCTTCTAAAGCATAATGTACTTCGTCATTTATTTTCCATGCTATGGTAGTCAGCAGATTATTATGAGAAACAACGGGTTGAGTGCCGGTATTCATCAGCATAAAACATCCCGTGCCATAAGTATTTTTTACCATACCGGGTTGCGTGCACATTTGCCCGAATAATGCGGCCTGCTGATCTCCTGCAATACCACATACAGGAATTTCAGCGGAAGTAAGCAGATGCTGTGTATGCCCATACACTTCGCTACTGGAGCGCACTTCAGG
>JASGDI010000089.1:0-5039 GCA_049841335.1 Niabella sp. | reverse complement strand
CTAAAGAACGAAAATAACTTATTGCCTTTAAGCCCAACAAAAAAAATTGCTGTGATTGGCCCGTTAGCTGATGCTCCCCATGACCAGTTAGGCACCTGGGTATTTGATGGCGACGAAGAACATACTATTACACCGCTAAAGGCTTTACAAACAGCGTATAATTCCATTCAGTACATTTATGAGCCGGCTCTTAATTATAGCAGAGATAAGGATACCAGCAGGTTTGGAAAAGCCGTTGAAGCTGTTAGCAAATCAGATATAGCGGTAGTATTCTTAGGTGAAGAGTCCATTCTTTCAGGGGAAGCACATTCTTTGTCAAATATCAATTTAATAGGGGCCCAGTCTGATTTATTGGTAGCCTTAAAGAGGGCTGGAAAGCCTGTTGTGCTGGTTATTATGGCAGGCCGCCCATTAACAATTGCAAGAGATTTACCCAATGTTGATGCAGTTCTTTATAATTTCCATCCTGGAACAATGGGAGGGCCAGCTATTTTTGATCTGTTATTTGGTAAGGCAAATCCCAGTGGTAAACTCCCCGTAACATTTGTAAAGGAAGTAGGGCAGATTCCCCTGTATTACAATCATAACAATACTGGCCGCCCGTCGCTTAAAGATGAAACGCCGATTGATGACATTCCACGCGCGGCAAGACAAAGTTCATTAGGTAACACTTCTTACTACCTGGATTCTGGCAAAGACCCTCTTTATCCCTTCGGATTTGGGTTATCCTATACGGCGTTTCAGTACTCGGATCTGAAGCTATCAGCCTCATCTATTCCGGTTACAGGTAAATTGATTATAAGTGCCACTGTTAAAAATACAGGGAACTATGAAGGCGCAGAAGTGGTACAGTTATATGTTCAGGATAAAGTGGCGTCTGTGGTACGCCCTGTAAAGGAACTGAAAGGATTTAAAAAGGTAACTTTAAGACCTGGACAACAGCAGATGGTACAATTTGAGCTTACTTGTGAGGATATAGCGTTTTATGGAAGAGATTTGGTGAAAAAGTGCGAGGAAGGGATCTTTAAAGTTTGGGTGGGAGGTGATAGCAGGTCGGGGATGAGTGCTGAATTCAGGATTGAATAAATACGGAGGCCTCCAATCATAAGATTGATAGGCCTGTTTTGAGCTTATCCGGTTCTTTCCTGAGCTTGAACAGGAATTCCAGGCATAAATAGGGAATTGTGCTCATTAGTTAAAAAACTGGATAATGTTTTTGGGGGTTTCTTTAAAAAAAGCTGACTATTATATAATGTAGGAATTTTGCCGGTATGAGCTATAACAGATTTTTAGAACTAATACTTAAAAAAAAATCAGGAAAACTTTCATCTAAAGAACAGGAGGAGTTGAGCCGGTTTCTTCTTGATAATCCTGGCTATTATGAGCTCTCTGGCATAGCAGATCAGCTTTATAATGTGCCATTAGACGAAATTAAAGAGGTGGATCCTACTTATCTGCAGAAGCGTTGGGTTTCACTTAAAAATAAAGCCAGGATAAAAGAGGCGCCCGAGGAAAATAAAATATCTGGTCAAAAACGGTTTCGGTTGAGATATTTCTATTTAGCGGTAACCTCAATGGCTGCTGTTTTGCTGTTGGTTGTTTTCTTTTTATTAAACCAACCTGATTTTTCAGCCAAAGACGTTGTTGTTGCAACAAAAATGGGTTCAAAAACCAGTATGAGATTACCTGATGGAAGTACTGTATGGCTAAACGCTGGAAGTAAAATTTCATATAGTGACGATTTTGGCAAAAAAAGCCGGGATGTACAGTTATCAGGAGAAGCTTATTTCGATGTTGCTCATGATGCCGAGTGCCCGTTTATTGTTCATACCCAGAATTTTGACATTAAAGTATTGGGAACTACGTTTAACGTAAAAGCATATGAGGGAGACGGGGAATCTCAAACAACGCTTGTAAAAGGACTTATTGAATTAAGCATTAATAACAAGGATTCTAAAAAAATCATACTCAGGCCAAACGAAAAGTTGATTGTTAAGAGTCCGGGGAAGATTGAGAAAGAGGCAGTAACGGGGAAACCCGATGCCACGGCTGAAATTAAGATCACTGGTTTAGAAAAGTCCTTTAATGATTCTCAGGCAATTGAAACACAATGGTTGGATAATTGTCTTGCTTTCAGGGATAGTAAACTCAGGGATGTTGCTGTGTTGATTTCCCGATGGTATGGTGTTTCTGTTGAAATAAAAGATGAAAAACTCAATGATAAAGAATTTAGTGGCATGTTTAAAGACGAGAGTTTAGAACAGGTGATGCATGCGCTCAAACTCGCAGGAGGATTTGATTATACTATTGATAAAAATATAGTTACGATTGTTCCTAAAACCTAAAATAAATCCCATATGATAAAAGTTATCTGATCTTGACTCCAATAAAAAAGGAGAATGTTACCAGCATTCTCCCACGGCTCTTAAAATAAAGCTGTATTTGCAACAACACTTTTTCTTTTTAAAAACCAATGTAAAGTTATGCAAAAAAAACGCAATTCTATTGCCGTGCACAGGGACAGTAGAATTATCAAATATCTGCTAATGACGAAGTTAGTTATCGTATTAAGTTTAATATTTTCGTTTCAGGCTTTCGCAGTTAGCTCCTCTGCCCAGAAAATAAATATTCAGCTGAAAAATGTTCCTGTAGAGTCTGCATTAAAAGCGATTGAGGCACAGGGCAATTATCGCTTTGTGTATAAGACAGAAATCCTTCCTAAAGACAGACTGGTGAACGTTTCGGTTGAAGAAGCTTCTTTAAGCTATGTCATGGGCAGAATCCTTAACAACACGCAGTTGTCTTATGAAGTGATCAATAATTCCCTGGTAGTAATTGTGCCAAGGGAAATAGTGAAAGCGAAGGTCATATCGGGAAAAGTGACTGATGTTGACGGGAATTCCTTATCGGGTGTCAGTATCCTGGAAAAGGGTACAACCAATGGAACAGCAAGCAGGGAAGACGGCACTTTTACGCTAACCGTTAGTTCTCAAAATGTGATACTTGTTTTTAGCTCGCTGGGCTATCTTTCCAAAGAAGTGAAAGTAAGCGACAATATGCTTGTGGCTTTGGAAAAGCTAGATGCTGAGCTGGATCAGGTTATTGTGGTGGGATATGGCACCCAGAAAAAAATTAACCTGACGGGTGCAGTATCCAGTGTGGATTTTGATAAGCAATCCATGAATTCCAGGGCTATTTCAAATGTTTCTTCTGCCCTGGCAGGAATGGCTTCAGGAGTAAGCGTAAGACAAGGCAGTGGTTTGCCGAGTGAAAATAATAATGCCGCTTTATCAGTTCGGGGTGTAGGATCATTAAACATAAGCTCGGCGCCTCTTGTATTGATTGACGGACAGGTGGGCGATATTAATTCAGTAAGCCCCAATGATGTGGCATCTGTATCTATATTAAAAGATGCTGCATCTGCGGCTATTTATGGTTCGCGCGCATCAAACGGAGTGATCCTTATCACCACCAAAACAGGAAAAGGTGCTAAGGGGAAAGTGAACTTTTCTTACAATGGTTATACAGGGTCTAAAACCCCTACTTTATTACCGGATTATATTTACTATACACCCGATCATATGCGTATAAGCAATATGGCCGAACAAAATGACGATCTTCCCCCAGTCTATACTGAAAAGGAAATAGCAGATTGGGAAGAGGGTATGAAAACAGATCCATTCGGTTACCCCAGCACGAACTGGTGGGATGCTCTTCTTAAAAAAAATATAATAACCAATCATAATGTTTCCGCCAGAGGCGGCAGCGATAAAGTGAATTTTTATACGTCAATGGATTATTATAAAGATGATGGCATGATTGACAATAGTGGATTTAAGCGCATTAATTTCCGCAACAACCTTACTTATAATGTGAATAAATGGTTTAAGCTTGGAAGCAATGCATCTTATTTATCATCCAAAGCGGGCCCTCTGGTGATAAACGATGTTTTTCAGTGGTTCAGGGCTGTGAACCCCGGTGTTTATCCCCGTCATCCGGATGGCCGGTATGGGGCACCGTCATTGCCCAACGCATCGGGAGACAGGAATCCGTTATACGACGCACAACGCCAGCGGGGCGAAACGAATAGTAACAGGTTTATGGGAAAGATCTTTGGTACCATCGACCCGCTCCCCGGCCTTACAATAACAGGTAGCTATTTTGCAGATATTTTCCATGAGGATTCCTGGAATGGCTCTCAGCCCAGCGACCTGTGGAATTTCAGAACAAATACCATTGTTGATAAAAATGAAGGCACCCCGCTGGTGCTGACCAATGGCTTCCTGAAATCGCGAAGAGAGGTAGCCGATCTTTATGCAGATTATACAAGATCATTTGGAAAACATAATGGACATATCCTTGTAGGATATAACCAGGAATATTTTAAGAGAAGTAACTTTTCGGGCACACGGCAAGACCTGCTGAGCTATGAAACACCTGTGTTAAATGCTGCAACCGGCGAAATTACCAATCTTACAGGTAATGCCACCGATTTTGCCATGCGGTCCTATTTCGGAAGGTTCAATTATAATTTTGATAGTAAATATCTTTTTGAAGCTAACCTAAGGTACGATGGCTCATCAAGGTTTGCCCCTGATAAAAGATGGGGATTGTTCCCCTCAGCTTCTGTAGGTTGGGTGATTTCAAGGGAAAACTTCTTTCAGCCATTATCAAATATATTTACAAATTTAAAATTCAGGGCTTCCTACGGAGAGCTGGGCAATAATGGAATTGATAACTACGATTGGCAGAGTTTTTACGAGATAGTAAAGCACCCGTTCAATGAAACCTCTACATCCGGCCTGCGGTACAACCAATTCGGTAATGCAGATATAACATGGGAGTCCACTGTTGTTACCAATATTGGTTTGGATGCGCGGTTATTTAATAAGGTAGACCTGAGCCTGAGCTATTATAATAAGCTTACCAAAAATATACTGGCCAGCCTTTCCATACCTTCAACCAATGGAGGAATAACCGCTCCGCTGGTCAATTCTGCAAGAGTAAACAACAGTGGATTTGAAGCTGAAGCGAGCACT
>JASGDI010000088.1:0-2885 GCA_049841335.1 Niabella sp. | reverse complement strand
TACCGACTTTAACGCGATGGGGAAGTTTTGCCTGGATCATAACATTGAGATGGTAATAGCGGGTCCTGAAGAGCCTTTGGTAAAAGGCGCCTGGGATCATTTTCAGAAAGAGGAGCTAAGGCATATCCATTTTATAGGTCCCTCACAGTTTGGCGCTCAGTTGGAGGGGAGTAAGGCCTTTGCCAAGGCTTTTATGCAAAGGCATCATATCCCTACAGCAGCTTACCGGGAGTTTTCTGTTGAGCAGTTCGAAGAAGGGGTGAATTATTTAAAAGATCATTCTTTGCCTATCGTTTTAAAAGCAGATGGGCTGGCTGCTGGTAAAGGTGTGGTTATTTGCGACAATCATACCGACGCAATTATTGAATTTGAAGCCATGCTGATGCAGGCCAAGTTTGGTGATGCCAGCAAAACCGTAGTGGTGGAGCAGTTCCTGGACGGAATTGAAATGAGCGTTTTTATACTCACAGACGGAAAAGAATATATACTGTTGCCCGAAGCCAAAGATTATAAGCGCATTGGAGAAAAGGATACCGGCTTAAACACGGGTGGCATGGGCGCCGTAAGCCCGGTGCCTTTTGCATCGGATGATTTTATGCAGAAGGTAACAGATAAAATTATTAAGCCTACTGTAGATGGCCTGGACAAAGAAGGCATTCATTATACCGGGTTTATATTTATTGGTTTGATAAAAGTACACAACGAGCCTTATGTAATTGAATACAACTGCCGCATGGGCGATCCCGAAACAGAAGTGGTAATGCCGCGTTTAAAGAATGACCTCGCCGGCCTTTGCCTTGCAGCAGCTCAAAACAAACTAAACGGAGTGGAGATCGAAACCGATGGCAGATGTGCCGTTACAGTGGTTGCCGTAAGCGGCGGCTATCCCGGAAGTTTTGAGAAGGGGTATAAGATAGCGGGTATTGAAGAAGCCGGGGATGCTATTATATTCCAGGCAGGTACTAAGGAAAAAGACGGGCAAATAGTAACTAATGGTGGCCGTGTACTTTGCGCTACTTCGTTTGCGGACAGTATTACTGCTGCCGCCGCTAAGTCAAGAGAGGCATTATCTAAAATAAAATTTGATGATATGTACTATCGTAAAGATATTGGTTACGAGTTTGAAGCATAATTTTGATGGTGCCGGCTGATGAATATCTGGCATCAATCTTGTCCCGAAAACGGGAACAAACTTGTACTGTGGTGCATTGTTCGGCAACAACCGGCATTTTTATTCAGGTAAAATTAATCGTGATGCAAATTAAAACAGCAGCTTTCGTTCTCATTGCAGCAATGGCTTCCACCAGTGGTTATACCCAAAATAAAGTTGGTGATGAAATAAAGAAAGTACTGGCAGCACAGCCGCCCGTAACTGTTCAAACGACAGTGGGGCCGCTTACTTTAGAGCCACCCTATAAAACGGTATCGGCAAGAAAGAACAGCAGAACTATTGGATGGCCCGAAGGCAAAGCGCCCAAAGCACCTGAAGGTTTTGTGGTTACCCGTTTTGCAGAGGGACTGCAAAACCCGCGCTGGACCTACATTGCACCTAACGGTGATATTTTTGTTTCAGAAGCAGGCACAAGAGAATCGGCAAACAGGATCCTACTTTTCAGAGATGTAAACAAAGACGGTATTGCAGAGGCTAAATATGTTTTCCTCACTAACCTGAACCGCCCTCTGGGCATGCTGGTATTGGGCAACTATTTTTATGTAGGAAATACAGACGGCGTTTACCGCTATCCCTATAAAACCGGCGATACTGAAATAAAAGCCGACGGTGAAAAGATTATAAGTCTGTGGGAAGGAGGATACAACAATCACTGGACAAGAAACATTATTGCTAATAAAGAAGGAACTAAGATTTATATAACAGTAGGCTCCGCCAGTAATGTAGGTGAACGCGGTATGGAAATTGAAGAAGGAAAGCGTGCGCTGATCTTTGAAGCTAACCCCGACGGCAGCGATCTGAAAATTTATGCAAGCGGCCTGCGCAACCCGGTTGGATTAGACTGGAATCCTGTTACAGGCGAGCTTTGGACTGCAGTAAATGAGCGCGATGAACTGGGAGACAACCTTGTTCCCGATTATGCTACCAGCGTTAAACGTGGCGGCTGGTATGGCTGGCCGTTTAGCTACTTTGGTAAGATCAAAGACCCGCGCTGGGCAGATGATCCCCACCAGGAGCTGGTAAATAAGGCCATTGTTCCTGATGTACCTTTGGGCCCTCATACGGCTTCTTTAGGGATCGTTTTTTACACAAAAAACAAATTTCCCGCTAAATATAAAAATGGCGCTTTTGTTGGACAGCATGGCTCCTGGAACCGGTCGGTCCTGTCGGGTTATAAAGTTGTTTTCATTCCTTTTAAAAATGGCAGACCTCAGCCTCCGGAAGATTTTTTAACCGGTTTTATTGCTGATGAAGAAAAAAGTGAGGTTCATGGAAGACCTGTTGGTGTGGCCATTACTCCCGATGGATCATTGCTGGTAAATGATGATACCGCAGGTATTATATGGAAAGTAAGCGCAAAGAAATAAGTACTATTCCTCTTCACTTCTATACTCCAGTATATCCCCGGGCTGGCAGTTCAATGCTTTGCAGATGGCATTCAATGTTTCTATGCGTATGGCTTTGGCCTTGCCGTTTTTTAAAATAGAAAGATTAGACAAAGTAATGCCTACTTTTTCGCTGAAAAACAACTCATTTGTAAAAGCTTGTTTTATCTGTAAGGTGAATTTAAAACTGGGGTAATTTAATAGAGGCTGTCTCAAAAGTAAAAATTGGGGCAGTCTTTTTTTATTTTTAATTTTTTGGGTGATTTTTTTCACACTTTTCGGATTTTTACCTGTCAAATAAGTTTTTTCATTTTTGGGGGAGACTTTTT
>JASGDI010000087.1:0-19136 GCA_049841335.1 Niabella sp. | reverse complement strand
TTTCTGTATAACAACAACGGGCAGCAGCCCTTTCTCCCGGTCGTAAATACGCTGTGAAGTTTTCATTACTGTGTACCTGTGAAACCCGTCTACCAGTTCATATATATCTTCTTCAGGCAGGTAGTAACAAACACAGGGCATGGTATAGCCATCTTCCCAGATGGAAAGCTCCAGCAATTCCAGCTCCGGCGGCGCCACCACATTAGGATTATAGGCATTGGCCCGGATCTTTTCTACAGGCACCGGCATCAGGTTATAAACAGGACTGGTATATTCCTCCATGAGTATTTATGTATATATTTTTTTGTAAAAATCTATTGTGCGCTGCTTATTCTCCTGTTCCTTCTTTGTAAGGGCAAATCCCATGTATTTGCATAAATGGTCGTTCTTGAGAATGCACACGCACATGCGCTTAAAGGTAGGCAGGTTCCTGAATTCAGGAATATCAATATCATCCTGGTACTCCATCCTTACCGGACGTTTGGTTGTTTTGTAATTCGAGTTGCCTGATACCTCAATTTTAATACCGATGGCACGCAGCTTTTCGATAGTTTGTTCAGTCAGGCACCCTCCCTTATATCGCCAGAAATCAATGCTTACTGAAAGTTTTTTCAGGTAATTCTTCCTTGTCTTTTCAGGTAGCGTCTGCAGGAGAAAATGCATATAACGTTCCCAGGTGTAGCCTTCGGGCAATGTAACTGCATTTCTTCCCACAGCGCTTGTATGTCCGTATATTGCCGTAAAGTTGACCCCGTTTACACGGCATATCATTTTTCCCCACATATCGGGATCAAGAGCGCGGTAAAGCGATAAGCTTTCCTGTGCGGCAGAAATAAACGGGCTGGCCACACGTTGTTTTTCAAGCGGCACCCCGGCCTGATAATAAAGATCGTATAAGCGGTTGTAGTCCCATCCGAAGCGGCCATTGGCTACCCATACATCCGTTGTGAGCCAGTCGTGGATAACATAAGCATTATATACGTTATCCGTAATACGATGCGTCCATTTCAATCCTTTATATAAGCTCGTTCTTCTGCTGCTGTATATCGTACGCCATCGATCGAAACTTTCCTGTGTTCGTATCCCTACCAGGCAGCAGGTTCTCCCGGCTTTCTTTAACTGGTGGTACCATTCTGCAAAGAGCATCTGGAAATCATAGTCCCACAATTCGCTGTTGTAAAACGGGAAATCACTTTTCGTATAGCATCCCTGTGGTTTTTCCCTTACCCAGAGGTCTTTGTGCTTTTCATCCCAGGGACGCCAGAAGGTTTGGTGCATGGACGTGCAGGTAGTTACTTTAAACGGAACACAAACCCTGTACACATCAATAATATCGGGGTTTTCTTTTAAAACACGATCTACATAATGAGTTGTCTTATCGTACTGTACTTCGTAGTCAAGATGAAAGAGACCGATCCGCCGTTTAATTCCGTTCTCCCTTATGTATTGGATACAAAGGTTCAGCATCACGCCACTGTCCTTACCCCCGGAGAAAGAGATATAGATATTATCAAATTCATTAAAAATTAACCTGATACGGTGCATTGCAAGCTCATATACGTTCTTTCCCATTTGTCCTTCGTTTTTAGATTTCAGCCACTTCATCTCCCTCCGGTTTCAATTTATCCATTTTCATTTTCACGTACCTTTTCCAATGAAGAATAGTAGGGAATCCACACTTTTCAAAAGGAGGAATATGCCTTATCTGTACCACCGCTTCGATATCAAAGTCAGAACGGAGTGTTTGAATGATCTCTTTTACCAGGGCTGAGAGCACAGCATTGTCATCGTCTGCGATATAATAATTGTTGATGACTGCTTTATCACCGTCAAATTTTACGGGAATAAACCCAACGGTTTTCCCGTTCTCTGTTCCGATATACCATTTGTAGTCCGGGGATGTTTTATAGGGATAGTTCAGGTTGTAAGCCAGTACCTCTTCGTCCATTACCAAATGGGCAACCAAATGATACAGCCGTTCATCTTTTCCTCCTAATGTAACGATTTCCATAAGGTATATACTTGCTCCCCTGTTTTTCTTTTATAGGTTTCCTGTTTTTTAAAATTATTCCGATCCTGTAATTGTCTGCAGGCATTATTAGCTATGCTCCCATCAAAAAGCGCCTGATAGACTAATTTTTGATGTACTTCAAAAATAACCTTTTCTTGCAAGAAACGCTTATGCCCTGCACCGTCTTGTAGCATATGTAAAACCAGGGCTGGTGTTTTTAAATCCAAAACCTGCGGAGATTAGCTACTCTATTCGCCGCAAATTTGCAGCTTTTATAACCCACCTTATAGGCTTTATAGTGGTTGAAGCTTTTATTCTTCTGACCCTATATAATAAAAAGTCGGACGATAAAGCCCGAACAAGGGCGCGGCGGGTTGGCCGGGCTCATTTAGCAAATAGCCATTTTTTTTAATTTTTTGGTAAAATATTGAAGCGAAAAGAAACCGGCTCCTAAGCCGAAATTATGCCTGTTGACAGGTTAATAGGAATTAGACAACATTTACTAATTTTACCGCGGCAGTATTTGCTAAGAATAATACGTCTACATTTACTAATTTTACCACAGCAACGTTTGCTAAAATCATCACGAATATCTGAACGAGGATGCTATGCCGGTGTTGTTTGAATTGCCGGAGCAGGAAACCGAACCTGCGGTAAGAGTAGTTTTAGGGCATTTTATTTTTGTGTTCGTACACCCTTATATGTATGGAAACAGAAGAATGGGACGTTGCCTGATGAATGTAATGCTGGCTTCAGGTGGCTATCCGTGGACAGTTATACCGGTAGAAAACCGTAAGCAGTATATGCAAGAGCGGGGCGATGGTCGTAGTACAAATTATGAACTAAGTGCTTTTTAGCATTGATCTTCCTGCTAAATATTGCATACAGGCAAAACAATTAAAATCCCTGTAAAACGATTAAAACCCGACAATTTTATAGTAAAATGTTTAATAGACTTTATGTAACGTTTCGTAAACTCCACACGCTGGTTATTGGCTCTGCCTTCGGGTGTGGCATTGTTGGCGATGGGTTGTGTTTCGCCGTAGCGTTTGGTGGTTAGTTGGCTTGCATCAATGCCCATGCTGATCAGTTGCGTGCGCACTGCCTCCGCCCTTTGTTCGCTCAGTGTCTGATTGAACGCCGCAGCGTTTGCGTTTGTGCCTGTTTTGCTGGCGTGACTGTCTATTTTTCAGGCAACTCTTCCTGATTTTAAAAAAAATGTCAAAGCATTTCAAGTGCCCTGTCAGCAAACCATTTGCTATAATCAACGCCATATTCGCCACCATAATTGATACATATTTCGGTGTGTGCTGGTATATGTTGGTAGGCCGTGAAGATCATCTCTTTTTTTTCACGGTCGAGTACATATACGGCATTGGGATATTGGCGGTAGTTATACATAGTGCCAAAACCCATTGCTAAAGAGAGCGTGTTCTCTTCTTTGTTAAAATAGAAAATGTAATCTCCAAGCGCGGTATTGTATATGGTCGCAAAATCTTGCGCTGGTACTATGATGACCGGGCACACTTCGATGATCCCATCTTCTTCGATATCTGTATTGCAAAAAACACCCCTGCCCTTTTTTGATATTGTTTGTAAGTATAGCTGCTTTTTCATTCTATGTGTTGTTGGGGGAAATATACTTCGCTTTTATCGGTAGGAGTGCCATTGTAATTGATGGTTACTTCGCTACCCTCTGCTATATTTTTGTAAGCATAAATATTAAGCGTATTTCTTTTACGTGAAAAACTGTAATACGCGTTAGCATCCGGGGAATGATTGTAAAAAGCCGAAAAACCAAAACCAAAGGCCGCTGGCTTGTCACTATTTCCCAACAAAAAATAGTAATTGAAAAGTTTGGTGTATTTCAACTGCTCTTTTTCTTCTTCCGACAAAAAAACAAGAGGCGCCCTCTCTATGAGGACTCCTCTTGCAATCGGGGTTTTGGTAAACACACCACGCCCGTGTAGTGAGCTTTCCCTTACTTCGATGTGTGTCGGCTGAAGAATTTTTTTGTTGAAAAAGAACATGATAATAGATTAAATGACGGGGTTTCCAGGAGCCAATAAAATAAACATAGTTTCAAAGAAATTTATTGTTTTGTGCCGGCTTTTTTTATTTCTTTGGAAGCTGCATTTTTTATAGTAGCTTCTTTCAAATTAGCATCTTTGATAGTCGCATCTTTGGAATTAACATTTTTGATAAAGCCTCCCTTAATGGTCTCCTGCTTGTTCGATATAGTTTTGCTGGTGCTTTCTACCGGTTTTACGGTTTCTTTTTGTACAACTGGCTTTTGTGCTTTCAGACCCAATACAATAAGTAGGGCGCTGAATAAGGTGATCATTTTTTTCATAACAATTGTTTTTTAAATATTTATAAAGTGAAGATACTGTGTGAGTTGAGAGGAATTTATCATACAAAAAGATGATTTTTCAAAAACATTCTTTGAGTCAGTTTAAAATTATTTTTCATTATCTGTGTCGTTTTAAAGTTTTGTAAACTCTACCCGTTGGTTGCTGGCTCTGCCTTCGGGTGTGGCATTGTCGGCGATGGGTTGTGTTTCCCCGTAGCCTTTGGTGGTTAGCCGGCTTGCATCAATGCCCATGCTGATTAGTTGCGTGCGCACAGCCTCCGCCCGCTGTTCGCTCAATGTCTGATTGAACGCCGCAGCGTTTGTACTTGAGCCTGTTTTGCTGGCGTGCCCACCTATTTCAAATTGCAGTTTGGGGTTGTTGTTCAGTATTTTTACGATCATGTTGAGTGTACCCATGCTCTCCGGCTTAATAACAGCTTTCCCGAAATCAAAGGTGATACCGTGTGTCACGATTTTGGTGTCCGTAAATTCTTTTCCTATGGTTTTTGCTTTTGAACCCTTAGCCGCACGAACATTGGAAAAAAGAATGAGTGCATCTTTTAAGTTTGTCTGCCCGGTATAAGCTCTGCCGCCGAAGCCAAACTCCAAAGGCTCGATACCCAGATCGGGAATGGTCAACACACGGTACTGGTCGATATAGCATTTTAATTGCCCGTTTTTGTAGCTCAATGCAGCGTGATGCCATTTATCGGGGAAACTTGCTTTGTTGTCCGTCGGGTGTTTGGCGCTAAATTGTTTGCTCTGGGGCAGGTGGTTTACTTCTATACTACCATCATGTCGAAAATGGATCTGGGCAGTCAGCTTTTGGCCATCCGCTCTTACATACTTGAAGAAAACAATAAGAGTATTGCTGATATAGCCCGTGTTAAGCGGATAATAATCAAATTCGATCGTAAATTCTTTATTCAGGTAATCTGCTGTTTTCATCCTTGGAGACACTTCTGCATAGTTTCCCTCGGTCAGCGAAAATGCCGGCACGTCTTCCACCGTATTCAAAACACCCTGTCCTTGCCCCAATTTCCAGTGCGAAGGGAATTCTCCATCTTCATCGTCCAGGAAATTGTCTGCAAACAAAATGCTATCGCCAGCTATGAAGTCATAATTTTGATAGGATTTAAAGGTGGGTTTAGTAGCAGTGGGGGAAGCGATGGCATTGTTTTCGTATGCTATATCGGATACCTCTACTTCTTCTTCTGTCTTTTTCTCTCCTTTGGCTACGTTACCTACTTTGTTAATGATTTTATCAATAGTGCTTTCCGTTTTGTCTATGCTCTTATCAATGGTTTGATCTGTTTTTTGATCGATGCGTTGGTTTATTTTCTCCTGCACCTTGTTTTTGACTTTATTGAAAATTTGTCCATGTGCCAATGTGCATGTAAGGGCAACAACTACCAGGGTGATTATTTTTTTCATGATGATTTCTTTTATACTTTATTAAAAATCTTCTTTTTAAAAACCGGGCGCAAACGATATGGAGACACCCACATGCTGATAATTGTCCCGGAAAATCTGGTGAATGGAAGCAATCAGTTTCCTTTCGGCTGCGAGTTCTGCTGCGGTAAGCCCACCCGTATTTTGGTCGCCCCTTGTTATCCATGTTCCGGGGGCGGTCTTAATTTTATCGGGATCGCAATCTGTCTGTGCCGAAACAAAAATGCTATGGAGCACCAACAGTAATATAAGGGCTGTCATTTTCATTTTCCTAGCAGATTTTTAAAGTATTCGATATTGTTATCCACGACTTTGCGTACATTTTTAGAAATAAATTGGTCGGCATGTCTTACCTCTATCACGATAAACTGCGGCGCCCATTTGGGCAGTTTGCGGTCGTAATAACCGGGATTGGGCATAATGGGTACAGCCGACATATAAGGATCATCCATTGTGGTAAAAACATAGCGGTACACACCGGATACGCTTTCCTGCTTCACGATGGCCATTTCATTGAGCCAGTCCGCATCTTTTTTCAGATCCTGCCGGTAGGCTTCCAATGGCTTTTCAAACATGGATAAATGATTTTTCTTGTCCTCCAGCATTTTTTCTTTGAATTCTGGAAACATCTCTAAGTTTTCTTTCCACCCTTTGGAAGAATAATGCGCATTTGTCTCTTTTAATCTTGCTTCGGCGATAGCCACCTGTTTTTCCAAAAACTCCCTACGGCTCACATACCGAAAGGGTTGTTTGCCTTCGTAGGTAACCCATACCTGATAGCTGCTTGTACCTTCGATAATGTGGTATCCGTCTGAAAAGTCAGGCAATTGTTTTCCCTTGGTCATCTGACCAGGTGTCAACTCGTGAAATCCGAACGAGCTGTTTACTTTTCCGTATTCGTCGTAAACAGGAATGCTGCTGAATTTCACGAAATCAACCGGATTGATATGGACATACGAGCCTAATCCTTCGCCACTGGTTTCTTTTTTGCCTTTTACACAATGAAACAGAAAATTTCGGATGGTGTAAATAGAACTATTGCCATAGATGTTTTTGTCGGTACTTTCATCAGCCAAAAAATGGTAATGATGATAGGTATCCATCCCGACAGGTTGGTATTGTTCCTGAAACAATTGCTTGATCTGGTTTAATATTTTTTTTGCACCTGCAATTTCTATTGCTGTTGGATTTTTGTAATTACCGCCAACGGCATCACCAGGCTGTGGCAACCATTTGCCCGGCAAGGTTTTCAGTTGTTCTTTGTCGCAGTCCTGTGCGGAGACTGTTGCACCGCACAGGCATAAAAAGAAGATGAATATTTTTTTCATAACAATTTTTTGCCTCTAATACTTTCTTAGCCACGAAGGCATGAAACTACTTACCACTCAAAAAGCTGCTTATGGGCGATTTGACCGATGGCCCGGACGAGTTAAAGCCCCCACTCATGCTCACTTCTACGCTGCCCAATCCCACTCCGGCGCTTCCGATAGGACCGCCAATGCCGGCGCCTGCAGAACCCCTGGCGGTTATATCGCTTATATGGCCTGTACGATCTATGGTGATAGATCCCCCTGCAGATGCGCCCACCTTACTTTTAATTACAGTTTTCCCAACATCAAATGATTTGCCTACGCCTACATCTACCGATATGGTGTGGCTTGAAATTTCCCCGTTGACCGGATTCTGGGTAACGCCGTAACCTGCACTTACGGGGCCATAATTCACCTCCATCTTCATGCCCTTGCAATCAAATTTTCCTTTAAAAACCTTTACATCCATGCCCCAGCTCATATTGCAATGGTCGGCTTCCCATTGCTGTATCTTCCCGGTGATGAGCGGAAACTTTTCCGGATCTTGCTTGCAGGGCTGGCGCAGTTCATAAACGTTAGGATACACTTTACGTAAACTGCTAATACCTGTTAAATAGGTGGCATAAGCCCGATAGGCCGAAGCTGTCGGGTCGGCAGGGTAGCTTTCTATAAGTCCCCAGAAAATTTCTTCCTGCAATTGTTGGTTCAGCAGGCCTTCCATATTTTGGATATAGAGATTGCCAATGGCTGCCTGGCCGGCGAGCAGTTGCATCTGGTAGTCCCAGCTCAGCGCACAAGCCTTATCAAGCAATTCTGTTCTCTTCACTTCTTCATCGCCTTTCTCACCACCTTCGAGCTTGTTTGCCTCTTCGTGCAGCATATTTATTGCCTTTTGTATTCCTGCAAGGGATTCCTGAAGTTCCCTGTTACTTTTCGTCCATTTTTCGTCTTCCCTACGTATCCTGGCTTCAAGAGAAGTGCTATAATCTGATTTTCCTCTAAAAGCGGCCTGTGTCCTCAGTGGGTGGTTGTATTTCAAGTGATGCCTGAGCAATGCGCCCTGGTCCCCGGGCGTTTTCATCATGTTGGCGAGATCAAGGTTCTGCGCCTGAATAATCTTGATCTTTTGCTTCTCAAACTCTTCGGTCAGTTCGGTTGCAGTAGCCAGGGCTTCATTTGAGGTGAGGTGTATGTCCTGAAAAAATGATTCCACTTTGCCGTAGGTGGCGATTACCTGCTCATAACTGCTTGGCACGGCAGGCGCCCGGAAGCGTTTGGTGATGGCGTAGTCTTTCTTATAGTATGGCCTAAACTTAGACCTGATCAGTTCTCCCATATCTACTCCCGAACCCTCATTGGCGAGCATACTGAGTGCATCCGGCGTGGCACCTCCGTTTTCGATGGTCTGTTTGACGTAGTCGATGCACTTGGCCATATTGCCCTGGTGCTTGGCCACTACGGCCAGCGAATAGGAGGCCTGGACCTGGGTAGAATCTTCTTTGAACGCATCTTGCAAAAACTTTTCGGCCTTGTCCAAATAGCCTAGGCTAAGCCATGCCTGACCCAGATTGTTAAGCAGGGTTGGTGGGGTTTGCTTAAATTGTTTCTGCACATACTGCAAGATGGGCAATGACTGGTGGGCATAGCCGCTCATGGTCATAAATGCCCCGAGATTGTTTAGCGAAGCATAATCTTCGGTATCGGTGAGGCAGGCGTTGAGCAGTAGGTACAGGGCTTTGTCCATTTCCCTGTTGATCAGGTACGCCATGGCAATTTCGCCGGTTTCTTTTCCTTTGTTGAGGTGTTTCGTTATGTCGGCTTTATGGTCGGGCTTAATAGCGGTATGGGTACGCTGCATCAGCGGTTGCAGGTAGGCTTTGAGCTGTTCTTTGCCCGCAGGGATAGTTGGGATGGACAACCCAGAGGGTTTATCGGAGATTTTTTGGGGATCTGCGGCAGCCTCAGCGTTTATGTCAACACCCATTTTTTCCGCTTCCTGAATTGTTTTTCCGGCCTGTTTCAGTATATCAAACACACCCATTTCCTCCATCATTTTCCTATCCTCGGGGCTCATGGATTCCATTTGTTTTTTCAGCTCTTTCATCGTTTCTTCCATAGATTCGCCCTTTTTATTTTTTGTAGGGTTTTTCTGTGCCTGCACCAAAGTGACGAACGCAAGAAAGGATACCAGTAGTATTGTGAACTTTTTCATAATGCGTTGCTTTTCATGTTGTGTTTACCTTTATCCTTGATACACAAATTTCAGCCGCCGAAAGCAACTTTTCCCTCATTAAAAAAGATGATTTTCTATGTTCAAAAAATCATCGAAAAAGAGGAGTACACAGCAAGCAAATTGTATGTTCTTTTGTACATTTAGATGAAATAACCCCGGAGGTATGAAAAAATGGATTATTTTATACTTATGTGGTCTATTGACAGTTGTCTTCGCGCAAGCGCAAGATGCGAAGCGGAATAGCATATTGGGCCGGGTTGAGCAAATTCGCAATAGTCCGCTGAATGTAGCCCATGTAGATAGCCTTAGAAAACTGGGGTTTCAACTCCGGGAAACAGACAGCGACCTTTCCAAACAACTGCTGGACGAGTCGCTAAGCAAAAGCATACAAATCAATGACCTGAACGCTATATCCAATGCCTATCGGGTGTTGGGTGTATGGCACAGCGATTTTGATGAATTGGACTCTGCTTACTATTATTACCAGTTAGCACTCAAGACGGCCACCAGGAACAACAACCGCTATTTAATGGGCGGCACCGAGTTTAATTTGGGCAACATCAAATATTGGAAAGGCGAGTACGACAGTTGCCTGTATTATTTCCTGAGGGCGGCTGCAATTTTTGAAGATCCGGACCTGCTGAAAGATAAGACGATCAATGTTAAAGGGCTGGACATGCGGAAGTCCGACCTCTACGGCAATCTCAGTACGGTCTTCAGCACGTTAAAGAACAAGGAAAAAGCCCATGAGTATGTGGAGAAAGCCATCGCCATCAGCAAAAAATACAAGAACGAATCCGGAGCCGATGCCTACGCCTACTACATGACCCTGAAAGCCGATATTTCTTCTGACGAAGAAGGTCTCCGGATCCTGCTGGAAGTGTTGCCGCAGTTGGAAAAGGGCAGTCTCGACAGGGGTATCGTACGGAATACCTACCATAATATATCTTCAGGCTATTTTAACCTGGGCAGGATGGACTCCGCGGCCGTTTTTGCCCGAAAAAGCATGAAACTCGCAGAACAGCTCAATATGCGGACACATGTTTCGGGGTCCCACTGGCTTCTGGCGCGTATTGCCGTACATGAAAAGCAATACGCCGAAGCGGAGCGGCACATCGGAGCAGCCGGCGCTTTTTTTGAGCATACCGAAGACCCCGAAGAACTCCGCAATTATTACAGCCTCCTGCGCACGCTCCGCTATGCGCAGGGTCGCTACAGGGAGGCCTATGACTATAGCGAACAGTATCACAACATCAACGACAGCCTGACCAGGAGCGAAGTAGTGCGGGAATCGTTTGAAAGGGAAGCCCGCTATCAAACCGAAAAAAAAGAAGCCCAAATACAGCTGCAACAGGCGCAGCTCAAACAAAAAAACATCCTGAATTATATCCTTATCGGCGGTGCTGCGGCATTGGCGATCATCTTATTGTTGAGCTATCGCAACTACAAACACCGACAGCACTTGCAACAGATAAAAATTGACGAATTAGAAACCGAAAAACAACTCACCGCTACGGAAGCCATCCTCAAAGGCGAAGAACAGGAGCGCACCCGCCTGGCCAAAGACCTGCACGATGGCCTGGGAGGCATGCTCAGCGGTATCAAATATTCATTCCAAAATATGAAAGAAAATCTTATTCTTACTCCCGAAAACACCCTTGCTTTTGAACGGAGCCTGGATATGCTGGACAGCAGTATCAAAGAAATGCGACGGGTGGCACACAATCTGATGCCTGAAATACTGGTAAAATATGGCCTGAATACGGCGTTGAAAGAATTTTGCGGTGAGATAGACCGCAACAGTACGATGCGGGTCAACTATCAGCCTATTGGCATGGAAAATGCAAACATAGAACAAACGACGTCCGTAGCGGTTTATCGCATTGTGCAGGAGTTGGTCAACAATGCCATGAAGCATGCTTCGGCAACACAGGTGTTGGTACAGGCGCATCTCCACGAGGCAGAAAACCGTCTGGCCGTGACAGTGGAAGATGACGGACAAGGTTTTGACACGTCAGCCCTCCACCAATCGGACGGGATAGGCTGGAAGAATATCCAAAATCGGGTCGATTTCCTCAAAGGCAAGATCGATGTACAATCTGAACCGGACAAAGGTACTTCCGTTTTGATTGAAATAAGTGAAACCGCAAAGGCTTAAGACGCTAGTGTCATGTCAACCGTAAAACGTCGTGTTGATTGTCACCCTGTTCCAATAGCTATCGGAAGACGAAGGGTGTATAAGGAGAGGGCTTCGTCAAGCTCTCCGAAGGAGTCCTTTGGACAGCCTGACATTGATTGCGAAAGAGTATGATTGACATGACACTAGCGGAAGTTTCGTGCCTTTGCGTCTTAGTGTCAAAAAATAAAAAATATGAAAACAAGTCTTTTTATAGTAGACGACCATTATATGGTAATAGAGGGCATCCGTTCACTGTTGCAAAAAGAAAAAGAAATCGAGTGGATGGGGCATGCAACGACGGCAGCAGCATGTCTATCGTTTTTGAAACAGCAGCAGCCCGATGTCATTTTGATGGATGTCAACCTACCGGACAAAAGCGGTACAGAACTATGCAAGGAAGTGAAAGAAAAATACCCCTCGATATTGGTACTGGGGCTCAGCACATTCAATCAGCAGGCTATTATTCGCAACATGATGGACAATGGAGCTTCGGGATATGCACTAAAAAATGCCACTAAAGAAGAACTGCTGAACGCCATAACTATTGTCATGTCCGGCGGGACTTACCTAAGCTTTGAAGCGGCTCTTTCCCTACGGGAATCGACGATCGAAACACCTGTCATCACCCGACGGGAGCAAGAAGTACTGCTATTGATAGCCGATGGACTCACCAACGCCGAAATCGCCGAAAAACTGTTTATAAGCATCCCGACGGTCAATACTCACCGCAAGAGCCTGATTGAAAAATTCGACACCAAAAATACAGCGACACTTATTGGCAAGGCTATCAAAGGAGGGCTTATTCCATAGGTGGGAACGGTAATATCGCCCGATATCCATCTACTGACATTTATCCCAAAATCTTGTCCTGATGTCGTTCGATTATGGACAACATTGTGCTTGAGATTACACGCTATCATACCCCATCATTATAAACCCACATCAAAGTCGGCTTCTTGGCTTTTTTCAGTAAACCGTCCAAAACCCTAAAACTATGATTGTCTTTTGTTTGATCTCCCGACCAAGCATATTCCCCACAACCATAACTTACCAAAAAACTATGCATAATGGCCTCCTGCTCAAATCCCAAACAAAAAAGCCACGACAAAATTGTCGTGGCTTTGCTCCCCCTGCTGGACTTGAACCAGCGACCCTCTGATTAACAGTCAGATGCTCTAACCAACTGAGCTAAGGAGGAATACCTTCCCTTTCGGGGCAGCAAAAATAAGGGATTTTGCCTTATTAAAACATTCTTTCAAAAAATTTTTTACCGGTGATCGGTGTATTTCTTTGGAAGGATTAGCTGCCGAAGATGTTCCAGTACTTCATCGCCTGGCTTCGTATTACAGGCAGCTACAACTTCTTCCAGTTGCTGCAGGCTGCTGAAACCTGTAACGGCGCTTGCAACAGCAGCATTCCTTAGCACATAATGTATGGCTAATGCCGCAGTACTGCCCTTTTCCTGCGATAAGGCCTGCTGTAATTGTAACACTTCACCAGAGCTGTAACCCTGGTAATCTTTTGCGGGCTTATTGACTAATAACCCCTGCGCCAGCGCCCCCCTTGCCAACACACTGATATGGTGCTGGTGCAGGTACCCTATCATTTCCTCTTCCGGGCGTCGATCCAAAAGGCTGTACTGCATCATTACGCTCTGAATATTGGAAAGCTCAACGTATTTGCGGATCACATTTGGTCTTATACTGGATATGCCATAGTACCTTATTTTACCCTGTTGCACCAGCTGCTCAAAGGCTTCAATGGTTTCTTCAATAGGGTCGTCAATAGTACCCCCGTGCAGCTGGTACAGGTCTATATAATCTGTTTGCAGCCGTTTAAGGCTTTTATCCACGGCTTCCAGGATATAGTCCTTTCGCGGGTTCCAGTCCCAGCCGCTGCCATCTTCGCGCCATTGGTTACCCACTTTGGTAGCCAATATGATCTTGTTTCTTACAGGCTTCAGCAATTTACCAACCAGGGCCTCGTTCTGCCCTTTATCATAAAGATCGGCAGTATCGAAATAATTGATACCGGCATCAGTTGCCGCGGCAATTATATTTGCTGCTTCCTTTCCGGGGCTTTTTAATAAAGACATGCACCCCAACCCAATCTCTGAAACACTCAGGTTTGATTTCCCGATAACTTTATATTCCATCAGGTAAATGTATACAATCTGCTTTTGCTTTGCAATAATGCTTTTTAAAATATTGAGAGCGGCATTGGATAAAATATTAAATTTCTCTTGTATATTTATTATTGCTTTTGGCCAGGAGGAATCTTTGATATTCCGACCCCGAAAAAATCGGGACAGAATTCATGCTTCCCTTGAGTAATTTAAGCCTGAATCCCGATAATTATCAGGATCATGTCGGTTTTAGTATATTTATTTCGGTGTTACTGATTTTTGTACCTGTAAAATTTTGAAACATAGTACCTATGACTATTGAAGATGAAATGAAACAAAGCCGGTTTGCCAGCTCTTATGAAAAATTAGCATTTAACCTGATCTACAGCAACCGGTGGCTGGAAGATTTTTTGAAAAAGCGTCTTAGCGAACAGGGGCTTACAATGCAGCAGTATAATATTTTGCGTATACTCAGGGGCAGCCGGCCCTCCCCGCTTTCTACTCTACAGATACGGGAACGTATGATTGATAAAATGAGCGATACCAGCCGTATTGTAGACAGGCTGCTGATCAAAGAGCTGGTCACTAAACAAACCAGTAAGATAGACAATCGCCTGGTGGAAGTGCGTATCACGCTAAAGGGACTGCGCCTGCTGAAAAAACTGGATGAAATAGACCAGCAAATAGCAGCTCACCTGGGTAATATCACGGAAGAAGAGGCGGCTTTGGTAAGTGATCTTTTGGATAAAATGCACTCAAAAGTCTGACCTGTTAATACAACTTGGCTATTTTTGCGGCTATGCAAAAGATAACAGCACTGTTTTTCATTTTCGGTTTTTTAGGTATAACCCGTTTTGCTGAGGCACAACCCCGGTACGAGTTTCGCGGCGTGTGGATCGCTACGGTAATGAATATTGACTGGCCCCCGCAAAATGCCAGTGTGGAAGCCCAAAAAGCTGAATATATTCGCCAGTTGGATCTGCACCAACGCAATGGTATGAATGCCGTAATAGTGCAGGTACGTCCCAGCGGTGATGCTTTTTACCCATCGCCTTACGAGCCCTGGAGCCAGTGGCTGACAGGTGTACAGGGCCGGGCGCCGGTTCCTTTTTATGATCCTTTGGCTTTTATGATACAGGAAGCGCATAAGCGGGGTATGGAATTTCATGCCTGGCTCAATCCTTACCGGGCGGAGTTTACGGTGGGAAAGTCTTCTATATCTTCAGACAATAATATCAGGAAAAACCCTGACTGGTATCTTACCTATGGCACTACCCGTTATTTTAATCCTTCCAATGTACAGGTACAGCAGTTCGTGATCAATGTAATAAAGGATATTGTAAGAAGGTATGATATAGACGCCATCCATATGGACGATTATTTTTATCCTTATCCCATAGCCGGAAAAGTTTTTCCCGACGATTATGCCTACCAGCGCTCGGGCACTTCGCTCAGCAAAGGCGATTGGCGCCGCAGCAATGTAGACTCGATCATTAAAAATATTAATATCGCTATTAAGCAAACCAAGCCTTATGTAAAGTTCGGGATCAGCCCCTTCAGCGTATGGCGTAATTTAAAAGATGATACGCAGGGGAGCGATAGTCGCGCAGGGATTACCAATTATGACGATCTGTATGCCGATATTCTGCTTTGGATGCGCAAAGGCTGGATAGATTATGTGACGCCGCAATTATACCGCGAAATAAATGACCCGCTGATTGCCTACGAAAAAATGGTGAACTGGTGGGCAGCCCATAGCTTTGGAAGGCACGTTTACATTGGCCACGGCATTTACAGGGCACTGGAAAACAGCGCCAACTGGAAAAAGCCTTCCCAACTCCCGGACCAGATAAAAATTGCAAGGTTTACGCCCGGTATAGAAGGCAGTGTATATTACAGCAGTAAGATATTCAAAAGCAACCCCAATGGCTGGAACGATTCTTTAAGGAATAACTATTATCGCCTTCCAGCCAAAGTTCCGGTGATGCCCTGGCTGCCTGCACGCCCGGAATGGGATAGTCAATAGAGATCAACAGCAGAAAGCTGAAGGCCGGAGGCTTGAAGCATAAGGCTTAAAGCGTTTAGCTTCCTGTTTTCGGCAAAGAGCATTGATTGTTTATTATCTGAGTATAGAATTTCTGTACTATGCAGTTTATGGCTAAAAGGCCGGAGGTTTGAGGCATACGGCTTTTATCTTTTTGCTTCCAGCTTCCAGCTTTCTGCTTTTAGCCTTTGGCTTTCATCTCGTACATCGTACATTATACGGGTTACTGTCTAACGTCTAAGTACTAAGATCTAGTGTCTTAAACTTTAAACCTTTTCAACTCTGTCATCCATCATCTGTCCACTTCTCTCGCCACTCACTACCAACAATCGCTGCAAAACTGCCTGTATATAGCTTCGTATTGGGGAATGATCTGGTCCATGTTGTATTGCTGCGCATGTTCAAAAGCGCGTTGCCTGAAGCCCTGCAATGTAGCATCGTCGCGTAAAATTTCCAGCGCCTTTTCACTCATGGTTTTTATATCACCTACATCCGCCGTATAGCCTGTAACGCCATCAATATTTACTTCCTTCAATCCCCCGGCATTGGATGATATTACCGGCACTTTAGAAGCCATGGCTTCTAATGCTGCCAGGCCAAAACTCTCATATTCCGAAGGTAAGAGGAATAAATCACCAATAGCAAACACATCTTCTATCTGCTCCTGCTTACCTACAAAAAGCATCTTATCAAAAATGCCCAGGTTTTGCCCCTGCGCCTCGGCGGTTTGTCTTTCCGGCCCGTCACCAATAAATAATAATTTGGAAGGGATCTGCTTATTCACCTCATTAAAGATCTGTACCACATCCTGTACGCGCTTTACCTGTCTGAAGTTGGACGCGTGCAGCAATATCCTTTCGCCGTTAGGCGCCAGCACTTTCTTAAAAGCATCAATAGGCTTACGGTTAAAGCGCGTAACATCAATAAAATTATACACTACCTCAATATCTTTTTTGATATCAAAAGTGGAGTATGTTTCTTCCTTCAGGTTTTGAGAAACCGCAGTGATCACATCGCTTTTATTAATAGAAAAAGACACTACAGGAGCATACATTTTATCCTTCCCTACCAGCGTAATATCTGTACCATGCAGCGTGGTAATAACCGGTATATCGTGTCCCTGCTCCAGCAAGATTTGCTTGGCCATATAAGCTGCTGAAGCGTGCGGAATGGCATAATGCACATGCAGCAGGTCCAGGTTATAGTTCTTTATCACATTCACCATAGTACTGGCCAATGCTGTTTCGTAAGGCGGAAAATCAAATAACGGGTAAGTAGGTACCTGCACCTCGTGGTAATAAATATTCGGGATAAACGCGCTCAGCCTTACCGGCTGCTGATACGTTATGAAATGCACTTCGTGCCCTTTCTGCGCCAGGGCCTTGCCCAGCTCTGTAGCTAATACACCACTACCGCCAAATGTGGGATAGCAAACAATTCCAATACGCATATCCTGAATTACTTTTTGAGGTTTGACAGGCAAAGTAGTACAAATTGCTGTATTTCCTGCATCCCCTGTTTTTTTAATAATGGCGTGCCCCTTGCTTTGCCAATACCCGGAGCAAACGCTCAAAGCAAGGGTCAGGCTGCTGCGGGGTTCCGTACGCCGCCACGGCGTACCGGCGCTTTCAGCGCCGCCCTGCGCATCCTTCACGCGCCCAATCTGTTGCTGACCGGTGCTTTTTGCTCTTTACCGGAAACAGATAACAAGATGAGAAAGAAATTGTTCTGCTGCTGCCGGTTTTTTCTATCAATGGTATTTATTAATATTTTTACCGGCAAAACTTTACGCTGAACTTACACACAAACATCAGCAAAGAAATCCCTGATGATAAAAGTAATAACCCTTCCAACAGAAGCGCTTGAAGAAATAAGAAAAAAAACTGATGCCGGCTATTGGGGCATCGCTTTACAAATGTGCATAGTAGTAGTGGTATTGGGCTTTTTATTCAGTGAATGGTTTATAGGGATCTTTACAGCACTTTTTATTTTAGTCATTTTTTTCATTGCTACCTTACTGGGAGGAAAGCAACAACAACCCATCAGGGGAAACAGGAAGATCATTCGTAAAGGTATTGTTACCGATGCCAGGCTGCAACGCATGGGCTACAGGGTACGGCATAAAACAATTACCATTACACTGGAAGAAGAAGCTTTGCCGGAAGGATGCCCGGTTATTCATAGTTTCACCATATACCATAGCTGGGGTAATATAGCTTATAAGCAGGATGAGCAGTTACCGGATTATTATAAACAGTTACCGGGCCGTACAGTGGAAATAGAGTATATGGCTGAAAGCGGGTTTGTACTTAGCTTTCGCGCGGCTCCCCCGCTTTTATTGTAACTGGTTCCGGGCTGTTTGCCAGTCTGCATAACAGGGCCCTGCTTTTCAATATGGTTCCTTTTACTTTTCCCTTTCCCGGAGCTATCTTTACAGAAACTGAAAACAGGATGAGAAAGAAATTGCTTTTTGTATTGGTATTGTTCTCTTATCATACTTCTTTTGCCCAAACAGCTGATGAAGCTTTTATCAGGCGCATTGCAGATGAAATACTGACCAACAGCCAGGCTTACGATAACCTGCGCACCTTAACCAAAAACATTGGCGCCAGGCTGGCCGGCTCTCCGCAAATGTATAAGGCCGAAGCCTGGGGTTATCAGCTATTACAACGCTCAGGGAGCTCTCATACTTTCAAGCAACCGGTGATGGTACCCCATTGGGTACGTGGTGGTAAGGATGGAGCTATAGCGGTACTGCCCGGGAATAAGAAAAGGCAACTGAATGTTATTGCCCTGGGCAATTCCCTTGGCAGAAAGGACGCGCCTGTTTCGGCACCGGTAATACTGATAAAAGATTTTGATGAGCTGGAGCAGCGGAAAAATGAGCTGCATGGCAAGATCGTTTTTTATAATTATGCATTCAATCCCCGGTTCGTCAGGACTTTTGAAGCTTATGGTGATGCGGTAAAATACCGCAGCCGGGGGCCTTCGCGCGCTGCAAAATATGGCGCCGTTGGTGTAATAGTGCGGAGCATGAGCCACAGTACAGACAATACGCCCCATACAGGAGGATTGCATTACGATACCCTGTATACAAAAATACCTGCTGTGGCCATCGGTTTAAGAGATGCCGACTGGCTGGCTGCTGAATTAGAAAAAGGATCGGCTGTAAGAGTACGGCTTACAACCAACGGGCATTTTTTACCCGATGCGGAAGGGCACAACATTATCGGCGAATTAAAAGGAAGCGAATATCCAGATCAGTATATTGCCATTGGCGGCCACCTGGATAGCTGGGACAACTGCGAAGGCGCCCATGACGATGGCGCCGGCATTGTACAAACCATTGAAGTGCTGAGGGCCCTGGTAGCCCTGGGCTACCGGCCCAAACATACCATCCGGTTTGTGCTGTTTGCCAACGAAGAGAAT
>JASGDI010000086.1:0-2516 GCA_049841335.1 Niabella sp. | reverse complement strand
ATGTCGAAGGTTTTTTGATTCCACTCGTAGTTCATCTCGGTATAATGTTTTCCTTTTCTCACGTTCAGCCCCATACCAACGGAGAAAAGGAAAACATTATACCGAGATGAACTACGAGTGGAATCAAAAAACCTTCGACATCTCCTCTATGAGCCTGCACAAGGTTTTAAAAACATGCTGGGAGCTGGATGCTCTGAATGAGCATGCAAGCGTTGTAGCGCTTACTTATATTGCCGCACAGCGTGTTTTCCCTGATTATAACGAAATGGCGGACGCTAAAGCCTTACTCGAAAGTGTAGCCAGGATGTTCGGCTATTATTACGGTGAAAGAAAAAAAGTGCGTGTGAATACGATCTCACAATCTCCCACTCCAACCACTGCCGGCAGCGGTGTAAAAGGCTTTGACAGCTTTATTAACTATGCGGAAAAAATGAGCCCCCTGGGTAATGCTCCTGCTGAAGCCTGCGCAGATTATGTGGCAGTTATGTTCAGCGACCTTACCAGGTATGTTACCATGCAAAACCTCTTCCACGACGGAGGCTTCAGCTTTACCGGCGTAACGCCTAAAGTGCTGGAAGCAATGGGAACTGAATAGCATATTTACAGGTAAACATATACAAATGCCCGGCTGTTGACCGGGCATTTATCGTTTAGAGTTAACACAGGACAGGTTAGCGTCACTATCGAATAAAGTATAAAGCATTTTTTCCCCTTCAGAGCCAACAAACAATAAGGGCAATTTTATTATAGACATTGTCGCATCTTTCTATAAAGTTACAGTTCTTTTGTTGTGATATGGTCAGACCCGAACGGTCAGACCATGTTATAAATCATAGAACTTAATCGCGTTCCCTCCATAAAAGGCGCTCTTCTCATGTTCTGAAAAAGAGGCAAAATAATCATCTACAATAGCTTTCATTTTTTTATACGGGGCCGCAACAAGGCAAACCGGCCAGTCGCTGCCATACATAATACGTTTAGGGCTAAAAGTCTCAACCACTACATCCAAGTAAGGCGTAAAATCAGCAGGCTTCCATTTTTTCCAGTCGGCCTCGGTAACCATACCGCTTATTTTACAGTACACATTGGATAGCCGGGCTATAGCCTGCATATCCTGCTTCCAGCCATCTATCTTACCATCTTTTATATAGGGTTTGGCAATATGGTCGATCACAAATTTCTGATGCGGAAAAGCCTCCGCCATTTTTTTGGCATGCTTCAGTTGATCAGGGAAAATGAGGATATCATAAGTAAAATTATATTTTTCCAAAAGGCTGATGCCGTTCATAAATCTTTTCTTCAGCATTAACGCCCTGTCCTGCTCTCCCTGCAGCACATGGCGAAAGCCTTTCATCTTTTTGTAGTAGCTATAATGTGCCAGCTTATCCTCAATATTTTTTGCCCGGAGATCTACCCAGCCCACAACACCTTTTACAAAATCATTTTGCATGGCATTGGTCAGCTGAAATAAGTTTTCCACTTCCGACTGGTCGCTTTGCACCACCACACAACCATCTATGCCATTCTCATCCAAAACCGGCTTCAGATCTTTAGGCAGGAAATCGCGTTGTATCTTCTTCATGGAATCATCAATCCACAAATCGCGTACAGGATCAAACACCCAGAAATGCTGGTGGGAATCTATCGTGCGAATCATATTTTGATTATTGTGGAAATTATAAAAAAGTCCATGGACAATGGTCTATTATCAATGGACTAAATCCTACTTACTCCACGCCACGCAGGTCTGACTTGATGTTCCCAATCCGTCAATACCCAGCTCCACTACATCGCCTGGTTTAAGATACACTGATGGACTGAATCCCATACCCACACCGGCCGGAGTACCGGTAGATATTACATCGCCTGGTAAAAGCGTCATGAACTGGCTTACATAAGAAATGATATAAGGCAGCTTAAAAATAAAGTTGGCAGTAGTGCCGTCCTGCATGGTTTGCCCGTTTACTTTTAACCAGAGACGCAGGTTATCGGGATCTGCAATTTCATCTTTGGTAGCCAGAAAAGGCCCAAGCGGGGCAAAGGTATCGCAACCTTTTCCTTTATCCCAGGTGCCGGCACGCTCTAACTGAAATTCACGCTCGCTTACATCGTTATGCAATACATATCCTGCTACATGGTCCATTGCCTCAGCTTCATCTACATAGCTGGCTTTTTTACCAATTACAATGGCCAGCTCTACTTCCCAGTCTGTTTTTACTGAGTTGCGGGGAATGATAATCTGATCATTAGGACCGCACAAAGAAGTAGTAGATTTCATAAAAATGACCGGTTCAGCCGGAACAGTAGCCCCGGTTTCCTTTGCATGATCGGCATAATTTAGACCAATGCATAGTATTTTAGAAGGACGGGCAACAGGGCTATCCAACCTTTCCTCATCATTTACTACAGCAAGTTTTCCTGCATTATCCTGCACAAACTTTTCCAGGCGTGCAAGACCGTCATTTTCAAAGAAGGCCTCATTATAGTCCTCTCCAAAAGCAGAAGTGTCATATTTT
>JASGDI010000085.1:0-10140 GCA_049841335.1 Niabella sp. | reverse complement strand
ATTTCGTTGGCAGGTACGCGGCTGTCGCTGCATCCGATCCACAAAAACTCAGGTGTTTGCGTTTGAGCCAGGCTATCGAAAAAAGAAGGGTCTTTTGACAGCATTTTAGCGGCCCATTCTTTATTAGCTAATAATAATTCACTATATGATTTCATCTTTATTTAATGTTTAAAGTTATTTATTTTTTACTATTATTTCCATTCCCCTGGATTACAGACTCAATTACTTCTTCATAGTTTCTTCTGAGCGAGGCATTATCATTATTATTGGCCAGTACTTTATAAGAAAAACCATGATCTACAAATCCACTGGTATATAGCTCTACTTTGATATTTTTTAAAGGTGCATGCAGTGTAAAGTCTTCAATAGTCTCTACTACATCCCTGTCAATATAGTCGGCTCTTTTGGCGTCTATGATCACATGCGCATTGTCGGGCACTTCTTCCAGCTTGTTCTTAATAATTGCCTTATTAAGAAAAGAAACGTCTTTACGCAACCGGAACAGGTACCGCTTATCATCATGTACTACAAAAACCGCTTTCCTGAAGTTCGACCTTATGGAGAAGAAAAGACCCACAACAATACCTACGATCACTCCTTTCAGAAGGTCTGTGGCCAGTATAGCTGCTATAGTTATCACAAATGGCAAAAACACATCCCATCCTTTCTTATAAAATGCCTTAAAAAGAGAGGGCTTTGCCAGCTTATAGCCCGTAAAGACCAGAATAGCAGCAAGCGCAGCTTTAGGTATCAGGTTTAGCAAAGCCGGTATAAACGCCACAGAAAGCAAGAGAAAAATACCATGATAAATGGTTGACATTTTTGTTTTTGCTCCTGAATTAACATTTGCAGAAGACCTTACAATTACACTTGTTACAGGAATACCGCCAATCAGGCCCGAAAGCAGGTTCCCCAGCCCCTGAGCTTTCAACTCCCTGTTGGTGGGGGATACTCGTTGGTATGGATCCAGGTCATCAACGGCCTCAATACTTAACAAACTTTCAAGACTTGCAACCAGTGCAACTGTCAGGGCAAGTGTCCATACCTGCGTATTAGTAATCATACTCCAGTCCGGCGTTGAAAAGAAGGATAAAAACTCCTCTGTAGAGCTTGCAATAGGTATGTTCACCAAATGATCTCCTGACAGCGGCGCTACAAATTGAGCATTCACAAATAAGGCATTAAGCCCTACTCCTATAAATACAATAATTAACGGAGTGGGTATTAATTTAATAATTCCCTTTTTGTTGGCTATAAAGCCCTCCCATAAAAAATAGAAGGCAAGGCATACAGCTCCTATTATGAAAGCCCCGCTGTTCATTTTAGTAAAAGCCTTGAAAAAGTTAACAAAAATATTACCCTTATCAGGGTTGGGCGTATTTTCATCAATATCAGGCGAGGTGCTGTCGCCCAGCAAATGTGGAAACTGATTCAGGATCAGTATAAGGCCTATTGCCGCCAGCATACCTTTAATTACGCTATTAGGTATATAATCGCCTATCACACCAGCCTTAAGAAATCCCAGGACCAGTTGCATGGCCCCGGCAAGAACCACCACCAGTAAAAATGCTTCAAAAGAAGCTAAAGAAGTGACGGCTGCAGCTACAATAGCTGTTAAACCTGCTGCCGGGCCACTGACACTTAACTGAGAACCACTGAAAATGCCCACTACAATACCCCCACAAACACCGGCAATGATGCCACTGAATAAAGGTGCATTAGAAGCTAATGCAACACCTAAACACAGGGGAAGCGCTACTAAAAAAACTACTATAGACGCAGGCAGGTCACTTGCCAACGACCTGATATAACCTGTCGATCTGGTTTGATTTGTCATAAAATTTTAATAATTAAAATCCTGTCCTTCCCCAATAAAAGGGCAGACATAAAGAAATAAAGCATTCAATAAAAAAACGGGATATTATGCCCATGCGTTATTGGGCGGAGGACAATGTAGCTCACCATGATAGGCAACATAAGTGGCCTCATGCGCATGAATATAGGCTATACTCACCTGGAAAGGAGATAAATGCACATCATGGTGCGTATTATGAACGTATTCTTCTGCAAGGCTTAAGCTATTAGAAGGCGTTTTTTCTTCTGTAGAATTAGAATAAGGATTATTGTCACAGGTATTTCCCTGCGAAACATCGTTTTTGATCTTATTTACCGAATTGTAAGTTATGGGTAAGCCTATAGTTAACAGCATCAAAAGACCTGCTAAAACAATGGACGATATGTAGCTTACTAACTTATTCATTCAATTGCCGCGAAGATATATGAAAATATTTTTTTGAAATGCTTAGAAAGCAAAAACATTACATTTTATTAACTTCTCTATTCGCAAATATAACACCTGCAACAACTGATTATAACACTTTTAGATAATTATTGTTCATGCGCGAGATATCATTATGAATTAAGTTCTTCTGAAGTATGCGGCAGCCTTTTGTACTCATCCTTTAAGGCGTACCACCCAAAAATCATTAACCCAATAGCAATCGGAACAAAAATCGCTATAATAATGATCCATATAACAGGATTGTTAATGTCTTTATCTCCTGAAGCATCAATATTCTGTGCCGCTCCGGCTATTAAAAAATAAATAACTGCAGGGCCCAGTAAAAGCCAAACTATTCCCAGCATTTTTTTTATGAGGTTCATATATTTTTTTTAAATTCTTGAATTAATCGTTCACGTTTTCATCAATTTTATTATCAAGGTACACTGCTCCTATTACAAAACAAAGCGCCGCAACAGCAATCGGGTACCAAAGTCCTACCAACGGATCACTTATAAAAGTAGTTTGTAACAGCACCCCAATAAAAGGCACCAAACCCCCAAATACACCGTTCCCGATATGATAGGGTAAGGACATTGACGTATAGCGTATTCTTACAGGGAACAGCTCTACTAAAAAAGCCGCAATAGGCCCATACACCATGGTTACATATAAAATAAGGCAGAACACAAGCGCTACAAATTTCCAGTACATACCAGGCGATAGCACCTTATCTTTAATTACCGGTTTACCACTTATTATTTCCTGCGATGCTGTATGGACTGTATCAACCTGATGCTGTGTATATGCCGCTCCTGAAGTAAACTTTACGGTTTGCACCGAAGTGACTAAAGTATCCCCCGAGCCTGGCAATACCTGCTTTACAGGAGTTTCAACATTACGAGAGGCGATTGCTTCCTGCTGCCAGACAGATACGTCTGATTTTTCCAGAAAATAGCTGAATATGGGACGATAGGTTACAATAGCGATCAACATGCCGAGCAGCATGATCCATTTACGACCGATCTTATCGCTCAACCAACCAAAAAATATAAAAAACGGCGTAGCAAAAAGTATCGCCCAAAGCATGATGGTTCTGCTTTGCTCAAAATTGAGCAGGGCTTTGGTTTCTAAAAAGCTCTGCGCATAAAACTGGCCCGTGTACCAAACCACGCCCTGCCCCATTACTGCCCCAAAAAGCGCCAGCAATACCATTTTGAAATTGGCCTTATGACTAAAGCTTTCTTTAAGAGGATTTTTAGCTGTTTTACCTTCTGATTTTAACTTGGAAAACAATGGGGATTCTTCCATTTTCATTCTTATGTACACCGACACGCCCACTAACAAGATGGAAAACCAGAAAGGGTAACGCCAGCCACCCCATTCTGAGTTGAAAGCCGTTTCGCTCATATTGAGCTTTACCAGCATAATCACCCCAAGCGCAAGAAATAATCCCAGGGTGGCTGTGGTTTGAATCCAACTGGTAAAATATCCGCGCCGCTGGGCAGGAGCATGTTCAGCAACATAAGTGGCCGCACCACCGTATTCACCTCCCAGGGCAAGTCCCTGTACCAACCGCAAAAAAAGTACAATCAAAGGCGCCGCCATACCTATGGTTTTGTACCCGGGCACCAAACCAATTAAAAACGTGGAACCGCCCATTAATACAAGCGTTAGCAAAAAAGTAGACTTTCTTCCAAAAATGTCTCCCAGCCTCCCAAATACCAAAGCTCCAAATGGGCGCACAATAAATCCGGCTGCAAAAATGGCCAGCGTGCTCAGCAAGGCGGCTGTAGCATTTCCTTCGGGGAAAAACTCAGTGGAAATAGTTTTTGCCAGCATCCCGAAAATGTAAAAATCGTACCATTCTATCATGGTACCAAGAGATGAAGCAGCAATTACCCTGGTTACAATACTTCTTTCTTTTTTTTTACTCATACAATCGTTATGTGTATTTTTTATGGCATCAATAACTGCTATGTTTCCCTTGCACGCCTGCTACTTTCGCGCGGGTGCTGATTAACGGGCAAAACAATAGCATAAATTCAACCTATAAATATAGGGGAACTTTGCTTAGTTTCATACTATCAACCCATCTTTCATTTGTAGTACCCTGTCGCTGAGCTGTGCAAGATCATCATTATGTGTAACGATCAGGAACGTTTGTGCAAACCTGGTTCTTAAATCAAAAATCAGGTCATGCAGCTCACGGGCGTTTGCCGTATCGAGGTTACCCGTAGGCTCATCAGCAAATACAACAGAGGGCTGATTGATAAGCGCCCTGGCTACGGCTACACGCTGCTGTTCTCCCCCGCTCAGTTCATTGGGCTTATTATTCAGCCTGTGCGAAACGCCCAATACCTGCAATAAATCTTTTGCAGCATTCTCTACCTCTTTCTTTTTTCTTCCGGCAATCCAGCCGGGGATACACACATTTTCCAAAGCTGAAAATTCGGGTAATAAATGATGAAACTGGAAAACGAACCCAATATTCCGGTTACGAAATACAGCCAGTTTTTTGGAGCCAAGCCCGTTTATTACGGTGTCGTTCATCACAACTTCTCCCCTGTCTGCCTTATCCAGGGTACCCAAAATATGCAATAAAGTGCTTTTACCACTGCCTGATGGCCCTACAATTGATACTACTTCCCCTTTTTTGATCTCAATATCAACCCCTTTCAGCACCTGTATATTTCCGTAAGATTTATGGATGTTTTTTCCGTGTATCATTTATATGGTTGTAAGATCAAAGAATATGAATTTTCAAATGTAAAAGTTTGCTTTTTAAATAATATCAAAAATGTTCAAAAAAGGTTCAAAAAAAGCAATTTGGTAAATTCCACAATACAATTACTTTTGCACAAATTTTTTGGATAGCTGCAACCCTTTGTTGCACATTAACGTTAATATAGAAAACCGATATACTATGTTTTGGACACTTGAATTGGCCTCTTACCTTGAAGATGCGCCCTGGCCGGCAACAAAAGATGAACTGATTGACTACGCTATACGTAGTGGTGCGCCATTGGAAGTAGTGGAGAACCTGCAGGAGCTGGAGGATGAGGGCGATGTTTATGAGACGATTGAAGATATCTGGCCCGATTACCCTACCCAGGAAGATTTTCTTTTTAATGAAGATGAATATTAGATTGTAATGAAATATTTGGTGAGGCCACTTTACAAAAAAGTGGCTTTTTTTATCACTCAATCATCTCGGCCAGGTTTTCGATAAATCTCTGTGCATAAGATCCGGAACGCTTCCAGCCATGACCCATACGTACAATGATCAGATTCTTTTGGGGATGTATATATACGAACTGACCTAACATGCCCTGGGCAAAAACAGCAGGCAGATTGTTATAAGCACTATAAAAAGTATTACCATTTCTGCTGCCCTTACCAATGTACCAGTTGCCGTTTTGTGATGCGGCAAAATCTGCGGCCTGTACCGAATCGTTAAACCTTCTTATTACCCTGCTACTCCACCAATGATTTTTATATCCCTGGTAAGCCAGCATAGTATCGGGATTTAAAATTGTTTGCACCCATTTTTCGGATAATACCTGGTTACCGTTCCAGTTCCCCTTATTCAAATACAAACGGCCCAGCCTGGCAAAATCCCTGAGCGTGGCATTCAGGCAGCAGAAAGCCCTGGCAGCACCTTTTGCATCGGTTTGCCAGGTAGCATCACTTTCCATTCCCAGCGGGCCCCACAGTTTTTCCTGTAAATAAACGGGTAACGGTTTTTTAGTTGCCGCCTCAATAATAGCACCTAATACCTGTGTGTTTACACTTTTATATGAAAAGCTTTCAGCGCCTGGCTCTATTTTTATTTTTTTGAGACGGGTTTTCATATTTCTTGTAAAGCCTAACTTTATTACATCACTAAACGGGCTGTTATAAGTTTCATCACTTTTAACACCGGTACGCATATCCAGCACCTGCTGTACTGTTATATGGTTCCAGGCCTTATCGCTTTTTGAAAGCCAGGGCAGGTATTGGATTACCGGATCATTAAAAGAGCTGATATACCCTTCCTGGAGGGCAACCTGGGCCAAAGTGCCTACGAAAGATTTCGCTACGGAAAAGGAAGGGAAAACATTTCCGGCATTTGATCCGTTAAAATATCTTTCATACAGAATACTATCATTTCTTACTACAAGAAACCCGTAAGTACCGCTGTTTTTCAAACTTGTGTCTAAATAAGCATTCAAAACAGCATTTGTGCTATGAGCATAAAAAAACCTAAAGGGAGCATTGCTTTTCCGGACCTGGTGTACCCTGAATTTATCTAAATCCTTTAATTCAAACTTCCGGAATTTATATGCCCGTACTGCATAACAAGAGGACAATAATACAGCAACCACCAATATGTAAATGATCCTTGAGTATTTCACAGGCATCAGGAATAGTATTATAACCGGAATATGTTTTTCATTAATACCCACTTTTCCCCCGGCTTAGCAAAAGGCAACGCCTGCTGATACTTCCACATCAGCGCTTCCCACTCCTGTACTTTAGGATTAGCCTGGTCTGCAATGGCTTTCTTTTCAAAAGAAAAAGTATCCCCTACTTCCATTATCATAAATAACCTGTTCTCTACCCGGTATATCTCCATATTCTCAATACCTGCATCGCGGATGCTTTGCTCTATCTCAGGCCATATTTTCTGATGGTATTGCTCATACTCTGTAATTAATGCAGGGTCATTTTTTAAATCTACGGTCAGACAATATTTTTTCATCCATATAATATTTTATTTTTCATGGCCTTATGCCTACCCAGCAGGGTTACAGTATTCCCTATTCAAACCCTGTATCTTCTTTCAGGTCTTTTCCATCAGCAGCGGCCGTTGCCAGCTGATCGCACCGGTTATTATAGGGGTTGTCAGCATGACCCCGCACCCATCTAAGGGTTATGTTAAGATTCTTTGCAAGGTTATAATACTGCATCCACAGATCTTTATTTTTCTTACCCCCCTTAAAATCCGTCCTTACCCAATTATTGAGCCATCCTTTTGTAACTGCATTCACTACATACTGGCTGTCAGAATAAATTATAACGGGCAGACTGTTAGTTTTCAAGACTTTCAGGCTTTCTATAACAGCCATGAGCTCCATCCGGTTATTAGTAGTTTTTTTAAATCCCCCCGACAATTCTTTAGCATGACCTTTGTACATTAAAATAGCACCATATCCTCCCGGCCCCGGATTACCACGTGATGCTCCATCTGTATAAATAATGATTTCTTTTTCCAATGTAACAAATATAAGCAGGTCAAATTTTTTTTATAAGAAAAAGTAACGAGGTGTTTAAAATACGACAAAAAACATGTATATTTGTGACAAATGACAAGTTATGAAAAAGGCACTAAAAAAATACAATCCCAATATATCAGCAACAATAGTTTCTGAGCCGGAAATCATCTATCGCATTACCCCAAAAAACAGTAAAACAGAAACCCTTGTAAAAGATTTTACCTATAAAGACTTTAAAAAAATCCTGAATAAAGGCGCTTTCACTTTAGCTGAATGGGCCGATATGCTTTTCATGAGCGAGCGCACCTTACACCGCTATGCAAAAGATGACGGGGGCTTTAATGGCTTACAAATAGAACGCATATTACTGCTGGAAACATTAATTGATACAGGCAACGAAATGTTTGGCCGCGAAGGTTTTAAAACATGGTTGCAAAGCAGGCCTTTTTCCTTAGGTGGCGAAGTTGCCAAAAGCAAGCTTACCACACATCAGGGAATACAAGAGATCATAGATACTTTAGGAAGAATTCAACACGGTATTTCTGCATAATGAAAATCTACAGGATCGTTCGTTCTGAATACAAGGATGACCTTACAGGGCAAGGGGCTTTTTTATATGGGGGCCGCTGGAACAGCAAAGGCCAATATGCGGTTTATGCCGCTGAACATATATCGCTTGCTGTACTGGAAATTGCAGTAAACTACGACAGAACACAAACCCGGCTCTTACCATCTTTTCATTTGGCAGAAATATACGTACCGGATCATAATATTATCGAGATAGAGCAGTCGGCCCTTAAACAAAACTGGAGCTCTGATATGGAATATACCCAATATATAGGAGACCAGTTCTTACAATCCAAATCAGAACTTGTACTAAAAATACCATCGGTTGTAATACCGGAAGAAAGCAACTTCCTGTTAAATCCCACGCATACCGATTTTAAAAAGATCAGCATTGAAAACAGCAGGGAGTATGGTTTAGATAACAGGCTTTTTTAGCTTATTTTGCATCGAACCATACTTTTTTTGTTGCATTCCAGGTACCGCTGTAATTTATAAACAGCTCTTCGCCGGCCTTTACTCTTCTTACTGTTTTAATAGTAATAGTTTTCCGGTTATAATCCATTTCGTATTCACAATTGCTTTTATAGGAATGGTTATATACAGATACCCATCCTAAAGCCATGCAGCATTCTTTACTTCCATTTCCCCATTCAAATATATAGTCGTGTAACAGCGTTTTATCTAAGAGTTTCCGCTCTGCAGCTGACATAACCAGTACCGGCGCTATTTCTATTACCGAGCCTTTTGATATATCTTCTGAGGTAAACACTCCCCTGCCCATCTGGTCTGTATCAGCTATATATAAACAATGTGCTATCACAATAAATGATTTGACACAAAAATAATTATTCAAAAAATAATTTTGAAAGGCTATGCGGATAAGTGAAGTTCGTAAATTTGACCAATGCAAGTGGAAAAAGGCAATGTATCCTTAGCGGAACAGTTTGAGGTCATCCTTGATTCTGGTAACAGGTCAGAAATTAAAGAATTTCTTGACAACCAGAATATAAGCGATGTGGTAGAGCTGGTATATGAGTTTCCTGAACAGGCAGCGCTGATCATTGCCAATATGTCTGTGCACCGTGCTGTAAACGTATTCAAGCTGCTTGAAGTAACGGAGCAGAAAAACATTATACAGGAACTGCCGCCCAGCTATACTGCCGCACTTTTGAATGAACTTCCTGCCGATGACCGTACCGACTTTCTTGAAGAGCTTCCTGCCGATGCAGTGCGTGAGCTTATAAAACTTTTAGACCCGGAAGAACGCAGGGTTACACTTTCGCTCCTGGGATATCCTGAAAACAGCATTGGCCGGCTGATGAACCCTGATTATGTATATGTTTATTCACATAATACAGTAGAAGAGGTTTTTGGTATCATCAGGAAATATGGAAAGAACAGTGAAGCCATAAACGTTATTTATGTAATCAATAAAGCTGGTGAACTTTTAGATGACATACGCATTGGCGAATTTATACTGAGCGATCCGGGTACCAAAGTCTCGGAGCTGATGGACGAAAGGGTCATTTCTTTAAAAGCTTATGACGACCAGGAAACCGCCAGCGAAATATTTAAAATGAATAACCGCGTAGCTTTACCTGTGGTTAGTGAAAGCAACAAATTGCTGGGTATAGTTACCATTGATGACATACTTTGGGTGGCCACAGAAGAGTATAGCGAGGACATGCAAAAAATGGGTGGTACCCAGGCATTTGAAGAGCCTTATCTTGATATACCTCTTTTACGACTGTTTAAAAAAAGAGTCCCCTGGCTGGTCATTTTGTTCTTAGGAGAAATGTTCACAGCTACCGCGATGGCTTTTTTTGAAGATGAGATTGCCCGGGCTGTAGTGCTGGCTCTCTTTATTCCACTTATTATAAGCAGCGGGGGGAATAGCGGCTCTCAGGCTTCTACCCTTATTATACAGGCTATGGCTGTTGGCGAAGTGCATATCAGGGACTGGTGGCGGGTAATGCGCCGGGAAATTATTTCGGGCCTTTTACTGGGGGCTGTATTAGGCATCATAGGCTTTTT
>JASGDI010000084.1:0-4509 GCA_049841335.1 Niabella sp. | reverse complement strand
GTCAACAATGATGGCAATTTTAAGGCTACCATCGGAACGGTAGCAACAGGCAGTGAGTTTACCGGTAAACTTACAGGGGAAGGAACTGCATCAGGTACGTGGACGAACGCCATCACAACCCCGCCGCAAAGCGGAACCTGGTCGGGCAAGCGGGAGTAACCAATTAAAGTAGCGCCTGTTCAGGGGCGTTGCGTTTTTCCTACTATTGCTGAAACGCTGTTTCGCAACGTTGTTGAACAGAAAAACCCCGCTATTGCGGGCTTTATTTTAGCTGGCAGACTGAAAGAGATTACAGTCCAAAACCGTATTCTTTCAGGAATGAAAAGTGCCGGGGTCTTCTTAATATCTATGTGAAGCTTAGGCTTTCGTTATTCATACTGCAATCTTTTGCCCGTTCCTCACACAAAAGGAATACTCGTGTAATTTTGTTAGTATATCCAATAGCGGAGAGAGCAAAAGCTATAATTATCGAGAATAGCGCTAATGGGACGGTACCCTGAGAAAAACATCACCTTACGTTCAGCTCAAAATCCAATTCCAGTGGTCTGTCTTTGTTGCTTTTGAAAGCCCTCAAATTATCAATGGAATATTGCCCGTCTTTTTCTACATAAATGATTTTTCCAGGCATCTGTATTTTTTCACTAAGGTTGGTGCTTTGTACAGAACCGGTAGCTTCGCTGTATAATATTTGTCCGTCTGTTTTTATGGTAATCGTTTTCGTTGCAGGCGTTTCTTTGTTCATGTATTGCCGCTCAAACTGCTTATCTGTTCCATAAACCAACGCAACAATTTGTAAGGTTCTGTACCCCTGGTTTAATGGTACTTTGTTCTTTATATTATTCCATTCGTTTTGAAAAAAATCAGCGAACTGTTCAAAATCATCTTTGCTGAATTTATCAGGATTGATATAAAGAGTAGCAAAATGCTTTGCCGCATCATTGTACTCATTTTTATATTGATACGAAACGCTGTCTAAGATAATATAGGGAATATCCTTATATATATTAAACGAATAAGGATAGCCCGGACTTGTGCTTTCTGCATTAATATCAAGCCCATTGGAAATGCCTTCTATTTTCAACGTCTGCGAATACGCCTTATTGAAACCCTGGTTTTTAGTGACCTGCTGGAAACGGTATTCTTTTCCTTCCAAGTTGCCTTTGTATAATTCATTCTTCGATATGCATCCCCAAAGCATAGCAATACTTGTTATGACTATTATCAGATTTTTCATGTTATTTAATTCCTCTTATTTTAAATTTACACTTATTCATTCTCTTCGCAAACAAAGCTTTAAAATAATTGCAGTCAAAGAACCCGTACCAGCCAAAGAATTAAGCCTCCCGATGATGTTGCTTATCTCCGTTAAAAAGCAGATAAATTAGTAATTTGCTAAACAAAACGATTTGAAATTTGATAGATGCCAGGAAAATAATTGCCGACCACGATCTGGAATTGTTCGTTAAAGAAATTTTTGTTCTGGAAGACAGGAATAGCGCAAAAGAATCAACGTTTACATTTTTTGCGGATGGCTACCCGGGAGTTGTATACCTGCAATCGGAAAAGGGGCTTCTAATGCCCAGGAAGAAAGCGCTTACTAATTTTTTTCTATACGGCCAAATGATCCAGCCTTATGAGCTTTCGATAAAGACGCCCTACTTAATGATTGTCTTTCAGCTATACCCTTTCGCTGCCAGATTGTTTTTTGATGTTAACACCCAAAAACTTAATGACGATTGTGCCGACCTCTCAAAGATCAAAGGAGCTGCCATTGAAAATTCTTTGGAGGCATTAGCCACTTCTTCTCCAATAAGCCGGAAAACAGAGATCATCGCCAAATGCCTCTCAGAACTTGCCAGGGAAAAAGGAATGAAGGAATACCAGAAAATACAACGGGCTATTCAAATCATCCAGGACCATAAGGGTCTGATTGCTGTACAGGAATTGGCAAAACGTCTGGATACCACTGAAAGGACATTACGAAGAAAGTTTAACCATTACGTTGGGATATCCCCGAAAAAGTTTGCGAAAATCATACAGTTCCAAACCTCATTGGATCAGATTTCCACTGGTGATTTCTCAAAACTGACCGATGTGGTCTATGAAAACGGTTATGCCGACCAATCGCATTTCATACGGAACATCAGGAAATTCACGGGAAAAAGGCCTTTACAGCTAAAAAAAGCGCAATAACCGTTTTGGCCGATTTGTTCAATTTTTGGCTTTGCCGGGCCTCTATTTTTGCTCATGATCTTTTATCAACTTGCTCAAATAGCAGCGATATTGCTGACCGGTTTGATGGCGGGATTATTTTACAGCTATGCCTGTTCCGTCACAGGTGCATTGGGCCGGCTTCCGGACAGGGAATATATAATGGCTTTCCAATCAATCAACACCGCTATACTCAACGCCTGGTTCTTTACAGGTTTTATGGGTAGCCTTGTTGCCCTCCCGGTGGCTACCTGGCTTTCCTGCCGGGGAGACGTCCATGTGTCATTTTGGTTGTTACTGTCCGCCACCGCCGTATATATTATCGGTGTGTTTGGCGTAACCATATTAGGGAACGTACCCCTGAACAATATGCTGGAGCGTTTTAATATGGACTCTGCTACCCAGCAAGACATATTTTCACTGAGGAAAAGGTTTGAGACCCCCTGGAATAAATTGAATTTGATCCGTACAATAGCAGCCGTCCTCAGTTTTTTACTGGCCATTTTATCTGTTATAAAAATAAATGCATGGAAATAGGTTGGCTGATGCGGCCTGTTACAATAAAAATACGGTTATTCAATTAATAAATATAATAACTACGAACATGAAAACAACAAAAATCACCGTAGAAGCTACAGTAAAAGCACCGGTAGAAAAAGTATGGGAACAATATACTTCTCCCAAACACATTGTCAAATGGAACAATGCTTCTGACGATTGGCACACCACAAAGGCCGAAAATGATCTGCGACCTGGCGGCAGGTTCCTTTCAAGAATGGAAGCCAGGGATGGCAGTTCGGGCTTTAATTTTGAAGGCATATACGATAATGTAAAGATATACGAATGCATTTCCTACACCATGACTGATGGAAGAAAGGCGGAAGTTGTCTTTGCAGATGAAAATAACGAGACCAGAATAACTGTAACGTTTGATGCCGAAAATGAAAATCCGGTTGATATGCAACGGGAGGGATGGCTGGCCATTCTGAACAGTTTCAGGAACTATGCCGAAACAAACTAACAAAGAAAACAACGAGCGCCATCAACTGCTACACCATACGATGGATTAACAGTATAACCAGCAAGTTAAAAAGGGGGTTCGCAATGAAGACCTTGTCAGGGGGTGACTGGGATTACAGTCGAACACCTGCTTTTGACATTTTTGAATAATCTGCAAATACTATAGCCAACTAATTCCCTTAAAGAAGATGCTTCATTGTAAAAGCCCTGCCAGATCCGCTCTTTAAATATTTTTCAAATTGGTAGGCTTTATATCTGTCAGTAAAATAAACATAATACCACATTGCAATACAATATAAGTGGAAGTTTGGGAAAAGCGGACATTGTGCGCCGAAGCCCGCTACAGAAAGTTATAACCAAAGGTGAAGTTATTGCATAAAAAAAGCCCGCCTTCGTTAAAACTTCGGCGGGCGAAGGCGGAGAGAGAGGGATTCGAACCCCCGGACCTGTTACAGTCAACGGTTTTCAAGACCGCCGCATTCGACCACTCTGCCATCTCTCCGGGCGCAAAATTAGGGGTGTGGCCGCAATCAGCAAAATAGATTTTTGATTTACTCCGAATTTTTAAAAAAATAAAAAGACCTGCTGGTTGAGGGCAGGTCTTATCTTCATAAAGACGGGATTTAAAAGTCAAATTTTAACCGGATGCCCGATCCCGTGTAATTCAGGTTTTGCCGGGTAACACCCTTTACAGGTACCTTAATAAATGGCTCAAGCGAAACGCTGTTCCTGCCGGATATCTTTTGCCGGAAGCCAACAGACAGGTTATAAAAACCCAGGAACGGCACATTATCGTCATGGGCCTCTACGGGCTGTGATGTTATATTTTTCTCGCTGAACATAACGGCCCTGTCTTCTTTCAGGCTGCCATTATTACTTTGTACAGACACTTTCTCATTACGGTTATCCAAATAAGTATATTTCCTGTTATCATTAATAACTACCAGACCGGAAATACCTGCAGCAGCATAAAGCTTCTTACCAATATTATAATTTACTTCTACCGGTATATCAATTCCCGAAAGAGAACCTTCAACTTGCTGCAATGTGCTGACTTGTTGCGGCCCGGTAACGTAACTGTTAGATGCCATAACCTTATTGGCGCTTTTTAAGGAACCGGAAGCGGAGTACGCATCCGGTAAACCAAGAGGTTTATCTGCCATTATTGCCCCCGAAGGAACTGAAGACGCCGTTGCATCATAAGAGCGGGAAGCAGTGATCTTTGTGTGGGCAATACCTGAGCTGATTTTAATTTTATCATTAATAGCATAACCCAAT
>JASGDI010000083.1:0-12785 GCA_049841335.1 Niabella sp. | reverse complement strand
CTTTAAATAACCGGTTTAAAACCTGGAAACCATACCATTAAAAAACCGCACTTTACAATCTGCCTTTGTATATCCCGAAATCTCGGCTGTTTCTCCATTGCTGTTGGTCTTGCCTTCGTGTATCTGCCCATCATTGGTTTGTATTTCATACTTCACATCTTTCAAAGGCTTTTGAGCCTCATCATACAATGAAAACATAGCGCTGAAATCCTCCTTTTTAGTTTTGTCAGCCTTGTCTTCGCCCTCTTTGGCAGCCTCTTTAAGCGATTCGCTGTTCGCTATTTTTTTTGCCTGTGTAGCGCCTACGCCTGCAGTTGCAGATGCAACGCCTCCTCCTCCACCGCCGGCAGATCCGCCACCGCCGCCCGCTTCACCAATCAGAACGGTAAAACAACCTAAAATAATTGAGCCTCCATGAGCCGTCATATCGCCCATGCGTGCTGCCGGCCGGCCACCGATCAGCACACCGCTGCTACCCATAGTTATTACATCAGGAGGGCCCACACAGGTACACATAGTACCCATAGTAGCCGCCGGCAAACCCTGGATCAATACCGTAGGCACGCCTGCAGGCAGTACCGGGCCTCCAACGTGCGGCACCAGTGCATTAACCATCGGGCACACATGCATATCGCCTACTCTTGCTGCCGGTTGACCCATAATTCATTTATTTAATCAATAAAAAATCTTCTGCGCTTTGGAGGTGATTCTTCGCCTGGCACATTATTCTTTTCCAAACCTGTCACGTCTTCACCTCCTGCTGTTGCCTCTTTATCCTCCCGGCCTGAAGACGGGATGTTTTCTTCACCAGCCCGGAAAGGTTTCAACACTTCGGTTTTTAAAATTCTTTCTGCCACAGGTTTGAAAAACCTGCCTAATGTCCATTTATCAAAATACAGGGTATCTTCACTTTCCACAAAAAAACAATCTATCCCCTCAAAGAACTGCTGCTTTTCCTGTACAGTCCATCCCGGCAGGTTACGTAATAATACCCGTGCATCCCAGATCCTGAAATAACTGTCTGTAATATGCGGCCACTGATATATATAATATTGCAGAAACCGGCACATTTCTTCAACAGGCTCCCGGGTTTCAAATACAATACAATGCTGTAAGCTGATAAACAGGTCTTGCCTGAGCCCATAAAAATCCTCCTCCACTTCAAACAAGTAGGGTGCGGCATCCCAGATATTTTCATCATCTGTACCAGCAAACAGGGAGGTATAATGCGGGTAACGCTGCATCAGCTTCACCAGTGTGTATACTTCATTAAGGGCAGTATCGTAACAGAGGTATTTCATCACTTATCAATTGATCATAACTACGCCCCCTTTCACCATCGTCATCGCATCTCCTTTCACACTGGCCTGCACGCCCTTCAGCTCTGCCATCGCCCCTTCCGCTTTAAAGCCTGCATCACCTTTCATACTTACATTTACAGCTTTGCCTTTCAGTTCCACACCTGCTTCCAGCTCCAGGTTCTGCCCGGCATTACATTTTATATTACCTGTAGCATTCAGATTAATATCCTGACTAGCATCTATATTTACAGAGCCGCCAGCCTGTATAACAATATCACCCTTTGAATACACTAACAGCTTATTATCGCTAACTGTAAACTCTATACGCCCCACTTTATCCCCGTCATTATAAAACATGGTAAACCCATTTTTTCCGGCAAGCCTGACCGATGCATATTTACTATCGCTGTCTTTGGATTGAAGTACCATATCCAATAAATCATCTCTCCGTCTTAACATGATTGCATTGATGGGTGGCTCTGTACCCTTATTATCATAAATACGGATCAGGCCCTTATCATCATCTATCTCAAACCTCCGTCCGCTGCGGGTACCTATCATTTTTATATTGTTGCCGCTTTCAGTAATGCCTGCAGAATTTTTTTCTGTGTACAAAGCGCCATTCACAAAAGGCGTTTCCACATTACCATCCCAAAAACCAACCATCACCTCATCGTCTTTCTCCGGCAGGAACCGGAATCCTTTATCCTTGCCTGCATGAGGAACCAGCACGCTTATCCAGGGCGACTTTTCTTCATCAGTCATCCACGGAAATTTCACCTTTACCCTTGCCAGCCCGGCATCATCTTCATTATCAGTAACCACAGCGGGCTGGGCAGTAGCCTTGCATACATAAAATGGGTCAGTATACGGTGGCACCTGCACTTCTTCGGGCACAGCCGTAAAATGGTTCATATAGTTGCCGCTGTTTAAAGCGGTGTGTTGCACCTGTGTAAGTATATAATTTTTTCCTCCATCGTTGGCGGTATCTTTTATTTTAATGATCCTGCCCACGCTTAGTTTAGTTGTACGGGTATGGCCTGTTACATAAACCGAGGACGCCATGGTGGCCTGCTGTTCCAGCTTAAATTTTTCTTTAACCACATCCTGCGTAAAGCCTGAAGGCACAAACATATTACCCAGCGCTTCTTCAATGGCTCCTGACCCGGATGATTCTGTTGCCTTAATAATGTCATTGCCCGGAACCTGCTCTTTAGCAGAGGCCTCAATTACAGCGCTTTTAAAAATATCAGTGCTTACCATACCCTTTGGCAATCTTACGGCCTGGGCTTTGATATTTACATTGCTTACGTCCCTTTGCATCACCAGCTCAACAGGATCGCCCTCAGGTTTTTTTCCAAACTGCAGGTTTTCGCCATCATAAAACATCCATTCCCCAAACCGGGTGGCCAGCGAGGCACAAAAAGCAAAAGCGCTTTGATGGTACTGTACAATATAATGATGCTCACTGGGATTTTGCGGGTTCTTTTTAACATTGTTTTTCAACGCTGAATTTCGGAACACATCATCTATAATAGCATCCAGCTTTTTTTTGTAGAATGAACGATACTCGGGCATTTCATCAATCTTTCTAAAAGCGCCGCATCCTTCTATATTAAACTCATAAAAATCGTTATCAATCAGTGATGAATTTACTTCCATTATAATGCCCTTAAATTGATGGCCCAATGTATCGCCATCTTTAAGGTTGATTTCTACCTCTTTGCCCAGCACCTGTTTTTTAAAGCTGATAATAGCATCAAGCGTTGTGGCTTCAGCGCCGGAAGGTCGCATCAAAAATGAAAACTCATTAACGCTTATAAGAGATTCTGTAAGCGACAGGCCGGAAAATATAACGGGGCTGTTTTTATTATAACCCTGAATTATAATTTCGATTGTTGAAAATACTGAGCTTTCAGGCATGTAGAAATATTTAAAGATTCATCGTGGTTCAACAGGCTGCGGTACCGGGTGTAAGTTTTGAATTCAGCGTATAAATTACTGCCCATTTAACAGTGTAAATTTAGAATATAATCATTCCGTACAACATCACTATTTTTAGTGATGTGCCTTATTAAGAGTTTCCTCTAATTTTGGATGAAACTAAATCATGTAATACTTACATTCAGTCTAAACTTTAAGTATTCAAAACCATGAGCAGCCCGGCAAATACTTCTATTGTAAAATCATCTTTTCTTGCAGAAGCTGTTTTTGCTTCGCTTGAAGATGCGGGCCATCAGCGTAATCATATAAAGATCACTAATAAAGGAGGATTTAAAAAAGGCTACAGCAACGATGTGGAAGCCATGGTTATAGAAACACGGAACCACAAAACCAGCTTTGAGTTACTGCTTAACAGGGACGGCATCTATGACAAGTTACCTGAAGGATTATTTCATCAGACAAAAGGGAACAGCAGGGTCAATTCAGTACAGGATGCTGTTGAGGAGCACAAGCAATTCAAGGAAGAAGAAAAATACGCAAGAAGTTTCTTTGCCCCTCTTGAGCAGGCTCTTTTTCATTATAAAGCCGATGCTGAATCTGCCGAGAGAGCTACCTTATACGATATACAGAACGGAAAGCTTAACGAGGCTTTTTACAGGTTCTGGAACATCAGCCCCGACTTGCCGCAGGCGCTGGCGAACAGGATGCTGCAGCTAATGCCCTATTCCGGAATGATCAAGGGAGACCTTAGTGCAACAGCTACAGCTTTGGCCTATGTGCTGAACCGGGAAGTTAGCATAGCGCTTTCTGAAGTTAATGAAAGCGGCAGCCTTGATGCCCCGGTATTGAGCAGGCAAACCCTTGGCGTTGATACGGTAACAGGCAATAAACCCAATATGATGACTACTTCCTGGATCTGTACCATTGCCGGCATTCCTGGTAACGAATTATATAAATACGCTGAAAGTAACGAGATACGGGCCGTGATTGATCGTTTTACAGAATTATTTATTCCGGTTGACATTGATATCAGCTTTGATTTTGTACCGTTAAACGGCCCTGTGGCAGGAACATACGAAAATATATTGGGAACAGGGGCATACCTGTAGTCTCTATTCAAAATGCAACAAAAATGGCTTTAAAATACTTTCTGATTTTTGCCGGGGCCTTTTTAGCTTCTTCTCTGGTAATTATGGCTTTCATAAAACCATTAAGCAGCAGTTTTGGCAATTACGGCAAAAAGCCATGGATATATAACTTTATTGTTTCAATTCTTGCATCGGGCATTGCCTTTGCTACTACCTATATCACTAAAAACCTGTTTTACACTTTCTGGATATTATCAGCTGTTTTTTTGTTATCCGGGACGATCATTGTACTGATGATCCATAAAAAGTATTTTAAAATAAGGCACGACAACCGGGGCAAGCAGTTCTTTGCAGAGTTCCTGTATTTTCTTTCTATTATGCTGCTATGCGTTGCTGTATTTTCATCGCTCCAGTACTTTATCAAGGATCAGAACTTTATGCATTTTCCCATGCTATTATGCCTGCTGTTCCTATTGATCCCTTTTTTACTGTTACATACTTTTGATGCGGCTATCTCCATACCTCAGCCTTTGTACACCGGCTGGCAGTATCCGCTGAATAACCCTATTGAGCTGCCAGATGAGGATGAAAGAGAGCGGCTTTATGTGATTGGCTTTGAAATACCTAAAAAAACAACTGACCGGGAAAGGACCTATTTTACGCTCAAGGCCCCTGAGAATATGAAGCTGGGCGACCTGTTTTATCATTTTATAAATGATTATAACGAAGTACAAAGCGAAACACCTATCCAGTACGTTAACGATGGAGCTGCCTGCGAATGGGTTTTCAGAACCAAACCCAAATGGTACAGCTTTTCAAAATTACTGGCACCCGATCTTACAATAAGATACAATAAAATAAAAGAGAATACGGTAATTATCTGTGAAAGGATCACTTAAATAATGCGAAAACAGGAAACCGATCATGAAAAAAACATATCCTCATATCAACTGGACCGACGGGATGAAGCTCAATAAAGACATTTTTATTGCCCAGGATCATGCGCATACTACGGCTCTTTATACCCTTATGTCTGCCATGCTTTCCCCGGTGAGGTTTGGGATCATACCAGCAGATAACAATTTTAATGTTCAGCTATCTACTGACAACCAGGGCATTTTAAGGGTAAATATTATCTCGTGCCAGGCTATATCTGTTGGCGGGGCGTTCATCAACATCCAGGCAACAGAGCACAACGCCCACGCTGATGGCAACCCTGCCCTTTCCGTTACCCTGCCTCCTTCGGCTAATGAAGTTCATTGGGTGGTACTGTCTTTTCAACCTTACGAGGCTATTCCGTTTGGCGATATCAATCCTTCGGAGAATCCGCCCCGCTTCCCTCATGTTAAGCCTGCACATACCGTACAACTGGTGCCCCATCATGAGCTCAGCCAGTTTACACAAAACCCGTTTGCTTTGGTTATTGGTAAATTGATCCCTGCAAGCGGCAGTTTAAAAGTGGACAATGATTATCTCCCGCCCTGCCTGTCTGTAAATGCTTCACAGGATCTGCTGGGACTGCATGCTGAACTGGATAGTTTTTTGGCTAACCTGGAACAGGCCTGCTCACAGATTGTGCAAAAAATATATAAGAAAAGCCAGCAGAACGAACTGGCCGAGCTGGCACAGTTCTGCTGCGACAGGCTGATGCTGCACCTGGGGAAAGTTTTAACAGATTTCAGATGGCTTTATATTTACGAGCCACCAGTAAAAATGATCAGCGCTATTGCAGGATTGGCGAGGGTTTTAAAAAACAGCATCGACCTGCGCATAGGATCGGGAAAAGAAGAACTGATGAATTACCTGAGCGAATGGAGCGAACTGAACCAGGGTGAACTGGAATCCCTGTTGAACAATATGGCAGCATTACGCTACAATCATAATGACATCAATGAGAATATTTCCGACATTATTCAATTTGCTAAAGTTACCGGCAAGCTGTTTAATACCCTCAGCAACCTTGAATTCATTGGTAAAAGAAAAGAGTCGGGAATTTTTGTTAAAGAAGGATATATAAACGATACCGGAGATGCTAATGCGCCCAAACCCAAGCGGAGGTTTTTCGGGTAACAGGCAGGTGAGAGCAATGCAAAGACTTCTACAAACTAAATTATTGCAATTAATATGAAACCCTTAAACATACAGGAAAGACAAAAAGCATTTCAGCGGTTCCTGCTATTTTTTATTTTAACAGTGGCTGTTATTGTAACCGCCATATTTTTTGGCGTAAAAATACCGTATGCCGAAAACGAAAAATTACAGGAGCAATTGAGTATTGTAGATAAGGAGAACCGTTTCAGGGAGGATTTTTCCAGGGCAATGGCCGAAGCCCAGTCTTTACTGGATACCGTAAATATGGACCCCCAAAAATCGGGTTTGCTCGATGGCAGGATCACCCAAAAGATACAGGAGATGGATGCACTGCTGGCTAAAAATGATGTAACGTCTAAAGGATTGTATAACCAGATTATCAGGGCACTGAACAATGCACAGTCTGACAAAAGAGGATTAAGAGCCGCGGGTAATAAAGATTCGGTAGTAGCTATGTATAATGCCCAGATACTTGAGTTAAAGAACTCGCTGGCCAAGTGGCAGGAATCGTACAATCAATTGCAAACACAAAACCTTATCCTCCGGCAAAAATAAAACCGTATGCACTTTTCGCTTTCAAAAAAATGGGGAGGTATTGACTTCAAAGTATGGCTGTGCTTCATAAGCCTGGCGCTTATATCCATTGGCCTGTTAGCTTATAAAGCTGTAACCTATGCACCCTGTGCGGATTTTAAAATAACCGCAACCGGAAAGCTCACCCATATTGAGGCCCACAATGCCTATACGTTTTATGTAAACGAACAAATCACCTTTTCCACTACGCTCAAAGACAACAGCAGTAATATTGTATGGGACTTTGATGATGGATCCGGTAAGAAAGCCGGCATGGCAGCAACGCAGGTGTATACCAGAGAGGGCTACTATCTTGTAAAAGCTCTTGTAAATGGCAGGTGCCTTCAATCTATCAACATCCGCATTACCCAAAGCAATACGGCCATGACCACAGACGCCCCGGCTATCAGTCCTATCGTTTCTGCCGATATCATTGCTGCGGGAGATGAAGCTATATTCAATACCAGCGCTGTTGGCGCCAATTATGAATGGAGCATTGAAGAAATGCCTGAGCTATCTTCCCAGGCAACTAACTCCGCCAAATTTGTATTTACAAAAACAGGGAATTTCACCGTGGTTCTGAAAGTTGATAACAATAAAATATATAAAAAAATAATACAGGTTATTGATGCCGCGGCATCACTGGAACAGGCGCCGGCCCTGCCGCCCGTCACCCCTATTGATGTGCCTCCTGTTCCGCAGGACCCGCTGCCGCTTCCCGATAAAAAACCGCTGGAAGACCCAAAAGATAATGAGCCTGCTGAAGCCGAAACGCCAAAAACTTCAAAAAACTGGGAGCAGCTGCCTGAACCGGCTATACAAGCAATGCTGCAGGGAGTAATTGAGGGGAAAAAGAATATTGAAGACTTCAATAATATTCTATGCAATGGCGCGGGCACCAAGGTAATGGCCAATGACCAGCCTACAACCTTTGCCGCTTTGTGTAACGAATTACAGCAAAAAAAGAACATCATCGTTATTAAAAAGAAACGGAAGATCGAATCATTCCAGGTAGTACGGGATGAAACAAATGGCAACTGCGTTAAAATCATATATATAAAGTATAAATAAATGGCCCTACCGGAATACCTTAAATTACCGATCAGGTTCGGGGAGTTTTTTGACAAAAAAAAGCTGCCGCGATGTAATTTACTAGCCTCAGTTTACCGGAACCTCCACCTCCTTATTACTACTGTTCCGGGAGAGAATAAAACAGATGAGCATTACGGATCAGGATTCTGGGACAGGGATTACGATATCCATTTACATAATGATGTAAGAAAAGAGCTCATCATCAACAGCCTTAAAGACCAGATTGCCAGGTACGAAACAAGAATAACAGATGTGGTACTGGATGTTAATGTGCGCCTGTCGAACGCTGTCATTAATAATATAGAGGTTCAAAAGAAAAAAATAGAGATCATTGTAAAGGGAAAAACAAAACGTAACATGGAGCCGTTTACTTTCCAGACCGGCTTTTTTATCAGTCCCTATACGTTGGACTAAAGAAGTTGACAGATGACGGAGGGCAGATGACAGAGGTTAGATTTTAGTACTTAGTATTTAAACGATAGACTATGGACTATAAGCACAGGGCTGAAAGCAAAAAGCCAAATGCTGAATGCCGGTTTCTTCTTCGGACTTCCGGACTTTCCGACCGTTTCAAGAGGACAATTGACTGATGACGGTTGACAGACACGAGAAGTTAGATTTTAGTACTTAGTATTTAGACGATAGTACTTAGACGTTAGACAGTAACGAGAAACCAGCATAATGTAAGATGTACGATATATGGTGTACGATGTACGATATGACAGCGAAAAGCTGGAAGCAAAAAGCCGAAAGCTTTATGCATCAAGCCTTATGCCTTTGGCCTTTACCAGTAACCAGTAACATGATCCATAAATACAGATAACAGGTGCGATAGCGTCTTACCCATCAAACTTAAATAAACTATCCATGGAAGTACAAAGCAGGGAACAGATCAGGGACAGGATGATAAGGCTGGCAGCACAGCACTGGAACCTGGAAGAGAACGAGATAGAAGCCAACTTTGACCCGCTGCTGGTGCTTCTTTTTGATGCCGTTGCCGGCGAAATGGAGTCTTTAGGATACCGTATAAAAGATATACAGAATAATTTGCTGAATGAGCTGGCCGGGCTGATGCTACCTCATTCGCTGTTAAGGGCAAAGCCTGCAAGCTGCATCCTTACCGCAAAGCCCACAGGAGAAAACAGTATGCTTAAAAGTACTGTCAACTTCAGCACAATGGCTAAAACCTCCAAAGCCGATGAAGCAGCAAAAGAAACTGAGCTTAATTTTACGCCTATCGGGGAAACAAAGCTGGTTAAAGGCAGCCTGGGATATATACGCATTGGCGATAAGCTTTTTAAATACCAGGATGATGGAAAAAAATCCCTGATTTATGGAGATGCCGAAGAAGGGATGATTACCCAGCTTCACTTTACAATTGCAGACAAATCTCCTGTAAGCTCCCTGGCCGGTATGCAGTTCTTTTTTGACCTGAAGGGCCATTCTGAAGCACAAAAATTTTATTTTTCATTACTTGAAGCCACGCTCACCGTAAATGGAAATCCGGTTATACTGCATAAAGGTTATTACAGGAATGATCAGTATGAAACTTCGTTACGGGATGCTTTTACCAGCGATACGGACTATTCCAGGAAGATCCAGAAAGAAATTGCAGCTATCTACTTCAACCAGTTTTTTACCATAGATGAGAATGCTGCTACTGTTAGCACACCCTCCGGCACCCATCCTTTGCTGCATGATTTGCCCGATAAATTAGTCCAGGAGATCAATCTTCTGAACCCTGTTTATTGCACACTTACCCTGCGTATTCCGTTCAAAGCCGATATATTGGAACGTTTACAGATGGCGGTTAACGCCTTCCCCGCCATCAACCGTAAACCCGAAAAGATATTTCACAAAACAGAAAAATGGGTGAATATTATCCCTTTGCAGATACAGGGAAGCTACCTCGACATCCAATCAATAGAAGGATTGAACGGCATGAAATACAGACTGCAGGAGGCTGGTTCCGATAGTAACGTTGAAGAGGGACAGGCCGTTATACGGGCAGCAAGAGTAAGCAGGAACAGCAGCAATGACATACGCAATGCATTGAAAAGCCTGCTGGAAGCTATAAGGGATGAAAGCGCTTATTTCAGCAGAACCAGCAACGATTTTATAAGCGCCCGCCTTAACGAGATCTCTAAAATGCTTACCCGGCTGGAAGACCAGGTGCAACAATCTAAAGACGAGAAGCCGACCTTCAGGTATGTTTTGCTAAAATCAAAGAGCCAGGACGAAACAGTGCAGGTCTCTTACTGGACCACATTGCCGGCCGAAGCAGGCTTTGTTAAAGCCTATTCAGGCTTCAGACCCGTACAGCACAGCCTCACGCAAAGCGGAAGCTGCTTTGCAGTTACACCCGCCGTGGGAGGCATGGAAATGCTGAGCGATTACGCACAAAAACAAATGCTGGTAAGACAGTTGTCAACCAAAGGCAAAATCATAAGTGCAGAAGATGTAAAGCTGCTTTGTCATGAGCTTTTCGGTCCGGGGCTAAAAAAAGTGGAAGTGAAAAAAGACATGAAGGTGTTGCCGGGGAGAAATGCAGGTATTTCAAGATGTATTCATATTCAGCTGTACCTGGCAAAGGGCAGCCTTGCCGAAGAAGAAATGGTTTATCTTGAAAAGCAGCTGAGGTACCAGTTAGACAGGCATGCTTCTTTTATGTATCCTTTTGAAATTTCTCTTATTGATTGGGAAGGGTAGTTATAACCGCTGCAGCCCTTACTTTCCGGAAGATTTGGTTTTAAAGCCAATAGGATTACGGGGCCTGGGGTGCATCTTTTCTTCCATAATCTCTTTGATCAGCTCAAAAATCGTTTCGATCTCACCATCGTGCATCTTTACATCATGCCCCATATTAATAAGCCTTTTATCCAGTTGTTCCAGCTTTAATAGTATATCCTGATTCGTTAAAAGGGCCTCCCTAAGCCGTACAAAAATATCTATGATTCTCAAATTTAAGTTTCATAATAGAAATCCCCAATGCAGAAGTTACCAGGGATTTCTGCTTAGACATTTTCAATTTATGCCGATCCACTACTTTAGATAAAAAACTTATCAGATGAACCGGAAGTCAGGAAAGTCCGAGGTCCGAAGAAGAGATCAGCCTTCAGCCTTTTGCTTTTAGCTTTCAACTCATAGTTACTAGCCTTTTGTCTGCCAGCTTAGTTCATCTCCTGCTACATCAAGCGTAACCGAACTGCCTGGTGCCAATTCCCCGGCTATTATTTTTTTGGAAAGCGGCCTGCGTATTTGCGAGCGGATGGCACCATGCAGCGGGCGTGCGCCATATTCAGGCGTAAAGCCTAAAACTGCAATTTTGCTTTTGGCCGCGGGTGTTATTGTAAGCGAAACCTGCTGTTTTTCCAGGGCAGCATATAGGTCTTTCAGATTGATCTCTAAAATACGTTCTACCATTTGCTGCGTCATAGGCGCAAAAGGAACAATCTCGGTAAGGCGACCTAAAAACTCGGGGCGGAAATGATTGCCCATTACCTGGAGCAGCTGTGAATGGTTAGGGATTTCACCTTTATTAAAAGCATCCACCACATATTTACTACCGATATTTGAAGTAAAAATGATCAGGGAATTGGAGAAGTCGCCCTCCTTACCCAGCTTATCATGCAGCTTACCTTCGTCTAATATCTGGAGGAAAAGATCAAATACCGATGGGTGCGCTTTTTCTATCTCGTCAAACAAAACAACAGCGTAAGGCTGCTGCCTGATCTTGTTTACCAGCAACCCTCCTTCCTCATAGCCTACATAGCCGGGAGGGGCACCATATAAAAGCGCAGCCGAATGCTCCTCTTTAAATTCGCTCATATCAAAACGAATGATATTACTTGCATCCTGGAAAAGAAAATCGGCTAACGACTTTGCCAATTCTGTTTTACCCGTACCCGTAGGTCCCAGGAAAAAGAACGAGCCGATAGGCTGACCCGGTTTGCCCAGTCCTGAGCGAGATTCAAGAATAGATTCACTGATCACTTTCACCGCATGATCCTGCCCTACCACACGCTGCGACAAAATATCCCCAATATTCAGCAACCTTTCTTTTTCCTGCGCCTGTATCTTCCCCAGGGGTATCCCTGTTTTATCGGCAACAATTGACATCACATCATGTTTATCCAATGCTGTACGTTTTTCTTCTGCCAGAGGTTCCAGCACCTTATATACCTCATCTAAAAAAGCTGTTATTGTTGCGGTCTCCTTCATTTGCAACGGATCGTCCGACACAGGCACAGCGCTCCATACAATCGGGCTCATGCCACTCTTTAACTGCTGGTAATGCCACTGGTATTCGGTAATATCTATACCATCATTCTCTTTCAGGCTACTGTATGCTGTTTTCTGAGCCGCCAAAGCAGTAGCGCCAGTGTCTGTAGCAAGCCGCAGGGCAGCCATGGAACGGTCTGCCAGGTCAATGGCTGCATCCGGCAGGCGCCGGTCTTTTATATAGCGCTTTGCCAGCCTTATTGATTCGTGCAGGGTTTCATCCGTCACTTCTATTTTATGATGCTGCTCGTACAAAGGTATTACTGTTTTCATCATACGGAAGGCCACGGCAGGAGAAGGCTCCTCCACATTCAGCACTTCAAACCGGCGGGCAAAAGCTTCATCCCTTTCGATATGTTTCCTGTATTCATCTACAGTTGTAGCACCGATGATGGTAATAGTACCCCTTGCCAGT